>NZ_JAHFZG010000005.1 GCF_018619475.1 Rhodomicrobium sp. Az07
CGCGTGTTCGATAAATTTGCCCAGAGCGGCAAGACGAACATCGGAGCGGGCGGATCCGGGCTCGGTTTGACGATCTGCCGGGAAATCGTTCGGCTGCATGGCGGCCGGATCCGGGCAGCCCCGTCGACAACCGGGGGCTTCGATCCATTTCGAAATCCCGAGAGCCGGACCCGAGCGGATATATCAGTCTGAACCGGACAAGCAGAAAATCCCCTGAAGCCGGTCAATATTGCACATTCGGAACCCTGCATCGCGTTTTCAGGTTTTTCTAGTTCCTTGGTCAGGAGGCAATTAGTAGCCCTACGCCGTGCCGGTGTTTTCGCGGGTTCCACATGCGCAAGATCCTTTATGCCGACGACGATGCCTTGAACCGCGAAATCCTGCGGGAGCTTCTGTCCGACGGCGGCTACGATGTTGTCGAGGCCGACGACGGCGACACAGCGCTTCAGCGTCTGCGCGACACGTCAGGCATCGAAGCCATACTTCTCGACCGCATGATGCCGCGCATGAGCGGTATCGAGGTGCTGAAAGCGGTGAAGGCGGATGCGCGCCTTGCGGATATCCCCGTCATCATGCAGACGGCGGCGACCGCCCGCGACCAGATCCTTCAGGGCATCAACGCGGGCGTCTATTACTATCTCACGAAGCCGTATGAATATCAGACGCTCCTCGCCATCGTCGGCGCGGCGCTCAAGGACGCCGCACAGAAGCAGCGGCTCCGGGAGGAATTGGCGCAGCATCGCAGCCTCATGGGGCTCCTCGAACAGGCCCGCTTCCGCTTCCGCACTCCGCAGGAGGCGCGCAGCCTCGCCTTTCTCATCGCCAATTGTTTCCCCGAGCCGGAAGCGGCCATCTACGGTCTGCATGAAATGCTCTCCAATGCGATCGAGCACGGCAATCTGGGCATCACGTATGAGGAGAAGACGCGCCTGATACTCGACGGGCGGTTGCGGGAGGAAATCGAGCGGCGGCTCGACTTGCCGGAGCACAGCGAGAAATGGGCGTGGCTGAACTTTGAAACGGACGGCAAGATGCTTCGGGCACGCATTCGCGATCAGGGGGACGGGTTCGACTGGCGACCTTTTCTCGACATCAGCCCCGAACGGGCTACCCATCCCCACGGACGGGGGATCGCTACCGCGCGAAGGATGTCGTTCAGTTCGCTGGACTATGTCGGATGCGGCAACGAGGTCGTCTGCACATTTGTCATTGACGACGACGCGTAGCTTCAGCCCGCGCCGAGGCAGGCATCCGATGTCGAGCGAGTTATTGCCTCACGCCCTGGACGATTTCACGTTCACGCCCCACGCGAAGGCGACGCGTGTCAATGAAACGTCGCCGTAGCGCTCGGGCGTGGCCGCTACGATGGAGCCGCCCAGCCCGCCATAGAACGCGCAGGCCGACTCATTATCCTTGAGCGCCCAAACGACGAGCCGTTTCAGCCCTTGTCGCTTGAGCGCATCCTTCGCAGTGGCGAAAAGACGCGTGCCCAGGCCGACGCCCTGAAAGGCGGGGTTCACGTAAAGCTCGAAGATTTCGCCCGCTTCCCAAGGCCATGTGCCACGCGCCGCACCCCATGTCGCGTAGCCCTGCGGCACATCGTCGAACATGAGAAGCGTCACGTTCGCGCCGCGTTCGATCTGCTGCTGCCACCAGCGCGGGCCGCGCCTCGCGATCATGCGTTCAAGGTGAAGGTGCGGGATGATGCCCTGATAGGTCGAGCGCCACGCGGCATCGTGGATCGCTCCCAAGGCGTTGGCGTCTCTCGGCGAGGCAGGTCTGAAACTGATAAGATTCGCGCCCATCCCAACACTCTACATCCAGCCTCTTCGGTTGGCGAGATCGTTCATGTGCAACCTAGCGCGCGGTCTTCATCAAAACGTCATCCGCGTCTTCGTCGCCTTTACGCAGCAGCCGGGAAAGGATCTGCGCCACGAGCTTGCCGTCTTCATCGCCGAGACAGCCCATCACGAGACGGTCGGCGCGGCGCGCGATGGGCTTGATCGCGTCGAGAAGTTCGCGCCCCTCCGCCGACAGGCTTACGGCATAAGTCCGCCCGTCGCGCATCGTGCGTTCGCGCTCGATGATCCCGCGCTTCAAAAGGCGCTGCACCACATCGGCAAGCGTCGAGCGGTCGATGCCGGTCAGGCGCACGAGATCGGTCTGGCTAAGGCCTTCATGCCGCGCCACCGTCGTAACCACGGCGTATTGCCGCGCAGTCAGGTCGAAATCCCGCGTTTCCTGCGCGAATATTTCGGAAGCCCTTTGGCTGGCGCGGTGGAGCAGATGAATGATCGAAGCGTCTATGGCGGGGGCGCGGCTCGCGGTCGTCTTCTTCCGACGTCTGCCCGTTTGCCCCGCTCCTGTTTTGGTATCCAGCATTGTCATCCGGCACTCGGGTTAAGCTCTGAGCCTATCACGAGAAATGGATACGGCAACCGGAGGTTCCATACAGCGCACGGAAAGAATTATCCGTCGTGCCTAACTTTTGGCCTCGGATGCCTCCGGCTCCGCGTCCGGAATCTGATAGCGCATGATCAGCGCGATCTGGGACAGCATGAAGACGAAGGTCAGCGGCATGATGCCGAACGACTTGAAGGCGACCCATGTGTCGGTCGAAAAATTGCGCCACATGATCTCGTTCAGGATTGCGAGAAGGGCGAAAAACCCGATCCACCGGAGAGTGAGAATGCGCCACCCCTCGTCCTCCATCTTGAAGACTTCACCGAGCGCGAGCTTCAGGAGCGGGCGGCGGAAGTAAAGCCCGGTGGCGAGGATGACCACAAAAAGGCAGTTCACGATGGTCGGCTTGATCTTGATGAAGGTTTCGTCGTGCAACCAGATGGTAAGAGCACCGAAGACCATGACGAACACGCCAGTGACCAGCGCGATGACTGGTATGCGCTTGAACAGCACGCGGCTTGCGACGAGCGAAACGAGGGTCGCGACCATGAAAGCGCCCGTTGCGTAGAAAATGCCCGCCCGGCCGTTCATGATGAAGAAAATCGCAAGAGGCCCGACATCCAGCAAAAGTTTCAGGATCGAATTCTTGTCGACCGGATTCGTCGCCTCGGTCTTCGCCTTGATCGCCTCGGACTTCATCGCTTCGAAACCTGCCACTACCGAACCCTCCGACCTCAACTCACGCCCGCGATGGCGCGTGCAAAATCCTGCGCAGAGAAAGCTTGCAAATCGCTTGCGCCCTCGCCGACGCCGATGGCATGCACCGGCAGCCCGTGCCTGGCGGCAATGGCGACGAGGATGCCGCCGCGCGCCGTGCCATCGAGCTTCGTCATGATAAGGCCCGTGACGCCGGCGGTCTTGCCGAAAATCTCAACCTGCGAAAGTGCGTTCTGACCCGTCGTCGCGTCGAGCGTAAGCAGAACCGAATGCGGGGCTTCCGGGTCCACCTTGCGGATGACGCGAATGATTTTTTCCAGCTCGGCCATGAGACCGGTCTTGTTCTGGAGGCGGCCCGCCGTGTCGATGATGAGAAGGTCGGCGCCGTCTTTCTTCGCGCGGGTGAGCGCGTCGAAGGCGAGGCCCGCCGCGTCCGCGCCTTGCGCGCCGGACACCACGGGCGCGCCCGTGCGTTCGCCCCAGACCTTCAGCTGTTCGATGGCCGCCGCGCGAAACGTGTCGCCCGCCGCGAGCATGACCTTCAGCCCCTGCTCGGTGTACTGCTTCGCGTATTTGCCGATGGTCGTCGTCTTGCCGGTGCCGTTCACGCCGACCATGAGTATCACGTAGGGCTTCTTCGACATGTCGATTTCGAGCGGCTGCGCGACAGGGCCGAGCACCTTTTCGACCTCGGCGGCGAGGATCGCGCGCACTTCTTCCGGCGAAATGTCGCTGTTGTACCGCGCCTTCTTGAGCGCGGCCACAACGCGGGCCGATACGTCGAGACCGAGGTCGGCCTGTATCAGCAGGTCTTCGAGTTCTTCGAGCGTGTCGTCGTCGAGCTTGCGCTTCGTGAAGACGCCGGTGATGCCTTCGGTGAGCTTCGACGAGGTCTTCGTCAGGCCCTGCTTCAGCCGCTGGAACCAGCCCACGCGCGGCTTTTCTTCCGGTTCGGGGGCGGCGGCCGGCATTGTCTGAGCCGATGCGGCCGACTGCTCGGAAGGAGCCTTGAAATCCTCGCCGACAGCTTCGGTGCGTGGCTCGTCCACGATTTCGAAGTCTTTCCAGCTTTCGGTGGCTGCTGGCGCTTCAGCCAGAGCAACGGAGTCAGAACCCGCCGCTGTTGGGCTTTCCTCAGCCTCGGGCTTCGGAGCCTCCGGCTTCGGCTGTTCCTTCTTGCCGACGCCGAACATACGAACCGATCCGAACAGGCCGCCGCGCTTGTCTTCGCTCATGCCAGGCACTCCCCGATGAGGTGGCGCTTCTGGTGGCCGGTGGCGCGAGCGCGCACGATGCCGCCGCGTTCCGCGCCGCCGCCTGCAATTTCGATTTCCGTGAAGCCGGGCGTGCGACCGACGCGCTCGCGCTCCATCAGCACCTCGAAAACCTTGCCCGTTTCATCGGCGAGGTGCGCGCCGAGCCGCGTATCGGCCTTCCTGCGAAGCCGGGCAGCGCGTTCCTTCACAAGCGAGCGGTCGAGTTGCGGCATGCGCGCGGCGGGCGTCTTCGGGCGCGGCGAATAGGGGAACACGTGCATGAAGGACAGGCCGCATTCGTCCGCGAGCCGGACCGTGTTCGCGAACATCGTTTCGTCCTCGGTCGGAAAGCCCGCGATCAAATCCGCGCCGAAGACCATATCGGGGCGGATCTCGCGCATCTCGCGGCAGAAGCGGATGACGTCCTCGCGGGCGTGGCGCCGCTTCATGCGCTTCAGGATGAGGTTGTCGCCCGATTGCAGCGAGAGGTGAAGGTGGGGCATCAGCCGCTCTTCCTCGGCAAAGGCGTCGATGAGCGTGTCGTCCGCTTCGATGGTGTCGATGGAGGAGATGCGAAGGCGCGGCAGCTCCGGCACGAGGCGAAGCACGGTGCGCACGAGGTGGCCGAGCTTCATTTCCCCCGGCAGATCCGCACCGTAGGAGGTAAGGTCGACGCCCGTCAGCACTACCTCGCGGTAGCCGTCCTCGACGAGCGCGCGGATCTGGCGGACGACTTCGCCCGCAGGCACCGAGCGCGACGGTCCGCGCCCGTAAGGGATCACGCAGAAGGTGCAGCGGTGATCGCAGCCATTCTGTACCTCGACATAGGCGCGCGCGCGGCTGCCGAAACCGGAGATCATGTGCGGCGCGGTTTCGCGGACGCTCGCAATGTCGTTCACGCGCACGCGGGCAAGGTCGCCCGACGCGAGGCTCAGGAACGTCGCGGCGCTCGTCTTCTCGCCGTTGCCGATGACGTGATCGGCTTCGTTCATGTCGGCGAAGGTTTCCGGCTCGATCTGCGCGGCGCAGCCCGTGACGATGATCTTCGCGCCCGGTCGCTCCCGTCGAAGCTTACGGATCGCCTGCCGCGCCTGCCGCACGGCCTCGCCCGTCACCGCGCAGGTGTTGACGATCACGGCGTCGGTCACGCCGGCGTCCTGCGCGTGCTTCTTCGCCACTTCGCTTTCGTAAGTGTTGAGGCGGCAGCCGAAGGTGATGACGTCGACGGTCATGATTCGCGCGCCACCGTTACAGCGCCGTTGGACAGCGTCAGAGTGCCTTCGAACTCGTGCGCGACAGGCCCGGTCATGAGGATGTGGTCGTCGTCTGCGCGCCACTCGATGCCGATGATGCCGCCGGGCAGGCGGATTTCCACGGTGCGGCCGGTGCGGCCCGTGCGCGCGGCGGAAACGGCGGTGGCGCAGGCGGCGGTGCCGCAGGCTTGCGTGATGCCCGCCCCGCGCTCCCAGACGCGAAGTTTTACCGTCTTGTCGTCCAGCACCTCGGCAAGCGAGATGTTCGCGCGCTCGGGAAACATGGGATCGTATTCGAGCGCGCGCCCGAATGCCGCGAGATCATAGGCGTCCACATCGGCGACCCAGAAGATGCAATGCGGGTTGCCGATATTGGCGACGCTCGGCCCTTCCAGCACGCGGCCATCGGGAAGCGTGATCGCAAGCGAAATGGCCCGCGTGTCCGGCTCCTTCTTCGCGAGCGGAATGTCGCGCCAGCCGAAATGGGGCGCGCCCATGTCCACCGTCACGAGGCCGTCGCCCGCGATGCGCGCGTCGAGCACGCCCGCCGCCGTCTCAAGGGTGACGCGCTCGCGGCCGAGTTCCGCAGCCATAAGCGCGCCGACGCAGCGGCTTGCATTGCCGCACGCGCCGACCTCGGAACCGTCCGCGTTCAGGATGCGCATGAACACATCCGCGCGGCTCGACGGCTCCAGCACGATTACCTGATCGCAGCCGATGCCCGTCTCGCGGCTGGCGATGGCGTTCGCCTCTTCGGCCGTCAGCCGGAAGCCGCTCGCGCGCGCGTCGAGCACGGCGAAGTCGTTGCCGAGGCCGTTCATCTTCTTGAATGATAGGTGCGAGAGAGCCATCCGCACGCGCGCCTTTCAGGGAAATCGGTACGCGTTATATAGACGGCGTGCATGCGCTTTGCAAAGCAGGTTGTGGATTTGGCCCCGGCTCACAGCGTCTGATGCCGCGCGCGGGCGGCGCGCTCGATGGCCACGCACACGAGCTTGTCGAGGTGCAGCGCGTCGCGGATGATTTCGAGCAGGCGGATTTCCTCGTCCGGCACACGCAGATCCGCCGCCGCAACCTCCACCGCCAGCGCGTAGGCCGTTTCGTGCAGCTTCTTCGGCAGGGACGCGTAGACGAGTTCGAGAAGATGCTCCAGGCCCTCGTCTTCGCTCAACATGTTGCCGCAGCGTTCGGCTGTTTTCGGGAGGGTGTTCTCGTCGAAGCCGAGAAAAACGGGCAGATGCTTCACGATCTGCGCGATCCGATCCAGCTCCCGGTCCGATATCTGCCGATCCGCGGCCGACATGGTGATCATGACATAGACGAGAGCTTCAGTGGGGGTGATCTTCGGCATGGCGAGGAGGGTCCGTTCGTCAGAGCGCGTCCGTCTGCAACGGATTCGATAGAAGCGCTCTATCTTTTTCCTTTGTCGCAATTCCGGACGGAAAACCGGTTCCCGCTTATGGAATTGCCTCAAGGCACAGATTTAGGTTGCCGCGCGAAGCGGCGCAAGCCGTGATCCTACGGGACCGGAGCCGCTTCTCCAACAGCTGATGTGTCGCTGCTCGATGCGGATCGGGGGCGAAACCGCCCCCGATCCGCCCCTCAACCATTTTTGCCTGTCATCTCTTGCCGGTCGGCAGCGCGACAAACACCTGTGTGGCGCCGCGCTGCACGAGCGTCAGCGCGTGATACTTGCCGATGGCGCGGGCATTGCGGAGCGCCGCTTCCAGCGCGTCGGGCGAGAACAGATCCGAGCCGTTCGCCGCGAGGATCACGTCGCCCTGAACGAGGCCCATATCGGCGGCTTGCCCGTCCGGGCGGATATCCACGATAGCGAGGCCGGGCGTGCCGCCGGGGCCGCTCACCATGGGCGCGACCGAGATGCCGAGGCCCCCGATTTCGGATTGCAACTCGGGTCCGCTTCGGCCGCCCGGCAGTTTCGACTCGTCCTTGAGTTCCGACAGCTTCACGGCAAGGGCTTCGCGGCGTCCGTTGCGGAAGATCGCGAGGCGGACGGCGGTCTGCGGCGGTATGGAGGCGATCCGGCGCGCGAGGTCGCGGCTATCCTTCACGTCGCCTTCGTTGATCTTGAGCACGACGTCGCCGCGCAACAGGCCGCCCTTGTCGGCCGGGCTTCCCTGCATGAGCGAGGTCACGAGCGCGCCCTGCGCATCGCGCAGGCCGAGGCTGTCCGCCAGTTCCGGCGTCACGGGCTGCACCTCGACGCCGAGCCAGCCGCGTGTCACCCGACCCTTTTTCTTCAACTGCGCAACAATGGTTTCCACCGTCTTGGCGGGCACGGCAAACGCGATGCCGACCGAGCCGCCCGATGGCGAGAAGATGGCCGTATTCACGCCGATCACCTCGCCGGCCTGATTGAAGGAGGGACCGCCGGAGTTCCCCTGATTCACGGATGCATCGATCTGGATGAAGTTGTCATACGCGCCCGTGCCGATGTCCCGGCCGCGCGCCGAGACGATGCCCGCCGTGACCGTGCCTTCGAGGCCGAACGGATTGCCGAGCGCGATCACCCATTCGCCGACCTTCACTTCGCCCTTGCTGAACTTGATTGCCGGGAAATTGCCCCCGTCGACCTTGAGCAGCGCGAGGTCTGTCCCCGCGTCGGTGCCGATGATTTTGGCGGGCAGAACCCTGCCTTCCGTCGTCAGCACCTCCACCTTCATGGCGCCTTCCACGACGTGGCTATTGGTGACGATGTAGCCGTCCGGCGAGATGAAAAAGCCGGACCCCTGTCCAAAAATGGGCGCGCCGGGCGTTCCGCCCTTCTTGTACTTGCCCTTCGGCTCCGGGGGCATGAGCCCTTTCGGCCCCGCGAAGAAGCGTTCGAGCGGCGTGCCGCTGAAAGGATTGTCCTTGTTGCCTTCGGGGGAGCGCTCCTCCCCGCCGCCTTCCTGCGAAGCGATGAGGCGCGGGTCGGCCTTCACGCGTACCGAAACGACGGACGGCGAAACGCGCTCCGCAAGTGCCGTAAAGCTCGGCAGGGCGCCCGACGCCTCGGTTTGCGGCGCGAGATCCGGCGCCGCCTGCAATTGGTAGGCCCCGGCACCGGCGATCACGCAGAAGGCAACCGCGGATGCGCCGACAAGATTGCGGCTGACCAGCGACAGAGGCAAGCGACGCGACGTGTTCTTGATCGGAGCGTGGTCTTTGGAAGGTTTATTCGGCATGAACTTCCCGTATCATGAAGCGTTGGATGCAGTCAGCGAATGCTCCGCTGCCGCCCAGTTCAAGACGAAGGCTAAGGTAAAGGATTTATTTAAGGAATACGCATATCAAGCTATGGTAAATTCGGAAAATTGTCATCAAATGATACTCTACTTCGCAAACGGCGCAATAAGAGAGCATTCGGCTAAGGTGGCACTTTAATGCCCTGTTATTGCTCCGATCAGGATCTTACTTGACGCTCGTCTCCACCGTTACCTTATCAAATCCGATTTCGGTAGTGGAGGAAGTCCCATGAACAAGTCTATCGTCGCGGGCGTGATGGCGCTCGCGCTTGTCGGACCGTCGACCGTTTATGCGCAGCGGGCCGATATGGATGACAACGGCGCGCAAGCCACGCAGGCGCAGCCGCAGCAGCCGCGCCAGACCGAGAAGAAGAAATTCCGCTTCGGCCGGGACGATATGAAAGCCTTCGCGGATGCGCGTATAGCGGGCTTGAAGGCCGGGCTGAAGCTGACGTCCGATCAGGAAAAGAACTGGCCGCCGGTCGAGCAGGCCATGCGCGACATCATGCAGAAGCGCATGGATCAGCGACTCGCGAAGCGCGACCGACCGAAGCCCGAAAACGCCATTCAGGCGATGAAGGAGCGCGCCGAACAGCTTGAAGAGCGCGGCGGGTCGCTTAAGAAGCTCGCGGACGCCGCCGAGCCGCTTTATCAGACGTTGAGCGATGCGCAGAAGCGCAGGCTCGTGGCGATGCTGAAGGCGGGCGACGAGGGGCTGGGACGCGTTGCCAAAGGCCGCAGGGGCGGTCGCGGCTGACCATTGCTGCACGCTCGCCGCGCAGAATCTGCGCGTCAGGAGCATTGGCAATTACATTTGACGGTGCCACCAGCGGGCACGAACATTCTCTCCGCCGAGTATCCGCAGGAGAGGGCGACGCGTCGCCCTCTCGACCCTTAATCCTTTTCGCGCGGGTTATCGAGCGGCTGAAGCCGGATCGGCTTGCCGCTGTCCACCTTGGCCGCGGCCGTTACGATGTCGCCGGCCTTGATGATCAGGTCGCGAACCGCGGCGACGCTCTCGCCCACCTGCGCCCAGCCTTCCAGCTCGTTCATGAAGATGTCGGAACCGCCGTGAGCACCCTTGCGAACGCGCTGGATATCTTCCACGCAGATCAGCGTGAGGTTGCCATTGGTGTCGTGAAGTTCGATGAACATAGACCTTGATCCTCCCGAGCAGGGATAACGGCGCGCTTGTCCCGATCGCTCCCGCCAGACCTCTTATATCACTGCGGCGCGAGAGCGGACGCTTTAATTTGGGGTGGCTTCCGGCGCTTACTACCCGGAAGAGGCGCGGCGACCAGACGGTGTGCGCAGCGAAAACGCCTGTGCAGACGTGGCATGTCGCTAATCGACGTTGACCCGGCGCGGGCTTTGCGTTTCCTGTGGCGGCGCTTATATGACGCGACGGACCTTTGCACGCGATGCACAACAAGCCTCTCACGACCTCGCCTCTGAATCGCCAGCCATGCCCGAATTGCCCGAAGTCGAGATCGTCCGGCGCGGCCTCGCCCCCGCCATGGAGGGCGCGGCGTTTTCGGCTGTAACGCTCAACCGCGCCGACCTTCGTTTTCCCTTCGAGCCGCGTTTCGCCGAGCGGCTGCGCGGGCAAAACGTCGCGCGCCTCACGCGTCGGGCGAAGTACATCGTGGCGGAAGCGGATAGCGGGCTTTGCCTCGCCATGCATCTCGGCATGACCGGCCGCTTCACCATCGAGCGGCATTCCGATGGCGCGGGGATCACGCCGGGCTCCTTCTACTACGAGCATGCCGCCGACACGCGCCACGACCACGTGGTTTTCGCGATGAGCAACGGCGAGGTGATCCGCTACAACGACCCGCGCCGCTTCGGTTACATGACGCTGTTCGACGCGGGCGATATGGCCGAGCATGCGCTGTTTCGCGGGCTCGGGATCGAGCCGCTGTCCGATGCGCTGACGCCGGATTATCTCGCGGCGCGCGCGGCGGGGAAGACGCAGGCGTTGAAGGCGTTCCTGCTCGACCAGCGCATCATCGCGGGGCTCGGCAACATTTACGTTTGCGAGGCGCTGTTTCGTGCGGGCCTGCCGCCGGACGCGGCGGCGGGCGCGCTCGGCATCGGCAAGCGAGGCACGGCGGCGGCCGCGAGGCTCTGCGCGGCGATCAAGGGCGTGCTCGAAGACGCGTTGCTTGCGGGCGGCTCATCGATCCGCGATTACCGTCACGCCAACGGCGACGGCGGCCATTTCCAGGAAAAGTTCGATGTGTACGGGCGCGGCGGCGAGCCGTGTCATAATGATTGCGGCGCGCTCATCGTAAGAAAAGCCCAACAAGGGCGCTCGACTTTTTTCTGCCCGCGCTGTCAGGCAAGGATCTGAAAGGAAACACCCGAATGACTTCCGAAACCGCGTCTTTCGAAACGGTGCTCTTCGAGAAAAAGGGCAGGGTCGGGCTCATCACGCTGAACCGGCCCAAGGCGCTGAACGCGCTCAATGCGCAGCTCATCGCGGAACTCAATCAGGTGCTCGACGGCTGCGAGGCCGATGCGGACATCGGGGCTATCGTAATCACCGGCTCGGAGAAGGCATTCGCGGCGGGCGCGGACATCAAGGAGATGAAGGACAAGACCTTCGGCGACGTGATCCTGCAAGATTTCATCGCGCCGTGGGAGCGCATCACGCGCGTTCGCAAGCCGGTGATCGCGGCCGTATCGGGCTTCGCGCTCGGCGGCGGCTGCGAACTCGCCATGATGTGCGACTTCATCATCGCTTCCGACACGGCGAAATTCGGCCAGCCGGAAATCATGCTGGGGGTGATCCCCGGCGCGGGCGGCACGCAGCGGCTGACGCGCGCCGTCGGCAAGGCGAAGGCGATGGACCTCATCCTCACCGGGCGGCACATGGACGCGGCCGAGGCGGAGCGGGCAGGGCTTGTTTCCCGCGTCGTACCCGCGGCGGACCTCGTCGCGGAGGCGATGAAAGCGGCCGAGAAGATCGCAAGCTTCTCGCTTCCTTCGGTCATGCTGGCAAAGGAATCGGTCAATCGCGCTTTCGAAACGACGCTCTCCGAAGGGGTCAGGTTCGAGCGCCGGGCCTTCCACGCGCTGTTCGCGACGGAGGATCAGAAGGAGGGCATGGCGGCCTTCGCGGAGAAGCGGCCGCCGCGCTTCAAGCACGCCTAGCTGGTTGTGATCGCCACGCATTGGACAGACACGGCTTCCCACGCTACGATAACGGTAACGTGAAGGAAGGCATCTCGCTTGAAGATCATGTCCAACCCTGTGGCGGAACGCACCCAATTCAACGCCAGCCGGTGCGAATCCTGCTTCATCCGGCATCGCGGGATTTGTCAGGCGTTGTCGATGGAGCAGCTCGAACGGCTGAGTTCGATTGCCCGTCGGCGCGTCATCCCGGCCAACCAGTACATCTTTCGCGACGGCGACGAAGCCATCTCCTTCGCGGCGGTGAATTCAGGCGTGGCGAAGCTGATCAAGACCACCTCGGAAGGCGAGCGCCACGTTATCGGCCTCGTCTACGCGCCGGAATTTCTCGGCCACACCTTCGCGGAAACGCACAAGTTTTCTGCCGCCGCCGCGACCGATGTCGACATCTGCACATTCCCGCGCCAGGCGTTCAACCGCCTGCTTCTCGAATACCCGGACATGCAGCGCTGGCTGTTCGAGTTCACCGTGCAGGAACTGGACGTGACGCGCGAGTGGACGCTCATGCTCGGGCGTAAATCGTCTTACGAACGCGTGGCGAGCCTGCTTCTCATCATCGCGCGGCGCACCCGAAATGCCGGGGTCCAGCCCGTCCGGGAAAACGCCGCCGAGTTCGAGCTACCGCTGACGCGCTCCGAGCTTGCCGATTATCTCGGTCTGACGCTCGAAACGGTGAGCCGCAAGGTCAGCCAGTTGAAGCAGCAAGGATTGATCGAGCTACGCTCGACGCGCGACATCGTGGTTCCCGACATCGAACGTCTGGCCCAAGCCGCAAGCATGGATGAGCATCGCGAGCCTGCAAAGGCGGCCAAGGTCGCCGCCTTTCCCGCCTGACGCACGACAGCCGGAATCGCGCCCGTCACTTCGCCTGAATGCCCTTCAGGTAGACGCCAAGTTCCGTAACCGCGCGATTCGCGGAAGCCGGGCCGCATTCGTCCTGGAAAATCGACGTCCAGTTCGGCATGCCGCCATGCGTCTTGTTACTTTCGCCCTTCAGGAGCTTTGACACGTAATCCCTCGGAAACGCGCCGTTCGAGCGTTCCGCGAGCGTCGTCAGATCCGGCGGCGTGAGCTTCAATTCCTTTGCGAGGATGCCGCCGCCCTTGCCGTCGGGGCCATGACAGTACGTGCAGTTTTCGGCGAAAAGTTTCGAGCCGGGGAGCACTTCCATGCGCGCGCACGGGTCGATACCGCTGTCCATCTGCGCCGAGCAGGGCGAAGCGAACAGCGCAAGAGCAGTGGCAGCCAGGACGGTGTATCGTGGTAGTCTGCGCATGGCGATCACTCGAAACGATTCTCACGGGGAAGCCAACCGCGCGCGGCTGCTTTCCACCGCTGGCGTGCGTTGTCGAACGCCCGTCGACGCGCTAAATCATCTCCTCAAGGAAAGGATGCGGCCATGATTCGCCAGAAAATCTCCGAGACTTTAAAAGACGCCATGCGGGCGAAGGACGAGATGAAGACGACGACACTGCGCATGGTGAACGCTGCGATCAAGCAGAAGGACATCGACGTGGCGCGCGGTCGCGGCGACGAGCACATCGGCGAGGACGAGGTGCTGAACCTGCTGCAAAGTCTGATCAAGTCTCGCCGCGAGTCGGTCGAGCTTTACAGGAAAGGCGACCGCCCGGATCTGGTGGCGAAGGAAGAGGCCGAGATCGCGATCATTTCGGACTTTCTGCCGAAGCAGATGAGCGAGGATGAACTCAAGGCAGCCGTGAAGGATCTTGTCGCCTCGCTGGGTGCGACGGGGGTCAAGGACATGGGCAAGGTCATGGCCGCGCTGAAGGCGAATTTCGCGGGCCAACTCGATATGACAAAGGCAAGCGCCGTAGTGAAAGAGGTGCTGGCCGGGAACTGACGTCAGGAGCCCGCGTTTCTCGCTCTCAACCTGTCGATGGCGGACGCGTGGCCTCACATGTGAGGCTGCGCGAGCACAAATGTCGGGTGCGCCTGCGAAATCGCGCGAGCGGCCGACCTAATGAAGGTTGGCGACGCCCGTATGCGACAAGCGATCCTGCCGGGTGGTCAGAGACCTTGGCATTCTGGATACCAGCTCGATCAGCAGCAGAAGCTCCTGCCTGACATTGTAATCTTCAATTCGGCTGAAGGCTGTAACCAATTGCCGCGACTGATCCACGGCGCAGTTTTTCGAGTCGACCGTAGTGCCGACCCCATCGAGCAAGGAACGGAACAACTCGTCCATGTCCTGTTTCATCACCACCGACTCCAAACTCAACCTTACGCGAAGGTAACCGCCTAAACACTCATTAAGAGTGTATCAGGCAATTGTTGCAACTTTAAGTCAGAGTGCGTGATCATCGACAGTGCGCACCCTGCCTAAGAGGGGCTTGCAAAAGGAACAGCCGCCTGCCCTCCCGACCCTCACTCAAGCTTTACCGTGCTAAACGGACACTCTGATGTCGAAGATAAGCGCCCCGGCCTTTTCCACAGCTTCGATGAGGAAGCGCCTCCTCCGACACCGCGCCGGCGCCTTCACCCGCGTCGAGGCGCGGCGCGTCGGTCTTCGCTCACGGAAGTCGAAGAACGCAAATTCAGTCGGACTTTCGCAACGAAGGCGCTTTCGCGCCGCCACCGCGCGCCCTAGATTAAGACAAGTTCCATTCGCAGAAACCAGCCTGGCGGTTCAAAAATGCCCGACACTCCGACAAAAGAAACTGTCCTCGCGGCTCTCAAGAGCGTGCGAACGCCCGGCGGCGTGGACCTCGTCTCGGCGGGCATCCTGTCTGAGATCGCCATCGTCAAGGGCAAGGTGTATTTTGCGCTGAACGTGCCGCCGAGAGACGCGCGCGCCTATGAAGCGGTGCGGCGCGACGCCGAAGAGGCGGTTCGCGCGTTACCGGGCGTCGGGGGCGCGACCGTCGTGCTAACGGCCGACGCCAAGGAAGGCGAAGCCGCGAAGCAGGCCGACGCCGCCATCGGGCGCGGGATCGGCGGCGTCCGTCAGATCATCGCGGTAGCTTCGGGCAAGGGCGGTGTCGGCAAGTCCACGACGGCGGTCAACATCGCGCTGGGGCTTCTCGCGAACGGCCTGAAGGTCGGGCTTCTCGACGCGGACGTATACGGCCCATCCGTGCCGCGGCTTCTGGCTATCCATGAAAAGCCGGAGCTTATCGGCGAAAATATCCTCGCGCCCATCGAAAAATACGGGCTGAAAACGATGTCCATCGGCTTCCTCGTCGATGAGGAAACGCCGATGATCTGGCGCGGCCCGATGGTGATTTCCGCGCTGACCCAGATGCTGAACGATGTCGCATGGGGCGAACTCGACGTGCTTGTGGTCGATATGCCGCCCGGCACCGGCGACGCGCAGCTCACCATGGCGCAGAAAGCTTCGCTCGCGGGCGCGGTTGTCGTATCGACCCCGCAGGATCTGGCGCTGATCGATGCGCGCAAGGGCCTTGAGATGTTCAAGCGCGTGAATGTGCCCGTCCTCGGCATCGTCGAAAACATGAGCTATTTCATTTGCCCGAAATGCGGGGAGCAGTCGGACATTTTCGGCCATGGCGGCGCGGAAGACGAAGCGCGGCGGCTCGGTGTGCCATTTCTTGGCGCGCTTCCGCTGCATATGGCCGTGCGCGAGACGTCCGACGCCGGGCGGCCCATCGTCGTTTCGGCCCCCGAGTCGCTGCATGCGAAGCTCTACCGGGAGATAGCCGCTTCAGTCTGGAACCGCCTCTCCGGCGCGACCACGGCCAAAGGCCCGAAAATAGTGATCGAATAGGCTGCCGTCCGCGCGCCATGCCGCGCTTGTCGTGGAAGCGTGACATACATGCTGCGCTTTTCGACATTCTTGTCCCGCCGTCTTTCCAACGGGCTGGAGACGCTCTATATTACTCTTTGCTGGTTCGCCAGCTATGGCGATAAATGGATATCGTAATAAGCCTATCGGACCCGGGGGCGGTACCCGGCGCCTCCACCACAAGCCGTCGAATGGCGAAGTTTCAGCCGAAGCGCGGCGGCTTCTGATGGGGGCGAAATAGGATCGACGAGGGTGTAAAAGGTGGTCTTTCGCTCGGCATGGTACCGCCGTTTTGGGCCAAAATGATAGTTGCGAATGACAACTATGCTGGTGCTCGTCCCGTCGCGATTGCGGCGTAACTGCACCGAACTAAAGTCCTGACGGCGTAGCTGCTGTCAGGCGCGGCTGGCGGCGCCGGGCAACAGAAGCCCGCCACTTCCTTCATGGCCGATGGCCCATCGTGTAGAAGCAGACATGCCCGAAGACACCATTCCGTACGACGATCTCGTGCTCGAAGCCCTGCGCGGGGTCGTCCGGTCCGTTCTTCTGCGTGTCCTGAAGCGCGGCATGCCCGGCGATCACCACTTCTACATCACGTTCGACACACGCTCTGCGGGCGTCGGCCTTTCCAAACGTCTCAAGGACCAGTATCCGACCGAGATGACCATCGTGCTCCAGCACCAGTTCTGGGATCTGGCGGTGACGGAGGATCGCTTCGAGGTGCGCCTGTCGTTCAACAACATTCCCGAGCGGCTGGTCATCCCGTTCAGCGCGGTGCGTATTTTCCAGGATCCGAGCGTTCATTTCGCGCTCGGGCTGCGCGCGTCCGATGGCGAGATGGGAAAGTCCGACGAAGGGCTGACCGTTGTCCCTTCGTCGCTGGCCGAGCAGGAGGTTCTGGCGCTTCCCCATCACGACAATTCTCAACCTGAGGTTGCAACTGAAGCGCTCGGTGAGAACGACGAGGCCGAGACCGAGCGGAAGACAGCTGAAGTCGTTAGTCTGGACAAGTTCCGGAAAAAGTGATCGCCGGTAGTTGAAATATTCGATTGACTGCCCGCTCATATTAATTCTGCGGTCATCGGTACGTGTCATCTTCGCAACATCGATGGCGCAAAGCGGCAAGAAGGCGGCGGTTTGGGGGCTGACGCACAGCCTCTCGTTGGTTATGGTTTCACAAACGAAAGTTGTGGCCTTCGAAAGCCGTTTGCGATGGGAACCGCGGCTAACGCTCTCCGTTTAGGAAGCAAGCTGGGGCTTCTTCGTTGAATGTTGAGATTGGTGAGACGCAGGAGGGATTTGAATGTCACGCCTCATGAAGCAATTCGCGATTGCCAGCCTTGCACTGACAGTCGCTACCTCGAACGTTAATGCAGCCGGTTTTCTTGATAGCTTCTTCAACGATCTTTTCGGTCCGATGAGTCCGCAGGGACGTCAGGTCGTCAGGATTCAAGGCAACTACAATGTGGGCGATATCATCGTGAGCTTCGGCGATCGTCGCCTCTATTATGTAGAGTCCAAGACTATCGCCTACAGCTATCCGATCGCGATTCCGAAGGCAGATGCCAGGTGGTCCGGCGTCAGCTATGTCAGCCAGAAGCGCGAAAACCCGAGCTGGACACCCACTGCCGACATGCGCAGAGAGAACCCCAAGCTTCCGGCTTACGTGCCCGGCGGCGATCCGCGCAATCCGCTCGGCACCCGCGCCCTCTATCTTGGCGACTCCCTGTACCGCATCCACGGCACGGACGCTCCGTGGCTGATCGGCCAGCAGGTTTCCCACGGCTGCATCCGCATGTATAACGAGGACGCAGCAGATCTCTATCGCCGTGCGAAAGTTGGTGCGAAAGTCGTCGTGACCTGGAACCGCATGCGAACTCTGTAGTTGAGCGGACAGTCGCGCGATGAAAGGCCGGTCAGCCGGCCTTTTTCTTTTTCGTCCCCCTGCAAAGCTTGCATACCCCCTATTCATCGCTGACTCGGGCAAATTTTCGCCTTCCTTCGGTGAATGAACGTTAGTCTGTGCGGCCCTTGTCCGGCAAAAGCAGGGGAGTTTAGACTTTCATCATGGCGGATCGGGCATAATCAAGGCCCACGCCAGCTATGGTGTTCCTGGTAGCACTTGTTGACCCGGCATACGCTGGCGAAGACGCGCGTGGCGCTTGGGAAACACAGTTTTGGAGATGCGTTCCGAGCAGACGGGCGTTTGACCTTGAGTGCTGGACAGGAACTCTCAGAAAGTGTCAATCGAACTGCCGTTTATTGGGCAGACCTCGGAACGGTGAGTGCGAACGGCTTGTTGGCGAGAGGCAATTATTGTGGTTTGCGTGGAAAATGAGCCACGTCATCGATACGGGGTGACCGGGATGCAGAAACTCGCTCGCGATGCTGGCAGCATACAGGTCGTTCTGGTTCAGCCGCGTGGCTTTTGCGCGGGGGTTGTTCGCGCAATATCGATCGTCGAGCGCGCGCTGGAAAAATACGAGGCACCCGTTTTTGTCCGGCATGAGATCGTGCATAACAAGCACGTTGTCGACGACCTGAAGGCCAAGGGCGCCCGCTTCGTGGACGAGATCGACGAAATCCCCGAAGGTGCAGTGACCATTTTCAGCGCTCACGGCGTCGCGAGGGAGGTCGAGGTTTCGGCTGAAGAGCGAGGCCTTCCCGTCATCGACGCGACCTGCCCGCTCGTAACCAAGGTTCACCTGCAAGGCAAGCGCTACCTCGGTCATGGGCGCACGCTCATTCTCGTCGGCCATGCCGGACATCCGGAGGTCGAGGGCACGATGGGACAGATCCCCGGCGCTGTCCATCTGGTCCAGACGGAAGACGATGTCGCGCTGCTGCCAATCTCGCCGGATACGCCGGTGGCCTATATCACCCAGACGACGCTCAGCATCGACGATACGCGGGGCATCATCAATGCCATCAAGAGGCGTTTCACCGATGTGATCGGTCCCGGCACGAACGACATCTGCTATGCAACGCAGAACCGTCAGACGGCTGTGCGCGAATTGTCGAAGATCGCCGATGTCATTCTCGTTGTCGGCGCGAATAACAGTTCGAATTCGAATCGTCTGCGCGAGATCGGCGAGGAAGCGGGCGTGCCGAGCTATCTTCTGGCTGACGGGAGCGAATTGAATCCCGATTGGATACGCGGGGCGCAGATCGTCGGCCTTACGGCCGGGGCCTCCGCACCCGAGGCAATGGTTCAGAATGTGATCGAAGCCTTGCGCAAGCTTGGTCCGGTCGACGTGACAAATTTACCAGGCGTTGAAGAAAACGTGGAGTTCCGTCTCCCCGTCCAGCTACACGCCCTTTGAGATCGTGGTGATCGAGGCTAATTGCCTCTTCTCGATCATGACGATATGCCGAGGCGCGCATTCGCGCGACGATCAGTAGGAGCAGCGTAATGGTGTTGCCGTTTTTCAAGGAAAGACGGATTGGGTTTTATCTTCTCAAGCAGACGCTCAGGGGCAGGAAACACTATCCGCTCGTGCTGATGCTGGAGCCCCTCTTTCGCTGCAACCTCGCCTGCGCGGGCTGCGGAAAGATCGATTATCCCGATCAGATCCTCAACCGTCGGCTTTCGGTGAAGGAATGCCTCGACGCGGCGGAAGAATGCGGCGCGCCGATGGTGGCGATCCCCGGCGGCGAGCCGCTCATCCATCGCGAGATCGATCAGATCGTAAAGGGACTCATCGCGCAGAAGCGTTTCGTCTCGCTCTGCACGAACGCGATGCTTCTTGAGAAGAAGCTGCATCTGTTCGAGCCATCGCCTTATTTGTTCTTCTCGGTGCACCTCGATGGCCTACGAGATCATCACGACGCATCGGTGTGCCAGAAGGGCGTGTTCGACCGCGCGTTCAACGCCATTCGCGTGGCGAAGGCGAAGGGCTTCGAGGTCAACATCAACTCCACGGTGTTCGACGGCTACGATCCGAAGGAACTCGCGCGCTTCCTCGACTTCTGCAAGGAACTCGGCGTCGGTGTTTCCATATCTCCGGGCTACGCCTATGAGCGTGCGCCGGATCAGGATCACTTCCTGAACCGCCGCAAGACCAAGGAACTGTTCCGCAAGGTCTTCGCACTCGGTAAGGGCAAGCGCTGGACGTTCACGCATTCGCCGCTGTTCCTCGACTTCCTCGCGGGCAATCAGGAATTCCACTGCTCGCCCTGGGGCATGCCGACGCGCAACATCTTCGGGTGGCAGAAGCCATGCTATCTCATCGGCGAAGGCTACGTCCGCACCTATACCGAGCTGATGGAAACCACGAACTGGGATCTCTATGGCACGGGCCGCTACGAGAAATGCGCGAACTGCATGGCGCATTGCGGTTATGAACCGGCGGCGGCGCATGCCAGCATCGCGAACCCGCTGCGCATGCTGAAGCTCCTGTGGACCGGCATTCGCACGGAAGGGCCGTTTGCGCCGGAAATCTCGCTGGCGGACCAGCGACCCGCCGCCTATGTGCATTCGCTCCACGTCGAGCAGGAATTGAAGCGCATCGCGGACGAGGACGAGAAGCCGCAGCGTCTTTCGGCGGCGGAATAAGGCTAATGCCTCGCGGTTTGCCGCGAGGCATTCCGCGTTTATCGGGCGGCGCGGCTCGGCGCAAGCTCAGGGCGTGCGCGATCCAACGCTAAGGGCATGCGCAACCCACTATCGGGCTCCACGGCGAGCCGCTTTCCTGGCGTAATCTTTTTCAGTCGCCATCGTCTGGCGCAGCGGCCGATTCGACCTCACACGTAGCGCGTCGGTGTTCTTCGCGCAGACGTGGCTGCATCACTCGGTGTGAAGCGGCACGTCCACCGGATCCAACAGGCCGAACAGCGGCCCCAGCGTCTTCCGGCAATCCGCCAGCGCCTGCTTTGCCTTCCCGCTGTCGCCCGCGAGGCGGATGATACCCGGAATATCGCCGGGGCGGCGCAAGAGCGAGCGCAGCACCGCGACGGCGTCGGTCGTGCCGTCCTCGCGGACGCCCGCGATCGCGCTTGGCGGAAGCGCGCGCTCCACGGGATCGATCACAACGCGGAGGACAGCGAAGGGCAACGCATACTCGGCAGCGACCGCGGCGGCAACCTGCGATTCCATGTCCACCGCCGCTGCCCCGGTGTTCGATGCGAGCGCTTCCTTTGCAAGCGCCGACACGATGGGCGTTTCCGACCCGTAAACCGGCATCGCGTAAGCATGGGGCAGGGCGGTCAGGAGCGATTGCGTCCAGCGCGCGTCCGTGTCGAAAGCGCCATCCGCCGTCAGCACGGCAGTCGCGACGACGATGTCGCCGGGTTTCAGTGCGGGCAGCAGGCCGCCAGCCGTACCGAAGCTCAGAATGCCGCGCGCGCCGGCCCGTGCATGCGCGTGCAGATCGTCCTGCAATCTGGTCCGGTTCTGCCCGTAAACGGCACGAGCGCCGCCGTGCTTCTCGGCGAGGCGCGCCTCAAAGTCCATGCCCGTGGCCACGATGACGGGGCGGTCGGCCAGCATTTTCATGGAGAGTGCCTCCAAAGGATGCGCGCAGTTGCCGCGCCGGAGTCGGTAGCTTCTGGAGTGACGTTCAAACCCGGCGAATTGGATCGGCCTTCGACGAACCGACGTTGGACGAAGCAAAGCTAGCCGAGCATGCGCGCGAGTGCAACGACCTCTGAAGACGAGGTTAAATCCCGCGCGGAATCTTGCGATTGCGTGACAGCGTCGGCCGCATATCGGACGCGGCACGACGCTCGAAGTCTCCGGCGATAGGTTTCGCTGCGTCACATCGAGTTCGATTCAGCGCGGGCTGATCCAGGCGCCGCCCGCCAAGAGCGCGCCCGCAGAACGGGCACCTGTCACGGGACGCAGAACGGCGCGCGGCTGCGGGGCTCCCCGCCTGCCTTACATCCCGTGCATCACGGGTGCGCGATTGCCGCTCGTGAGGTTGCGATAGCGGGCCAGCGCCCACAGCGGGAAGTATTTCGAGTAGCCGTGATAGATGAGATAGAACACGCGCGGGAAGCCGGGCGCGTTGTGCCGATCTTCCTGCCAGGTGCCTGCCTCGTTCTGGTTCGCGACGATCCACGCGATGCCGCGCTTCACGGCCGGATTATCCACCTCGCCCGCCGCCATCAGGCCGAGCAGCGCCCACGAAGTCTGCGATGCCGTGCTGGGCGACTTCTCATAGCCCTTGTAGTCGAGCCGGTAGCTGGAGCCGTCCTCGCCCCATCCGCCATCCTCGTTCTGGATCGACACGAGCCACCCCACCGCCCGGCGCATCGCTGCGGAATCGTGCGTAACGCCCGCCGCGTTCAGCGCGCACAGGGCCGACCATGTGCCATAGATGTAGTTGGTGCCCCAGCGGCCGAACCACGAGCCGTCCTTCTCCTGTTCGGCCAGAAGATAATCGATGCCGCGCTTCATGACCGCGTTGGTCTCCGGCTTCTCGCCGAGTTGCGCCAGCATGGACACACAGCGCGCGCTGACGTCCACCGTCGGCGGGTCGAGCAGTGCGCCGTGATCCGAGAACGGGATGTTGTTCAGGTAATAGCAGGTGTTGTCGGCGTCGAACGCGCCCCATCCGCCGTTCTTGCTCTGAAGGCCGGAGACCCACTCCTTCGCCCGCCCGATCGATTGTTTGAAGTCGGCACGGTTGCGGGGCAGGTTTGTCGCCCGGTCGAGCGCCATCGCCACCACCGCCGTATCGTCCACGTCGGGGTAATGCGGGTTGGCATACTGGAAGGCCCAACCGCCGGGGCGCACATCGGGCTTCTCGATTGCCCAGTCGCCCTTCAAATCCAGTACCTGAAGCGGCTTCAGCCATTCAAGCCCGCGCAGCGCGGCCTCGCGTTCGGTTCCGCCGCCCGTCTCAAGCAGGGCATGCGAGGCAAGACCCGTGTCCCAGACCGGCGAGACGCAGGGCTGGCAGTAGACTTCGGTTTCCGTCTCCAACAGCAGCTTCTCGATGGAATGGCGGGCGATGGCGCGATCCGGATCGCTTTCCGGCACGCCGAGCGCCTCGAACATCATCACGCTGTTTGCCATGGCCGGGAAGATCGCGCCGAGCCCGTCCTCGCCGTTGAGCCGCTCCTTGACGAAGGCAACGGCCTTGTCGATGGCGCTGTTGCGCGACTGCTTCGGCAACATCGGATGGACCATGTGCAGGCAGGCGTCGACGCCCGAGAAAAACGCATACCATGAGCGGCTCTGCCCCTCGGCGCGCGGGCGCGGCCCGACCTTTTTCGGATCCTTATTAAACAACTCGTCTATGGAAACGCCGCGCGGGTTCTTCGCAACCGGTTTCAGCGCGTCGAGCACGAACAGCGGCACCATCACCGTGCGTGCCCAGTACGACACTTTCGATATGTGGAACGGGAACCAGCGCGGCAGGTGCATGACCTCGACGGGCATCACGGGCACGGCGCGCCACGTGACTACGCCGTAAAGCGCGAGGAGGATGCGCGTGAAGACGTTCGCCCCCTCCGCGCCGCCGCGCGACAGGATCGCCTCGCGGGCGCGGACCATGTGCGGCGCGTCGATGTCGTCGCCCATCATCTTCAGCGCGAAATAAGCCTTCACGCTGGCGCTCATGTCGAACGCGCCCTTGTGGAACAGCGGCCAGCCGCCGTGCTCGCCCTGGATGCGGCGAAGATAGTTGGCGATCTTCGCCTCGCGCTCGAGGTTGGGCTCTTCGCCGAGATAGTGGACCAGCAGCGCGTATTCAGCCGGGATCGTGGCATCGGCCTCGAATTCGAAACACCAGTGACCGTCTTCGCGCTGACGGGAAAGAAGAGCCGACGACGCGGCATTGATGCGCTCTTCGAGGAAGGCGCGGTCGGCAATGGTGCCGTGGGTGCGATTGAACTGGACGCGGTCGAAGTGGAAGCGTTCGGCATTGCCTTCGGCGAAATCGTGGCCGTTGCGGCCGGTGACATCCATCATTACTCTAAACCCTCATCGTCAACAGGGCGGCGCGCTCGCCGGAGCGGATCGCCCCCTCAATGGTCGCGGGGAGGCCGGTCTGCGTCCAATCGCCCGCGAGGAAAAGATTGCGCCACTGCGTTATCGCATCCGGGCGCATGGCATCCTGAACGGGCGTAGCGGCGAACGTAGCACGCTTTTCCTTGACGATCTGCCACGGGGGCAGTTCGGCCGGAAGCCCCGTAATTGTAACGACTTCCCGCCAGAGATCGGCGGCGAGGTCTTCGCGCGGGCGATCGACGAGCCGATCCGCGCCGCTGATGGTAATAGAGACTCTGTTCTCGAATGCAAAGATCCATTCGATAGTGCCGCGCACGACGCCCAGCAGCGGCGGAAAGCCCGGCGGCGGGGCGATGCGGAAATGCGCGTTCAGGATCGAGCGGACTTCGGTCGGCGCGGAGAGGCCGGGGACGAGCGCCGGCGCGATCCACTGCGGCACCGCCAGAATGACGGTTTCGCCCTCAGCCAGCGGAATTTCGCCGTCGCCGAAGTCGAGGCCCGCTACGCGGCCATCCGCGAAGGCGAGGCGCTTCAATCGCCGCCCGAAGGTGACGCCCTGGCCCCGCGCGCGCAGATAGTCGAGGGCCGGATCGATGAACGCCGCGGACAGTCCCTCCGCCACCAGCGGACGACATGCCGCGCCACCCTTCGCCAGCGTCTCGCGCATGATCGTGCCCGCGAGCCTCGCCGAGGCCTCGGAGGGGTCGGTGTTCAGCGCCGCGATCATCAGCGGCAGCCAGAGCCGCTCATAGAGGATGCCTTTGGGCGGGATAATGTCAGTTACAGTTTTTTCTGCCCCGGCCCACATCAGACGCGCCGCGCCGAGATAGTCGAGCGGCTTCGTGCCCGGCACGCGGCGCGCGCTTTCGAACAGCCACAGCGGAAGGCGCCCGTCATTGATGCGAAGAGTCCAGCGCTCACCGGTCACGAGGTCCGCGAACGGAAATTCCGCCTTCGCCGGGACATGCATCTTCGCCGCGCCGCCGATCAGCGACAGGTAACGGAAGGCGCAGTCGTTGCCGGACAGCAGCAGATGGTTGCCGTTGTCGATCACTTGATCGAGCGTCGCATCGTAATAGGAGCGGCAGCGCCCGCCCGCGTGGATGCCAGCTTCATAGACCGCAACGGGATGGCCCCGCTCGGCGAGGCGAACGGCTGCGGACAGGCCCGCGAGCCCCGCGCCGATGACATGCGTAAGCGGTGCGCCGCCGCTTGTGGGCGTTTCGGGCAAACCGTTCGCGGCCCCGCCTTCCCGGCGGGCTTCTGTCGAGTCGACCTGATCCATGGCTAGACGATGCAGTGACGCAGAACGATGTAGGCGATGCGCGGTTTCGAAAGCTTGACGCGAGTGCGCGGCGGCTTGAAGCCGCGCTTGATGAGGCCCGCGAGGATGGCCTTGTAGGCTTCCGACATCACGCGCGGCGTGCGCACGATGCGGCGGGGGTGCGCCTTCATGATCCGGTCGGCTTCCGCGAAGTGCCAGTGCGCGAGCTTCACGATGCGGTTGCACACCTCGCCCAGCGCGGGGTGCGCGAGCACGGCGGCCGGGTCGGCGCTTTCGATGCCTTCGTCGACGAGGAATTCGCGCGGCAGATAGAGCCGGTCGATGGCGGCGTCGTCGTCGAGGTCGCGCAGGATGTTGGTGAGTTGCAGCGCGCGGCCGAGATGCTCGGAAAGCTCGCGGCCTGAGTGGTCCGGCATGCGGAACACCTTGACCGACAGGCGGCCGACGGCGCTCGCCACGCGATCGCAGTAGAGGTCGAGGTCGTTGAAGCTCGGCGCCTGCACGGGGCCATGCACGTCGGTTTCCATGCCGTCGATCACGGCGCGGAAGTCCTCGCGCACAAGCCCGAAGTCGCGCACGGCGACGGCGAGGCCGGAAAGCCCGCGCACGGGTTCGCCGCGATACACCGCCTCGATGTCGCGCCGCCACAGGTCGAGCTTGCGAAGGCGGTCCTCCGCGTCTCCCTCGATGTCGTCGGCGATGTCGTCCACCGCGCGGCAGAAGGAGTAGATCTCGAACATCGCCTCGCGCTGGCCCGGCGGCATGATGCGCATCGCGGCGTAGAACGAACTGCCGAGCGCGCGCTTCGACGCCTCATCCTCGGGATGCTGAAGGTCGTCCAGAACTTCGGTGGCGGTCATTCGCCACCCCGCAACGCAGGTTGAGCGTTGCCCGGCGCGAAAATCCGCCGCCCGAATTCGAGACCCGCCGCCATGATCAGATTCGACGCGGACGCGGTTTTCGACAGATGCACGCGCTCGCTCAAGGGGTCGCGCTCCTTGAGCAAATGCAAAATCTTGCGGGCGAGCCGCTCGATGCCGGCAACTTCAAGACTGAGCCGCATATCGCGGATGCCGCGCGAGAGCTGCGCCGAGCCGAGGAGCGCTTCCGTTTTTCCGGCAAGCTCGTGGATCACGCCGAGCAGCGCGGGCGAAGCGTTGGAGGCGGCGAGCGCCTCGACGGGGATGCCGCGCCCTTCGAGCAGATCGAGAGGGATGTAAACGCGGTCGAGACGGCGATAATCCGCCCCGCAATCCTGAAGGTGGTTATTGATTTGAAGCGCGGCGCACAGCGCGTCGTTCGCGGGCCAGGTCGCGCGGCTCTCGCCGTGGACGTCGAGCACGAAGCGCCCGACCGGGATGGCGGAATAGCGGCAATAATCGATGAGGTCGTCCCAGTCGGTGTAGCGGGTCTTGCGCGCGTCACGGCGGAACGCGACGAGCAAATCCTGCGCATGCTGCGGCGATAGCCCGCGCTCGGCGAGCGCGGCGCGAAGCGGCACGGCATGCGCGATGGCGTCGGTCTGGCCAAGGAGCGTCGCCTCGAACGCGTCGAGCGTGAAAACCTTCTCGTCTTCCGAAAGCGTCGGATCGTCGGCGACGTCGTCGGCGGCACGCGCGAAGCGGTAGAACGCCATGATCGGCGCTCGGTGCCGCTTCGACACGAGATGCGACGCCACGGGGAAGTTCTCGTCCCGATGCGTCTTCTCGCCTGCTTCCCAGACCGGACCCGCCGTCATGATGCCTCCGCGCGTTGCGCCTGAACGCGCCCTTTCCAAAGGCCGCCCTTGCCGCGCCACTGTTGCAGTGCGGAGTCGACCGTGTACGTCATGTAAAGAACCGCAATGGCGGGCAGCGCAGCCGACCATAACGGCGAAAGCCTGTAGAAGCGGACAATCGGCCAGAACGCCGCCGTCATCAAGACAAAGCTTATCCCGCCGATGGCTTGCGCAAGCCCTGTGCCAAAAATCGCAAGCCAGAGCGGAATAAGATAGGTTAACGTCATTCCGATGACGGTGCCCGCGAGCAACAGCGGCGAATAATTGAGCTGATCGTAGGCCGAGCGCGCCACCATCTTGCGAATGTCCTCGAAACGAGGATAGGGGCGCAGGCTGTGAACGCTGTCCGTCAGCCCGAGCCAGATCGGCCCCTTGCGCTTCATCGCGCGGCCAAGCGCACAGTCGTCGATCAGCGCCGAACGGATGGCGCGGATGCCGCCCGCCGCTTCGAGGGCGTCGCGACGCGCGAGCATGCAGCCGCCTGCCGCCGCCGCCATCGGGTGGTCGCGGCGGTTCACCCACGAGAACGGATAGAGCATCTGGAAGAAGAAGACGAAGGCGGGGATCAGCATCCGTTCGGCGAAGCTTTCGCAGCGCAGCTTCACCATCAGCGAATTGAGCACGAGGCCCCGCCCTTCGGAACGGGCGACCAGGCGGCGCACAACGCCTTGATCGTAGGCGATGTCGGCGTCGGTGAGGAGAAGATAGCGCGAGGGAAGCGGCCGCGACGAAGCTTCCGCGATGCCCTGATTGACGGCCCAGAGCTTGCCCGTCCAGCCACGCGGCAGCGGTTGACCCGAGATGATCGTGAGGCGGTCGCTCGCGCCGTTAGCTTCGGCGGCCTTGCGCGCGACTTTGGATGTGCCGTCGTCGCTCTGATCGTCGACGAGAACGATGTCCAGCCGCGCGGGATAATCCTGCGCCAGGAGCGACGAGATGCATCGGTCGATGACGTCGGCTTCGTTCCGAGCCGGGATGACCGCCGTCACCGATGGCCAGGTTGCAGGCGCGATGGCGCGCTCTTTTGCTTCCTGAACATTCGCCCGCCAGAACCCCCCGCGAGCGGCCAACAGAAACACCCACGCCGCAAGCGCGACGCCGCCCAAACTCAACTCGACCGTCATGCCCAGACTCTTTGTTTATCGACGCCGGTCGCAGTGCCCCACTGCAACCGGCATCCGCCCCAAGTACCCTGTCGCTTCGAATAGAAGAGAAAGGAGGCTTGAGTCTATTGTTTTTGTTCGTCTTCTCGGCAGGACAAGTCCCCGGTCCACCGGATGGGCTTTGAGGCCCGATTTTTATTCTGCACGCCGGAGATGCTGTAATTCTTTATTTGCGCACGGAAATTGGACGAATACCCCCCAACGCGTACACGCCGCGCCGCTAGTTCGCATCCATCTTGAGCGCGGCGATGAACGCCTCTTGCGGGATTTCCACGCGGCCGAATTGCCGCATCTTCTTCTTGCCCTCTTTCTGCTTGTCGAGCAGCTTGCGCTTGCGGCTGACGTCGCCGCCGTAGCATTTCGCCGTCACGTCCTTCCGAAGCGCCGACAGCGTTTCGCGCGCGATGATCTTCGCGCCGAGGGCCGCCTGGATCGGGATCTGGAAAAGGTGGCGGGGGATCAGCTCCTTCAGCTTCTCGCACATCATGCGCCCGCGCATTTCGGCGCGTCCGCGATGGACGATGATCGAAAGCGCGTCCACCGGCTCCGCGTTGACGAGGATCGACATTTTCACGAGGTCGCCCTCGCGGTACTCGATGAGCTGGTAATCGAAGCTGGCATAGCCGCGCGAGACGGATTTCAGCCGGTCGTAGAAATCGAAAACCACCTCGTTCAGCGGCAGTTCATAGACCACCATGGCGCGGTTGCCCGCATAGGACAGGTCGATCTGTCGCCCGCGCCGGTCCTCGCACAGCTTGAGCACCGCGCCGAGATAGTCGTCGGGAACCAGAATCGTCGCCTTGATCCACGGCTCTTCCATGTGATCGATCTTCACGACGTCCGGCATGTCGGCCGGGTTGTGCATCTCCTGCATCTGACCGTCGGTCATGTAGAGATGATAGATCACCGAAGGCGCTGTGGTGATGAGATCGATATTGAATTCGCGTTCGAGGCGTTCGCGGATGATTTCGAGGTGGAGCAGGCCGAGAAAGCCGCAGCGGAAGCCGAAGCCGAGCGCGGCGCTCGTCTCCATTTCATATTGAAAGCTTGCGTCGTTGAGGCGCAGCTTTCCCATGGCGTCGCGCAAATCTTCGAACTGAGAGGCGTCGACCGGGAAGAGGCCGCAGAACACCACGGGCTGCACCGGTTTGAAGCCCGGAAGCGCCTTCGCGGTGGGCCGCTTTTCTTCCGTGACTGTGTCGCCGACGCGCGTGTCGGCCACTTCCTTGATGGCGGCGGTGAAAAAACCGACTTCGCCGGGGCGCAGTGCGTCGACCATTTCCTGCTTCGGGCGGAAGATGCCCACGCGGTCCACCGGATAAAGGCCGTCCGTGGCCATCAGTTTGATGCGCATGCCCTTCTTCAGCACGCCGTCGACCATTCGCACCAGCACCACCACGCCGAGATAGGGGTCGTACCAACTGTCGATGAGCATCGCCTTCAGCGGCGCCTTCACGTCGCCCTCGCGCGGAGGCGGCAGGCGATGCACGATGGCTTCGAGCACGGCAGCGATGTTGAGGCCGGTCTTGGCCGAAATCTCCACGGCATGAGACGCGTCGAGGCCGATGACGTCCTCGATCTGCTGCTTCACGCGCTCCGGCTCGGCGGCGGGCAGGTCGATCTTGTTCAGAACGGGGACGATTTCGTGATTGTTGTCGAGCGCCTGATAGACGTTCGCGAGCGTCTGCGCTTCCACGCCCTGGCTTGCATCGACGACGAGCAGCGAGCCTTCGCACGCGGCGAGGCTGCGGCTCACCTCATAAGCGAAGTCGACATGGCCGGGGGTATCCATCAGGTTGAGCTGATAGATCTCGCCGTCATTGGCCTTGTAGTCGAGCCGCACCGTTTGCGCCTTGATGGTGATGCCGCGCTCCTTCTCGATGTCCATGTTGTCGAGAACTTGCGCCTGTCCAGCCATTTCGCGGTCGGTCATGCCGCCGCAATATTGGATGAGGCGGTCTGCGAGCGTGGATTTGCCGTGATCGATATGCGCCACGATCGAAAAATTACGGATGCGCGAAAGCGGCGTCACGGTTTTTGGCGCTCCTTTGGCGACCTCCGCCGCTGGCGCGGTCGTCTCGACAGCGGGATTTGAAGGGTCATTGGTCATCGGCTCGGGCGATTTCGGCTCGGTCATGGCGCCTTACATAAAGGAAAAGACAAAAAGCTGAAAGGACGGCGAATGTTTCAGGCGTTGCCGCGAGTGCCGCATGGCGGCACGATCAGAAGGTTATCGCTTCTGACGACAGCAAATGCACGCCCCAGTTCCATATTTGAGCCTATCTTATGGCAATCGCGGCCCTCTTTGCAGAACTTCGCCGCTTCGAGAATGCGGCACACCGTGATTCCGGACATCGGCGATGTTTGACGGCCGCCGGGGGACAAGCTTCTGGAGCCGGATCCGATCAGGTTGACCCAACCTGATCGGTGAATCCGTCTCTAAACGTCAAGAAGAGACCGTTTTACCGTTCTGATTGCAATTCAATCAGATCGGAACGTGCTCTCGAGCCCCAAACCCCGCGCGGTCGTGAAGGTGGGTCCTCCATGGCGGCTCATCTCCCGCCGGGTATTCTGACAGCCCGCATGCGCGCTACTTGACACGCTCATATAACGCAATCGGACGATTTGCATGGTCCGGTTGTGAATCCCTATCGCGCGCGAAGCCACGCCCGACCGGGAAAAACGCCCGGCAGTCACGGCCCCGCAACGCTCTATGCCGGCGCAACCGCGCTCGCAAGGCGTTCGGCAATGGCGCTCAACGCGTCCTCCGCTTTTTCCCCGTTGGGGCCGCCTGCCTGAGCCATATCCGGCCGCCCTCCTCCGCCCTGACCGCCAAGAGCCGCCGCTCCTGCCTTGACGAGATCGACGGCGCTATATTGCTTGGTGAGATCGTCGGTCACGCCGATGACAATCCCCGCCTTGCCATCTTCCGTGACACCGACGATGGCGACGATCCCAGACCCGATCTGGCGCTTGCCGTCGTCCACCAGACTGCGAAGATCCTTGGGGTGTATGCCTTTAACCGTGCGCGCGAACATGGTCACGTCGCCAACCCGGCGAACCGGATTTTCCGCCCCGGCCTGACCGTTGCCGGTGCCGAGCGCGATTTTCTTCTTCGCCTCGGCAAGCTCGCGTTCAAGTTTCTTGCGCTCTTCGATGAGAGCCTGCAGACGCACCGGAACTTCAGACGGTGCCACGCGGAGAAGCTCGGCGGCCTGCCGGAGCGCCGCTTCCTGATGCGCGAGATGGAGACGCGCCGCATTGGCCGTCAGCGCCTCGATGCGTCGGACACCGGCCGCGACCGCACTCTCCTGCACGACCTTGACGAGGCCGATCTCGCCTGTCGCGCGGACGTGCGTTCCCCCGCACAACTCGACCGAGAACGCGCGGCTTCCACGCTCGTCATGGCTGGCCTCGCCCATCGACACGACGCGCACTTCCTCGCCGTATTTCTCGCCGAAAAGCGCCATCGCACCGGCGGCGATCGCGTCGTCCACCGCCATGAGGCGTGTCACTACCGGACTGTCGCGAAGCACCACCGCGTTGGCCAGTTCTTCGACGGTTGCGAGTTCTTCCTTCGAAAGCGGCTTCGGATGGGCAAAGTCGAAGCGGAGCTTGTCCGGATCGACAAGCGAGCCTTTCTGGGTGACATGCGTGCCGAGAGTCTCACGCAGCGCTTCATGAAGCAGGTGCGTCGCGGAGTGATTCGCGCGAATGGCAGTGCGCCGCGCGTGCTCGACCCGCATTTCCACGGCATCGCCGACCTTGAGCGGACCCTTCTTCACCGTCCCGACATGGGCGAACAGCTTGCCGAACTTCTTTTGCGTATCGGTTACATCGAAATGGGCGTTCTTCGGAGCGATGATCACACCCCGGTCGCCGACCTGGCCGCCCGACTCGCCATAAAACGGCGTCTGGTTGAGAACAAGAATGCCTTCGTCGCCGGTCTTCAACTGCTTGACCGACTTGCCATCCTTCACGATCGCGACGATCTGGCCCTCGGCGCTTTCGGTTTCATAGCCGAGGAACTCCGTCGCTCCGGCCTGATCCAGCACATCGAACCAGACCTTGTCGGTCGCGGCCTCGCCGGACCCCGCCCAGGCCTTGCGCGCTTCGGCCTTCTGCTGCGCCATCGCGGCGTTGAACTGCTCGATATCGACACTGATGCTGCGGGCTTTCAGCGCATCCTGCGTCAGATCGAGGGGAAACCCGTAGGTGTCGTACAGCTTGAATGCGACGTCGCCGGAAAAGGTGTCGCCCGCGCCAAGAGCGCCTGAAGCATCGTCGAGAAGGCTGAGGCCGCGAGCAAGCGTCCTCTGGAAGCGGACCTCCTCGATCTTGAGCGTTTCGCCGATCAGCGCCTGACCGCGCACGAGTTCCGGATAAGCCTGTCCCATCTCCCGCACAAGGACTGGAAGCAACCGATGGAGCAACGGTTCTTCCGCGCCCAACAGATGCGAATGGCGCATCGCGCGTCGCATGATGCGGCGGAGAACATAGCCGCGCCCCTCGTTTGAGGGCAGGACGCCGTCCGCGATGAGAAAGGCGGAGGCGCGAAGGTGATCGGCGATGACGCGATGGCTCGGAAGCGCTCCGCCTTCGGCCGGCACGCCGGTCGCATCGACGGAAGCGCGGATGATCGCCTGAAAGAGATCCGTATCGTAATTGTTGTGAACGCCCTGAAGTACGGCCGCCACGCGTTCCAGGCCCATCCCGGTGTCGATCGAGGGCCTCGGCAGGTCGAGCCGCTCCGCCTTCGAAATCTGCTCGTACTGCATGAAAACGAGGTTCCAGATTTCGATGAAGCGGTCGCCATCGGCGTCCTCGCTTCCGGGGGGGCCGCCCGGAACCTTGGGACCGTGATCGAAGAAGATTTCGGAGCAAGGACCGCAGGGGCCCGTCTCTCCCATCGACCAGAAATTATCCGAGGTGGAAATGCGGATGATGCGGTCGTCGGGCAGCCCGGCGATCTTCTTCCAGAGCGCATGCGCGTCATCGTCTTCGGAAAAGACCGTGACGATAAGCCGCTTCTTGTCGAGGCCGAATTCCTTGGTGACGAGCGTCCAGGCCAACTCGATGGCGCGCTCCTTGAAGTAGTCGCCGAAGGAGAAATTGCCGAGCATCTCGAAGAACGTATGATGCCGCGCCGTATAGCCGACATTGTCGAGGTCGTTGTGTTTTCCGCCCGCCCGCACGCATTTCTGCGAGGTCACGGCGCGTTTGTAGGGCAACGTCTCCATACCGGTGAAAACGTTCTTGAACTGCACCATGCCCGCGTTCGTGAACATCAGCGTCGGATCGTTCCGAGGCACGAGGGGGCTCGACGGGACGTGCTCGTGACCATTATTGCGGAAGAAATCGATGAATGTTCCGCGGATCTCGTTAAGGGTGCTCATAACCAAATTCGTTTCCAATGGACAAGCGCGGCTTTACCTGTGGCCAAATCCGCCCCGGAGATAAAGCATATCGGCACTCGACAGCGATACCGCAATTTCTCGTTATCGAGCAAGACGCCCACAGCAATCCTGCCACATGCAGATTAGCGGCTGGCTCCTTTTCTGCTCCGGCTTGGTGCCTCAGCCTCGCCTGGAATCTCGCCGTCGCCATTGTCGTCGTCGTCGCCATCCGCGCCGTCGAGGATTCTTGTCGCTATCAATCCGGCATTGGCGCGGATTTCCCGCTCGATCGCTTCGGCGACCGCGGGATTGCCGCGCAGAAAGGCCTTTGCGTTTTCCCGTCCCTGTCCAATTCGTTGGCTGTCATGCGAATACCAGGAGCCCGACTTCTCCACGATGTTCGCCTTCACCCCCAAATCGACCAATTCGCCGGTCTTTGAGATGCCTTCGCCATACATGATGTCGAACTCGACCTGCTTGAATGGCGGCGCCACCTTGTTCTTGACCACCTTGACGCGGGTCTGGTTGCCGACAACCTCGTCGCGCTCCTTGATCTGTCCGATGCGCCGGATGTCGAGGCGTACAGAGGAGTAGAATTTCAGCGCGTTGCCGCCCGTCGTGGTTTCGGGGTTTCCGAACATGACGCCGATCTTCATGCGTATCTGATTGATGAAGATGACGATGCAATTCGATTTCGAGATGGATCCGGTCAGCTTGCGAAGCGCCTGACTCATGAGGCGGGCCTGCATGCCGGGCAGCACATCGCCCATTTCGCCTTCGATCTCCGCCTTTGGCGTCAATGCGGCGACCGAATCAACCACGATGACATCGATTGCGCCGGAGCGAACCAGCGTATCGGTGATTTCGAGCGCCTGTTCGCCCGCGTCCGGCTGCGAGATGATCAGATCTTCGAGATTGACGCCCAGCTTTCGCGCATAGCCCGGATCGAGCGCGTGCTCGGCGTCGACAAACCCGCAGGCACCGCCCTTTTTCTGGGCTTCCGCGATCACGTGAAGCGCGAGCGTCGTCTTGCCGGACGATTCCGGCCCGAAAATTTCAATGACGCGACCACGCGGCAGCCCGCCTATTCCGAGCGCGATATCGAGGCCAAGAGATCCAGTGGAAATCGCCTCCACCTCGACGGGCTTGTCATTCTTGCCAAGCCGCATGACGGACCCTTTGCCGAAATTCCGCTCGATCTGGCTCAAGGCGGCTTCGAGGGCTTTCTGCTTGTCCATACTGTCCAAATTCCCTTCGATCACGCGGAATGGCGTTTCGCTCATGAATCGTAATCCTTCGTTTATTCCATAGCGGTCATGGACTTGCAAACGACACCGAATGTACCCCATTTGTTCTTGTGTGCAAGTATTTTTGCGCAACTTTAAATCGATCATCGCCGTCGTTGCAATTGTGCAACGGCGGCTTTGGGTTGCGAAAATGAAGTGTCGAGTTCGCGATTCGCATCGCGCATGTTGCCCGCCGTCGTTCGCGGCCGGGCTGTTTCGACGCCGATGTTGCGCTTACTTCTTCCCAAACGCCACAAGCGCCGCCATCAACTCCGCATGCTCCGCCGCCGCATCTGCCACGGGCACGCCCGCAGCGATTGCATCCCACGCGTGACGCAGGCTCGCCGCCCCGCCGCGCGGCCCCATCGGGTGGCCGAACACGCCGCGCCCCGGCACGAAGCCGAAATCCACGGTGCCGAGCTTCCGATACACGCCTTCGAGCGTCGCCGCGCTGTCGCTGCCGCCGGGCACGGGCAGGGCGGGCTTGATCGATCCCATCGGTTCGAGACACGCGCGCACGCAATCGAGCACTTCGCTTTCGGGCATCATCATGCGCGCGCCGAAGCCCGGCATGATGACCACGTCGAAGCCCGCGAGCCGTTGCAGGCGCGTAAACACCCGGCTATGGACGCCATATTGAGGTAGTCGCGCGAAGGCGGCGATGAACGGGAAATGCGCGATCAGCGGCACGCGCGCGTGCTTCCTGAGCATCCGAACGCCGGAGAGGCCGACCGGTAGCGCGTTGATGAGCAGCGTGTTCGCGCCGCGCGCAATGGCGAGGTCGTGTAGCTCAACGAGCCGGTCCACCTCGTCGGTGATATTGGCGAGGTACATCTTCGGCACGCCGGTCTCGCGTTCGGCCCGCTCGCGAGCAGCACCCAGCAGCGCGGCGCGGTCGGCCAGCGGACACCAGTCGACATCCGCCAGCATCTCGTCGTCCTTCGCGATGTCGAGGCCGCCGAGCCAAGCCTGATAGGCCAGTTCCGCGAACGGCTCCGGCGGCAACCCGATATTCGGCTTGATGACGCCGAAGAAGATCGGCCGCCCGAACGCCTGCAATTGCTCGCGCAGCCCCGCGATGCCGAATTGCGGTCCCTGAAACGCGGCGAGGTAGCTCGCAGGGAAGCGGATGTCTTCGAGCCGGATCAGCGGGATGCCGGGCGAGAAGAACACGCCCTCGCCCAGCACGGCGGAGATGAGGTTCGGGATCTTCGGGCCGAAATTGCCGTGCGGATGCGCGATGGTGGCGCGGCAGGCGTAAACGTCGCCTTTGGGCGCGTGCTCGATCGGGATGGAGAAGCCGCCTGCGCGCGGCGTCGCGTCGAGGTCCAGCACCTTCGCGGCGAAGCGCGGGCGGAAGTCCTCGTCCACGCCGACGCGCCGCCATTGCGCGGTCGATTGCTCGGAGCACAGATGCGCCGCCGCTTCGCGCGGTTCGCCCGCGCATTCGAAGGTGAAGTCGAGTTCGATATAGGCTTCGGCGTCAAGCTCGCCGCGACGCGCGTAAAAGCCCTGAATGTCGTCCGGCGTCACGCCGCATCTCCCATGAATTGCAGGTGAATCGTGCGCTTTTCGCGCGGGCCGTCGAGTTCGACGAAGAAGATCGATTGCCATTGGCCGAACACGAGCGCGCCATCGGCAACCGGCACCGTTTCCGTCTCGGTCATGAACAGGCCGAGCAGATGCGAATGCGCGTTGTCGCGGCCATCGACGGCCACGTCGTTGTGACGGTAGTTACCGTCACGCGCCACGAACCGTTTGAGGAAGGTGATCATGTCGAGCTGAAGCTGCGGCTCGCTTTCGTTCACGTTCACCCGCGCCGTCGTGTGCAGCGAGGTGATCGAGACGATGCCCGACCGCGCGCCAATGGCCGCGACCCATTTGCGGACCTCGTCTGTGATGTCGATAAACTCGATCGGCTCGATGGTTGAGAGTTCGATCCGGTGCGTCAGGATTTTCATGAAGCCTCGCGAGGGGGAGGGGCGCGCGCCGATGTTAGCCCGCGCGCTCGTGCGAGGCAACGCGCCAGGAAGCGCCATGGAACACATCGGGGTGTGCGGGATTCTCAATCGAGGCGGTGGAATCAGGGCCGCCGGCACGCGAGGGTGACATGCATCGAGTGATCTTGTTGGCGGCGTTGGGTCTCGGCGCGGTGGCGGTCGCGGCCGTGGTTGCCGGTCCGGCCATGAGCCGCGTCGAGCAGCCGGACTTTCGCATCGAAAAGCAGGATGGCGACATTGAGATTCGCGCTTATGGCCCATTGATCGCGGCGGAAGCGGAGGTCAAGGGCCAGCGTCGGGAAGCCATAAACGAAGGCTTTCGGCTGATAGCGGCTTACATCTTCGGCGCCAACCAGCCGAAGGCGAAGATCGAGATGACGGCGCCGGTTGAGCAGCAGAAGCAGAAGATCGCCATGACCGCGCCGGTCACGCAGCAGGGTGGCGGCACGCGCGATGGCGAGAGGCGCGAGAGCTGGACCGTCCGCTTCATCATGCCGAAGGCGTGGACGATGGAGACGCTGCCAGCGCCGACCGATTCGCGCGTGCGGCTGGAAGCGATCCCGCCGCGGCGCTTCCTCGCGATCCGCTTTTCGGGTTTCGCGGGGGAAGACGCGATCCGGGAGAAGAGCGACGAGCTTCGCCGCTATGCCGAGACGCATGGTCTTGCGATCAAGGGCGAGCCTGTGCTTGCGTTTTACGATCCGCCGTGGACGCTGCCTTTCATGCGCCGCAACGAAGTGATGTTCGAACTGGCGAACGGTGCGACCGGGTGACGGACCGCCACCGCGACGTCAGCGCAAGCGCAGCGTCACCCGATCCGTGCGACCGGCCGCGAACGGATTTTCGACATCCCTGAGCGCCGCCTCGATCTCGTCGAGGCTCCACGGCGTGAAATCGTGTGTGTCTGCGGCAACGTCGAGGCTGAACCCGAGAGGGGCGTGATTGAGTCGGCCATGCACATGGCCGAACAGGTGCCAGCTTCCCGTCCACGACCCGTTCCACTCGCGCATCGGATAATGGCACAGCACGATTCGATGGCCGCCCGCCTCGATCTCGCGAATGAGGCTGACGCTCGCGAAAAGCGAAGCGTGGTGTTTCAGCATGTCCGTGTCGTGGTTGCCCTGAACAAGGTGGATCGTGCCGTTGAGCCGCTTCAGATAGACGTCCGCGCCAATGAAATTGCGAAAGCAGAAGTCACCGAGGTGATAGACGGTATCGCCAGGCGCGACGCGCTCATTCCAGCGCGCGATCATTGCTTCGTCCATCTCGGCGACGCTCGCGAAGGGGCGATTGCAGGTGTGGATGATATTCTCGTGACCGAAATGCGTGTCCGATGTGAAAAATAACGTCATTGCCGCGCCTTACCGGAGCGCCTCTTGGCGCGAGAATCCGGGAGCCGAGGGGCAACGCGCCGCCTTGACTGCTCCAGCTTCAAATTTATGGCGCGGCTTGACGATATTCAAATGACGGCCTCGCTAAAGCAGGCTGTCGCTTCGCGATGGCGCTTTCGACGGCGGCGCAAGATCAGGCCCTGCCGACGATGCCTTCCTCGGCTTCCTCGACCGAATAGCCGAGCTGGTCGAGTGCGTCTTCGAGGTAATCCGGTAAAAGCGGCAGACCGAACAGGTAGTCGACCGGGTTGTTGCCGTGTTCCGCTTTCGCCGTCGCGATCGCCTCGTCGAGTTCGCCCGGCGCGTAGGTGCCGCGACCGATCCAGGCCAGCGCGATCAGGCTCGCCTGTTCGTCTTCGTTGAGACTGTCGAGAAATTCCCTGAGTTCCTGCCGCGTCGCATCGTCCGGGCGGTCTTCGAGGATCGTGTCGCTTGTGGCGTCGTCGCTATCCGAGTCGTCGTCCCATGCGGCGGTCTTTACGTCAAGCTCACGAGCGCGAAGGATGACATGCGCAACCTTGTCTGTGGTGACTTCCAGCATTGGCTTGGCTCTGTTCTTCTGCGGTGCTCTCTAGATAGACCGCGATTTGCTTAAAGATATCCCTGAACATTTCCGCCGTTAAGCGGCCCGTGTTCGTATTATACCGTGAACAATGATAACTGCCGAAAAGTTTATGCGCGCCGCCAAGATGCAGTGCGGAACCGTGGGCGAATTTGTACTGCGAAGCCTTGAGGTCCAGCGCCCGCAATGTCGCATCGAAAGCAATTCGGCCGAGCGCAAGGATCGCCCGCAGGCGCGGCATCTCCCGAATCGTCGCGGCGAGAAAGCCGCGGCACGCCGCAGCCTCCGCCGGTGTCGGCTTGTTCTCGGGCGGAACGCATCGAACGGCATTCGTGATGCGGCAATCGCGCAGCAGAAGGTCATCGTCGGCGCGCTGATCGTATGTGCCGGTAGCGAAGCCGAAGTCGAGCAGGGTCTCGTAAAGCAGCATCCCGGCGTAGTCGCCCGTGAACGGACGACCCGTGCGATTCGCGCCGCGGAGACCGGGCGCGAGACCGACGATCAGGAGCGAGGCATCGGCGGAGCCGAAGGAGGGAACCGGCGCGTTGAACCAATCCGGGTGATCGGCTCTGTTATCGCGGCGGAAATCGGCAAGCCTCGGGCAAAAGAGGCAATCGGGCTGCGGTTCGCTCGCCATTTTATCGCGCGGCGCAAGCGGCGGCTGAGGGGCAGGGCGCACATGAACGCCCTCGCGCCCGTCGCACCACTAGTCCGCGTCCACCTGAGTGTCGCGAATCGCCGCCGCGTTCATGCGCTCATGATGTCGTTGCTCATGAATGTGCGCCTGATATTCGCGCCCGTTTTCGCCTCGCTGGGTGCGGCAGATGTCCTTCTGAAGGTCCGCGAGGTCGATGAACTGATCCGCCTGCCGTCGAAGTTCGTCCGCGACCATGGGCGGTTGCGTCGTCAGCGTCGACACGACGCTCACGCGCTTGCCCTTGTGCTGAAGCGCTTCGACAAGCGTGCGGAAATCCCCGTCGCCCGAGAACAGGACGATGTGATCGAGATGCTCGGCCAGCTCCATGGCGTCGACAGCGAGTTCGATGTCCATGTTGCCCTTGATCTTCCGGCGCCCGGACGCATCGGTAAATTCTTTCGTGGGCTTCGTAACCATCGAGTAGCCGTTGTAATCCAGCCAATCGATCAAGGGACGAATGGAAGAATACTCCTGTTCTTCTGCAAGAGCGGTGTAATAAAGCGCGCGCAACAACACGCCTTTGTTGCGGAATAAATTCAAAAGTCGCTTATAATCTATATCGAAGCCTAAAGCCTTAGCCGTGGCATAAAGGTTCGCCCCGTCTATGAAAAGAGCAATTCGCTCGTTCGAGTAGAAATTCATGCGGTTACCTTGGCTGCGAATGTCTTGTTGCATTCTAAGTAGTTTCTAAGGGGCTACCGTTCCCCAATCAGGCGAAAGAAATAGTGATGGCTCAATATATGAGTGCAAATCAAGGCATTTTGTTTCAGGGCGGCATTTTGATTGCCCTCGGGTCCAATCTGCCTGGGCCATGGGGATCGCCCGAGGAAACTCTCCGACGGGCGGTCCGCGAACTGGCTTCACACGGCGTAGAAATCGAAAATACGTCGAGACTGTATCGGACGAAGGCTCACAGCGAACTCGCTCAACCCGACTATTTAAACGCCGCAGTGTCCGTCAACTCGTCAATGCCTGCAAATACGCTATTACGAGTTTTGAAGCGGATTGAGGCGCAAGCGGGGCGGCTTCTCACCGTCAAGCGTGATCGCGCCAATCACCGATGGGCACCAAGGCCACTCGATCTGGACATCGTAAGCTATAAGGGCCTCGTTCGCAACTGGCTGATGGGCCGTCCTGTCGAGGACGCGACGCTTGTTCTCCCCCATCCGCGCGCTCACGAACGGGCTTTCGTGCTCCGCCCGCTCATGGACATCGCACCGCGCTGGCATCACCCGGTGCTCGGGCTCACGCCCGCGGCGATGCTCGTTCGACCCGCAGTGCGCAACACCGGCGCGATCCTCGACGTCGGCCACTTCTCATCGAGTTGAAGAGTGCCGCTGGTCGAGGACATAACATCGCCTCGAACTGAAGCTTGAAAAGCTTTAGCTTTCTGGTTAATTGGCACGGGCGTGCTCTGCGCAAGTTTGCTGGCAGCGGATAAATTGAGGGCGACGGCCGCGAGCGGCTCGCTCTCCCATCATTTCGAGCCGTGCAACGATCATTGGAAAAAAGATGTCTTCCGCCATGGCGCTCGACTTTTTCGGACGCAGTCCTCTCGTGAGGATGCTGCTCATTGCTTTTCTCGCGCTGGCGGCGGTGGGCGACGCTTCGGCGGATGACACCCCTCCGAAGGCCAAGCCGCCGGTCGTAACCGTGGCCGAGGCGCGGACACGATCTTTTGTGGATAACCTTCTGGTGACGGGCTCGCTCGTCGCTCGCGACGAGGTGCTGGTCGGCCCGGAGATCGATGGACTGCGTCTCACGGAGCTTCTCGCCGAGGAAGGCGACACTGTCGCCGGAGGTCAGGTTCTCGCCCGCTTGTCCCGCGACATCCTCGAAGCCCAGATCGCGCAGAACGCCGCTTCGCTCGCGAAAACGCAAGCCGTCATCGAACAGGTCAAAAATCAGATCGTGGAAAGCGAGGCCACGCTGAAGCAGGCCGAAGACTCGTTCAACCGTGTGAAGCCGCTGCGCGAGTCGGGCACTGTCAGTCAGGCGACCTTCGACGAACGCGATGCGGCCTTCCGCACGGCGCGGGCGCGCCTCGCGGCGCAGCGCGAAGGGCTGAAACTTGCCGACGCCGAGCAGGCTCTGATTCTGGCGCAGCGCCGCGAACTCGACGTGAAGCTCGCGCGAACGGACATCCGCTCCCCCGCCTCGGGCATCGTGAGTCGCCGCACCGCGCGGGTCGGCGCCGTGTCCTCGTCGGCAGGCGACCCGCTGTTTCGTGTCATCAGGGACGGCGAGGTTGAACTCGACGCGGAAGTACCGGAATTCCATATGGCGAAGCTGAGGGCAGGGCAGCGGGCGCGCATCGAAATCGAGGGCCTCGGCGCGCGTGAGGGGCGACTGCGCCTCGTCTCGCAGGAGGTGAGTCCGACGACCCGCCTCGGCCGCGTGCGCATCTCGCTGGGCAACACGCCGGACTTGCGCATCGGCACCTTTGCTCAGGCGCTCATCGGCGCGGGCAAACGCGACGCCGTGGGCGTACCGGCGACGGCGGTGCTCTACAAGAACGACAGCGCAACGTTGCTCGTCGTCGTCGACGGCAAGGTGCGGGAGCGCGCCGTGAAGCCCGGCATTCTTTTTGGCGACAATATCGAAATCCGCGAAGGGCTTGCCGAGGGCGAGGTGGTCGTCATGCGCGCCGCATCGTTGTTGCGCGACGGCGACGAGATCGCGCCCCACTTCGCCGAAACGCAAACGGCCACCATGCCGCTGCCGGGAACCACGAAATGAGCACGAACGTCTCCGCGTGGGCGATCCGAAAGCCCATCCCCTCGCTCGTGCTGTTCCTGGTGCTGATGACTCTCGGGTTGATTTCGTTCTTCAGCCTCGGCGTTACGCGCTTTCCGAACATCGACATTCCCATCGTCACCGTCACAATCACGCAATCCGGTGCTGCGCCGGTCGAGCTTGAAACGCAGGTCACGAAGCGCGTCGAGGACACCGTCGCGAGCGTGACGGGCGTCAAGCATGTGATGTCGACGATCACCGACGGCTCGTCGGTTACCACCATCGAGTTCCGCCTCGGCACCGACACCGACCGCGCCGTCAACGACGTCAAGGACGCCGTGTCCAAGGTGCGCCAGGAACTGCCGCGCACCATCAACGAACCGATCACCCAGCGCCTCGACATCGAGGGCCTGCCCATCGTCACCTATGCCGCGTCGGCGCCGTCGATGACGCTCGAAGAGCTGTCGTGGTTCATCGACGATACAGCCGCGCGGAAATTGCAGGGCGTGCGGGGCGTCGCGCAGGTGTCTCGCGTGGGCGGCGTCAAGCGCGAAATCCGCGTTTCGCTCGACCCGGCACGGCTCATCGCGCTCGGCATTTCGGCGGGCGAGGTGAATGCGCAGCTTCACGCGACGAACACCGATCTCGCGGGCGGGCGCGGCTGGCTCGGCGGCGCGGAGCAATCCATCCGCGCGCTTGCGAGCGCCACCACGGTCGAGCGTCTCGCCGCCACCTCGGTCACACTGCCGGGTGGCCGCAAGGTGCGCCTCGATCAACTCGGCACGGTGAGCGACGCCACCGAGGAGCGCCGCACCTTCGCATCGCTGAACGGGCGCGACGTCGTTGCCTTCACCATCGTGCGCGCGAAGGGCGAAAGCGACATCGTGGTCGCGGAGCGCGTGGCCGATGCGCTCGCCGCGCTCGCCGCCGCGCACCCGCAAGTGACGTTCGAAAAGATCGACTCCACCGTCGATTTCACGATCGGCAATTACGAATCCGCGATGCATACGCTGCTCGAAGGCGCGGCGCTCGCGGTGCTCGTCGTCTTCCTCTTCCTGCGCGACATGCGCGCCACCATCATCGCCGCCATCGCGCTGCCGCTGTCGGTATTCCCCACGTTCTGGGCGATGGAGATGCTGGGCTTCTCGCTCAACATGGTGTCTCTGCTCGCGATCACACTCGTCACCGGCATCCTCGTCGACGACGCCATCGTCGAGATCGAGAACATCGTGCGGCACATCCGCATGGGAAAATCGCCCTATCGCGCGGCGCTTGAAGCCGCCGACGAAATCGGCCTCGCGGTGATCGCGATCACGCTGACCATCGTCGCCGTGTTCGCGCCGGTGAGCTTCATGGGCGGCGTCGCGGGCCAGTATTTCCGCGAGTTCGGACTGACGGTCGCCGCAGCCGTTCTGTTCTCGCTCTTTGTCGCGCGCCTCCTGACGCCAATGATCGCGGCCTATTTCCTTCGCCCGAAGCCGCACGAAGAGCCGCGCGACGGTTTCATCATGCGAGCCTACACGCGGCTGATCGGTTGGACGGTTCGCCACTACTACCGCACGCTGATGCTGGGCTTCGTGGTCTTCGCCGCCTCGATCGCGAGCGTGTCGCTCTTGCCGTCCGGCTTCCTTCCGGCGGAGGACTCGAACCGATCGCTTTTTGCGCTCGAACTGCCGCCCGGCTCGCGCCTCGGCGATACGCAAATCGTAGCGAGCAAGGCCGAAGCGATCATCAGGCGCAGACCTGAAGTGGTGTCTGTGTTCATCGACGGCGGTCGCATTCTTGGCCCGACCGGCGGTTCCGCCGAGGTGCGCAAGGCAACGCTCACTGTCCAATACACGCCCCGCGCCGAGCGCGCCGTCACTCAGCGCGAGCTTGAGCAGATCATTAGCGCGGAGTTGAAGGAAATCCCGGACGTCCGCTCCTGGGTGATGGCCGAAAACGGGCAGCGCAGCTTCACCATCGAAGTGACCGGCACCGACAATGAGAAGGTGAGCGAGACGGCGGCGAAGCTCACGAGCGAAATGCGCTCCGTCCCGTGGCTCGCGAATGCGGTGAACGGCGCAGCGCTCGACCGCCCGGAAATCCTCATCGTTCCCCGACCCGTGATTGCCGCTGAACTTGGCGTCTCGACGGAGGCCCTGTCCGAGGTCGTGCGCATCGCCACGCTCGGCGACGTGGACCAGAACCTCGCCAAGTTCAACGCGCCGGACCGGCAAGTTCCCATCCGCGTGCAACTCGACGAGCAGGCGCGCACGAACCTTCAGCTTTTGCAAAACCTCAAGGTGAAGACCGCGCGCGGCGATACCGTGCCGCTTATCACCGTCGCCGAGGTGAAGCTCGGCAAGGGGCCGTCGTCCATCGAGCGGTATGACCGCCTGCGCCGCGTCGCCATCGGCGCGGACCTCGTCGGCACAGACGCGCTCGGAGAGGCACTCGCCGCCGTGTACCAGCTTCCCGCCGCGAAGGCCCTGCCACCCGGCGTGGTCTTGCGCGAATCCGGCGACGTCGAGGTGATGACGGAGACGTTTGCGAGCTTCGGCTACGCCATGGGCGCGGGCGTCATGATGGTGTTCAGCGTGCTCGTGATCCTCTTCGGCAGCTTCCTTCAGCCGGTCGCGATCCTGCTTTCGCTTCCTCTCTGCATCGGCGGCGCGATCTTCGCGCTGCTCTTGACGGATCGGCCGATCAGTCTGCCCGTCTTCATCGGTTTTCTCATGCTGATGGGCATCGTGACGAAGAACGCGATCATGCTCGTGGATTTCGCGATTGTGGAATTGCGGCGCGGCGTGCCTCGCGGTGTCGCGATCGTCGACGCCGGGCGAAAACGCGCGCGGCCCATCGTCATGACGACCATCGCGATGGCTGGCGGCATGTTTCCGAGCGCGCTGGCGTTTGGCGCGGGCGGCGAATTCCGCTCGCCGATGGCGATTGCCGTAATCGGCGGTCTTCTCGTCTCGACACTGCTGTCGCTCCTTTTCGTGCCCGCATTCTTCATGGTGATGGACGACGCCAGCCGGCTGTTCCTGAGGCTGTTCGGATGGCTCGCGGGCCCGAGCGACGAAGCCGACGACGAGGAACCGCATCGACAGGCCGCGACCGCTCCCGGCAGACAAGCCGCTCGTCCCGACCGAATAAAGCAGATTTGACGCGACGGGCGTGGGGATTATCCTGCTTGAAGGCACATTGCCTTCCTTTTTCCCAAGTAATTGTCTTCACGCCATATTTCGGACACGACCTTCGCCTCGAAATCGCAAAAAGCAGATGACACACGTTTTGCACGAGGCTTAGGATGATCATTCCAGTCATTCTCGCGGGCGGCTCGGGTTCGAGGCTTTGGCCGCTTTCGCGCTCGAAGCATCCGAAGCAATTCCACGCCCTTGTCAGCGCCGAGCCGCTGCTGGTCGACGCCGCGCGACGGGTCCCCGGCTCCGGCGCGTTCATGCCGCCTTTCGTCATCACCAACGAAGAGAACCGCTTCGGCGTGGTGGCCGCGTTCCGGAACGCGAAGCTGGCGTGTCAGGGTATCGTGCTCGAACCGGAGGGCCGCTCCACCGCGCCAGCGGCCGCCGTCGCCGCACATCTCGCGCTCGAAAAGGCCGGCCCCGACGCGCTCATTCTCATCATGCCGTCAGACCATCACATCGAGAACCCGCGCGCATTCCTCGATGCCGTGGAGGCTGGCCGCACTGCGGCGCGAAACGGCCTTCTCGTCACCTTCGGCATCAAGCCGACGAAGCCTGAGACGGGCTACGGCTATGTGAAGACTGCCGCCGCCGCGGACGGATCGGGCGCAGTGCTCAAGGTCGACCGCTTCGTCGAGAAGCCCGACCGCGCGACCGCCGAGCGGTTCTGCGCGGAAGACCTCTATTTCTGGAACTCGGGCATCTTTCTGTTCGGCGCGCGAGCCTATCTCGACGAACTGGCGCGCTTCGAACCCGCCATGGCGGAGGCAAGCCTCGACGCCGTGCAGAACGCGACGGCCGACCCGATGAATTTCATCCGCCTCGCCGACAGTTTTCGCGAATGCCCCGCCGATTCCATCGACTACGCCGTGATGGAAAAGACCGATAAGGCGGCGCTCGTGCCGCTTGACGCCGGGTGGAGCGACGTCGGCACGTGGGACGCGCTTTACGATGCGGCGGAGAAGGACGAGCGCGAAAACGCGACGCGCGGCGACGTGCTTCTGCGTGACGCGAGCCGCTGCTATGTGCGCGCCGAAAGCGGCCTCGTCGCCGTCTCGGGCGTCGAAGATATCGTCGTCATATCCACGAAGGATGCAACCCTTGTCGCGAAGCGCACAGAAAGCGGCTCCGTGAAAGAGGTGGTGCAGCAGTTGGCCGCCACACGCCGGAACGAGGCGGAGCAGCACACCACGGTGCACCGGCCATGGGGCAGCTACGAGACGCTGCATCTTTCGGACCGATATCAGGTGAAGCAGATTGTCGTCGAGCCGGGCGCGGCGCTTTCGCTCCAGCGGCATCACCACCGCGCCGAACACTGGATCGTGGTCAAGGGAACGGCGCGCGTCACCATCGACGACGAAACCAGGCTTCTATCGGAAAACCAGTCGATCTATGTGCCGCTCGGCTCGACGCATCGGCTGGAAAATCCAGGGCTTATTCCGCTCACGCTGATCGAGGTTCAGTCCGGCCCCTACCTGGGCGAAGATGACATCGTGCGGCTGGAAGACGTTTACGCGCGCGTTTGAGCCGGTTACAGCCTCCTGCCGCAAATCAAACGCGGCACGACGCTGTGGGTTTCGGTTGTCGATGAGCTTTTCTGCTTCAAATCGAGTCCGATTAAACGCAGGCTGATCTAATACCGCGCGCTGTCCTTCGTCACGTTGAGCAAGCGGTCATGAGGACCAATCGCATTGTCGCCGGCAACGGGTTGGCCCGATTTCATCAATAATCCACGCTCATGAAATACAGACCGCAGGCGGGCGCCACTGGCCCGCATGCCGTACGGTCGCGCGCCTCAAGCGCCTCGCGCATTCCTTCCGGCCGCCATCTTCCTTCGCCAACAAGCTTCAGGCTGCCCGCCATTGAGCGCACCTGATTGTGGAGAAAGGATCGCGCGCTCGTGGCTATGAACACGCTTTCACCCTCGCGCCAGACGTTGAGCGTGTCGAGCGTGCGCAAAGGCGAGTTCGCCTGACATTGCGCGGCGCGGAAAGTCGTGAAGTCGTGATGGCCGAGAAGATGGCGCGCGCCCTCCTGCATGGCATCTGCATCGAGCGACGCGCGAACCTGCCAGGCGCGGTCACGGTCGAGCGCAAGGGGCGAGCGGCGCGTGACTATCCGATAAAGATAATGCCGCGCCTTGGCTGAAAAGCGCGCATCGAAAGTTTCATCCACCGTATCGCAGGCGAGAATGACCACGGGAGCGGGCCGGAGATGAAAATTCAACGCATCGCGAACCGTCGCCGGCGGCCAGGCGCGCTCAAGGTCGAAATGCGCGACCTGCCCGCGCGCATGGACGCCGGCATCCGTCCGCCCCGCCCCGCGCGGCACGACGCGCACGCCGGTGAACGCCTTGAGGGCGCGCGCGAGTTCGCCTTGCAGCGAAGGGCCGTTCGCCTGCATCTGCCAGCCTGAAAACGGCGTTCCGTCATATTCGATCGTGATCTTGTAGCGCGGCATGGTCTCGGCTTACGCCGGTTTGACGAGAAGAGAAAGCGGCCGGAGAACATTCCCGCTCTAAAGCCGGTCGCCACGCTGCGTCGGGCCGCCCTGCGGACCGAATCCACCCCCGCGAATCGGCGGCATGGTAACGGTGTCATAGTTGCAGAGCCTGCGGCTCCGGTCGCCTTCGGAACAAAGGCGTGGCTGCAAATCCTTCGTCATGCAGATGCGAACCTCCTGCAACCTGTTCCGCGAACAGACGATCTGAACCATGTCCGGCGTCAAATTGCGGTTTACGTCCAGAAAAGCGCGCCGCACCTCGTCCGGGCCTACCCGCAGCGGCTTTGTGAGATCCTGGAATTCGTCCGGAATGCGGATGCTGTTGTAAGCCTTGCGCGCGGCGGCGAAATAACCGCGCGGGTCCATCCCCGAGCATGTGCCGTGTTTCTTGTATTCGTGGATGACGAGCTGACGGCTCGGCATGATGTCGAGCATGCGGTCGATCAACTCGTTCGGGACCCACGGGCGGTAATCCGTCCGGCACGATTCCGGCCAGCCTCGCCGCTCATATTGGGGCCACAAGCCGTGGAGTATGAAGGCATAGGGCCGCGTGCCGTTGCATTGTTGCTCGGCACCGCTATCGCGGCGATTGCGGCGGTCGTCGGAGAAGCGATACCCATCATCGCCGTTGCGTGCGCGGCCGCGATCGTTGGCCCCATCCTCGCGGCTCGCGCAATAAGTCGGCGACCAGTTGAGGGTCAGGACGTAATAATCGAAGTCACCCGGCCGCGCGCTGCGGTCGCCCTGCGCGTGGGCGCCATCGATCATTGCGAGCCACGCAAAGCCGAACGCAAGACAGGCCCGCTGCAAATGTCTGATCCCCGTAACCATCACCACGCCACCCGAAAAAAGGTATCACAGAACGAAGCATGAACGTAGCCGCTTCTGCGGCAAAGTCAAGCCGCCGAAGCACGCATTCGGGAAAACTGGTGATTGCCGTCACGATCCCAAATGAGAAATCGGTAAGGTGGGCTATTTCGGCCTCAGCACGCGTTCGAGGATGCGCCCCGCCGCCGAGCCGAGCGACCGCAACAGCGACTTGCCGAACGCCTCGCCGTAGGTCTGGCGATTGTATCCGCCGCCTCGCCCGCGCCCCTTCGTTTGCGGTTCGGGTTCGGGATCGTCCTCGCGCGGCACCGGTTCGTCCGGGGAACCGGGTTTCTTGGGGATGCGAAACTCGCCCGCCCATTCGTAATCGTCGCCGTTGCGCGACTTGCCCGTGCGCGCGCCATCGCCGCTTCGCGCCCTGCCACCGTTCGAGGGCGCGGCGCTCTTCTCTTCCTCGTCGTATTTCCCTGCAACGGGGCTTTCCGCGACGATCGCCTTGCGCTCCTCCGGCGTGAGAGGGCCAAGCCGCGACGACGGCGGACGGATGAGCGTCCGCTGGACGATGGACGGCTCTCCCTTGGCTTCGAGGAAGGAGACGAGCGCCTCGCCCGTGCCGAGTTCGAGGATCGCCTTCTCGGCGTTGAAGGCCGGGTTCGCGCGGAAGGTCTCGGCGGCGGCGCGAACCGCCCTTTGCTCGCGCGGACTGAAGGCGCGAAGCCCGTGCTGCACGCGGTTGCCGAGCTGGCTCGATACGCGGTCCGGCACGTCGAGCGGGTTCTGCGTGATGTAGTAGACGCCGACGCCCTTCGACCGAATGAGTCGCGTGACCTGCTCGATGCGCTCCATAAGCGCCTTGGGTGCTTCGCTGAAGAGAAGATGCGCCTCGTCGAAGAAGAAGACGAGCTTCGGCTTTTTGATGTCGCCGACTTCGGGGAGCTTGTCGAAAAGCTCCGTCATCAGCCACAGCAGGAACGTGGAATACAGCCGGGGGGTCGACATCAGCTTGTCGGCGGCGAGGATACTGATGACGCCGCGCCCGTCCGGCGCTTTTCGCATGAAATCGTCGATGTCGAGTTCAGGCTTGCCGAAAAACAGCTCGGCCTTCTGTTCGTCGAGCACGAGAAGGCGGCGCTGGATCGCACCGACGGATGTCTTCGACACGTTGCCGTATTGCTGCGAAAGCTCCTGCGCGCGCTCCGACACGAGCGCGACGACGGAGCGCAAATCGCTGAGATCGTTGAGCGGCAGATTTTCGTCCGACGCGAGCCGGAACGCGATGGTCAGCACGCCTTCCTGCGTCTCGTTCAGTTCCATCAGCCGCGACAGGAGCATCGGCCCGAGCGAGCCGATGGAGGCGCGGATCGGCGTCCCTTGCTCGCCGAACAAGTCCCAGAAGATCGTGGGGAATGCCTCGAAGGTGTAGTCGTCGAGGCCGATTTCCTTCGCGCGCTTTTCGAGGAACGGCTTCGGTTCGCCCGCCGCCGCAATGCCTGAGAGGTCGCCCTTGATGTCGGCCGCGAAAACCGGGACGCCCGCGCGCGAAAAGCCTTCGGCCAGGATTTGCAGCGTCACGGTCTTGCCGGTGCCGGTCGCGCCGGTGATGAGGCCGTGGCGGTTGGCGAATTTGAAATTGAGATATTCGGGCTTAACGCTTTTGCCGACGAATATGCCGGTGTCCGTGTCTTCGCTCATGCCGTCTCCCGTGCGAGGCTGCCGAATCGATGCCTGAAAGTTAAGCATCTGCGGCGCTTTTCGCTACGAGAAAGGCGCGAAGACCAGGCAGGCACCGGCGCTGGCGGGCCTTGGGCATTGGGGGGTTCGGAGAAAGCGAACCAGCACCGGCTCCTGCTTGGAGGGGAAAGGTGCCCCTGCCGGGGGGCGCGGTTGCGTTCGAACAATGGCGGTTTCGTGAAAATTGTAGCGAAGTTTGACAGCGCCCGCCATGTGAGACGAGCCGCGATCAATCCCAATCGTCGTCGCGCGGACCCCAGTAGCGATGGTACGAGCCGGGGCGATAATGGCTGCGCGCGCGGCTATGCCACGGGTCGTCGCCCGCGAAAGAGCCCCAGCGGAAGTGGCTGCGCCAGCGATACGGATATTCGCCACGCGAGCCCCAGCGATGATGGCTGGGCCATGTGCTGTGTTCGCACTCGACATAGTAATAGTAACTGCAACCGACCTGCACGAGCGGTTGCGGCGCCGTTCGAGCGGGAGCAGGTTGAAGCGGGAGGGAAGCAGCGGGGGTGGGACCAAAGGCTGCGGCAGAAAAACAAAGGCATGCGGCTGCAATAAGCGGTTTCATGGAACCTACCTGGAAAAGAACTTCGTAAATCTTAACCAAATATGAAGGTAACAAAAAGCGGTCGAAAGATCAAAATTTCGTATCGAATAGCCGCCGCCAGCGCACGGCCTGTTTGTCGCGGCATTCTGTTTCGGGAACCGGCACGCAGCCGGAAAGCGCCGCCGTCTCGGGCCGCGCGAAGATGTTGAGGCGTGTCGGGCCGCGCCCATTGATGTTGATACCGTCCACGCAGCCGAGGAAGCGCGGTGCCGCACCGGCCTTCTCTTCGAACGCCTTTTCGAACATGTCGCGCCTTTTGCCGTTGACGAAGGCCAGCCGCGTGGCGCCCAACGCAAGCGCCTCGGCGGAACCGGGAACGCCACCAAGGACCGTGCTCGTGCCGTTCATGAAGACGAGGCTCGGTTCGCTTATGCCTGCGAATGCAATCGGCGCATCGCCGCATCCGCGCAACTGTTCGGCTGCTGCTGCCGCGTTCCTTGTGATCCAGATCGGTTCGAGGCCCGGTAGCGCGACGCGAAAGGCTGTGGTGTAAAATAACGCGGCGGAGACGACCGCGCCGGCCAACGCCGCGCGCGAATAGCTGCCCCACGCCGACGCCGCCGTGAAAGCCGATACCGCCGCAAGCGCGACGAGAAGGGCGGCGAGCAGCGGAAGACCCGGCGCCTCGGCAATCCATGACAGCCCGAGAAGCAGCACGATCTGCGCTGTGGCGAGTGTCGCCCACAGAACGGCGCTCAGTCGCGCGCGCGATACCTTCTGCGCCGCCTCGCGGAGGGCGAACGCGGCGGCCATGGCGATGGCCGGATAAAGCGGCAGCGCGTAATGCGGCAGCTTCGTCGGGATCGCCTCAATGATGAGCCACCACGGCACGATCCAGGCCAAAAGGAACAGCACGCGCCGCGAAACGCGCCTGCGCCGCCAAAGCCACGCAATCGCGCCGCCGGTCACGAACAGCACGGCGGGCCAGAACGTCCACCAGAAGGCGAGGAAGTAGAAGCCGGGCGGGCCCCAATGCTTTTCCTGACCGCTTGCGAGCTTGGCCGCGAAGTCCTGCCCGAGCGACGACTTGAAGAACGCGCCGCCGGACGACACGCCGATGGCGACGAACCACGGAAGCGTCAGCAAGAGAAGGAGCGGAACGCCCCATTTCCAGTGCAGGTTTCCGACCCACGCGCGGCGGCGGTCGAAAACAAGCACGACGGCGGCGGTGATGACCGAGAGGGCCGGCGCGACCGGTCCCTTGATAAGGATGCCGACGCCAAGCCCGATCCAGAACAGCGCAGCGAGCCCGCGTGTGCGGGCGGGGTTGCGCGCCATGTAGAGCCGAAACAGCGCGCCTTGCGCGAGCATGATGGCGGCTATGAGCGCCGCATCGGACTTTGCGATGCGCGCCTCGAACGACATCGTGAGGCAGGTTGCGAACAGCGCCGCGGCCACGAGCGCCGTTTCTCGCCCGAAGATGCCGCGCGCCGCCCAGAATGTCAGCAGCACAGCGCCGAGCGCGCCCAGAAACGACGGAATGCGGTAGGCCCATATGTCGGTGAGCGTCGCGCCTGCGCTTTCAGCCGCCGTCACCGCCGCCGATTGCAGCCAGTAGATGCCGACGGGCTTCTTGTAGCGCGTCTCCTGCTGGAAGTGGATGTCGACGAAGTCGCCCGTCTCCAGCATCTGCTTCGTGGCCTGCGCGAAACGGGCCTCGTCGCGGTCGGTGACGGGAAGGGACGCGATCCCCGGCAGGAAGAGTACGGCGCAAAGGAGCGCGAGGGCAAGCGCGGCCGCATAGGGACGGAAGGCGAGGGCACGCAGTCCGCGCGCGACAGCCGCATCGACGGCGGCTAGCCGCGACGTCTCGCCAGGAGCACGGGGAACGCTGAACGGGATCGCTTCCATGCGTTTTGCGAAGATCGCGCCGCGAAGGTCGGTCGCGTGCGATCATGGTCCTTTTTTGTATGCGGCACCCTCAATCGATAAGGCTCTCTCGCTCATCGATGCGACGCGCTTCCTTCGATCAGCGGTGATCACCCGCTCGAAAGACGCTTAGGCGGGAACTCGGCCGAAAGCAACGGTGCGCTTTGTAACGAAAGCTGGCGAGCGGTCGGCGGCGGTGCGTCGTGGCGGACACCTGCGGCGATGGGCACCGATGCGGCGCGATGAAGGATTCGCGGCAGCGCCTCTTCACAAACGAAAAGCGCCCCGCGAGAGCCGGAAGGCCACTCGCGGGGCGCCAACTTCCCTCTTACTCGGCCGCCTTGCGCGCGTGCGTGATCATGGCCACGTCGGCCTCGACGAGAGGCTGGAACTTCCTGAAGTTCTCGGAGAACATGGCAACGAGCTTTTTCGCGGTGGCATCGTACTCGGCCTTGTCCGCCCAGGTCTCGCGCGGATTGAGGATGCGCGAATCGACACCCTGCGCTTCGGTCGGGACGAGAAGGCCGAACACCGGGTCCTGCACGAACTCGATGTTGTCGAAGCCGCCCGAAAGCGCGAGGTTCACGAGCGCGCGCGTCGCGGGCAGCGACATGCGTTTGCCGACGCCGTATTTACCGCCGGTCCAGCCCGTGTTCACAAGCCAGCAGTTCACCTTGTGCTCGGCGATGAGTTTGCGCAGCATGTCGCCGTACACGGTGGGATGGCGGGACATGAACGGCGCGCCGAAGCACGTGGAGAACGTCGCGGTCGGCTCCGTCACGCCCTTTTCGGTGCCCGCCACCTTTGCGGTGTAGCCCGAGAGGAAGTGATAGACGGCCTGGCCGGGCGTCAGCTTCGAGATGGGCGGCAGCACGCCGAACGCGTCCGCCGTCAGCATCAGGATGTTCTTCGGCTGGGCCGCGATGCCTTCAAGGCTCGCGCCGGGAACATAGGAGATGGGATAGGCGCCGCGCGTGTTCTCGGTCAGCGCGTCGCTTGCGTAGTTCGGCTCGCGAGAGTGCTTGTCGAGCACGACGTTTTCGAGCACTGCCGCCCACTGCGAAACGGCGTGATAGATGCCGGGCTCGTTTTCCTTGGAAAGCTTGATAACCTTCGCGTAGCAGCCGCCCTCGAAATTGTAGAGGCCGTCCTTCGACCAGCCGTGCTCGTCGTCGCCGATGAGGGTGCGAAGCGGATCGGTGGAAAGCGTCGTCTTGCCGGTGCCCGACAGACCGAAGAACACCGCCGCGTCGCCCGCCTTGCCCTCGCTGACGGAGCAGTGCATCGGCAGCACGTTTTCCGGCGGCAGCACGTAATTGAGGTACGAGAACACCGACTTCTTGATCTCGCCGGCGTAGGAGCTTCCGCCGATCAGAATCAGGCCGCGCGTAAAGTCGCACGCGATGACGGTTTCGCTGCGGACGCCGTAGCGCGCCGGGTCGGCCTTGAAGCTCGGCAGGTCGATGATCGTCAGTTTCGGCGCGAAGCTGCGAAGCTGTTCCGGGGTCGGCTTGATCAGCAGATGATCGATGAACAGCGCGTGCCAGGCAAGTTCGGCGAAAACGCGGACAGAAACGCGGTGTGCCTCGGAGGCGCCGCCGAACAGGTCCTGCACGAAAAGGTTCTTCTCGGCCGCGTGTGCCAGAAAATCCTTGTGGAGAAGATCGAACTGTTCGGTGGATATCGCCTTTGAGTTGTCCCACCAGACGGTGCCTTCCGTCTCGGCGTTGCGGACGACGAACTTGTCTGCGGCGGATCGGCCCGTATGCAGCCCCGTGACGGTTGCAAAGGCACCCGTCGACGTTACCTGACCCTCACCGCGGCGAATCGCCTGTTCGTAAAGCGCCGCGACAGACCCGTTATGCAGCACTGCCCGTTGGAGATCTGGCGCCGCCAGTTGATTGGAAGAGGTAGAGAAATTTGAGGAAGGCACGTTCATCTCCAGGGCCGGGGTTGAATTGAAGCGAGCGTCACGCGATCAGCGGGTTCAGGATCAACACCTGAAAGCCGGAACGGTGCACGCCCGCCGCTTCTGAAGCTGTACTTTGCTCAATTTGCCCGCTTCGCAAGCGGTCAAACTAACGCGGGGCGGTTCTTCCGAAAAAGCTTGACTGCGACTCCTTGCCATAGTCCTAAGCGGCAATGACGTTAACGAAGGGTTAAATGGAAATTTGACTGCTGTTCCGCAATTCCGCCATCATGGACCGGTGGGTTGGTTGCGCTTTATGTTTTTTTCTGCATAGAGGTATTTCGGCAACAGAACTTTACCGGCTAACAGAAAGCAACCTTGGATCGCTGATGCCTACAATCGCCCTCGTCGATGACGACCGTAACATCCTGACCTCGCTGCGGATGCTTCTGGAGGCGGAAGGATACAAGATCCTTGCCTATACGGATGGCGTCTCCGCATTCGACGGAATCACGAACGATCCGCCGGATCTCGCGATTCTCGATATCAAGATGCCGCGCATGGACGGAATGGAGTTGTTGCGCCGCCTGCGTCAGAAAACCGAAATGCCCGTGATCTTCCTCACCTCAAAGGATGAGGAGATCGATGAGCTGTTCGGTCTCAAGATGGGCGCGGACGATTTCATCCGCAAGCCGTTCTCGCAGCGCCTCGTGGTCGAGCGCGTCCGTGCGATCCTGCGCCGCAGCGCGCCGCGCGAAGCTCAGGCGCAGGCGGACGACTCGTCGAAGATCATCGAGCGCGGCAAGCTGAAGCTCGATCCCGAACGCCATACCTGTATCTGGGACGGCAAGCAGGTCACGCTCACGGTGACCGAGTTCCTGATCCTCCAGGCGCTCGCGACGCGCCCCGGCGTGGTGAAGAGCCGCGACGCGCTGATGGATGCCGCCTACGACGATCAGGTTTATGTCGACGACCGCACCATCGACAGCCACATCAAGCGCCTCCGGAAGAAGTTCAAGGTGGCCGACAACAATTTCGATGTCATCGAAACGCTGTACGGTGTGGGTTATCGCTTCAAGGAATAGCAGGCGGCGTTGCAGCCGCTCGAAAAAGGTGAGAGCCTACTCAGGCGACAGGACGCGGCTCGGGAAGCGCACTCCCGCCGCGTCAAGTCATCCGGACCCGGGTTGAACATGGTGCTCGATATGTCCCGGTGGTGGGAAGCCGCGAGCGTGAGGCGGCCGGGCCGCGCGCTTCGTCTGCGTGTGCTGCGCGCCGGGCGGCATTTCCTCAGCCGCTATCGCTTCAACAGCATCACCCGCCGCATCATTGTCATCAATATCATCGGCGTGGCCGTTCTGGTGAGCGGTATTCTGTACCTGAACCAGTACCGTGTTAAGTTTATCGGCACGCGCGTCGAGAACCTCACGACGCAGGCGCAGATCATCGCCACGGCCATTGCGCAGACGAGCAAGTTCGGGGGCGACGCAGCGGACGTCCCGCGCCCGGACGACAGGCTCGCCGTGCCGTCCTCGGGGCTTTCCGATCCCGAACTTTCTTTCCGCGTCGATCCGGAAGTCGTCTCGCCGATGCTTCGCGATCTCGTGGGCCCCACCAAAACGCGGGCGCGCGTTTTCGACCCTTACGGCACGCTCATTTCAGACAGCCTGAGCCTTTACACGCGCGCTCCCACGGGCCGCGCGCCCGACGGCGGAGCGGCTCAGGGCGAAACCGACCTTTTCGGCGAGGTCTGGACGTGGCTTCGCGAGCAGTTCTGGACGTCCGATCTTCCGATTTACAAGGAGTTCGGAGCCGACGGGAAATCCTATGAGGAGGTTCGGGTCGCGCTCGCGGGCAGTCTTGCGCCGCTCATTCGCGTGACCGAGGCCGGCGATATCGTAATCTCGATCGCCGTTCCGATTCAGCGCGATTCCGCCACGCTCGGCGCGCTTCTCCTGACGGCGCAGGGCGGCGACATCGACGACATGATCGCCCGCGACCGGCTTCAGATCGTGGAGGTGGCTGCGCTCGTCGCAGTCGTCACGGCGATCCTGTCGCTCCTTCTCGCCAGCACCATCGCGGAGCCGATGCGCCGCCTCGCGGTCGCGGCCGAGCGCGTTCGCCGCAACATCAAGAACCGCGAACAGATTCCCGACTTCAGCGACCGGCCGGACGAAATAGGCCACTTGTCCCGCGCCTTCCGCGACATGACGAACGCGCTTTACTCGCGGCTCGATGCGATCGAGAGCTTCGCCGCCGACGTCTCGCACGAGTTGAAAAATCCCCTGACTTCGCTCAGAAACGCGGCAAGCCTGCTGCCGAAGGTGAAGAACGACGACGACCGCGACAAGCTCGTCGAGATCATCAAGCACGACGTGCGCCGCCTCGACCGCCTCATTACCGACATTTCCGACGCATCGCGGCTCGACGCGGAACTCGCGCGCGAAATGGCGAAGCCCGTCGATCTGGCCAAGCTTCTGCAAATGCTGTGCGAAATTCAACGCGAGGTCCGGCGTGAAAGCGGCATCGGCATCATGCTCAACGTCGAGGGATGCGCCACGGAAGAAGACTTCGCCGAGACCCAGCGGTTTATCGTCAACGGCAATGACAGCCGGTTGAGTCAGGTTATCGCGAATCTTCTCGACAATGCGATTTCCTTCTCGCCGAAGAAAGGCTCGATCTATGTCAGCGCGCGGCGGCTGCCGAAAAAGGACGAGATCGAGATCAGCGTCGAGGACGAGGGCCCCGGCGTCCGCGACGAAAACCTCGACAAGATCTTCGAGCGCTTCTACACGGACCGTCCCGAGTCTTTCGGGCAGAACTCCGGCCTCGGGCTGAACATCTCGCAGCAGATCGTGAAAGCGCATGGCGGGCGCATATGGGCGGAAAACCGGACGTCGCCAAAACCGCTCAACCCGAACAGACCGGCATGGGGCGGCGCGGCGGCGCGGACGCCCGTCCCGACGCGGGAGGAGGCATTCGCCTGCGGGGTCAGGGAACGCTATAGCTGGGGCGCGCGCTTTGTGATCCGCCTGCCCGCCTGTCGGCTCGGGTGACGCGCATGGATGGCCTCGTCGTTCACGGAACATGCGTTGCGCTGGGCGAAGCGGCGGCGCTGTTGCGCGGCCCCTCGGGCGCGGGCAAATCGGACCTCGCGCTTCGTTTCCTGTTCCTGCCCAAGTATGCGCTCGGCGCAGAGCCTCGGCTCGTCGCGGACGATGGCGCGCGCCTTCGCCGTACAGACGCGGGCATCCGCGCGACCTGCCCCGAAACCATCAAAGGGAAGATGGAGGTGCGCTCGCTCGGAATCGCCGATCTCCCGCCGTCCTTGATCGCGGCGGAGGCTCGGCTGACGCTTCTTGTCGACCTTGTGAGCCGCTGCGATCTGCCGCGCTTTCCCGATGCGGTCGAATGGGAGGATATGCTGGGCGTTCCGATACGCCGGATTGCGCTCGACCCGTTCGAATCATCCGCGCCGATGAAGCTCGCGCTTGCCCTGCAAGGACGCTTCGAGAGTGCTAGTGGATAATGCATTTGTCCCAGTTTGGAATGGATATAGAGCTTGAACGTTCAATCGATGCGCTTCAGAATATAGCGACTGGTAGAGACCGCGCGAGCCTCCGGAAAATCGATGATTGGCCTTGTCATTGTAACGCACGGCAATCTGGCAAGGGAATTTGTCGCCGCGCTTGAACACGTGGTCGGACCGCAGCAGCAGATCGCGACCATTTCCATTGCGCCAAACGACGACATGGAAGAACGCCGGAATGCGATTCTCGCCGCCGCCAGGCAGGTCGCGGGCGGTGATGGCGTCATCATCCTCACCGACATGTTCGGCGGTACGCCGTCCAACCTCGCGATCTCGGTGATGGAAGCCGGTTCTGTGGAGGTTATCGCGGGCGTGAACCTTCCGATGCTCGTCAAGCTTGCGCGCATCCGCGAAGAAGTAGCGCTTGCGGAGGCGCTCAAACAGGCGCAGGAAGCCGGTCGAAAGTATATTCACGTCGCGAGCCTTGTGCTCAACGCGCAATAAGCAGCTGGAAATCGGCCTTTCGCATGACACTGCCCAAGACCTCGGCACGGCAAGAACCGCGAACGCTCGGCGCGGACGGCATCTATCAGTGCCTCGCCGAAGTGACCATCGTGAACAAGCGCGGCCTCCACGCGCGCGCGTCTGCCGCCTTCGTAAAGGCCGCTGAGAAGTTCGACGCCGAGGTGACGGTGACGAAGGACGATCAGAGAGTGTGCGGCAGCTCGATCATGGGCCTGATGATGTTGGGGGCAGGGCCGGGTACGATCCTTTCCATCGAGACGGAGGGGTCGGAGGCCGAAGAAGCGCTCGAAGCTCTCACAGCCCTGATCGAGGCGGGCTTCCACGAGACCGACTGATCTGCTGCGAGTTGCCGGTTCCGCCAGACCGCCCGTGCCCGCCTTCAGGCCACGCGCCAGACCTTCCCGCCGTGCAGCATGAACAGGCGCGGCTCGCTTCTGTGCAGCGCGCGCAAGACAGGCGTGGAGCATGACAATCCGCCTGTATAGGTGCCGAAGGCGGGCAGGATCATCAGATCGTCGGAGATGCAGAAGCACGGGCCGGAAAAGCCCGCGCCACCCGCCTTGAGGCGCGCCTTCGGATGGTAATGACCGACAATCTCAGGCATGACCCTCTCCGTGCCGGGCTTTTGGCAGTTGCCCGGCTGATGGCGCAGGACGACGCCGTCGAGGCAGAGTTCATGCAGTCGAGCGCCTTCGCAAAAATCCGGCGCGTCCGGATCGTGGTTGCCGCCGATCCAGACCCATTCCTCAGCCAGCGCGCAAAGCGAGGCCAGCGCCGCGCGATCCGCAGCCGCCATGCGCGTGCCCGCCGCGCCATCGTGGAAGCTGTCGCCAAGGCACACAACGCAACGTGGGCGCCATGCCTCGACCGCCAGCCGGAGACGGGCCAGCGTATCGTGGCTGTCGAGCGCGGGCACGAGGCGGCCACGCGCGGCGGCGCCCGAGCCTTTTTCGAAATGCAGGTCGGAAACGATCAGCGTGGCATGGTCGGGCAGATAGGCCGCGCCGGAGCCATCGAGGATGACGCCAAGCCCCGCGAAGCGGATCGAAAGCGACGAGCGTCCTGCCCCGATCCCGTCGGCGGCCTCGCCCTCGGGGCGCACGGCGACGCCGTTTCCTCGCCTGTTCATCGGTCGGCTTCGCAATGCGGCAGCTCCCCTTGCATGGCGACTGCGCGTTGCGCCCGCGCGAACGCCACGGACTACCCCAGCATCGTCGGCGCGACCCACCAACCCGGTTGAGCGCCGGCCAGCGCCTTCGCCGCCGCCTTGGCCTTCTCCGCCGAGACGAACACGCCGAAGCAGGTCGGCCCGCTGCCGGACAGGCGCGAGAGCACGCAGCCATCGAGGGCGCGCACGGTGTCGAGCACCCGCGCGACCTCCGGCTCAAGCGCGACCGCCGGGCCTTCGAGGTCGTTGCGGCCATAGGCGAGACACTCGGCGGCGGTTTCGGGCGAAGTCCAGTCCGTCGAAACCGAGAACGGCGCGTTTTCCGCCCCCGGCTCCAGCGGCTTGGCCGCGAGCGTGCGGAACACATCGGCTGTGGAAAGCTTGATGCGCGGGTTGACGAGGATCGCGGGAAGCGGCGCGAGGCGCGGCACCGGCGTGATGCGCTCGCCCAGGCCGCACATCCACGCAGCGCGGCCGTAAAGACACACGGGCACGTCCGCGCCAATCTGCTTGCTCGCTTCGATGAACTCATGGGCTTTGCGATTTTCGCCATAGATCGCCACGAGCGCGCGGATGGTCGCGGCTGCATCCGACGACCCGCCGCCGAGGCCTGCCGCGACGGGTATATTCTTGCGCAGCCGGAAATGGCCGTGAATGTCCATTTCGAACCATTCGGCGACGGCGCGCTTGGCCTTCATGATGAGGTTGTCGCCTTCGAGAAGCGGGGCGAAGGCGCCGTCGATTTCGAGGCGGTCGTCGATATCGGGGCTGAATTCCAGCTCATCAGCCACGTCGTTCGCGAATACCACGAGACTTTCAAGCTCGTGGTAGCCGTCCGGGCGCTTGCCCTTGACGTGAAGCGTGAGGTTGACCTTGGCGCGGGCGCGCTCGCGGATCGTCACGGGCCAGGTGTCCTCATGGGCGGTGGCCTGGATGATGTCGGCTTCGGAAGAGTGAGTCATGGCAACCTTGGCTTACTCTGCGGGTGTCGATGTGCCTGAGCGGCTGTGCTCGGCGACATGGCATTTCCATGCGATCCTCGCCGAAGCGCTGACGGTCCATGTCTAGGCGGCCTCGCCGCGATTGTCGACTCCGGCGAGCGCGACGCATCGTGCCGCGTTCAGCCACGGCTCACGGATTTGCCGTGGCCAGAGGCTGCGACTCGGACACCGCTGCCGGAACGGCCTCCGGCTGCGTCCGCAACTCGGCATGAGGGCTTGCTTCGTCGGGAAGCCCGGATTCGATCTTCTTCTTGATCTTGGGAACGTCTTCCGGCTCCGGATTGAGGCTCAAGGCCTGCGTCCACTGGAACTTCGCTTCGAGCTTGCGCCCGAGCCGCCAGTAGACGTCGCCGAGATGATCGTTCAGCGTCGGGTCTTCGGGCCGAAGCTCCACCGCCTTGTCGAGATGCTTCACGGCCTGCTCGTAGTCCTTCTGGATGAAGTAGCCCCAGCCAAGACTGTCGATGATATAGCCGTCGTTCGGCTTCAGGCGCACGGCCTTCTTGATAAGCTCGAATGCCTCGGGAATGTTGATGTTCTGGTCCAGCCATGAATAGCCGAGATAATTGAGCACCGAGCCTTGCTCGGGATCGAGATCGAGCGCCTGCTTGAAATCGGCCTCGGCCTTCGCCCATTGCTTGGTGCGCTCATAGGCGATCCCGCGTTGATAGAACAGCGTCCAGTGCCGCTTTTCCGGCTCGCCGATCATCTCGATCACACGCGTATAATAGGGAATCGCGGCATCGTAGCGCTTGGCGGCGCTGCTGATGGAGGCGAGCGTCTGAAGGACGGACTCCTCCTTCGGGTGTTTTTCAGAAAGCGCCGTGAGCAGCACCGTGGCTTCGTCAGTCTTCTGCAACGCATTGAGGTAGAGCGCCTTGCGCACCTGCGCATTCATCCGAAAGGGCGATGTCTCGCGGATCGCATCGAGCACCGACACTGCCTTGCGATACTGTTCGAGATTGCCGTAGATTTCGGCGAGTTCCAGCTTGGCGATGTCCGACGCGGGGTTCAGGTACAACGCGAGGCGGAGATAGATCTGCGCGGCATCGACGCCATTGTTCGAGGCCAGCACCTGCCCGATGCCGAGGAACGTTTCGGCAAGCCCTTCGCTCACGGTCGAAACCATAAGCTTCGGCTTCTTGCCCGCCTTCAGATCCGCCGCCAGCGCCGAGCCGAGCGGCGTCTCCTCGGCTCCGCTTTCCTTCAGCACGGCGAGGGCCTGCTGCCTGTCGCCCCATACGGCGAGGTGACGCGCGTAACCCTCGGCGATGCGCATGTTTACGGGCTTCTTCTCGTAGACGGCCTTGTAGGCAGCGGCGGCCGCGGCCCTTTTCTTCGCGACATCGGCGATGAAGGCACGCTGTACGGTTTCGAAATGGGTGGCCCATGCCGCCTTGCTCGGCTCGGACAGCGTCGCGATGGCCCGGTCGGCCTGTCCCCGAGCAACCGCGACCCATGCGCGGGCGAGCTTCATCGTCGGCTCTTCGGGCGATGCGCCTTTCGCCGCGAGACGGAAATACTCGTCGGCTTTTGCGTAATTCTTGCGCTTGAACGCATTGAGGCCAAGGAAATCGTAGGCAATGGGGGCCTCGCCCGGACGCTTGATCAGCCGAAGCGCGAGGGCCTTCGCCGATTCGAACTGGCCCGAAGCCAGGTCGAGCTGAAACGCGTCGTCGAGAATATCGGAATTCGACGGGTCTTTTTGCAGCGCGCGGCGGTAATAGAGCGCCGCATTGTCGCTATCGCGGGCCGACCGCGCCACATGCCCAGCGAGATAGCTCCCGAGGAGCGAATTGCCGCCGTAGCTCTCCGAACGGGCCGGGGGCTTGGTCTCGCTCGCGGCCGCGCGCGCATCCGCCTGTCCCAATACAACCGCCACGCAAGCCGCGAGCAGCGCATGGGAGGCATTGCGTGGCGATAATATGCGGCGAACAATATCCGATGTCAGCATGTCAGATGCCTGCAATGTGGTGTCCTGCTGTCTGGGCGATGAGCGGCTGCGTCGGTTCGCGGGGCCCGTCGAACTGGCCGGCTTTGGGAACAAGTTTCTCGCTACGATCAAGACGCGATCCCACCGAGCATTCGCTTGCGATAAGGAGGTTCGCCCTCACGCCCCAAATTCGGTTCATAATGAGACGGAATAACGGCACCGCGGGCGATTCACGGCGCTATTCGTCTTTCGACGGCGGCTTATCCGCACGGGATTTTCGCAATTCCCGCCGCGTCTTGATGAGTTCGTAGACCGCGAAGGCGAGAATTCCGAGGACCAGAAGAAGCTCGGCTTCCACTCCCATGCGTTTTTCTCCCTTAAGAGTGATTCGTCACCTCCGCCATCGCTATTCGGCGGCGGGTTGTGACGCGACTGCAAGATCGCCCTGTGCGAGTATCTCGTATCTTTCAGCTTCGGCAAGGACGATATCGGCCGTTTCCTGCGGCTTTTCCTCATGGGCGAGATGGCCCATGTGGCGCAGAAGGATGACCTTGGAGCCGGGGATCATGTTGTAGACCTTGAACGCGACATGGCTCGGAACGGCCTTGTCTTCGGTGCAGGCGATAAGGGTAAGCTTCGTCTTGAGTTTGGGCAGGTCGCTCGACAGCGATTGCAGATCCCAGTTCGCCATCATGCCGAGCGCAGACGCGATGTGCGTCGAGTTTCCCAGAAGAAGTCCATACTGGACGAGCCCCTCCGCATCGATATGAGAGCCCGTCCCTTCGATCAGCCTGCGTACCGTTATCCGGTCGCGCGCCTTCCAGGCGAAGTAACCGGGCACGAACGGGTTCAGGAACAGAGCGCGCGCGATCATGGGGAAGAGTTGCGAGGCGATGCCGGGGAACGGAAGGAACGCGCCGTTCAGGCTGATGATCGCCCGCGCGCCGAGTTTGCCGTCCAGTGCCATCTGGCACAGAATGGCCGCGCCCGCTGAATGGCCGATGGCGAGGTCGGGCTTGACGTGAAGCACGTTGAGCAGGGTCGCGATCGACTGCGCCATATGCGGCAGCGTGAGCAGCGTCGACGTGCGCGGCGCTTCGGTGAAGCCATGGCCGGGAAGATCGGGCGCGACGACGCGGAAGCGCTTCGCGAGGATGGGCATGAAATGCCGCCACGAATGCGTGGAAGCACCCGTACCGTGGAGCAGAAGCACGGTCGGCCCGCTTCCCATCTCCTGCACGTGCCAGCGCAGCCCGCCGGCGGACACAAATCGACTGGTGGCACGGTTCGGCCAGTCGAGGCCGTCCCGCTCCCATTGCAACGCTGTCATCCCTTAGCAGCCATTTTCGCAGCCTTCGATATCGCGGCCGCGTTGGCGTAAGGCATCGGCACGTAGCGCGCTGCCATTTCCTGCGCAAGCTTCTCAGCCTGCGCCTGCGGCCTCGGAGAGGTATCCACCAAGATTGTGGCGATACCTTCCGCGCGCAAGCGCCGACCGGCTGTGTTCGCGTCATTTTGAGCGCGTTCGCGGCCCGGCTTGCCGTCTGCCGCGATATTGGCTTTCCCGTCGGTTAACACCACGATGAGGGGCGAGATACCCCGGCGGCGGATGTTGATCGCGAGCGCGCCCGCCGCATCGATGCCCGAGGCGAGCGGTGTGCCGCCCCCGCCGGCGAGCGCCGCGAGGCTTCTCTTGGCGCGCGTCAGCGACCGCGTCGGCGGCAGCAGGATCTCCGCGCGCGTGCCGCGAAAGGCGACGAGCGCGACCTGATCGCGGCGGATGTAGCATTCGGCGAGCAGAAGCTCGACCGCGCCCTTCGTCTCGGCGAGGCGCTGCATCGCGGCGGAGCCGGAGGCATCGACGGCGAAGATCGTCGCGGTCTGCGAGCGCGCCTTCAGCCGCTTGATGCGGAAGTCGTCGCTTCGGACCTCGATCCTGTCGATGCGGCCGGTATTGGCCGCCTTCTCAAGCATCGACTTGCGAATTTTCTGCCACGGTGCGGCGGCGCGCAGCGTTTCGAGCAGGCTCAACGGCGATCCGGGCTTGGGCATGCCGCGTCGAACGCCAGCCGGACGCCCGCGCGCGGCATTCGTGCGTTCGGCACCGGCCTTGCCCATGGGCGCGGATGGCGGCACGCGAAACGGCTTCGCGGCGGCCTTCACCAGCATTTCCTTCGGCATGGCGGCAGCGGCCGCCGCGATGATCATGTCGGTAAGCGCCTTGTCGTCGTCGGGCGCGGTCTCGTTCTCGCCGCTCTCGCCGCCGCCCTTGCCGTCTTCTTCCTTGTCGTCCTGCGGCTCCGGCGGAGGCGGCTCGGGCGGCGCCTGATCTTCCATCGGCTCCGGCATGCGCGTCGCACGGGGCGCGAGCACGAGCATCGCGGCAAGTCCTGCGTCTTCCTCATTGGCTTCGTCGCGGCCTGCGAGCGCAGCGGAGGCGCGGGCGGCGCGGACGGCGAACACGGGCGCGCGCAGCGTCTGGATGCCGAACGATACGGCTGCGGACACGAGGCCCGCGATGATCTTGTCAGGCACCGCGACATTCGGAAGGCGCGCCTGCGCCGCCTCGATCTCTTCAAGCGTCGTATCGGACAGGCAGACATCGCGCCATGTCACGTCGGTAAGGTCGATGCGAAGGCCAAGGCGCTCCAGAAGCGCGGCGGGCGGCGTTTCATCGTCGCCGGCTTCGCTTTCGTCGAGCGCGATCACGCCGAAGCGCGCCGGATGCATCATCGAAGCCGCCTCGCGCTCCACATGAACCGCGTGCGCGTCGATCACGAGGCCGAGCCGTGAGGCAAGCCCCGATTCCATGCGCTCTGCCGATGGGATGACGAGGAAGCCGCGATCCATCTCCGCGAGCAACCCGCGCTCGGCGACCGGCTTGCCATGCGCCAGCGTCGCCGCGAGGTCGAGGCCGCCGAACAGCCGCTCGTCCGCCGCGTAGAGCGGCAGCTTCCGGAACGGCGCCCAACCGGGCACGATGCTTCTCAGAAAGTCCATCCAGCTGTCGCGCACCGGCCCGTATTTCGAGGCCACGGCGATGCCGCCAAGGCCCACGGGGTCGACGGCGAACAGGGAAGCCGCCATGACGGCTTCTTCCCACAGCGAGCGTTCTTCCGCCTCGCCGCCGCCGTTCATCATGCGCTGAACGCTTTCTCAAGCGCCATGTCGACGCGCACCGACGAACCCGCCTCGTCGAGCGGATCGCGGCGCAGGCGATGGCGAAGCGCGGAAGGCGCGATGGATTTGAGGTGCTTCTGCGTTACGGTTTCGGCGCCCTCGTAGGCGGCAAGCGCGCGAGCGGCACGCATCAGCGTGAGTTCGCCGCGAAGGCCGTCGGTGCCGAGCGCGAGGCAGAGCTTTGCGGAATCTTCGAGGATCGAATCGGGCACGACGATGAGGTTGACACGCGCGCGGGCTGTGGCGACCTTGCGGCGAAGCTTGCGGTTTTCACCGCGCCACGCGGCGGCGAAGCCATGCGGATCGCGCTCGAAGCCATCACGGCGGCGAACCACCTCGATGCGCGATGCCAGATCCTGCGGCGTACGCACCTCGACCGAGAGGCCGAAGCGGTCGAGAAGCTGCGGGCGAAGCTCGCCCTCTTCCGGGTTGCCGGAACCGATCAGCACGAAGCGCGCGGGATGGCGAAGGCTCATGCCCTCGCGCTCGACGACGTTTTCGCCCGAAGCCGCCACATCAAGCAGCAGGTCCACGAGGAAGTCTTCGAGAAGGTTCACTTCGTCGATATAGAGAAATCCGCGATTGGCGCGGGCCAGAAGCCCCGTCTCGAAGGCCTTCTCGCCGCGCGTGAGCGCCTTTTCGAGGTCGAGCGCGCCAACGACGCGATCTTCCGTCGCGCCGAGCGGAAGGTCGACAACCGGCACGCGGATGAACCGCGCGACGAGCTTCTCGCCTTCGCGCAGCTTCTCGCGGCATTCCTCGCACAGGTTGGACCCGTCGGGATCGCAGTTGAAGCGGCAGTCGCGCACGGCGCGAACCGGGGGAAGCAGCGCGGCAAGTGCCCGAACCGTGGTCGACTTGCCGGTTCCGCGATCGCCGAAAGCGAGGACGCCGCCGATCGACGGATCGATAGCGGAGATGATCAAGGCGAGCTTCAGCTCGTCTTGTCCAACGATGGCGGAGAAGGGATAAACTGGGCGGGTCATTGGCGTTCTTCTAGCGCGGTCTGAATTTGCATGTCCAGTTCTGCTCCCATGAGTGCGGCAAAAGCTGTCAGCCAGAGCCAGTAGAGCAGAATTACGACGGCCCCGAACGAGCCGTAGATCCGGTCGAAGGAATTAAACGCGGACACGTACCATGAAAAGCCCGTTGATGCCGCAAGCCAGAGCGCTGTTGCCGCAAGCGAGCCGAGCGAAACCCATCGCCAATGCGCGTCTTTCCGATCCGGTCCATAGCGATACACCACCGCGAGGCTGAATGCCACGATAATGGCAAGCGCGGGCCATCGGGCGGTATGAAGGATTGCGTTGGTGAATTCCGACAGGCCGAAAAATCGGAAGATGCCCGGCACTGCGGCGACGACAACGATGTTGAAGGCGAGCACCGCAAGCGCGCCCAGCGTGAAGAGGATTGCAAGCGTGTTTGTGTGCGCAAAGCTTCGCGTTTCCGGCCGCCGGTAGACGTTGTTGAGCGCGCTCATGAGCGCATAGGCGCCAAGCCGCGCATTGATGAAGGCAAGGCCGAGCGAAATGAAGGTGGCGACTGAAAGAGACGTCGTGTTCTGTCGAACGAGCAGGCCAACCTGAGCGTTGACCGCCTCCCACGCCTCAGCAGGCAGCACGTCCTTCAGGGTGAGAAGAAAATTCTGGAGTTGTCCCGTCTCGGCAAGCAGGCCGAAAACCGCGACAAAGAACACGAGACCGGGGAAGATGGCGAGCAGCGCGTAAAACGCCACGCCCGCCGCGAGCAGGCTGATGTTGTCCGCCGCGATCGATTTCCATACGCACACGAGCACGTGCAACGGCGTGTGCCGCTTGCGCTGCCTGGCGAACGCGAGTTTGGCGGCTCTGGTCCGGATACTGAACGACACGGCGGCATACCTCAGGGAGTCGCTGAATTTCGCATTCGAGCGGTTACGAAACGATGATGCGCCCAAGCCGTGCCGTCTCGCAATCCGAAGCTTGCGCGCGCGAGCACGGACTTGACCCTGCGCCTGGCTGTTCCCATAGTCCGGCATAGTCCCGCCTCTGCCTGCCGAAAGCGCATCCCGTCGCGCCGCACGAGATGCCCAAAGCCGAAATCGTGGTTGGGCAAGCCGTAATCAGCCCGCCTCAAGCAACGACCCGGGGTCGTGACCTTTCCGCATCGAATCAAATTTCGCTTTCTGGTGACCAGAGTGATAAAGATCTTGACCCGCGCCACTGCTTTCCTCGCGATGGCGGCGTTCTGTGCCCCTTGTGAAGCAGCGGCGCAACCATGCAAGCCCCACGCTTTCGAGGGCAGGGGCTATACGCTGTGCGAGGCCGCGCTCGACCGCTTCGCGATCAGGCTGTTCTGGCAGAAGCCGGACGGCGGTCCCTACACCTATCTGAGCGCCGTGCCCAGGACGGACGAGCACGGCGGGCGGCTCGCCTTTGCGCTGAATGGCGGCATGTTCCACCCGAATTACAAGCCGGTGGGCCTGTATATCGAGAACGGGCGCGAACTCGTGCGCGCGAACACGCGGCCCGGCCCCGGCAATTTTCACCTGAAGCCGAACGGCGTCTTCTACATCGGCGAGGCTGAAGCTGGAGTGATGGAGACCGGCGCCTTCCTCAGGAAGAAACCGAAAGCGAGTTTCGCGACGCAATCCGGGCCGATGCTGGTGATCGACGGCAAGCTGCATCCGCGCATCGCAAAGGCGAAGGCTTCGGCGAAACCGCGCAACGGCGTCTGCGTTCGCAGGAACAGGACGGTCGTTTTCGCGATCTCGGACGGCGGCGTGCCGTTCGACACCTTCATGCGGTTATTCCGCGACGGCCTGAAATGCAGAAGCGCATTGTTTCTGGACGGAGGAACCGCGCCCGCGCTGTTCGTGCCCGGCGCACGCAGCGGCAATGTGTTGTTCGGGCTTGGGCCGATGATCGCGGTGTATGAGAAGGCGCGGCGGTGAATTAGATCAGCCTGCGTTTAATCGAACTCGATTTGACGCAGAAAGCTGGTCGAAAACAGAAACCTAAAGCGTCGTGCCGCGTCTGATTTGCGGCACGATGCTGTAGCCAAGGGGCGGCGACGGAAAAAAATTGGCCCCGAAAGGCCCGGCGCAACTGTCGGCGATATGATGAAAGCCGCGAGGCGTTTCCGCCTTCAAGTCGAGAGAGGGGCGCAAGAAAGGAACGAACGGCCGGCATCCGCGGACGTCGGTGCCCATTGTTGCGAAGAGGCACCGCCCGGCTCCCGAAGCAGCCAGCTTTCGCTTTCAACGCACGAACCCCCGCCTTCGCGGCGCGGGTTACGCGGCGTGCGACGCAGCCTTCTCCGTCAGCACCGCGTAAATCGCGGCACGGTCGCGGCAGGCGCGCAGCTTATCCACCGATTTCTGGTCGCGCAAAAGGCGTGAAACGCGCGCCAGCGCCTTCAGATGATCCGCTCCGGCACTTTCCGGCGCGAGCAGCAGCATGATTATGTCGACAGGTTCCTCGTCGATCGAATCGAAGTCGAGGGGCTCATCGAGGCGGGCGAAGACGCCGACGCTCGCCTTGATGTTGGTAAGCTTTCCATGCGGGATCGCGATGCCCGAGCCGACGCCGGTCGAACCGAGCCGCTCGCGCTGGATCAGGATATTGAAAATCTCGACGCTGTTAAGCCCCGTCAGATCGGCGGCGCGTTCGGACAGAGTTTTGAGCGCCTGCTTCTTGTTCGCTGCCTTAAGGGACGGGATAACGCCGTACGGCGTTATCAGGTCGCTCAGATCCATATCGTGGCCCACGCGTAATCCTCCATATGCTGCCCGCATCAAGCACCATTACGATTTCGCGCTTGTGACGCCGCCAGTGTCGATCCATCCGATATTGCCGTCGGCGCGCCGGTACACGACGTTGATTCCGCCATGCGCAGCGTTGCGAAACACAAGGAATGATCTTTCGGCGAGATCCAGTTGCATCACCGCGTCGCTGACGGAGATCGCCTTGACCTGCACCGGGCTTTCCGCGATCACCGCAGGCGCCCCTTCACCGTCATGCGTATCGTCTGCATCGGCCGCCTCGCGCTCCACATCAATGATGTAGTCGACCCCCGCGCTTTCGAACTGGTGCGCGACCGCATCGCCCTGGCCATGGTCATTAATCCGGCGCTTGTAACGGCGCAACCGTTTTTCCAGGCGCTCCATGGCGGAATCCACACTGGCGTAACCATCCACGCCGGTACCGGTCGACTGAAGGTCAAGACCGCTTTCGAGATGAATCGCGCAGTGGGAAAAGAATCCGTCGGTGTTTTTCTCGACGCTGATCTGCCCTGAAACCGAGCGGCCCGAATATTTATCAAGCGCGGACTCGACCCGATTGAGAGCGTATTCGCGGAGACTTTCTCCGAGATCGATATTTTTGCCGGTTACTTTGATTGTCATTGCAGTATTTTTGTGTTGCACCGTTCTGGATTCAGCCGCCGCTCACCCGCCATCATAATATAGGATCAGGCGAATATTGGGCAACAGGTAAAAAACTATTTCAACACTGGGAGAGCATGCACGCGTTCGCGCATATGATCGACCGGACTGAAAGTCCGGGGACATCCGCGATTTTCCGGCGCATTTTCAGCCGTGCCGTTTCGAATGTTATCGCGGGGCGAGCACCATGATCATCTGACGGCCTTCGAGCCGCGGCTCCAGTTCGACCTTGGCTATGGCCGTCGTTTCCTCTTTAACCTGCTGCAGAAGTTGCATTCCGATGTCCTGGTGCGCCATCTCGCGGCCTCGGAAACGAAGCGTCACTTTGACCTTGTCGCCTTCCTCGAAGAACTTCTTGATCGACCTCATCTTCACGTTGTAGTCGTTCGTGTCGATGTTCGGGCGAAGCTTTATTTCCTTGACCTCGACAGTTTTCTGCTTCTTGCGCGCCTCGGCGGCTTTCTTCTGCGCCTGAAACTTGTACTTGCCGAAATCCATGATCTTGGTGACGGGGATTTCCCCGTTCACTGCGATCTCGACGAGATCGAGACCGGCTTCCTGTGCTTTCGCAAGCGCGTCGCGCTTCGAAATTGTTCCGTGATTCTCACCGGCTTCGTCGATCAACTGGACGTCGCGAGCAATGATGCCTTCGTTAATGCGCGGCCCTTCTTTAACGGGGGCGCCTCTCATGGGACGGCGTATCGGACTCTCCTGTCGTTGTTTATGAAAGCGGCAATTCGGCCGTGCCCGAACCGAGCACGCGCCTATAAAATGAGGATAAAAAACCCCCTACACAAGTCAAGCGCCATATTGATGCAGAAGTATTTTGCGCGGCATTTTGCGACCGTTCAAGGGCGGTTTCAACGTGAACCGGCATTCGCAAAATTCACCGCAAGTTGCGTTCCAATGAGGCGATCGTAAACAGCAAGCGTCTGATGCTGAAGGGCCCGCTTCGAAAAAGACGAGCGTGCGCGGTCCATGGCGTGCTGGCGAAATGCGTCGAGCGTAGTGGCGTCGAGCGCAAGCGCTGTGGAAAGCGAATCGCACAAGGCTTGGGGATTGCCGGGTTCGAAAAGCCACGGTCTTTGACCGGCTGCCGGCACCGTCTCGGAGATCGCGCCCGCCCCCGCGCTGGCGAGAATGCCGGGTTCCGGCGCGATCGTCTCCGGAAGCGCGCCGATGTTCGACGCGATGACGGGGCAGCCCATCGCCTGCGATTCGATCGAAACGCGCCCGAATGCCTCCGCCTCGATCGACGGAACGACCGTCAGCCATGATGCCTTGAAAGCCGCGGGCATGTCGTCGCAATGTCCGGCGATGATCACGCGGTCCGCGAGGCCGTGCGCCTCGACGAGCGCCGCGAGTTCCGCGCGGTATGGGGTGCGGCCCTGATCGTCGCCGACGAGCACGAAAACGAGGTCTCCATCCCGGGCGCCGAGCAGTGCGGCGGCCTCGACGAGAATGCGCTGCCCCTTCCACCGGGTCAGGCGCGCGGGCATCAGCACGATTCGTTTGCCCGCCGGCACGCCCCAGGCATCGCGAAGCGCGCGGACGCGCTCGGCCGATACCCTGGCCGGGTCGAACCGCTCCAGATCGAGGCCGCGATAGATCACGCCGACACGGTTCGTGGCCTTCGGATGGCGCTCGCGCACGATACGCGCGGTGTACTCGGAATTGCAGATCACGGCGTCGCCCCGCCCCATGACGCCATTATAGAACGCCTTGACGCGCCCTTTCTGATTATAGATGCCGTGATAGGTGGTGACGAAGGTGCGCTTCGCCCGCCGCGCCGCGATCCACGCGCTCCACGCGGGCGCGCGGCTGCGGGCATGGACGAGGCTGACACCCCGCTCGCGGATGATCCTTGCGATTCGTATTGAGTTGGCGAGGATGACGGCCGGGTTTTTCGTTGCGGCGGACATGCGGATGAGTTCCCCGCCGACGGCCGCAAGCTCGTCTTCGAGACGCCCGCCTTCGGATATCACGAGCGCCTTGCCGCCGCCAAGCGTCACAGCTTCCGCAATCTCTATGGCGGTACGCTCCGCGCCGCCCGTCGAAAGCTCGGGGACAACCTGGAGAATGACTGGCCAAGGGCTTCGTTTGAGCATCATCGCCCCCAAATTTCACATTATGTGGCGAAGGTCGCGGACGAAGGGCGAACGGACCTCACTGTTTTGCTCGGTCTCATGGGAGAAGCATAAGATGAACAGCCAAAAACTGCAATTGCTCCCCGTTGCGACAGCGGACGGCATTATAAGCTCTATCGCGTGGCGATTTCGGAAAGCTGAAGAAAATAGGACGACATTTGTCTGGTTCTCCGGATTCCGGTCGCAGATGGATGGCGAGAAGGCGACAGCGCTCGACGCTTGGGCCGCCGCAAACGGCGTCGGCTGTCTGCGTTTCGATTATTCCGGTCATGGGCAGTCGGACGGCGCGTTCGAAGACGGCACGATCAGCCGCTGGCTCGACGAGGCCGATGCAATCCTTGGCGCGGCTGCGATTGCCGGACCCGCCGTTTTCGTCGGCTCAAGCATGGGCGGCTGGATTTCGCTGCTGCTCGCGCGGCGCCTCGCTGAGACCGGTCGCGCCACGCCCGCCGCGCTCGTGCTGATCGCGCCCGCCTGGAACATGACGCGGCTCATGCTGGACCGCTTCCCGGCGGAAGCCAAGGCCGCGCTCGAACGCGACGGCGTTTTCCTGCGCCCCTCCACCTACGGAGCCGAGCCCTATTCGATCACGAAGACGCTGGTCGACGATGGCGAGCGCCATCTTTTCGGCGAAACCGTTAGCGTGGCCGCACCCGTGCGCATCGTCCACGGCCAGCGGGATGCGGACATACCGTGGCGGCACTCGCTGACGCTGATCGAGCGCATTTCCGCGTCAGACGTGCGGTTGACCCTCGTAAAGGACGCCGAACACCGCCTTTCGCGCCCGCAGGATCTCGCGCTCCTGTTCGCGACGCTCGCGGAATTCATCTGAGAGGGAGCCGTCATTCCCATGCGAGTGCGCGCAGCCCCTCGCGATACGTCGGATAGCGCAACAGCACGCCAAGCTCGCGCTTGATCTTGGCATTATGCACGCGCTTGTTGCCTTCATAGAAGCTGCGCGCCATCGGCGATAGATCCGCCTCCTCGTAAGGAATGAGCGGTTGCTTCGGCACGTCGATCAGGTCCGCCGCATAGGCCAGCACATCGGGGTTCGGGGCCGGTTCGTCGTCGGTCACGTTGAAAATGTGGACGCCGCCAAGCCGGTCGCGCCTGATCGCGGCGATCACCGTCTGCGCGATGTCTTCGACATGGATGCGGTTGAAAACCTGCCCGGCCTTGTGTATCCAGCGCGCCTCGCCCGAGCGGATGCGGTCGATGGGGCTGCGGCCGGGGCCGTAAATTCCCGCCAGCCGGAAGATGTCGAGCGCGATGCCTTTTTCTTTCGCGAGCGCGGTCCATTCGATTTCGGCCTCTGCGCGCGCCGAACGCCTGCCGCCGGACGCGGCTACGGGCGTCTCCTCGTCCACCCACCTTCCGCCATGATCGCCATAAACGCCGATTGTCGAGAGATAGCCGACCCAGTGAAGGTCTGGCGCCTCCAGCAGCGCATCGCGATAAGCGAGAAGGGCCGGATCGCCCGCCGCTTCCGGCGGCACCGAAACAAGACAGTGGGACGCGGTCTGAAGCCCGGCCGCGACGGCATCGGCGTCGCTGAACAGGATCGGCGTGACCCCCGGTCGTGCTACTTTTTCCAGCTTTTCGAGCGAGCGAACCGTGCCCGTCACCGGCCATCCGCCGTCGGCGAGATGGTCGGCGGTTGCAAGCGCGGAATATCCTAGTCCGAAAACGAAAAGGCTGCTCATGGTATCCGCTCCCATTCCTCGCGCGCGATGATGTCTTTTTCTTCTGAACTATATCTTTCTTTCAGTTTCGATTTAAGCTCAAGCCCGCCTAATTGCGTCACGGCCCAGACGGCCATGCTACGCACGAGCGGCGAGTCGTCGCAGATGAGCCGCAGCGCGTCGTCAAGCAGTGCGGCGTCGCCGGAATTGCCCGTCGCGATGAGCGCGTTCCTCACGAATCGGTCGCGCTTGATGCGCTTGATCGGCGAGCCCGCGAAGCGCGCGCGGAAGGCCGCATCGTCGAGGCGCAGAAGCTCGTGAAGCGGCGGATTGTCAGCCGCGTCGCGTGCGTGGAAGCGCAACTCGCTCGCGGCTTGCGCGAACTTGTTCCACGGGCACGCCGCAAGGCAATCGTCGCAGCCATAGATGCGGTTGCCGATGGCCTCGCGAAATTCCGGCGCGATCTGGCCCTTGTGCTCGATGGTGAGATAGGAAATGCAGCGGCGCGCGTCGATGCGGTGCGGCTCGGGAAAGGCGCGCGTCGGGCAGGCGTCGAGGCACGCGCGGCAGGTGCCGCAGCGGTCGCGCTCGGGTGCGTCGGGCGCAAGCCTGGCGGTCGTGAAGATCGCGCCGAGGAAGAACCAGGAGCCGAGATCGCGCGAGACGAGATTCGTATGCTTGCCTTGCCAGCCGAGACCCGCCGCCTGCGCAAGCGGCTTCTCCATCACGGGTGCGGTATCGACGAATACCTTCACGTCCGCGCCCGCCATGGCCGCGAAATCGCGCGCGACCGCCTTGAGCTTCGCCTTGATGACGTCGTGATAATCCGCGCCCTTTGCATAGACCGAGACGGCGCCACGCGAAGCATCATCGCGCGCAGTGCGCGGATCGGCGTCCGGGCCATAACTCAGTGTCACGAGAATCACGGAGCGCACCTCGGGCCACAGCACGCGCGGATCGGCGCGCTTGTCCGCGTTCGCTTCGAGCCAGCCCATATCGCCGTGAAAATCCGCCGCGAGGAAGCCCATAAGCCCCTCGCCTGCCCGGCCAATAGAGGAAGGGTCCGCGATGCCGACCGTGTCGAACCCCTCCGCCAACGCGCGCGCCTTTACGACGCCGGAGAGATTGTCTCCGGCCACCACCGTTCTCGCGGGTTCAGAAGTCGAGATCCGCATAAGTCTCCGGAGGGCTGAAGCCCGGTATGCGATCGGCGAGGATGGATCGGAACGACGGCCGCGATTTCAGGCGCTGATACCACGCCTTCGCCTCCGGAAACTCCGTCCAGGGGATCTCGGACAGATAGTCCATCACCGAAAGCTGCGCCGCCGCCGCGATATCGGCGAAGCTGACATGATCGCCGCCGAGCCATTTCCGCTGATCGCTCAAAAAGCTGACATAGGAGAGATGATAGCGCAAATTGGAGCGGCAAGCGCGGATGGCCGAAAGATCCGGCGCGAGGCGCCCCCGCGCCATCGGCTTGTAGAGCTTCTCGTCGAGCAGACTCTGGCTCACCTCGGCGTCGAATTTCGTGAGGAACCAGTCGGCCACGCGCCGCGCCTCTGCGCGCTCCGTCGGCAGTCCCGGCCAGATCTGCGCCCGCGCCGCCGCACCGCTTTCGCGCGGGGGCGTCTCCGCAAGATACTCTACCACCGGATACACACCGCAAATTGCCCGCGCATCGAGCATCAGAACGGGTAGCGTGCCCGCCGGATTGATGTTGAGGAAGTCCCGCGCGACCGCCCACGGTTTTATTTCCGAAAGATCGGCCTCGATGCCGCACTCGAACAGCGCCACCCTTATCGCGCGGGAAGCCGGGCAAAGCGGAAAATGCAGCAGCGTCGTCGGCATGGGCGGCGGCGGAGCTAAAACGCGGCGGCGCGGCCGGTGGAGAACTCGCCCCTCGGCCGGTAGCGGTGAAGATAAGGCGGCACGATCACCTCGATGCTTTTCGGCTCGGTGACGCCGAGACCTTCGAGCGTGCGCTGGTCGCGGATCGCCTCGGCTCCGACCACATTATCCTTTTGCAGCAGCCGCACCTGATCCAGCGTGATCGGCGCGCCCGGAAGCGCCTGAACGAAGAAGGCCTGAATCTTCGCCGCCCAGAACGGCACCGGCAGAAGCACGCGGGGACGCTGCGTCCACTCACAGACCTTCTGAAGAATTTCGCGGAAAGTGTAGATCCGCGGCCCGCCAAGCTCGTAAATGGCGCCTTCGGTCGCACGCCCCTCGACGGCCGCCGTCACCGCGCGGGCGACATCGCCGACATAGACCGGCTGGAAGCGCGTGTTGCCGCCGATAAGGGGCAGCACAGGCGACAGGGCCGCGAGTCTGGCAAAGCGATTGAAGAACTGGTCTTCCGGCCCGAACACAAGCGACGGACGCAGGATCACGGTTTGCGGGAACGCGGCAAGCGCGCGCGCCTCGCCCTCCCCTTTCGTGCGGGCATAAGCCGAACGCGAGAGCCGATCCGCTCCGATAGCCGAGACCTGGACGAAGCGCTTTGCGCCCTCCGCGCGCGCCGCCTTCGCGATAAGTTCGGGCGCATCCGCGTGCACCGCCTTGAAGCGCTGGCGGCCGGACGGCGCGAGGATGCCGACAAGGTTGACGACCGCGTCGGCGCCTCTCACGGCCTCGGCGACGGACGTCTCGTCGCGGACGTTGGCGCTGACAAGCGCGATCTGGCCGACCGATCCGAGCGGCTGGAGATACGGCGCGAGTTCCGGGCGTCGCACCGCAACCTTGATGCGGAACCCCGCCTTCGCCAACGCCTGCACCACATATCGGCCGAGAAAGCCGGAGCCGCCGAAAACGGTGACCACGGTCGAATTTCCATTTGCAAGTGCCATGCGAAACCCTGTGGAGATCGAAGCGCGCGTAAGGGGAAGGGAATTTACTATAACGCATAACGCGCCTTCTCCCGAATGAAAAGCTGCGATGGTCAACAGAGCGTTCGGACGCGATTGACAAAGCGGACAACGCCCTCTACGTACTACCCCCACAGCCCAGATGGCGGAATTGGTAGACGCACTAGTTTCAGGTACTAGCGCTGCAAGGCGTGGAGGTTCGAGTCCTCTTCTGGGCACCACTTTGTTCGTAAGTCATTGATTTTTCCCAGATTCTTTATGGTGAGACAGCGGGTGAGACACATTTTCTAACTTCTCTGCCATTGATTTCATCTTCTCCGCGGCGCTTCGGGCCATTCTCTTTTGCTCGGCCATCCGCGTATAGACGCGCGCCATCGCAGGGGACCTGGGTGAACCTGAAGCTTGGCGAACCCTTCGAAGACCGCGAGACAACGCCGCTCATGCCGGAAACATTGCAGGCTCGCGCCGAGGATTGGGGCGAGCTGCTACCCGATGGCGCGGCCATCATCACGGCGGGCGTGGACGTGCAGGACACGTGGCTTGCGGTCGAGATCGTCGCCTGGGGCGCTGGTGAAGAAAGCTGGTCGCTCGCCTATGAGACGATCCACGGCGACACGTCCCGCGCCGAGCCATGGGAAGCCCTCGAGGCGATCCTGTCGCGGCGCTGGCGGCATTGCCGCGCGGTTTCCGATCTGCCGATTGCCGCAACCGCCATCGATTCGGGCGGCCATCGCACCGACTGGGTGATGAACTTTTCCGCGCAACGCCTCAATCGGCGCGTCTGGGCCATCAAAGGGCGCGGCGGCGATGGCGTCAGGCCATGGCCAAAACGCCCGCCGAAGGCAAAACGCGCCTCGATCGCGCCCGTTCACATCGTCGGCGTGAACGCAGTCAAGGCGACGCTCTACTCGCGCCTTCGGATGACGGAGACTGCCGGGCCGGGCGTGTGCCACTTCCCCGAGGCGCGGGACGCGCTGTGGTATCAGGAACTCGTCGCCGAGCGAGCCGTGAGGAAGTGGGTTGGCGGCGCTCCCCCGCATCGAATGGACCAAGGGTGCGCATACGCGCAATGAAGGCCTGGATTGCCGCGTCTACGCTACGGCGGCGCTGCACGGCCTCTATGCGGCAGGCTTCGATCTGAACGAGGCGGCGAGGCGCATGGCGGACGCGCCGATCCGAAAGGCCGCGCCAGAGGAACAGCGCACGGCCGTGCTCACCGCGCCGAAGACGATCCGCTCGAAGTGGATGAACGCATAAAAAAAGCCCCGCCGGGCTGGAATCACCTTTGGCAGGGCCTGCCGCTTTCGCGGTCTTGAGGCTCAACGGTTTCCCGCGAGCAGACGCTGAAATATGTAGCGCTTTCATCGCGATTCTTCAAGCTCGATCCCGAGGCCCGCCAGAATGCCGGGTTTAACCGCCTCAAAAGTGGCCTGTGAAAGCCTCGGCGTCAGGTATTTGCGCTTGCCGTTGGCATCCCGCCCGGTCCTGAACAAATCCAGCCGCTCGAAGGCGACGGTCGCGATCATATCGCACTTTGCCCAGCAAATGGGGAAGTCGAACGGCGCGGGCAACGGTTGCTCAAGCTCGATCTTCACGACATAAGCCACCTCGTGTGCGGGCTGCGTGGTAGACAGCGGCACCACGGCGCAAAGTCCATCGCGGTAGGGAAGGCGCGGAGAAACGACGATTGCGGGCCGCCGCTTGATCATCTCCGGTGCGCAAAATCCACCCTTGGAATAGTCGAAGCCCGAAGTTCAAAGCACATCCCTTTTCGAATTCGCGAAAGGGCGCGGCGGCGAATATCCGGCGGTGTTCGCGTCGCAAGACCCCATGCACCACGCCATTCACGCGGCGTCGCTGGCGCATGTCCTCGGTATGGCGTGCCTCTACGCCCATGGGGACGAAACCAGCACCACGAAAGGCGACATCGAGGGCTTTCCTCTGCACGGCGGCCGTGATCCAAGCCCACGCGCTGGCGAAGGCCATCGCGAGCATCGAGGTGCCGCAATGGCCCGGCGGAAATTGAATGACCCGCAGTTTGCTGCGTTCCGCCTCGCACCTTTTCTGTAAAGCCTCCGTGGGCTATATTGCTGCCAATGAAGAAAGGTCTTGTCCTTCAAAGATTGCGCGATCAGGAGGCCGAGCTGCGCGAGTTCGGCGTAAGAAGCCTGTCCGTGTTCGGATCGGTGGCGCGGGGCGATGAGAACGACGACTCCGACATCGACGTTGCCGTGACGTTCGACCCTGCGCGAACACCGCGTGGGCTGGCGTATTTCGGGCTTCTGGAGCGCTTGCAGGGGCGGCTTGCAGAGACATTGGGGCGCGATGTCGATCTCGTGCCCGAACCGACCACGAGACCATCGCTGCAGAACGAGATCGACCGTGACCGCGTCGTCGCATTCTAAGACAACACGAAACCTCGCTCAGGTCGTCGAGAACATCGACGTCATCGAGGCCTATGTCGCAGGTCTCGAAGAGAGCGCTTTCCTAGCCGACGCAAAAGACGAGAGACGCCGTCGAGCGCTGTCTGCAACGGCTTATCGAAGCCCTTGACCGAATCCGCAAGCGCGGCGACCAAAACATCATCCCCGGCTTGCCATGGCCAGGGATTCAGGGCCTCGGCAACCGCCTGCGTCACGAATATGATGCCATAGACGGTGTCCAGATCTGGGCGACTGTGAGAGACGATCTCCCCGCCCTCAAAGCCTCAGCGCTGAAGGCAATAGAAGAGCTTTCATAGGGTCAGGAAAAACACAGTACAGCGAGCGGGCGCGGCGCGCGCCAGGTGCGCCTTTTGAACGGGTGATGAAGCCGCAACGCACCTGGCCTGACGCGCCCACGTGGAGAGCGGCAAATGGCGATATGTAGCCAAGGTCTTGTTTCGATCCACGCTCCCGCACGGGGAGCGACGACCGCTTCAAGGGCGATCCCGGCCCATCAAGCGTTTCGATCCACGCTCCCGCACGGGGAGCGACCGAGGCGCTCGCGTGGGTTAAGGAAGGCAGAAGTTTCGATCCACGCTCCCGCACGGGGAGCGACTCGCGCAGCTCTATTTCTCCGCCGGCTTCGTCAGCGTTTCGATCCACGCTCCCGCACGGGGAGCGACTGCCCGTCGACCCTAACGGAACCGCGCCCAACCAGTTTCGATCCACGCTCCCGCACGGGGAGCGACCTCGGAAGATAGCTTAACGCTCGCCACTTCCGTTGTTTCGATCCACGCTCCCGCACGGGGAGCGACCGCCTGCGACGAGTCGGTGGCGCTTCGCGCGGGCGGTTTCGATCCACGCTCCCGCACGGGGAGCGACACGGCCTTTCTCAAATCCAAGGGCTGGTATCGGCGTTTCGATCCACGCTCCCGCACGGGGAGCGACGCGACCGCGGCGAAGGCGTGCGCGAGGTGCAGCGGTTTCGATCCACGCTCCCGCACGGGGAGCGACGCGCCCGACCATCTGGTAGCGCTGGACGCTCTCAGTTTCGATCCACGCTCCCGCACGGGGAGCGACGTTCGAGGTCGCACCGCGCGAACCAGTTGCCGAAGTTTCGATCCACGCTCCCGCACGGGGAGCGACGGCAGGGTCTGAGAGGGTCAAGGCACGATCTCCGTTTCGATCCACGCTCCCGCACGGGGAGCGACTAGGGATGTAGCGACCTAGAGGATCAATACCCCTGTTTCGATCCACGCTCCCGCACGGGGAGCGACGCGCGTGTCGCAGCCAACGTCAAAAGCTCGCGCGGTTTCGATCCACGCTCCCGCACGGGGAGCGACGATCGCGGCCCCGAACTTGTCGGACAGGTTCGTGTTTCGATCCACGCTCCCGCACGGGGAGCGACTCCTTGCGTCCCGGCTGTCCGGCATTGGGAGCGAGTTTCGATCCACGCTCCCGCACGGGGAGCGACCGTTCCCTGTTTAACGCATTGACGTCTATTCCAAAAGCCCCCGATCAGCGCGAACCTCGGCTCAAGCAGCACAGGAGTCGAAGGTTTCCCCATCGCCCCGAAGGAATAGCTTACGATTTCAAAGAGCCTTTCTCGCGCGAACCGGCCGGGAAGCGACGATACGCTTGGGGTTCGCGCCCGATTTAAAAAAAAGACCGACGGTTTGAGCCAGCGGAGCCGATACCTCGTCAAACGATCAGCGTACCGCCGAGGTCGGCGGCGGGCTTCGCGCCAACATGCTCAACCTTGTGCTGCCAGTTCGCTCCGAGATGATAATAGCGCAAGCTGTCGTACTTGGGATCGATGATGGCTTCGAGCCGCGCCTTCAGGCGAGTCCATTGTGCTGGATCGACCTCGATCTCGAAGACGGAGAACTGCACGCGCTGTCCGAAATCGCGGCAAGCCTTGGCCACCGATCTGAGGCGCGCCTTGCCGTCGCCTTCGATCGTGTTGACGTCGTAAGTCACAAGCACAAGCAAGCGCGCCTCCTATTTCCAGAACCAGGGCGGATAAGCGTCGATGTCGCCTCTCAGATGGCGGGCGAGCATTTGCGCCTGCAAATAGGGCACAAGACCAAGGGGTGCCTTTTCGTCGAGGAAAGGATGCAGGCGCTCATCCTTCTTACGTTCCTGCCACGCGGTCAGGACAACTTTACGGGCGTCGTCCTTGAGGCGGACTGCGCCGCTCTCCTCGGTCACGAAATCGCTGGCCTGAAGCTGCTGGCGGTTGATCAGCGAAAGCGCCAGCCTGTCGGCCAGCACCGGCCGCAATTCTTCCATGAGGTCGAGAGCGAGCGATGGCCGCCCCGGACGGTCTCGGTGCAGGAAGCCGACGGCCGGATCGAGACCGACTGCTTCGGCCGCAGAGCGGCAGTCATGGGTCAGAAGCGCGTACAGAAACGACAGCAAGGCGTTGATGGCATCGAGTGGCGGCCTGCGAGAGCGGCCGCGCCAACGGAGTTCAGAGGCGGAACTGAGGATCAGATCGTCGAAGACCGAGAAATAGAGATGAGCCGCTTCGCCCTCCGAGCCGCGCATCGCGTCGACGCTGTCGTCTTTCCGCTCAACGCGGGCGACGATATAGGCAAGGCGATCCACCGCGCTTTCGATGGCGGCCGTTCGTCCGACCGCGAACGCCTCCCCATGATCCCGCAGGGCACGCATCAGAACGACTCGCTGGTTGGCGATCTTGCCGACCACCAGCGAACGGACGATCTCCGCTGGCGCATCAGAGACACGATATTGAGCGCGGCGCAGAAGCACGTTGCCGCTCACTGGCCCTTCCACGCGAGCCTGAAAGCGGCCAGCACGGTCGAGAAGGACAATCGTTATCCCGGAAGCCGCGCAGGCACCGATCAGCGCAGGCGAAATGTAGATCGCGCCGAAGAGCACCAACGAAGATAGCATGTGGAAGGGCACCCGCGCCCGTTCCGCGCCGTCCACCTCGGCCACGAGGTTCTCGCCATCCTTGCGAAGGCTTGCCCCCTCAGTGGTGATGTAGACGGTGTTGAGCAGCTTCTTCATCGGCTTTCTCTCCCCAGCATGCGGTCGACCGTGCGACGCCGCCAGTCGCGGACGGCGCGGCCGGCAATTTCCGGCTTGCAGAGGCCAGCGAGCGAGCAGGCGCGGCAGCGGCTTCGTTGCTGCGTCGGCAATGGGGTGAGGCGCGATGCGAACACATCTCGCAACGCCTCGATGGTGGACAGCGTCAGGTTCCTGAGTTCGTTGTCGAAGGCAACCTCCAACCGCCGCTTTGTCTCGGCATAGAAGAGCGCTCCTGCGGGCACTGGGTGCCCCGTCATGTCTTCGAGGCAAAGCGCCTGCGCGCAAAGCTGGACCTCATCGGCGCGATGCGGCTTCGGCTTGCCGCGCTTGTATTCCACCGGAAACGCGATCTCGTGATCGCCCTCCGCGCGATACTCGACGAGATCGGCGACGCCTGCGATACCGAGGCGAGGGGAGCCGATGGCAAGCGCCGTCACGCGCCGCACACCGCGAACGCGTCGACCGCCTGGCTTGTCGGCGGCGACGTGCAGGACGTGGCCTTCGGCTGTGAAGCGGTTCTCTTCCCAAAGACGTTCGAGATGGATCAGCGCCGCCTGACGAAGGCAGTAGACGGCATGCTGCAATGCGGAGAGCGGTATCGGCTCCCGCTCTTCCATCAGCGAACCGGAGCCATCGTTCTCTGTCACAGCCGCTCGATGATTTCGACACCGTCTGGCAGATTGGCGCGATCAATCTCCACCTTATAGTCGGTGAATTTGCGTGCTGGCGGCGCATTGTCGATCCTTCGATCTTCGACGTCGCGAAACTCGCCGTCGATGTTGCGGCCGATGCGGACGCGCTCGAACAAGGAATGAGCGGATGCCTTGCCGAGCGCAGTATCGTGCTTGAACACGATCAGCTTGCGGCTCGCCATCTCTCCGCGTGCTGCGGAGTGGTCATGTTCGAACATTTCGGCGAGCGCGGTGAACAGCAGTTCGAGATCGCCCTCGCCGAAGCCGGTCCGCTCGGCAAGCTTCGCCGAAATGAAGCCGTGGGCTCTATAAAGACCGTAAGGCACGATGTGCTTGCGCCCCATGGTGCGGTTGTCGGTGCGGTCGACGCTGTCGTCGCCCTCGGCCTTTTGCTTCTTTTCGGCTTCGTTCGTGGCGGCCATGCGCGTGATGGAGATTTCCTGCGCGATGATAGGCTCAATGGACTGGGCGAAGGCGATTTGCACCGGGCCGCGCACCTGCCCGCAGTTGATGCCGGTCGACATGACGGCGCCGAAGGTCCGAACGTCGAAGAAGTTGGCGCACATCCACTTCGTGAGCGCGTGCGCCTCATCGTCGGTCCTGGGATTGAGCTTGGCGGCCTTGTCGGTCTTCGGGTCGTCCTTGTATGGAGCCACCGCCTTGTAGGCTTTGCGGTGCTGCTCGTTCAAGATCGAGCTTTCCTGCACATAGATATGTCGACCTTCCTCGCCCCGATGGGCGAGTTCGACATAATTGCGGATCTTGCGCTTCAGGCTGACGTCGGACACGAGCCCGAAATTGGTCTCCGGGTCGATGCGCGGCAGGTTCCCCGCATCGGGGTCGCCATTCGGGTTGCCGCGAGTAACATCGAACAACAGGACGAAATCGTAGCGATTAGCGATGGCGGTCATTGGGCGGTCTCCTCGACGGGCGTACCGTTCTTGGTGGATTTGAAGAATTCGTTGCGCTGGTGGTAGTAGCCGAGGCCGAACAAGGCCTGATCTTCAGCGCTGAAGGCGACAGGAAACGGGTCATTGTCCGGGGACATCTGTTCCTGGATCTCAGAAAGAAGCTTTTCGAGTTGCACCCTCCGGCCCGGAGACTGCTTGCCCAATTTCGATAGGTGATGCTTGGAATTGCTGGCGAGAAGTCCGAAAACCTTACGCGGTTGTGCGGACGCCGAACCATAGAATTTGTCGGTAATGGTGGCGTTCACCTTGCCCCCCAGCGCGTCCGCCTGGATGCGCTCGTAGACGGCGAACAGGCGGCCAAGCTGATAGCCTTTGCTTGGATAATCGGGCGTGAGAGCCACCGGCGTATCCTTCCTGTTGTTATTGCGGATGAGAAGCGCCTTCAGGATAGCGACCCTTTGCGCGTTGACGTCCTTGTCGGCGCGAAGGCGCATCAGCACGGTCGCGAGCAGCGTCTGCGGATAGCGGGTGCCGCCGAGGATCGCGCGCATCCATTCGCCAGCGAGGTTGGGCGGCACGTTCTCGCGCTTCTTGAGCACGGCGGTTTCGGCCAGATATTTCCAGAGCGCCGGATAGCCGTCGCGGGGCGGCGGTTCGATCCGCAGGTCGGCCAGGAAGCGCTGATAGTTCGCTGCGATGGCGCCGAAATCATCCTCGAAGTAGAAGCGGATGGAGAGGCGCGCGGCGTTGGGCGCCAGCGCGAGGATGTAAAAGCGCACGCCTTCGGCCAGTTCCGGCGCGACGTCTCTGAGCGGCTCACCGTTGCGGATCTGCTTCAGCCTCGCGCCGACGATCTTCGCCTGCGTTCCTTCATCGACGCCGAGCGGTTCGTCGCTGTCATCCCAGAAACCGGCAAAAATGTTCTCAGCAGCGGCGGCCTTGTTCGCGTCGGACGCGTCGGCCCAGAAGACGACGGACGCATCGCCGATCTGGATGCGGTGCCCGCTGTCCTTTTCGAGGAAGCGGTTCAGCGCGGTCGTGTAGGCGAATGTAGCTGTTTCGGAGACGGGAGCGTTGTCGCCCTGCTCGTGGCCGTAAGAACTGAAGGCGTCGAGATTGAATGATACGATCGAAGCGCCGGACGACTGAGCGCCCCAGACGTTCTTGATCGCCGGATGCAACCTTGCTACGGGCGCTCGCACGCCGGAAATGAGGCAAACCGCTTCCGGTTTGTTGCCCTCTGATGAAAGCCGCGACCACAAGGCCTTTGCTGCCGGACGGTCGTGCAACCAAATATTCGCCCTGCGGTCGGCTTCAAGACAAAAGACCACATTCTGATCCTTCATCTCCTCTGGCCAGCCGAATTCATCGAACCGGCGCGGGGACCATGTCTTCAAGAAAATGATGAGAGCCTTGAGACCTGCATCGGTCGCACTTTCAAGGTCTCGGAGATGGCGCTCGACAAAGGCGGCATGTTCGCGCGTTGGAGATTTTCCCTCGGCGGCAGTGACGCCCAGCACATAGGCGGTCTTGTCCCAAAGGAAGTTGGCGGCAACGCCCGAGGTCCGCTTGATCGCCTGGGGAACGAACATTTGGCGCGGCGTCCGCTTTTTGTCGTTTTGGCGGAGGTCGACTGGCGGGCAAGCCACCGTGCCATCCTCGTTGAGCGAGATAAGAAAGCCGATCTTCTCGGACGAAAATCCGAAAGGCGGCGCGTCGGGCAGCCGCTGGTAAGCTTTTGCAAGCGAGGCGAGAATGCTCATCGGCGCACCTCCGGCGAGTTCGGATGCGGCACCGTCATCACACCGTCCCGAAGCTCGGCGCGGAAGAACAGCGACGGGCGACCGGGGGCGTCGTGGTCGATGTCGAACAGCATGAAGCCGAGGTCGCGCGGCGTGGCGCCGAAACCAAGCGCCGGGAGACGGTCATCCGGGTGAGGCGTTGGCGGCGGCGCATCCGGTGACAGAAGCTCAAAGCGGGCGTCGAATTCACGCGTGCCGAGACAGGGCTGGTGGAAGCACTGGCCGCGCTCGGCCCGGCGGTTGAAGATGTCGAGGTGCTTGCCCTCATTGTCGTCGAGGCCGACGCGCTCGGTCAGTTCGAAATGCGCCGCGATCACATAGGCGACGTCGACAAGCACGGTGGCGGCGCGCTGCTGGCGATCCTCGTCCACTACAATCTGCAAGTCGCCCAGATCGCCGCGGTTCATCGCCTGTTTGATCTTGCCAGCCGGCGCCTTGTGGCCCACCTCGTTGCGCCGGATCGACTGAAAGCGGATCGGCTTCAGCACGCGGATCTCGTCGACGATCCAGCGGATTGCGGGCTTCCAGTGAATGGCTTCGAGGATGCCGCGCGCAGCAGATGGCGTCATCACGTCATAGGAAACGCGCTCCACCTTCATCTCGGGGCGCGTAAAACAGGCGCGTTCACCGGATACTAATAGTCGGATACCGTAGGGCATGTGGGCTCGCCTCCCCTAGATAAACGTCTGGTCATCTCCGAGAAGACTGCAATCCTCCCAGATCAACCCGGTTTCCTTCGTGTAGAGATGCGGCGCCTGGAGCACCGCGAACTGGTCGCCACGAATGCCCTCCGCCTTGAGCGCCACGTGCCTGTTCGACATCAGCAGCGCGCGCGCCTGCGGTGGCACCTGCACAATGTAGCCTTGGAGTTGCCGGGCGAGTTTACCCGAAGGGATGGCCGCATTGGCGAGATCGGCGACCGCCTTTTTGGCTACCTCGTCGCCCGGCACGATCACCGGCAAGAGACCGCTTTCGATCATGCGGAAAGCCTCGCCGACCGTGCGATACTGGAAATACGTTCCGTTGCGATCGATCTTGAACTCTTTGAGAATCTTCTTGCCGTCGAGCCTGTCGCCCATGCGCCAGAACACCTCTTCGAAGTAGTCCTGAATGGCGGCGAGCGAAAACAGATCGCCGTGCTTGTCCTTCACGCGCCCGAAATCGCCGATGAGCCCCTCGATCTCGCCCGGAACCGAATAGCCCACGGCCTCGAACACAGTGACGACGCTGGCATCCGGATCGCGACGGCCTTCACGGTTGCAGCGACCAGCCGCCTGCGCGATCTGGTCCAGCCCTGCTTCGGCGCGGAAAACGCGAGGAAAATCGACGTCGACCCCGGCTTCCACCAGGGAAGTAGCGATCAGCCGACATGAAAGGTCGTTCTCCAGTCGCGCGCGGACATCTTTCAGGATTTCGCGCCGATGCACCGCATAGTGCCGCGTGGTGAGATGCAGAACGCCTTCGAGCCCGGCCGCGATGGCATCGCGATAGAGGTCGAGCGCGTGGGCGCGGCTGTTGACGATGACGAGCGCCTGTTGCTCACTCCCAAGCGCATCCACAAGCGCGGCGTTGTCCATCGGCCCCGCGAAATCGAGCCGCGTTCGCCGGAGTTCGCGAGCGAGGCCAGCCGGGTCCGGCGCAAGCTCGCGGCCCTCTAGCGGCGGGCCGGGGAAGCCCTCGCGCGCGCCAAGCGCGGGCTGCGTCGCCGTGCAAAGAACGATGGAGCACCCGTAATTGGCTGCCAGTTCCTCTATCGCGCGCAAGATCGGAAGCAGAAGGTGGCGTGGCAGCGTTTGCGCCTCGTCCAGCACGATCACCGACCCCGCGATATTGTGGAGCTTGCGGCAGCGCGAAGGACGCGCGGAGAACAGGCTTTCGAATAACTGCACCGTCGTGGTGACGACCACGGGGGCGGCCCAGTCTTCCATGGCGAGGCGAAGCTTGTCGCGGCTGGAGAGGTTTCTGACTTTTTCCTCGTCGATGGCGGAATGGTGCTCGAGAACGACATCGTCGCCGAAGAGATCCCGGAAAATGCCGGCTGTCTGGTCGATCACGGACGTGAAGGGGATGGCGTAGATGATGCGCCGCATGCCATGGGCGCGGGCATGGTCGAGCGCGAAGGCGAGCGAGGTCAGCGTCTTGCCGCCGCCGGTCGGCACCGTCAGCGTGAATAGGCCGGGCGTTTCGTCCACCTTGCCGCGCACATGCGCGAGAACCCGCTGGCGCAAGTGGTTGACGGGCGTGTCGCTTCCGAGCGCTGCCTTTTGAACAAGTTCGCTGTCGAGTCGCTCGATGAGCGCGTGCAGCACATCGCACAGCGCTGGCCAATCCCGATCGGCGGTCCGCCCTTCGATCCGATTGTAGTACGCCTCTGTGTTCTTGAAATCGGCGTCGACCAGGCACGAGAACAGCATGCGTCCGAGAAACGACAGTCCGAACTCGGTGGCTTCTTTGCTCTTGAAGGAAAAGGCTGGGTTGAGGTCGCCCAGAGCGATAGCCAATTCACCGCGCCATGTTGGATCGAGTTGATCGAGACTATCCCGCCGCAGCCGCCCGTTCAAAGAGGATGCGTCGCCGATCCGATCCGGTAGACCCGCGTGGTGGCCAGCGATGGCGTGGGCGATCAACTCGGCCATCGCCTTGTCGCCCGATGCAGCGTTCGTCAGGACATACGCCGCACCGGCAATAGAATGCTCGACACGGATGTCGCTTCCCTCAAGGCGGCGTTGGAAATCGGGATGGTATTTGCCGAGATCGTGCAACAGCCCCGCTATGCGGGCCGCTCGATCTCCTCCCCATGGGGCACCGAGTTGCGCAGCGAGCGCCGACACTTCCGACAAATGCTGGGCGAGGGATTGCCAGTCGCATTTGCTGGCGTCATTTGAGGAATGAGCAAAAAACATGTCGCATCGATATTATTGAAGTAGCCGCAATGATGCCAGAAGCCGTGCTCCTCCCGTGTGGTATTATTCTACATTTCCACAACTACTTAGCCATACAACTTGAATTCCGCCGAAAAAGTGCTTCACAAATAGGCCACACACCAAGGCTTCGCTAAATAAAAATATTCAATCAAATCAACTCATTATAACCTCTAGCTGCCGTTTCTTCTTCTGGGCACCATCGGAATTTAAACAATAGCAATTCCAAAGGCAGCGAATTGTCTTATTGTGAGGTAACTCGCTGTTTTTTCGGCGTTTTCTCCTCACTCTTCTGTGCACCACTTGGCTTATAAGTCATTGTTGGGAAGCAGCGCAAACGGTCGCGCTTATCCATGAAGGGCGCTGCATCGCCCGCGCTTCTCGACAAACTGCGCGAGCACAAGGCCGAAATCATCCCCTACCTAGCGCGCCGTCGATCACTCCAGCCAGCATTGCCGAATGGCGGGCCAAGGCCGCAGCCGTCGACGTAGCCGCCTCCGACACCGCGTGGCGGATGCAGAAAGACGTAACGCTCGCCTTCCAAGCCGTGGAATCGCTACGTCTCAGACCGTCACTTGAACCCAAATGCCCACGGCATCACCACGAACTGAAGGAAGCCCACGATTGTGCAAACCGCAATCGCACCGGCAATTTCGGAGATTTCATAGTAATTCCGTCAGAACCATGTCGTCGGAGCGGTTCTACGCTGCTGAATGCGCCGCCGGAGCGAGGACGGAATGATCGCACCGCCGATGAAAAGCCACGCCAGAAGAGCCATGACAGCAGAGGCTACGATGGCGGCAGCCAGGGTGATAAGTGCGAGCATCGATTGCCTCCCGCGTCGCAGTCGGGGAGGCCGCGCCTCAATCGGCGCTCTCTTGAGGCGATTCGCGTTCTGGAAGCTTGCGGGAGATTTGCGCTCGCCCGTTTCGGCGAGCGTGAGCGCGACATGCTGAAGGCGCGCGGGCGCAACCCGCTTTGATGAGACCGGCGGATTATCGCCGCGCGGCGCATCACGCGCTTGCAGTGGATTTCCCTTCACCGTGACGATACAGTGACGATATTTTGGGAAGAAGACTACGCGGTTGGCCGCCTAAGCCCTTGACCACGTTGGTGGGCGCACAAGGATTCGAACCTTGGACCCGCTGATTAAGAGTCAGCTGCTCTACCAACTGAGCTATGCGCCCGCTCCGTCGCGGTTCGTGTTCTATAATGCGTCGGCCGCCGGATGTCTACGCCTGCTTTGCGTCATTTCAAATTTCCATCACACGTGCTCGGGCTTCGTGATCGGCGCTGGCGGTTGCGTGCCAGGTCCTGGCAACGCCGTGATCGCGCGGCGCGGATCGGTGCCCTGGGGAAGCACTTCGGGCGCGAGCGCGCCAAGCGAAACGTAAATCTTCAGCAGGTCGTCCACCTTCATGTCGTGCACGGGCGTGATGGCGCTATCGGACATGAACACGAGCCCGCCCGACATCGGAATCGGCGCGGCGGGCAGGTAGACGAGCCTGCGGCGCTCCCCGGCTATGGTGAAGAGTTGCTGGCTGGCAAGCAGTGCGAGAATGTCGACGCCCTGCGCGCCTTCGCCGAAGAACCGGCACGACACCACGCTCATGCTCGACAGGTCGCCCGGCGCGCCGGTCCTGTCGGTCGCGAGCCGCACCACCCGCGACACGGGGCTGTAGATCGAGCGGATGAGCGGTACCCGCGAAAACAGGCTGTCCAGATAATTCTGGATGATGCTTTTCGCGCGTGTTTTGACGATCAGGCCGAGAAGCCAGATGCCGATAAGCGCGATGCCGATGCCAAGCCAGAACGCGAGCGTGTCCTGGCTGCCGCCGATCAGATAATTGCCGCCGCGCGTGAACAGATCGCCGAGCACGGTGCCGGGGCCGATGGCGCCGCGCACGAAATTGATGATCCACGCGACGATGAAGACCGTGAGCACGATCGGGAGAAGAAACAGCAGGCCCGCCAGAAACGAACCGATCACGCTGGTTCTCCAGACTCGGGAGATCCAGTTCAGCATGCGCGATACTCCTTCGTCCAACGGGCTTTTCATGCGGCTTCATCGGGTTCGGTGCGGCTTGAGTATACCGTGAACACATAAACCATGCGTACCGTTTGTTGGTGACAAAAATAGAGGTGCGGCCGCATTGCGCGGAAAAGCGCGGCATGAGCGAGCTTGTTTAAGCGGCGCAGCACGGGAACGCGACGAAAAGCGCGAATGCGCGGCTGTGAAAGCCGGCACCGCTTCCGTGAATGCCGACGCCTGCGTTGCGGCCTCGCTTTTGCCAGCCGATAGGTACCCGACACTTGATAATTTGCAACACGCCTTCAGCGCGATGGGCAGCTCGTGTTTTGTTTGAATGCCGCGAAGCTCGCCTCATCAACGCTCAACGCGCTATGATAGAAATGTTCACATCTGCAACGGGAAAATGAACCGCCACATCTTGCGCATTGCTTGCAATATTGGCGAACTTTCAAAGATTACCCTTCGAAGAGAACTGCAACTGGAGCATTTTCCTTCGCTCTTCCCCGCTCGCTCGAACCGGCGGAAGTTTCAAGCTTCCGGTGCGTTGATGAAAAATGTCCCGTCGCCCGCCGATTCTCGCGACGACTGAGATTATACTTCCCGACCCCGTCTCGCTCGGGTTCGCCGATTGTCGCTACGCCCCCGCGCGCACGTAGGAGCCCGGCGCGTCCTCGATGGGTGCGTAGCCATTGCCGCCCGGCTCGCGCGGAGGCACCTTGTCGCCGGAAAGCGAGCCGAGCCACTTCGCGTAGTCCGGCCACCACGAACCCGCATATTCCGTCGCGCGCGCGACGAACGCATCGACGGTCGGGATCGATTTCGGATCGCCGTCTTCAAGAATCCAGTGCTGGTATTTAGCCCGGCTGGTGGGATTGACGACGCCCGCGATGTGCCCGGACCCGGCCAGCACGAAGCGCACCGGCCCGCCGAACAGTTTCGAGCCGACGAGCACAGACTGCGCGGGCGCGATGTGATCCTCGCGCGTGGCGAGTTCATAGATTGGGATCGTCACGCGGGACAGGTCGAGGGGCACCCCGCCGAGCGACAGAAGCCCGCGCGCGAGCTTGTTGTCGCGATAGAATTCGCGCAGGTAGAAGCTGTGGTTCGCGGGCGGCATGCGCGTCGAATCGGCGTTCCAGTACAAGAGGTCGAACGGGAACGGCTGCTTGCCCAGCAGGTAGTTGTTGACGATGTAGGGCCAGATCAGGTCGCGCGGGCGGAGCATGTTGAACACGGCCGACATGCGCGCGCCGTCGAGGAAGCCGCGCTCCGCCATCACCTCGTCGAGCGCCTTCAACTGCTCGTCGTCGATGAAGACGAGAAGATCGCCCGCGTGGCTGAAATCGGTCTGCGCCGCGAGGAATGTGGCCGATGCGATGCGGTTGTCGCCGGTCGCGGCCATATAGGCGAGCGTGCTGGCGAGCAGCGTGCCGCCGACGCAATAGCCGACGGCGTTGGTGCGCGGCTCGCCGGTGATGCGGAGCACCGCGTCGGTCGCGTCGAGCACACCCTCGCGCATGTAATTCTCGAACGATTTCGAGGCGAGGCTTGCGTCCGGATTGACCCACGAGACGACGAAGACGGTGAAGCCCTGATCGACGACCCATTTGATGAACGACTTGGGCGGCGTCAGGTCGAGGATGTAATATTTGTTGATCCACGGCGGCACGATCATCAGCGGCACGCGATACACGCTCTCGGTCGACGGCGTGTACTGGATGAGTTGCATGATTTCGTTCTGGTAGACGATCTTGCCCGGCGTGACGGCCAGATTCTTGCCCACCTCGAAGGCCGACATGTCCGTCTGGCGGATGCGGAGAAGCTCGCCCGACTGGTTCAGGTCTTCGACGAGGTGCTGCATTCCTTCCGCGAGGTTTTGCCCGCCGGTCGAAACGGTGGTGCGGATCACCTCGGGATTGGTGAACGGGAAATTGGACGGCGAAAGCGCCGTCACGATCTGATTCAGGTAGAACTCGGCGCGCTTTTTGGCATGCTTGTCGACGGTGTCGGCGTTTTCGACGAGATCGCCCGCCCATTTGCCGGTAAGCAGGTAAGCCTGCTTGAGGAAATCGAAAAACGCGTTCTCCGACCACTCCTTGTCCTTGAAGCGTGGATCGCTGGGCGCGGGCTCGATCAGCGGCTTGACTTCCTCGCCAAGAAAACGCTGATAGGTGCGCCCCCAAAGATCGATGAGATCCTCGTTAAGCTTCGCCTGGGCCGAGGCAAGTTTTTGCGGATCGTTCATCCAGTATTGCGCGATCGGCGCGAAAATCTTGCCGATGTCTGCCATTCCGCCCGCGACCGTGAACGCTCCGGAGCGCTTGTCCTTGTCCTCGTAGATCTTCGCGACCGCCTGCCCGCTTGCCTCGAAGGCGCGCAACAGGTTCGTCGCGAATTGTTCCGGAGACTGAAGGCCCGGCAAAGGTCTGGACGGCGCCGGAGCGCTTGCGGCTTCTCGCTTGTCGCCTTTTTGACGCTTGTCTGACATCCGTGCGTAGCTCCCCAAACCGCAAAGTTATTCTTGCGTCCTTTTGCGCCCGTTGAATCGAGCATGGACTAATAATATAACATCCCTGCGTCGTTTGGTGAGGGGCTAAAAGCTTTTGTTCGCCGCCGCGCTTGTCCTTCCGACTAAGTGTTTACTATAGCGCCTCCGGCGCGCCTGTCCCGCATTCGCGCTCGCAGCATATCAGCCATGACTCACCGTCCGGCCGCTTAATAACGCCGCAGAAGCGCGACCAGCTTTCCCTGAATCTTGACGCGGTCGGGGCCAAAAATTCGCGTCTCGTATGCCGGATTGGCGGGTTCGAGAGCGATCGAGTGTCCGCGCTTTCGAAGCCGCTTCAAAGTGGCCTCCTCGTCGTCGATGAGCGCGACCACGATATCCCCGCTTTCCGCAGCTTGCGTCCTTTTCAGAACGACGGTGTCGCCCTCCTGAATCCCGGCGTCGACCATTGAATCGCCGCGCACTTCAAGCGCGAAGTGATCGCCCGTCGAAAGGTACTCCGGCGGCATGACGAGAACGTGGCTGTGGTCTTCGATGGCGGATCGGGGTACGCCTGCCGCGATGCGCCCCATCACGGGAACCGATATGCCGCCGTCGTCACGGTCGCGAATGAAGGGAGCCTGCGGCCCCTCCTCGAAGGATGAGCGCCGTGCGCCTTCGATCACCGTCGGCATGAAGCCCCGCCTTCGATCCGCTTCGAACCCGGCTCGTCGCTCCGGCATCTTCATCACCTCGAGCGCGCGTGCCCGGTGTGGAAGCCTTCGGATGAAGCCCCGCTCTTCCAGCGCCATGATCAGGCGATGAATACCTGACTTGGATTTCAGATTCAGCGCCTCCTTCATCTCGTCGAAAGACGGCGGCACGCCGGTCGCCTCGATGCGCTCGTTGATATAGAGGAGGAGTTGCTTTTGCTTCGGTGTCAGCATGGGCGGTCCGGTTGTGGCAGGGACTTGTACAAACCAAGAACATCAATAAGCGTTCTTCTTAAGTTCCGCAAGGGAAAAGGGCACGTTTGCATCCTGCCCTGCACAGATGAGAATCCGTAGACACAGGAGATTTCGTATTGGCTAATTCGCTCCCGCCGCCCCTAATTTTTCGTGACAGGAACGAATGCCAGCCTGCCGGGGTGCGGTCCTTCAGTCGCGCTCTCGCCCTGATGGGTGCCAAAAACGCCGTAGTTGAAGCCCACCGTCTTGAGCGTGCGGAGACATCTCGCTTGCGAAACCCGTAAACGAAGGGTATCCGGGAGGTGTGCACTTAGGTATTTTTTTATGATGATTGATTCTTCAGACGATGATTCCGCTGTCGCGCCTTCGGTGAAGCTCAAGGCCAACGTGGCGCCGCGCGTCAACCTTGCCTTTCAGGTCAACTCGATCCCGGCCATCGGCGAAATCGAGATCGCCAACCAGACCGGCCGCGATTTCTCAGACGTAGCGATTTCAATCGCGTCGGATCCCCCCTTTCTCAAGCCGACGGTTTTCCGGCTCGACGGGCTCAGGGCCGGGAGCGTGCGTTCGATCAGTCCGGTCGCGGTGGATCTCGATCCGGCCTTCCTCAATCGTCTGACAGAAGCCGCCGACGGCCTCATTCACATGACGGCGCAAGCGGGCGAGGAGCCGCTGGCGGCAATCGAAATTCCATGCCGCGCTCTCGCGCCGACCGAATGGACCGGGCTTTCGACGCCGCCCGAACTCGTCGCCGCCTTCGTCCGTCCGAACGACCCCGCTGTCGAGGTGATCCTCCGCAATGCGGCGGAGAAACTTCGACTGCATGGCAGAAACTCGGCGCTCGACGGCTACGCGGGCAACCGGAAGGGGCGTTCGTGGGAAGTGGCGGAGGCCATTTGGGCGGCCCTTGTCGATGCGAAGATCGTCTACGCGCTGCCGCCCGCGAGTTTCGAGCAGGACGGGCAGAAGATCCGCATGCCCGGCGCGATTTTTGAGCGGAAGCTCGGAACCTGTCTCGATCTGACCCTTCTTTACGCGGCCTGCCTTGAACAGGCGGGGCTCAATCCGCTCGTCGGCTTCGCGACGGGCCATGCCTATTGCGGCCTCTGGCTGACACAGGATGCCTTCTCGTCCTGCGTCGTCGACGAAGCCGAAACGATCCGCAAGCGCCTGCAATTGCAGGAAATGATCCTGATCGAGACGACGCTTCTCACCAACCATCCACCGCTGAAGTTCCGGACTGCGGTCGACAAGGCCGAGAGCTACGCGAACGAGGACGCGCCGCGCCGCTTCGAACTCGTGGTCGACATCGCCCAGGCCCGCCAACGCCGCATCCGCCCGCTCGGCATCGAGCTTGACGGGCAGCAGCCCCCCCTGCCGGTGACAGCAGAGGCAGGCGGATCGGTCGGCCTCGACGAGCCGCCGTCGTTCATGGAGGAAGCGGCCAGACCCGCCGAGCCGGAGCTGCCGCTCGACCGCGTGGAGCAATGGAAGCGGAAACTGCTCGACCTGTCGCTTCGCAACCGGCTGCTGAACTTCAAGAGCGGGAAAAGCGCCGTCGATCTTTTCTGCCCCGACGCGAGCGCGCTCGAAGACAAGCTCGCGAGCGGCGACAGGATCAAGATCCTCGCCAAAGCGGATGTAATGAGCGGCGACGATCCCCGCGATGCCGAAGTTCACCAGAGCCGCGCGGGCGAAGACGCCGCGAGGCAGCACGCGCTCGAAGCGCTTGGACGGGGCGAAATTCTTACCGCGCTTTCCGATGACGAACTTCAGGACCGGCTGACCGAAATCCACCACGCGGCGCGAAGCTCGCTCGAAGAGAGCGGCGCCAACAGCCTGCATCTCGCCATCGGCTTCTTCTCGTGGTTGCCGAGCGGGAAAGACCAGCGGTGCCGCGCGCCGCTGCTTCTCGTCCCGGTCCGGCTGGAACGCCACACAATTCGCTCCGGCTTCCGGCTCGTACGCCACGACGACGACGCCCGCATCAATCCCACGCTGCTGCAAATGCTTCGGCAGGATTTCGGCCTCGTCATGCCGGAATTCGAGCGGGATCTGCCGATGGACGCGTCGGGCCTCGACGTGGCTCATATCTGGCGGATCGCGCGCCAGCACATCAAGGACATGAAGGGGTTCGAACTGACAGAAGAGGTCACGCTGTCGAACTTCTCCTTCGCCAAATACCTGATGTGGAAAGATCTGGTCGACCGCGCCGATGTCCTGAAGCGCAACGCCGTGGTTCGCCACCTCATCGACACGCCCAAAGACACCTACGGCGATCCGCGCGACATGCCGGACGAGCGCGCGCTCGACCGGGAAATCCACCCAAGAGACCTGTTCATGCCGCTGCTCGCGGACTCGTCGCAGACCGCCGCCGTGGTCGCCGCGTCGCGCGCAAAGGATTTCGTGCTGTTCGGTCCGCCGGGAACGGGCAAGAGCCAGACGATTGCGAACATGATCGCGCAATTGCTCGGCGACGGGCGGTCCGTGCTGTTCGTCTCGCAGAAGACGACCGCGCTGGAGGTCGTGCGCAAGCGGCTGAACGACATCGGCCTCGGCTCCTTCTGCCTCGAAGTGCATTCGGCCAAGGCCCAGAAAGCCACCGTACTCGCGCAACTGAAGACGGCGTGGGAATCCCGTGCCGCCGATGCCGCGAGCGAGTGGGAAACAGAGACGGCGAACTTGAAGGCGCTCCGTGATCGGCTTAACGAGGTCGTCGTCGCGTTGCATCGCCGCCATGGCAATGGCCAGTCCGTCCACAAGGCTCTGGGCCGCGTCATTGCGCAACGCGACTTCGCGCCGAAGCTCAAGCTCTCGTTCCCCTCCCCCGATCAGCACGACGAAGCGGATATGCGCGCCTTGCGCAATCTCTGCCGCAGCCTGCGAACAGCCGTGCAGGCGCTTGGCTCCGCGCCCGCGAACCACCCGCTGAAGGAAATCGGGCACGAGGCTTGGTCGCCGGTGTGGCGCGGCGAGCTGGAGGCGGCTTGCGCTGCGTTCCGCAAAGCCGTGGTCGATCTGTCTATCGCGGGCGCCGTGCTCGCGAAGAACTTCGGCACGGCCGATACGGGTGACCCGCATCGCCTTTATTCGATGATCGTCCTCGCCGCGCTTGCCTTCAAGCCCGAAGCTCAGGACGCCGCCGCGCTCATCGGGAAGGACATCCGCGCGCTGAAGCCGGTCTTCGAAGCGTGGCGCACGGACCGCGCCGCCGTAGATGCCGCACAGGCGCGGCTCGCCAACCGTTACCGTGACGCCGTGTTCAGCCTCGATCTCGGACGGCTTATGCAGGATTGGCGCGATGCGGTCGCGGCCTTTTACCCTGTACGAAACGGTCGCAAGAAGCGTGTCTGGGATGCGTTTGCGCCGCTCACCGATGGCGACACTCCGGCGGATGTCGGCGCCGAGATCGTCGGGCTGATGGAGGTCAGGGAAGCGCGCACCAGAGCGATGCGCCACGACGCAACGCTCGCCGCGCTGGGGCCCATGTGGCAAGGGCTCGAAACCGACCCCGCGCGCGTCGAAGCCGCCTTCGCGTGGCTCGGCCAGGTCACCGACGCCGCCGCTTCCCTCGCCGATGCGGAGCGGGACAAGGCGGGCTGGCTTGCCTTTCTCGCCGCGCTGATCCTCGACCGGCCCGACTTCATGCGCGAAGGCGGCCCGTTCGCGACGGCCGCTGGAAAGACGCTGACCGCCTACAAGGCATTTCAGGCGGCACGCAAGGAGCTTGTCCGCCTCGCGCAGCTCTCCGACGATTATTTCGGTCTGCCGCGCTCGAATCGCTGGCTGCGTGACGCTGCCAACCTTGCCGAAGTATGGGAGACGAACAGTCCGAAAAGCCAGCGCTGGTGTGACTGGCTCCGCCATGCGGCCGCCGCGCGCGCTCGCGGCTTGTCGCCGCTGATCGACGCGCTCGATGCGGGCATCATCGGCGCATCGGACATCGAAGCCGCCTTCGAGGCCGCCTATGCGCGCTGGTGGGTCGAGCAGACCGTGCATCGCGATGCGCTGCTTCGCGGCTTCGTCTCGGACCAGCATGAAGACGCCATCGCGCGTTTCGTGGAACTCGACAGGAAGGTTGCGCAGCTCGCGCGCCATGTGGTGGCCGCGCGCCTGTCGGGCGCGGTGCCCGCCCGCAACGCCTTCGGACAAGACCCCGAGTTCGGCGTCCTCTCGCGGGAGATCGAAAAGCGGGCGCGGCACATGCCGCTTCGCCGCCTGTTCTCGCAACTGCCGAACGCGCTGACGGCGCTGACGCCGTGCGTGATGATGAGCCCGCTGTCCGTCGCGCAGTTTCTGCCCGCCGACTCCCAGCCCTTCGATATCGTGATCTTCGACGAGGCGTCGCAGATCCCCGTGTGGGATGCCATCGGCGCCATCGCGCGCGGTAAACAGGTGGTCGTCGCGGGCGATCCGAAGCAATTGCCGCCGACCTCGTTCTTTGATCGCGGGGGCATCGCCACGGAAGATGCAAGCGAGGTGGAAGACCTCGAAAGCATTCTCGACGAGTGTCTTGCCGCGAACATTCCGAGCAAGCGGCTTGCCTGGCATTATCGCAGCCGCCACGAAAGCCTCATCTCGTTCTCGAACGAGAAATATTACGACGGCAGTCTCGTCACTTTTCCGTCTCCCGTGACCGAGGATCGCGCCGTGCGCTTCATGCATGTGCCGGACGGCGTCTACGAGCGTGGCTCCGGCCGCGTCAACCGCGCGGAAGCACGCGCGGTGGTGGGCGACGTTGTGCGCCGCCTTGGCGACCCGGCTTTCGCCGCCGCCGGAAGCTCGCTCGGCATCGTGACATTCAACGGCGAACAGCAACGGCTGATCGAAACCCTGCTCGATCAGGAGCGCCGCGCGAAGCCGGAACTCGAACGCTTTTTCGGCACCGAATGGGCCGAGCCGGTGTTCGTGAAGAACCTCGAAAACGTGCAGGGCGACGAGCGCGACGTCATCCTGTTTTCCATTGCCTACGGCCCCGATCAGGCCGGCAAGGTGTCGGTTCAGATCAGCACGCTCAACAAGGATGGCGGAACGCGGCGGCTGAACGTTGCCATCACGCGCGCGCGCTCGGAACTCGTGGTGTTTTCGACGCTGAGGCCGGACCAGATCGACCTGTCCCGCACGAAGGCGGCAGGCATTCGCGATTTCAAGCATTTCCTCGAATATGCGGAGCGCGGGCCGCGCGCGCTCGCCGCCGCTTCCGAGCCTCTGGGCGATACGGAGTCGCCGTTCGAGGACGCGGTGAAGAAGGCGCTCGAAGAGAAGGGCTGGCAGGTGCATCCGCAGGTCGGCGTCTCCGGCTTCCGGGTCGATCTCGGCGTCGTGCATCCCGATGCGCCGGGCCGTTATCTCGCGGGCGTGGAATGCGACGGCGCGACCTATCATCGCTCCGCCACCGCGCGCGACCGCGACCGTCTCCGCGAGGGTGTGCTTCGCAATCTGGGCTGGCGCATCCTGCGCGTGTGGTCGACCGACTGGTGGGTCGATCCCGACAGCGCTTTCGCACATCTGCATGCGCGGCTTTCCGAGCACCTTGAAGACGACCGGACGGCCGAGGCGGCGAGTTCGCGGGAGGAGGCGCCTCCGGTCGAGGCGGTGCTCGCCCTGTTGCCCGACATCCCGCAAGACGCCGCCCCTTCCCTGCCGGAGTCGGCCGCTTCACCCGACGAATTCGACGCGGTCGAAGCTGAAGACGCGCCGCCGCAATCCGCGATCCATGCCGCGCGCGCCGATGGCGAGCAATTGACGTTCCTCGCTGCCGACGCAGGTGGATACCGAGCGGCCGACCTCGCCGCAGCGGGTTTCGCACCGGATCGCGACGGTTTCTATGAGCCCTGGTATCGGCCCACGCTCCGGAAAATGGTCGCCCACGTCATCGAGGCCGAAGGCCCGGTGTTCGACGATGTCCTTGTCCGTCGCATCGCGCGCGCCCACGGCTTCGACCGTGCGGCGGGACGTATCCGCGAAACGGTGCTCGACGCCGTTGAGCCGCGCTTTCCCCGCTCCACCGAGGAAGGCCGCAAGATATTCTGGCCCGAAAATTCCGACACCTCGCAACTGCCGCGCTTCCGCGAAGGCAGCACCGAGCTGCGCGATCACTCGGATATTCCCCTCGCCGAACTCGCGGCTCTCGCGGAACGCTTCATGGCTACCGGCGCCAAGCCCGAAGAGGCGGCCTTCATGATGGCAAGGCATATGGGGCTGGCGCGTTTGCGAGAGGCTGCGCGCGAGCGCTTTCTGGCTGCTGCGGAACGCACCGCGCGCTTCCAGCGGGAACTATCGGATTGAGGGGTGAGCGAGCCGGTTTCCGGCCCTGGCCGCAATCTGTGGCAGCCAAGCGCTGCGCCCGCGCATGTTTTCGTCGCGGTGGACATTGGCAGTCGCCAAGTTATAAGTCCCCCGATGCGGCACGCTGTCCGACAATCGGCTCCGCGTGCTGACAGTCTGCATGCGTGCCGAAAGAGGGAGCGGAATGACCCGCGAAGGCAAGATCGAGACCGCGATGGTGCTGGCGGCGGGCCTCGGCACGCGCATGCGGCCGATTACCGACACGATCCCTAAGCCGCTTGTCCGCCTCGACGGCCGCCCGCTCATCGACCACGCCCTCGACCGTCTGGCGGATGCGGGGATTGCCCGCGCGGTGGTGAACGTGCACTACCTCGCCGACCAGATCGAGGCGCATGTGAAGGCCCGGCGCACGCCGGAAATCGCCGTCTCCGACGAACGCGACGCCGTGCTCGAAACCGGCGGCGGCGTGCTGAAGGCGCTGCCGCTTCTCGGGCCGCATCCCTTCTTCGTCCACAATTCTGACAGCGTATGGAGCGAGGACGCGCGCTCGAACATCGCCGCGCTGAGGGCCGCGTGGGAGCCGCATTGCATGGATGTGCTCCTCCTCCTTGCGCGTCGCGACCGGAGCCTTGGCTATGACGGGCGCGGCGATTACATGTTGGACGACGACGGCCGCCTCGCACGGCGGCCGCGTGATGGCGAGGCGGCGCACGTCTATGCGGGCGTGTCGATCCTCAATCCGGCGCTGTTCGATGGCATCGCGGACAGGGCGTTCTCCTTGAACCGAATCTTCGACAAGGCTATGGCTCAGGATCGGCTCTTCGGGGTGGAACTGGATGGAACCTGGATGCATGTCGGTACGCCTGAAGCGCTCGCGGATGCGGAGCGATTCCTGAATGACGGGCGGCGGCGCACAGCTTGAGCTTGGGTTTTCGGCCGGACGCAGCGCGCCCGTTTTTGCCTGCCCGCCACACCGCCCTTTCCTGCCCGCGCTTGCCGCCGCGATCCTCGACGGCGGGCTCTTCGGCGAGGGCGAGCCCGAACCTCACGCCATCCCCGCACTCAATGTCTATGTGCCGTCGCAAGCCGCCATCACGCCGCTGAAACTGGCGCTGCTCGACCTCAGCCCGTGCGGCGCGACCTTCCTGCCGCGCATCCGCGTGCTCGGCGACGCCGATCCGCTCGACATGTTCGCGGCCTACGCCCCCCACATGGACCCCGCTGCCGCGCTCGCCCTTCTGCGCGAAGCGCTCGACGTGCCGAAGCCTGTCGGCGATATCGAGCGGCGCGTCCATCTGAGCGCTGCGGCGATGAAAGCGGCGCGCGAAATCCGCAGCACGGGCATCGATTTCGGCGAGCAACTGTTCTCCGGCGTCACGGCGGCGAGCGCGGCGAAAATCGCGGCCGACATCGCCAGCCTTATCGATGACGCGCACCGCGAAGCCGCCGACCTCGCCAAAATCGACCGGCTCGACCGGGGCCACGCATCCGGCGGCGAGCAGATTTCGCTGCAAATCCTGCGCGCCGTGCGCAAGGCATGGGACGCGCACAAGAAACGCGGCGGACGCCTCGACCGCGAAGAACGGCGCAACCGCCTCATGGCCCTTGAAGCGACATTTATCCGCGCGAGCGACGCGCCGGTGATCGTCGCCGGTTCCACCGGCAGCGTTGCCGCGACCATGGGGCTGATGGAAGCGCTCGGCGGGCGGGCGCGCTCGGCCATCGTGCTGCACGGCCTCGACCGCGCGCTCGATGACGCATCTTGGCAGGCCGTCGGCGCGCACGCCGAGCACCCGCAGCATGGCTTGTGGCATTTGCTTTCGCGCCTGGGTGTCGGCCGCGACGGCGTGACCGAGATCGAGACGGCGCGCGCGCTGCCGAGGGGCGGGGATCCGATCCGCGCAACTTTTCTCAGCGAGGCCATGCGCCCCGCTTCGACAACGGCGCTCTGGGCGACCTATGTCGCGGCGCGAAAGGCCGAGGTCAGCCGGGACGACGGCGCGGATGCGCCCGACGTGGCGTCCGACTTGAGGCTGTCAGATGCGCCGCGCGGCACGCTCGCGCCGGGGCTGACGCTGGTCGAAGCCGACACGAGCCAGGAGGAAGCGGTCGTTATCGCGCTGATCCTTCGCGCCGCGCTCGAAGACGAAGCCGCGCATGTCGCGCTCGTCACACCCGACGACGCGCTTACGGCCCGCGTCCGCCACGCCCTCGCGGGGTGGGGAATGGCGAGCGAGCCGCCCGCCGCGCCTCGTCAAGCCTTCGCGCTGCGCGTTGCGGTCACGGCAGCGAGCTGCAAGCCGGAGGATTTCGCGGCGCTGCTGCGGCTGGGGCAAGGTGCTGATCGCGACCGCTTTCTCCGCCTCGCCGAACTGGTCGACCTTGGCGCGGCCCGGCAGATGTGGCGGCCCGCGTCGATGGACGGCATCCCGGCGGCGCTCGCCCGCGCGCAGCATGCCATCGCGAGCGGAGAAGCACGCCACCCCGCCATGCGCCGGATCGACGGCGAGGAATGGGAAGCCGCGCGTCTTCTCGCTGGAGACGTGCTCGACGCGCTGTCGCCGCTGACCGCCGCCGCCGAGCCGACATCGGAGCGCGACGGCGCGGACGCTCGCGCCCTTCCCTTCCAGCGCTGGGTGGCGGCGCATGACGAAGCGCTCGCGCGTCTCGCCGCAATCGGTCTCTCCAGCGAAGAATGTGGCGATGCGCCTGCGCTCGCCGATGCGTTCGGCATCGACGCGCCGTCCCTCGCGCTCGACATCAAGGACTACGCCGCCTTTTTCGCCGAACTCGCGCGCGCCGAACCGACGCCCGCCACAGGCAGCCCGCACCCGCGACTGTCGCTCCTAAGCCCCCTCGACGCGCGCCTCCTTTCCGCCGATGTGGTCGTGCTCGGCGGCCTAAACGAGGGCGCGTGGCCGCAGACGCCGGGACCAAGCCCGTGGCTCAACCGGCAGGATCGCGCCGCCATCGGCCTCTCGCCCGAGGAACGCCGCATCGGGCAGACCGCGCACGATTTCGCCTCGCTCGCCGCTGCTGCGCCTCGCGTCGTGCTCACCCGCGCGAAAAAGGCAAATGGCAGCCTCGCGCGTCCGAGCCGCTGGATCGCGCGTATTACGACGCTTGCGCGCGGCGCGGGTCGGCTCGCCGAGATCGACACCGGCGCGGCGTGGCTCGAACTGGCGCGCGCGCGCCGCACGCCCGCGACGGTCACGCCCATCGCCCCGCCCGAACCGCGCCCGCCGCTATCCGCGCGCCCGCGCCGCCTGTCCGTCACCGCTATCGAGACATGGTTCGCGAACCCCTATGCGATTTACGCAAGCTTCATCCTCGACCTCAAACCGCTCCGCCGCATCGGCGAAAGCCATGACGCGCGCGACAAGGGCACGCTTTATCACGCGGCGCTCAACCGCTTTTTCGAGGCGTACCCCGACCGCGTGCCGAGCGATGCCGCCGCTCGCCTCGTCGCCTGCCTCGACCGCGCGGCTGAAGAGTTCGGCTTCGACCTCGATGCCGCGCCGTTCTGGCGGCCGCGCTTTGCCCGCTTCGCCGAATGGTTCGCCGCGACGGAAGCGCAGCGGCGCGAGGGCTTGCGGCTGTTGAAGAGCGAAGTCGGCGGCAAGCTGAAGCTCTCGGCGGAGGGAGAGGCAGCGCCCTTCGAGGTGACGGCGCGCGCGGACCGCATCGACCTTTGCGAGGATGGAACCTTGCGCATCTTCGACTTCAAGACGAGCGCCAACGCCGCGACGACATCCGCGCGGCGCGGTGCGCCTCAACTCGCGCTGGAAGGCTTGCTCGCCATGGAAGGCGCGTTCGCGGGGCTTCCCGCAGGCAGCGCGCCCGAGCTTTGCTATATCGTTGCGTCGGGTGGCGAGCCGCCGGGCGAAGTCGTCACGCTGAAGATGCCCGCTGCGGAAGCCATCGCCGCCGCGAAGGCCGGGTTGCTGCTGCGCATCGCGCGCTTCGACGACGAGGCGACGCCCTACACCTACGAGACCCGAGCCATCTTCCGCGACAAGGCCGACAACGATCCGTATGCGCATCTGGCGCGCGTCAAGGAATGGTCGGCGGCGGCTGACGGCGAAAACGCGGGCGCGGAAGATGGGGGCGGCGATGAGTGACGCAGGACGCGAAGCGCGTGTCGCCGAGGCCAGCCGCAAGCAGCGCTCGGCCGCCGATCCGTCGGTTTCGGCCTGGGTGCGCGCGAATGCAGGCACCGGCAAGACGCACGTGCTCGTGCAGCGCATCCTGCGGCTCTGCCTTGCGGGCGCCGCGCCGCGCTCGATCCTGTGCCTGACCTTTACCAAAAACGCCGCCGCCGAGATGGAAGCGCGCGTGCTGAAAACCATGGGCGAATGGGCCACCGCCGATGCGGCGACGCTCGAAGCCACGCTCGCGTCGCTGCTCGGCCGGCCCGCCGAAGCTGCCGAACTGGCCGCCGCGCGCACGCTGTTCGCCACCGTGACGGATGCGCCGGGCGGCCTGCCGATCATGACGATCCATGCCTTCTGCGAGCGCCTTCTTCGCCGCTTCAGCTTCGAAGCTAACGTGTCGCCGGGGTTCACGGTGATGACCGAGGAGGAGGCGCGCGACGCGCTGGCGGCGGCGAAGGCGGTCGCCTTCTCCGAGGCGAAAAGCGGCGCGATGCGCGATGCGCTCGCCACCGCCGTCGCCCATGCGGGCGAGGATGAATTCGGCCGCGTGTTGAAGGACATGCTCGGCCATCGCCGCACGATCCACTACCTGTTGAGCGTCGGGCCGGAAGGCGACCGCATCGCCCCGGTGGAAGCGCGGCTTCGGCGGATTTTCGGGCTGAGGGCGACCGAAACGGCGGCCAGCCTCATGGATCGCGCGGCGGCAGTACTGAGCGATGAGACGATCCGCGAGATCGTCGCCCTTTTTGCCGACGGCGGGAAGACCGAAGCCGAGATCGCGGCGGGCCTGCGCCTCGCGATGGGCGCGCCGGACGCGGCGTCGAGATGCGCTTGCATCAAGAAGGCGCTCGGAACGAAGGGCGGCGAGCCGAAAAAGCGGTTGGCGACCGCGCCGACCCAGCGCCGCGCGCCCGCCCTGTGCGAGCGGCTTTCCCGCGCGCAGACCGCCTTCTTCGACCTCGACCGCAAGATCTGCGCCGCGAAGGTTGTCGCGGCAACCACGGCGCTGTTCCGGCTCGCGGCGGCGATCTTCGACGGTTACGAGGCCGAGAAGCGGGCGCGCGGCGCCGTCGATTTCGACGATCTCATCGAGAAGACGCTGGCGCTTCTCCATCGCGACGACGCGGCCGAGTGGGTGCTCTATCAGCTCGACGGCCGGATCGATCACGTCCTCGTCGACGAAGCGCAGGATACAAGCCCCGAGCAATGGGCCATCGTGGCCGCGCTGACGGCCGAATTCTTCTCCGGCGAAAGCGCGCGCGCGACCCTGCCGACGCTGTTCGCCGTGGGCGACGAGAAGCAGTCGATTTACGGCTTTCAGGGCGCGCGGCCCGAATTTCTCGCTGCTTACGGCGAGCGTTTTGAGGCGATGGCGCTCGCGACGCAGATGCCTTTCCGCAGCGTGGGCCTCGACCTCTCGTTCCGGACGCTGGCGCCCGTGCTTTCCGCCGTGGATTTCGTCTCCGAGGCGCTCGGCGATGGTTTGAGCGGCGCGCCCATGCCGCATATCGCCCATCGCGACGACGACGGCGGCGTTGTCGAGCTTTGGCAGCCCGAACGCGGCGCGCGGCAGGACAGAGGCGACGTCTGGGCGCCGGAAGACGACGCGGCCACATCCGCCAAACCGGCGGAAGCGCTCGCGGCGCGGATCGCGTCCAGGGTGCGCGGCTGGCTCGACGGCGGCGCGGCACTCGGACGCGACGGCCGCGCGATCGGGCCGGGCGACATCATGATCTTGTTGAAGAAGCGCCAGCCGATGGCGGGCCTGCTTCAGGCCGCGCTGAAACGCGAGGGCGTGCCGGTGGCGGGCGCGGATCGCATGTCGCTCGTCGACGACCTCGCGGTGATGGACCTGCTCGCGCTTGGCGATGCGTTGCTCCAGCCCGAAGACGACCTGGCGCTCGCGGCGGCGCTGAAAAGCCCGCTGTTCGGGCTTTCGGACGACGATTTGTTCGCGCTGCGCAACCCGCGAGAGGGTTCGCTTTGGGCCGCGCTGGAGCAATTCCGGGAAAAGTCGGATCCGCTTTGCGAGCGCGGCGAGGCGGGCGACTGTTTCATCGAGGCTGCGGCGCGTCTGTCGGCCTGGCGCAATCTTGCACATCGGCTTTCGCCGTTCGATTTCTACGCACGGATTGTCGATCATCCGCTGTTCAGACCGCGCGGCGCCGACGTGCCGGGTACCGCGCCTGATGGCCGAGCCGCGTTCGCCGCAAGGCTCGGTGCGCAATGCTTCGAGGCGCTGGACGAGCTTTTGAACCTCGCCGAAACCTTCAGCGCGGCGGGGCGAGGCGGGCTGGCGGAATTTCTCGCTTTCGTGCGGCAGGGCGCGGCGGAGGTGAAACGCGAGACGGATCAGGCGGCACGCGACGTGCGGATCATGACGGTGCATGGCGCGAAGGGCCTCGAAGCGCCGGTCGTCATCCTTGCCGACGCGTGCAGCGCGAAAGCCGGACGGCAGCCGCCCGTGCTGCTTCTGGAGGATCGCCATGACGGCGTTCGTGTGCCGGTGTGGACGATCAAGGGGGCGGGCGCGCTGCCGCCGGTCGCCGACGAAAAGGACGAGCGTGCCGAAGCGGCGCGACGCGAATCCGCGAGGCTTCTTTATGTCGCCATGACGCGGGCGCGCGACAGGCTCTACATCGCGGGTTCTCATACGGGCGAGAACTTGCCCGAAGGGTGCTGGTTCGATACGGTGAAAGCGGCGATTGACCAGCATGCGGTTGAGGGCATCGACGGCGACGGGCGTCTTCTCTGGCGCTTCGGTTCGGAGAGGGGCGGCGTCGGCGTCAAGGAGCGCTCTCGCGAGCCGCAGCCCGTCGTCTTGCCCGCATGGGCCGTGATTTCTGCGCCAGTGGGGCAGTCCCGCGTGCTGCTGTCGGCATCGGCGCTGGAAGCTTTTCACGTCCCACCCGATGGCAACGCGAGTCCTTCGCCGAACGAGCCGAGCCCCTATGACGGCGTTTCGCGCGACGTGGCGCAAAAAACCGGGACTCTCATTCACCGGCTCCTCGAAATCCTGCCCGCGCTGCCGGAAGACCGGCACGGCGAGGCCGCGCGCCTCGTGGCATCGGCGTTTCGCGATGCGCTTCCGGGCGACACTATCGAAAGGGCGCTTGCGAGCGTTCAGAAATTACTTGCGACGCCTCACCTCCGCGCGGCGGGTAGGCGCGTGCTATCGGAGGCCGGGATCGCCGTCGCGGCGACGCGCGACGAGCGACGCGCCGCAATTCTCGGCCAGTGCGACCGTGTCTCGCTTGGCGCGGATGGCGTCGACATTCTCGACTACAAGTCAGGCGCGCACTCGCCAGGCGACCCGCTGCCCGCTGCCTATGTGGCGCAACTCGCCGCCTATCGCCTTGCGCTCGGCCATCTGTACCCGCACACCGATATCCGCGCGGCACTTCTCGACACCCGGTCGTCGTCGCTTCTTGAAGCGGACGCGCGAGCCCTCGATGCGTTCGCGCGCTCGCTCGTGCAATGAACAATAGACGTCAGAGCGACGGCGCTTCTATCCGGCGAGATCCGCAGCCCTTGTCCGGGCGACGGCGCTCGCTTCACCGACATCGAAAGCGGTCTTTCCGGTCACGCGCGCGGTAATACGCATGGCGTCGGTCAGCGTCATGAACGTTCGGCGGCTTCCTTCCTTTGCCGTGGGGAAATCGAGCCGGCAATGCGCGCCGCGGCTTTCCTTGCGCTCATGCGCGGCGGCCGCGATCAGGATTGCGCAGGCAGCCATGTTCGCGAGCCCAGGCGAAGCTGCCTGCCGCGAGATGTCGACCAGAGACGCGAGCGCCGCCTTCAGCGTTTCCGCCGTGCGCTCGACGCCGACATGGGTGGCCATCACCTCGCGAAGGCGTTTCAGAAGCCGGGCCTCGTCGGCAGGTGCAGCAGCAACCGGAACGGCGACGGTCTCGGGCGCGTCGATTTCGCCCATCGCGGGCCAGTGCTGGGCATCGGCCGCAATGTCGTCGGCGACACGAGCCGCGAACACCACCGCTTCGAGAAGCGAGTTCGAAGCGAGCCGGTTCGCGCCGTGAAAGCCCGTAGACGCGACTTCGCCGCAAGCCCATAGCCCCGTGAGCGACGTGCGACCGCGCATGTCGGTCGAAACACCGCCCATATGATAATGCGCGGCGGGCGCGATTGGGATCGGCTGTTTCGCGGGGTCGATGCCCGCCTCGGTGCAAACTTCATAAGCGGTCGGAAAGCTGCTGGCGAGGTCGAGCGCGCGCACGTCGAGGAAAGCGCCGCGTCCTGCCGCGATCTCGCGATGCACGCCACGCGCAACCACGTCGCGCGCCGCAAGCTCGCCACGCGGATCGATAGCCGACATGAAGCGCTCGCCGTCGCGGTTCACGAGGCGGCCGCCGTCGCCGCGAATGGCCTCCGAGGCCAGCGGCGCCGGATCGCGGCTCACGTCGAACGCGGTCGGATGAAACTGCACGAATTCAGGGTCGGCGATGATTGCGCCCGCCCGCGCCGCCATGGCAAGCCCGCCGCCGCGCGCCTCCGCCGGGTTGGTGGTGACGCGGAAAAGCTGGCCGATGCCGCCCGTCGCGAGCACGACGGCGCGGCCCGCGAGAAACGAGGCGCGCCCGTGGCTGCCGCTGCGGGTGGCGTAAAGCCCGACCACGCGGCCGTCTCGCTTGACGAGTTCCACCGCTTCGACATTTTCGAGCACCGAAATCGACGGCGTCTTCGCGACGGTCGCGATTAACGCCGCCATCACGGCCTTGCCCGCGCGGTCGCCATCGACGCGCACGATGCGGCGCGCGCTATGCGCGGCCTCCTGCGAGAGGCGAAGCTTCCCGTCAAGCTCCCGGTCGAACTGCACGCCATAAGCCAGAAGGTCGCGGATGCGCTCGCCTGCTTCGCTCGTGACGATTTGGGCGATCCGGGGATCGGTGAGCCCCGCCCCCGCCGCGATCGTGTCCGCCGCGTGAGCTTCCGCGTCGTCGCCCGCGCCAATGGCCGCCGCGATGCCGCCCTGCGCCCAGGCCGAAGACGACCCCTCGCCGAGCGGTTTCGGCGTCAGCACCGTTACGGGCAGCGGCGCAAGCCGAAGCGCCGTGAACAACCCGGCGAGTCCGCCGCCTACCACGAGAACGCGATCCGGCCCCGTCCGCCGCCGAAACGGCAGCAGATCGTTCGCGCGAGTTTCGATCATTTCGGGATGCTCCCCACCTGACTAGTGTAGTCGGCGCATCCTCACCGACGAGGTTGCCGAACGCGTCGGCGGCATACCGCCAACGCCTCAGACCAAAAGCGCTCCGATCTAAACAGAATCGTCGAAGCGCTCCAGCTCATTGTTTGTCGCAACTCCGGACGGTGCTCAAAGCGGCAGCTTCACCATCCGTTCAACAGCGAGTCTCGCACGGTCTGCAACCGCCGGATCGACCGTGACCTCAACCTTTTCGTGGATGAGGCTGTCGAGGATCTTCGGAAGCGAGATGCGTTTCATGTGCGGGCACAGGTTGCACGGCCGCGTGAATTCGGTCTTCGGCGCGGCATGGGCGACGTTGTCCGCCATCGAGCATTCGGTGACGAGTACGACGCGCTTCGGCTGGTGATCCGTCACCCACTTGATCATGCCCGCGGTAGAGCCGGTGTAGTCGGCTTCGGCGATCACGTCCGGCGGGCACTCCGGGTGCGCGATGATCTTCAAGCCCGGCTCCGCCTCGCGATAGAAGCGAAGTTCCGCGCCCGTGAAGCGCTCATGCACCTCGCATGCGCCCTTCCACGAGATGATCTCGACGTTCGTCTGCGTCGCCACGTAGCGCGCGAGATATTGGTCGGGGATCAGCAGCACGCGCGGCGCGCCGAGGCTTTCCACCACCTTCACCGCGTTCGCCGAGGTGCAGCAGATGTCGCATTCGGCCTTCACCGCCGCGCTCGTGTTGACGTAGGTCACAACCGGTACGCCCGGATAGGCGGCGCGAAGCGCGCGGACGTCTTCCGGCGTGATCGACGACGCGAGCGAGCACCCCGCCTTCGGGTCCGGGATGAGGATCTTCTTTTCCGGGCACATCAGCTTCGAGGTTTCGGCCATGAAGTGGACGCCGCACTGGACGATGATGTCCGCGTCGGTCTTCGCGGCTTCCTTCGCAAGCTGGAGGCTGTCGCCGAGGATGTCGCCCACGCCGTGAAAAATTTCCGGTGTCATGTAGTTGTGGGCGAGAACGACGGCGTTCTTTTCGCGCTTCAGGTCGCGGATCGCCTTGATATAGGGCGCGTGCGCGGCCCATTCGAAGGACGGAATGACGCGCTCGACCTTGGCATAGACCGGCTTCAGTTCGCGGATGGCCTCGCGGACGAAGGCGGCGTCGAAATGATGGCGCGCGGGTTCGACGTCGATGTCCGCATCGAGAGCGTAAAAAGGGTCTGCGCCCCTCTGCCGACCGATCGGCTCCAAGCCGCTGTCGAGAAATGCCATGCCGAAAGCCCTCCACCCCATCGTCCCGTCGCCGGGAGTAATGCTCCGTTTGAGCATAAGAAGGACAGGCAAAAAAGGGACCCCCTCGGTTTCCTGCCCAGCCGATCACTCGACTCGACCTTATGCTCACTCGGACTATAAGATAAGCGGGGCTTTGCGGCTTGCCAATCACTTTTTTGCGCACGACCGCCGCAATTCAGGCCGAACGGCGACGATTCGGCCGTCTTCCGGGTTCATTGAATTCCTAACACCATGTTATCCTTCCTGACTTTCCCTCGAATAAGTCCAACCTGGACCGACGCGGCGGGAGCTTTTCGCTCCGCAGCGGGCTGTGGTCAGACCAAGTCCTTGATATTCTACCATAGTCTCGTTTGACTCATCCTCCTTTGCCAAGAATACACGAGCAGGATCCGCTCCACGTGGTCGGACCAAATCGAGGGATGTGGTATGACAGTGTGGCAGCAGAATTACGATCCACTCGGCAATCTCTGGCTTTCGAGCCTGATTGCGGCAATTCCGATCATCTTCTTCTTTCTTGCGCTCACCCGATTGCGCCTGAAGGGCTATCTCGCCGCCACCATCACCCTGCTTCTCGCCATCGGTATCGCCATCGGCTTCTATCGCATGCCTGTCGAATCGGCGGCGGCGGCGGGCGTCTATGGGTTCCTTTACGGCCTCTGGCCCATCGCCTGGATCATCATCGCCGCAGTGTTTCTCTACCGCGTGTCGGTGGAAACGGGCCAGTTCGACATCATCCGCCGTTCGATCCTGCACATCACCGAAGACCAGCGGCTCCAGCTTCTGCTCGTCGGCTTCGCCTTCGGCGCGTTTCTTGAAGGCGCGGCAGGCTTCGGCGCGCCCGTCGCGATCACGGCGGCGCTGCTCGTGGGCCTCGGCTTTCGCCCGCTCTACGCGGCGGGCCTGTGTCTAATCGCCAACACCGCGCCGGTGGCGTTCGGCGCGATGGGCATCCCGATCATCGTGGCGGGACAGGTGTCGAACATCGATCCGTTCCTGATCGGTCAGATGGCCGGGCGGCAGCTTCCGCTGCTGTCGATCATCATCCCCTTCTGGCTGATCCTCATCATGGACGGTGTGAAGGGCGTGCGCGAAACGTGGCCTGCCATTCTCGTATGCGGCATCTCGTTCGCCACCGTGCAGTTCCTCACCGCGAATTTCATCGGCCCGGAACTTCCCGACATCACCGCCGCGCTCGCCGCGCTCGTTTGCCTGTCGCTGTTCCTGAAGGTGTGGCGGCCCCGGAACATCTTCCGCTTCGACGCGAAGGAAATCGCGGCGGATGGAGCGGTGCTCGTTCCCGTCCCGCACGAACCGAACCAGCGCTATACGACGGGCCAGATCGTCAAGGCGTGGTCGCCCTTCCTGATCCTGACCGCCTTCGTCACATTATGGAGCATTCCCCCGTTCAAGGCGCTGTTCGCGGCGAATGGCCCGCTCGTCACCACGATCATGTCGATTCATGTGCCGTTCCTCGACATGCTCGTCGAGAAAATCCCGCCCGTGGTGGCGCAGCCGAAGCTGCTTGAAGCGGTCTACAAATTCAACTGGCTGTCTGCGACCGGCACGGCGATCTTCCTCGCGGCCATCGCTTCGATCCTTCTTCTCGGCATGCGCCCCGGCAAGGCCGTGGCGACCTTCGGCGGCACGCTGAAAAGCCTCGCCATCCCGATCTATTCCATCGGTACCGTCCTCGCCTTCGCCTTCGTCGCGAATTTCTCAGGGCTTTCGACGACGCTTGCGCTGCTGCTCGCTCACACGGGGTCGGCGTTTACGTTCTTCTCGCCGTTCCTCGGATGGCTGGGCGTGTTCGTGACGGGTTCGGATACATCTTCGAACGCGCTGTTCGGCGCGCTTCAGGCAACCACGGCCCATCAGATCGGCGTGAGCGACGTGCTTCTCGTCGCGGTGAACACGACCGGCGGCGTCACGGGCAAGATGATCTCGCCACAGTCTATCGCCATCGCCTGCGCGGCGGTGGGGCTCGTCGGCAAGGAATCGGACCTGTTCCGCTTCACGGTGAAGCACAGCCTTGCGCTCGCGGCGCTGATCGGTGTCATCACCACCTTTCAAGCTTACGTGACGCCCTGGATGATTCCCTGATGGCCGATGCCAAACCATCTCCGGCACTGCGCGTGTCGGAGTGTGCGGAGGCCATGATCGAGACCTTCATCGAGGATCATGGCCTGCGCCCCGGCGACCGTCTTCCGTCCGAGCGCGCTCTCGCGGAAATGGCCGGAGTTTCCCGCGCCAGCCTGCGGGAGGCGGTCGGGCGCATGGCCGCGCGCAAACGCGTGACGGTTCGCAAATCCGGGATCGTGGTCGCCGGGCCGCCGGTTGCCGCGCCTGCCGCCGCCTGGGCGAAGGATACGATCAGCACACCGCTCGCGCCTCTCGTGGCCTTCAATTCAGGCTATAGCCACGACGTGCTGGAAATTCGCCAGGCGCTTGAGGGCACCGCCGCCTATTTCGCGGCGCTTCGTGCCGACGCCGACGACAAGGCCCGGATTCGCGAGGCCTTCGAGGCCATGCGCGAAAGCCACGGCGCTGGCGCTCCGATGGAAGAAGCCCGCAAGGACGCGGCTTTTCATCTCGCGATCGCCGAGGCTTCCCACAACGCCGTTCTGAGACAGGTGATGTCGAGCATGTTCGGTCTGTTGCAGGTCAGCATCTCGCAAAGTCTGGAAAAGCTCTACACCGTGCCGCAGACGTTCGACGCCCTGTCGCAGCAGCATCGTGCCCTCATCGAGACGATCGAGGCGGGCGATGCCGAGCGCGCGCGGCAGGTCTCGGACCGCCACCTCCGGTTCGTGGAATCGACCATCAAGCGCATCGACGACGATCTCGCCCGAAAAGCGCGATCCTCCGCCGCGCGGTCCACCGCCCTTCAGGACAAAGGCTGAGTTTCCTCCCCATGATCATTTCCGCGACGACAGACTATCGAGAGGCGGCACGACGTCGGCTGCCGCAATTCCTGTTCGACTATATCGACGGCGGCGCTTACGCGGAGCACACGCTGCGCCACAACGTGTCGGATCTCGCCGGCATCGCGCTACGCCAGCGCGTGCTGAAGAATGTCGCCGATCTGAGCCTCGAAACCGAGATTTTCGGCCAGAAACTCGCGATGCCCGTCACGCTCGCGCCTGTCGGGCTCACCGGCATGTACGCGCGGCGCGGCGAGGTGCAAGCGGCGCGCGCGGCGGCCTCGCGCGGCGTGCCCTTCACGCTCTCGACCGTCTCCGTCTGTCCCATCGAAGAGGTGCAGAAAAGCTCGCCCGCGCCGATCTGGTTCCAGCTTTACGTGCTGAAGGATCGCGGCTTCATGCGCAATGCGCTTGAGCGCGCGCAGGCGGCGGGCATTACGACGCTCGTGTTCACCGTGGATATGCCCGTGCCCGGCGCGCGCTACCGTGACGCGCATTCCGGCATGTCGGGCAAGAACGCCCATTTCCGGCGGATGATACAGGCCGTCACGCATCCCCGCTGGGCGTGGGATGTGGGCTTGCGCGGCCGCCCGCACGACCTCGGCAACATCTCCGCCTATCTCGGCAAACCGACGGGACTCGGCGATTATATCGGCTGGCTGGCTACGAATTTCGATCCGTCGATCGGTTGGAAGGATCTGGAATGGATCCGCGAATTCTGGAAGGGGCCGATGATCATCAAGGGCATCCTCGACGTTGAAGACGCGCGCGACGCGGTCCGCTTCGGTGCGGATGGCATCATCGTGTCCAATCACGGCGGCAGGCAGCTCGACGGCGTGCTGTCGTCGGCGCGCGCGCTGCCAGCCATCGCCGACGCGGTGAAGGGCGACATCAAGATCCTCGCCGATTCGGGCATCCGCTCGGGCCTCGACGTGGTGCGCATGCTGGCGCTCGGTGCCGATTGCACGATGATCGGCCGCGCCTATACATACGCGCTCGCGGCGGCGGGCGAGGCGGGCGTCGCCAATTTGCTCGACCTGTTTGCCAGGGAAATGCGGGTGGCCATGGCGCTGACCGGCGCCCGGAGCATCGCGGAAATCACGCGCGACTCGCTCGTCCACGAGTCTTAAGCGCAAGCCCTCGCGCCGCAGGAACTTGCAACGAAAGGCGCGGTGTTTGCTTGAGCCGCTCCTGGATGAAATCGCGATACGGCAGATCCGCGCGGACGCGACCCGCACGCGCCGTCCGGCGCGCGCGTCTTGTCGCTTCGCTCGAACGCGCTTTCAGACGTCGAAGTGCAGGAGCGCCCAAAGCCCCAGAAACACCGCGCCGATGCCGCCACCGTAGGCAAGCGTCATGTTCAGCTGTTCCGGCGGAAGTTGCAGATACTGCATCGCGCCGAAACCGGCACCGGCGCCGAGCAAGCCACCGACCAATGTCAGCACCACGAATTTAAGCCAGCCGCGAAAGAAGCCTTTCTTGACTTGCTCGCCATCTTTCTTGCGGCGACCCATGGGAGGAAGCGCGTTCCGATTAGGATTGACGGCCTTCTTCGGCGCGGGAGCCGTCTCAACGGGTGCGGCTGCAACCGGAGCGACCGGAGCCTCAACTACCGGGGCCGGAGCAACCTCGGCAAGTTCCGCCGCCGCCGGTTCAAGGACCGGAGCCGCGGGCACTTCCGCCGCCGCTAGCGCCGGCTCGGCTGCGACGAGTTCGGGCGCGGGGGCGACCACGTCTTCCACCGCTGCCACCGGTTCGGCCTGTGCCACGGCGGGAGCAGGAGCAGCCTCCTCCGCCGGTTTCGGCGCGGCTCCGCTCGCCACGCGTTGTGCTTCTTCCTGCTGACGCACGAGATCTGGATCCATAACGTATTCCCCCGGAAAAAAATCCTGTTTAGCGTCGGCCCACGGCCGTTACGCGCTCAAGGTATGCGCTCACCAGTGCAATAGCATAGCACAGGCTCCAAAAGACAAGGGCCGCGAAAGCGTACCCCGTTAAGGTCGTCGTCGACGCTGACCATGCCGGGTCGGCTGCGGCGAGTTGTATCATGCCGAGGAAGTCAAATAATCCAATGACTAGGACCAGCGTCGTGTCTTTGAGAAGGCCGATGAAGGTGCCCGCAATACCCGGCAGGGCGCTACGAATTGCCTGTGGAAGAATAATGAGCGCCAGGATTTGTGAATAGCCGAGGCCCAGCGCTCGCCCTGCTGTGACCTGGTTTTCGGGCACGCTTTGAAGTCCACCTCGAATCACCTCCGCCATGTAGGCGCTGGCGAACACGGCGATGGCGAACAGAGCGCGCGCCAGCTTGTCGACGCTTGTCCCTTCGGGGAGGAAGAGCGGCAGCATCACCGCCGCCATGAACAGCACGGTGACAAGCGGGACACCGCGCCAGAACTCGATGAAGCAGATCGCCAGCCAACGCGGAACGGGCCAGCTCGACCGCCGCATCAACGCAAGCACGATCCCGAACGGCAGCGAGGCCGCGATGCCGGTATAGGAGACGAGCAGTGTCAGGGTGAGGCCGCCCCATGCCTCAGTCGGAACGGGGGCAAGCAGGGCGCCGTCGCCCGCGACGAGCAGGAACGAGAGAGGCAGCCCGAGCAGGACCGCCGCCGCGAAACCGCCAAGTCCGACCCGGCGGCGCGCAAGGAACGCCGCGAGCAAAAGCGCGGGCGGAAGCAGCATCGCCAGCGCCGCTCGCCATAGCTCGTCGTCCGGATAACGGCCGAAGACGAACTGCTTCAGCTTTGCCGCGACGAACGGCCAGCACGCGCCATCGGTCGCCCGGCAGGCGGAGACATCGCCGCTCCATGCCGCCCCGAACACAAGGAACGACAGCGCGCCATAAGCCGCGATGGCCAGCGCCACGCCGAGCGCGAGCGTCACGGCGGCATTGACCGCGCGCCCGAGCAGACGGCGAGAGGGTGACGTGGCAAGAGACGGCGGCGGCGCATCGGCCCGTGTCATGCGCGCATCCTCGCGTTCTGCCAGTTGAGAAGCGCGGCCGTGGCGAGCGACAGGGTGAGGTAGACGCCCATCGTCAACGCCATGATCTCAACCGCCTGCCCCGTCTGCGCAAGCGTCGTTCCGGCGAAGATCGACACGAGGTCCGGGTAGGCGATGGCGACCGCGAGGGAGGAATTCTTGGTGAGGTTCAGATATTGGCTCGTGAGCGGCGGCACGACGAGGCGCAGCGCCTGCGGAAGAACGACGAAGCGCATCGCCTGCAAACCGGTCAGCCCGAGCGCCGCGGCCGCCTGCCCCTGTCCGCGCGCGACCGACTGGGTACCGGCGCGCACGATCTCTGCGATATAGGCGGCGGTGTAGATCGCAAGCGCGGCGACGAGCGCCATCAGTTCCGGTATCAGGCGCAAGCCGCCGAAGACGGAAAGGCCGCGCGGTTCCGGCCAGACGATGTGTGTCATAGCAACTGCGGCCATCAGCGCGCCAGCCGCGCCGACGCCCGCTAACACACGCCACCGCGATTTCAAGACCAGCGCCGCCGCGAACAGGGCCAGCGCCGCAACGAGGAACCAGCCGCCGCCTTGCGGGTCCGGCAGGAACAGCCCGCGATTGTTGAGGAACGCGCCGCCGAACTCGAAGCCGGTGCGCGGCGGAGGCAATTGCCGCAAGACCCCGAAATAGAAGAAGAACAGGATCAGCAACAGCGGCAGGTTGCGGAACAGTTCGACATAGCCCGCCGCGACCGCCCGCAACAGCCGGTTCGGCGCGAGCCGCGCGACGCCGACGCTGAAGCCGATGATTGTGGCGAACGCGACGCCGATGGCCGCAACCAGCAGCGTATTGAGCAGGCCGACCACGAACGCGCGGCCATAGGTGGATCTTTCATCGAACGGAATCAGCGTTTGCAGCACGCTGAAGCCAGCGGGCTCCGACAGGAAGTCGAGGCCGAAATGCACCGGCAGCCGCCCGATGTTCGTCCATGCCGTGAAGATGAGCCACCCGGCCAGCGCCGCCACCGCAGCCAGGAGCGCGGCTTGTATCCAGAAGCGTGCCGCGCGTCCCGTTTCTTCCATGGATCGCGGCCCTTTCTTTCGTCAGCGAACCGGCGGCGCGAACAGGATGCCGCCGTTGTTCCAGAGCCTGTTCAACCCGCGATCGATCTTGAGCGGGCTCTGCTGGCCGAGATTGCGGTCGAAAATCTCGCCGTAATTGCCGACCGCGCGGATGGCCTTCAGCGCCCAATCGTTGTCGAGGCCGATAGCCCGGCCGTAGTCGCCTTCCGCGCCGAGCAGCCGCCGCACGCCGGGGGCGGCGTCAGCGCGGGAAAGCTTGTCCGCATTGGCCTTCGTCACCGCGAGTTCTTCCGCGTTGATGAGCGCGAACAGCGTCCAGCGCACGAGACTTTCCCATTGCGGATCGTTCTGGCGGACGGCGGGGGCGAGCGGCTCCTTCGAAATGAGGTCGGGCAGGATCACGTGATCTTCGGATTGCGCGAGCTTGACACGCTGCGCCGACAGGCTGGACGCATCGGTGGAGTAGACGTCGCAACGCTCCGCCTCATAGGCTTTCAACGCCTCGTCCGACTTCTCGAAGGCGACGATCTTGTAGGGCATGGAGCGCGAGCGGAAGAAATCGGCGATGTTGAGTTCGGTCGTCGTGCCGGTGTTGGTGCAGACCTCCGCGCCGGAGAGTTCGAGCGCGCTCTGCACTTCGAGCTTCTTGCGCACCATCAGGCCCTGCCCGTCGTGATAGATCACGCCGACGAAGTTGACGCCGAGCGCCGTGTCGTTCTGCATCGTCCAGGTGGAAACGCGCGAAAGCACGTCGATCTCGCCGGACTGGAGCGCCGTGAAGCGCTGCTTCGACGACAGCGGCACGAAATTCACCTTCGACGGGTCGTCGAAGATGGCGGCGGCGACCGCGCGGCAGAAGTCGACATCGAGACCCGCCCAGTTGCCGCTCGCATCGGTCGAGGAGAACCCCGCGAGACCCTGCGTCACGCCGCAATTGAGCTTCCCGCGTGCCTTGACTTCGTCAAGCGTGCCCGCGCGCGCGCCTGCGCAAAAAAATAAAAGGGCAAGAGCGCAATATAGAATTCCCTGGCGCTTCATCCTGTCTCCTGATTCTAGGCTCTCTGCGGGGGCTTCGGTCAGGCTGATGTCCTTGACTTGGCAGCATTAAGGCAAAACTCGGGCCTGCGGTCCAACTTGACGCCCTATCGTGGATGGTGTGAACAAAAGGCTTTGGCGACGCGAGGCGACATGACAGGCGAACACGGAAGCGACGAAGATATTTCCGTCGAGACGCAGGCAACTCAGCTTGGCCGCGATCCGCAGCGATATTTCGGCTTCGTGAACATGCCCGTGTATCGCGGCTCGACCGTGCTCTATCCCAGCGCCGAAAGCCTCGATGCGCACGACATTCCCTATACTTACGGGCGTCCGTCGAACCCGACCACCCGCGCGCTGGAAGAGGCGCTGGCGAAGCTCGAAGGCGGGGCGAAAACTTTTCTCGCGCCATCCGGCCTCGCTGCCGTCTCGACGCTGCTGCTCGCTTTCGCCGAGGCGGGCGGGCATATCCTCATCACGGACAGCGTCTATTTCCCGACGCGGCGCTTCGCAGGCAAGGTGCTGAAGCGGCTCGGCGTGGAGGTCGAATATTACGATCCGCTGATCGGCGGCGGGATTGCGGCGCTGATCCGGCCAAACACGAAGCTCGTCTTCACCGAATCGCCCGGCTCGCAGACCTTCGAGGTGCAGGACATCCCCGCCATCTGCGCCGCCGCGCGCGGGCGCAACGTCCCCGTCGCCATCGACAACACATGGGCGACCCCGCTTTTCTTCCGCCCCTTCGACCACGGCGTGAACATCTCCGTGCAGGCGGCGACAAAGTACATCGTCGGCCATGCGGACGCGCTGCTCGGCGCGATCACCTGCGACGCAGCGACGGCTCCGGCAGTCGCCGCCACGCATGAGGCGCTCGGCCTATGCGTGAACGGCGAGGACGCGTTCCTCGCGCTGCGCGGGCTTCGCACACTGCCCGTGCGGCTGAAGCAGCATCAGGCTTCCGCGCTCGCGATGGCCGAATGGCTCGCCGCGCGCCCCGAAGTCGTCCGGATCATCCATCCGGCGCTGCCCGGCTGCCCCGGCCATGAGCTATGGAAGCGCGACTTCCTCGGCGCGAGCGGGCTTTTCGCCATCGTCCTGAAGCCGCAGCCGAAGGAAGCCGTCAATCGCTTCCTCAACGCGCTCCGCCTGTTCGGCATGGGCTATTCGTGGGGCGGCTACGAAAGCCTCATCGTGCCGTTCGATTGCTCGCATTCGCGCACGGCGACGAAGTGGCAGGCGGAAGGCCCGACGCTGCGCCTCCATATCGGCCTCGAAGATGTGCGCGACCTGAAGCGCGACCTCGAACGCGGCTTCGCGGCGCTGGCGGGCTGATCGCCTCCAGTCCCGTAAATTCAGCGTGCTCTGCGATCTTGACCGCTTGAATGCGCGGCATCGACGGTCTGTTACCAGTTCGACATATGCGTCGCTTACCAAAGTGTGAGATAAGGCGCGTGGGCGACTCCGGTGCCGCGCAACGTATCCTTTACCGTCACGGCCTGCGCAGGCGAAAGGGGCCCCGCTCTGTCCGCGAGCACGCGCCGCGGACGGGTTTACCGATGGCTGAGTGGTACCCGAGTCCCTTTTGAAGACGGCGCTCGCGGCCCTCGGTCATGCTATTTTTGACCGAGCCTCGACGGAGTGCCACTTTAATGACCATCCGCAATCTCGATCTCATCTTCAATCCCGCCAATGTCGTGTTCGTAGGCGCCAGCGAGCGGCAAGGTTCGATCGGCAAGCACGTAGCCGAGAACCTGCTGAAGGGCGGCTTCAAGGGCGAAATCGCCTTCATCAACCCGAAACGCGCGGAGATTCTCGGCAAGCCCTGCTTCAAATCCGTCGACGCCCTACCCTTCACGCCCGGACTTGCGGTTGTCGCGACCCCGCCCGAGTCGGTGCCGGTCGTGATCGACGAACTCGGCCGCAAGGGCTGCCGCGCGGCCGTGGTCATCACGGCGGGCGTTTCCGGCGAATTGCGCAAGCGCATGCTTGAAGCGGCACGGCCGCACCTCCTGCGCATCATCGGCCCGAATTGCCTCGGCATGCAGGTTCCGCGTCTTGGGCTCGATGCGAGCTTCGCTCAGGTGCTGGGCAAGCCGGGAAGCGTGGCGCTTGTCTCGCAGTCAGGCGCGATCACGACCGCGATGCTCGACTGGGCGGCCGTCGAAGGCGTCGGCTTCAGTCATGTGGTTTCGATCGGCGACGCGGCGGACGTCGATCTTGGCGACATGCTCGATTATCTCGCGGGCGAAACGACGAGCCGCGCCGTGTTTCTTTATATCGAATCCATCGGCGACGCGCGGAAGTTCATGTCTGCGGCTCGGCGCTGCGCTCGTGTAAAACCCGTGATCGCCATCAAGGCGGGCCGTCACCCCGAAGGCGCGAAGGCTGCCGCGTCGCATACCGGCGCGCTCGCAGGCTCCGACAACGTCTATGGCGCGGCTCTTCGGCGCGCGGGCGTGCTGCGCGTGACCGACCTCGACGCCATGTTCGATGCCGCCGAGATGCTCGCCTACGTGCCGGCCATGCCGGGCGACCGCGTGGCCATCGTCACCAACGGCGGCGGTGCGGGCGTTCTCGCCGTGGATAGCCTGACGGATTTTCGCGGCGCGCTGGCAAAGCTGGCACCCGAGACGATCGACGCGCTTGACGCGGTCCTGCCGCCGACCTGGTCCCGCGGCAACCCCGTCGACATCATCGGCGACGCAGGGCCCGAACGCTACCGCGCGACGCTGGACGCCGTACTGACCGACCCGAACGCGGACGCCGTGCTCGTGATCAATTGTCCGACGGCTCTCGCCTCGTCGCTCGACGGCGCGAAGGCGGTCGTCGCGGCGGTGCAGGACATGCGCGCGAAGGGCGCGAAAAAACCCGTCATCGCCAACTGGCTGGCGCGGCACGATGAAACCGGTATCCGCGATGCATTCGCGGCGGCGAAGATCCCGTCCTACGAGACGCCCGTCGCCGCCGTGCGCGGCATGATGCACCTCGTCCATTACCGTCGCGCGCAGACCGAATTGATGCAGACCCCGCCGGCGTTGCCCGAAAACCTCGTCTTCGACGCCGGTACGGTCCGGACCGAAATCGCGCAGGTGCTCGCGGAAAAGCGCGATCTTATGACCGAGCCGGAAGCCAAGGCCGTGCTCGCGGCCTACGGCATCCCGACCGTGCCGACGCTTGTCGCGCGGACGCCGGAAGAAGCGGGCGAGGCGGCTGCCGAGCTTCTGCGCAAGTCGCCCTCAGTCGTGGTGAAAATCCTGTCCCGAAACTTGTCGCATAAGTCGGACATCGGCGGCGTGCGTCTCGACCTCATGTCCGCCGAAGCGGTCGAAACCGCCACGCATCAAATGCTGACCGCCATCGGCGAAGCGCGGCCCGACGCGATCCTCGAAGGCGTGACCGTGCAGCCGATGGTGCGCCGCCCGAACGCCTTTGAACTGATCCTCGGCATCACGACGGACCCGACCTTCGGCCCCGTGATCCTGTTCGGCGCTGGCGGAACCGGCGTCGAGGCCATCGGCGACACGGCAATGTCGCTGACACCGCTCGACCTCAAGCTCGCGCGCGATCTCATCGCCTCGACCCGCATCTACAAGCTCCTGAAGGGCTACCGCGACCGCCCGCCGGTCGATCTCGACGGACTGGCGCTTTGCCTCGTCAAGCTGTCGTCACTTGCTGTGCAGCATCGCGCCATCCGCGAACTCGACATCAACCCGCTCCTGATCGACGCCAAGGGCATGATCGCTCTCGATGCCCGCATCAAGGTGCTCGACCCGGTGGAACACCCGCCGGTGCCATGCGCGATCCGTCCCTATCCGGTGAGGTGGGAAGCGCATGAAACGCTGCTGGATGGATCGCCCGTCACGGTTCGCCCGATCCGACCCGACGACGAACATTTCTATCCCTTGTTCATGAGCCGCGTGACGCCGGAAGATCTGCGCCTCCGCCTGTTCAGCCCGGTGCGGCAATTCTCGCATCAGTTCCTCGCTCGGCTGACGCAAATCGATTATGCGCGCGAGATGGCCTTCATCGCTGTCCGGCCCGCCGAAGATGGCGGCGCGTCCGAAATGCTCGGCGTTGCCCGCTTCTTTGCCGATCCGGACTATGAAAAGGGCGAATATGCCGTGCTGATCCGCTCCGACCTCAAGGGACGCGGGCTCGGCTGGGTGCTGATGCGCCAGCTTATCGGCTATGCGCGCGAAGAAGGGCTGAAGCAACTCTACGGCAGTGTGCTGGAAGAAAACGCGGGTATGCTTCAGATGTGTCAGGAATTGGGTTTCCATGTCGCACGAGACCCGGATGACACCCGCGTTTTTGCAGTAACGCTGGATCTCTCATCACGCGCGGTTGATGAAGTTTTGAAGAGCTGGCACCCTCACTAGAGCCCGTTCCGTCTGATTGAATCGCAATCGGATCGGTAAAACGGTCTCTTCTTCGAAGTTTCGGCAGGCCGCAAGCGCCTGCGCCGCTGACTGCCGACATTCACTTCGGAGAGATGCTTGTGGACGTCCACCCATCGGCCGACGTTTTAACGGGCGGCTCGTCTGACATGGAGCTTTTCTCAGCTTGCTCGGATTCGGCTTTTTCCGCGACGTTCATGCGGGTGACCCGCAGTCCCGCAAACCAGACCTTGCCGGAAACGAATTCCTCGGATGGCGTTCGCGCATCGTGAAAGAGGCGTAGCACCTGCCCCTTGCACTCATCTGTCGGCGGCACATCGAAGGAAAATGAAAAGTTACGCCACTGTTCCGACCGTCCCACCAATTGTTCCGTCTCGCCAATGACGCCTCGTATTCCGTGCGCACAACGCATCTGCCATCGCAGGCCACGTTTACCGGCAATGGCGCCCTTCAGTTTTCCTTCGATGCGGAAACTGCCTGCTGGGAAATATAAGATCTGCCTGACCTCTGGAAAAGTGATGCGCCCGTCCCCCATATCGACAAGAACAGCATGCTCCCGTTCGGACGCGAGAGGCGCGAATTCGACACTGGCGTTGACGGCGGGGCCAATTTGCCAGTCGAAAGGAAGGCCGCTTGGCTCACGCTCGAAATTGGGATGCGTTATGAGGCCGATCGTTTCGTGTTCGGTTTGCGGCAAAAACTGCAACCACGCATTGTAAGCAAAGTCGATGAGATTTTTCTCGACCAACGTATCGAGGTAGGGAGCTATTTCGCGACTGGTGAGAGGGTTCGCAGTCCCCTTCAGCGCCACCATGAGCTTCAGCGGCGTGTCGATACTCCGCACATTTCGCGGCAGCCTTGTAAAAAAGGACGGCCGCCAGGCGGGCGCTCGTGCCAGTCTCGGCACCAGGAAGCGAGAGCCTTCCGGGTCCTCAGCCAGATGCGTCAGATAGCTGAAGACGTACAAAGCCAATTCCGGCCGAAATTGCAGCAGTATTTCCGCATGGCCGAGAACGCCTTTGAAATCATTTCGCAGAAAACTGTCGTTCAGAAGCCAGAACTGTGCGATGGCGTCGCGTTGCGAGCGTCGAACTGCTTCCCGCATGAGAATGCGAGCGCGATCGGGCTTATCCGCGATTTCACCGAGCATGCGAAACGCCGTCGCGTTCAAGGGATCGTTTTCCAGGGCGCGCGTCGCCAGCGAACGAATTTCATCCCTCAGGCGATGTCGGTCGATGCTGTCCGGGGCCGCCGCCGGTTGAGCCGGTGGGAGGCTCCCTATCGTATCCCGAGACGCCTCAGCTTGGTCGGAGGCACCCTTTGTGCCCTGCTTGAGGTTCAGATACTGGACCCGAAGCCTTTCCGCTTTCGCAATCAAGGCCGCCGGGTTCGACCCGTTGAGACGTAAAGCAAGGTCGGGATCGTGAGGCGCGAGCGCATAGGGCAGGCTCGTTGTCGCAACCAGCCAGAGCAGAAAAACCCCGAACGCGCTCAAGAGAGCAAATCGCCGCGGGTTTGCCCTGACGGGCGAAAATGCGCCGATCGCGATCCGAAGAGCTTTCGCATATACGGACTTTGAACTTTTTCTCATGGACGAAATCCGAACAGATTCAGAATGTGGCTCAAGGCTGCGGGCCGTCGGCGTGCGCGAGGAACCGGGCGCCTCGCTCGCGACCTGGTCTCTGCCATCGCCGGGGACGCGGCTTTCCGGCTTAATCTGGATCCGGCCGGCAGCTCCGCTTGTGTGGCATTGCACTCCGTTTTGACGCGCGTTACATCATAGGCAGAGCGACGCGCCTGCGATTTAAGGGTTTCCCAGGCAGCCACGACACGGTTGGCGTAAACACTGCGGTTGAAACCGCCGTCGCGTTCTTGAGCCGTCATCAAATCCGGATGAAGCCAGCGCATGATGAGCGCCATATGCCGCCGGAGGTCTTCGATGGGCGCCGTGGGGTTTGCCCCGAGAACTCTATAAAGGTCGGCCCCCTCATCGAGCATGATTTGCTCAATGAAAAATCCAGCTGCTTTCCTGAGCGTCGCTTGCGTCTGGCCGGTGATGGCCGCGGCTTCGCGAAGGGCTTCGGGGTCGTTCGCTGCGACCTCAAGAAGGAAGGTGATGCCGTGCGGCAAAGGATGGCGCCGCGCCTTGCGCGCGATGTGGGGATACAAGAGCATGCCAAGAGCGGCGGCGATCGCTTCAGGGCTTCGCATTGATCAGTACCGTGCAAGCTGCGGCGTTCGCGATCCGCTTTCGGCTTCTTCGGCGTCCATATGATATCCGTACTTATAGTCGTAGCCTTCTCCATATGCGTATCCGACTGCTTTTGAATCGAACTTCGTGATTATCGTGCCGAGCGGTGTCACGCGGGCCATATGCATCCGGCGCAGCGCAACACGAAGCGCACCTTTTCTGGTGTCACCGGCCCCGACGACGAAAACAGTGGCGGCTGCGGCGCTTGAGAGCAATTGAGCGTCTGCCAGTCCCAACACCGGAGGCGAATCGAAAATAATGAGATGGAATACATCCGACCCGAGCGAGATGAGCGAATAGACCCGGGGACCACTGAGCAGATCGGCTGCATTCGGCGGAAGAGGTCCCGAGCCCATGAACGCAAGGTTGGGGTGATCGGTTCTCTGGACGAGGTCCGGCGGCATCGCGGCGCCGGTAAGGTAGTTACTGAAGCCCATCGAATTATCGAGGTGCAGCTTGATATGGAGAGATGGGCGCCGGAGATCCGCGTCAATCAGCAGAACCTTCAGGCCCATCTGCGCGAAATGTCGAGCGATTGCGACCGCTGTAGTCGACTTTCCCTCACCGGCGCCTGCGCTCGTTACAGCAATTGATCGCGGTAATCCCGTATCGGTCGAGAACTGTAACGCCGTCGCGAAGGAGCGATAGGCTTCCGCTATGTGCGAGCGGGGATCTTTCAGGACCATACTGAGGTCCATTCCGGATTCATCGCGCGGAATGATGCCCAGGGTGGGCAGCCCCGAAATCTCCTCCACCTCTTCGGGCGCCCGCACACGGTCATCGAGCACTTCGAGCAAGAGGGAGATTCCGACGCCGATGAAAAGACCGAACCCTAGAGCGAGAACCAGCGCGCGGCTAAGGCTCGGCTCGGAGGGAGCGCTCGGAAGCACGGCTCGGTCGACGATAAATATATTATTTGTGCCAACCCCGCCAGCGATGTCGACCTCTTTCAAACGTTGAAGCAGGCTGTTGTATAAATTACGATTAGTCTCAACTTCTCTTTTCAAGATATTGTAGCGAATGCCTTTCTTCTGAAGATCGAGCACCTCGGCTCTAACCTCTTCTATCCTCGCCTTCATTTCATTCTCCTGCGCAAGAGAAGATTGATAGGCGGCCTTCAAGGAATTTCGGATCGCTTTGACTTCGGCAGCAAGTTGCCTGTCCACCTCTTTGATCTTGTTCGTAATCTGTACCATCTCGGGATAGCTGGGCTTGAAGTTTTCTAGCTTCTGCTGATACTCGGTTTCGAGCGCCTTGCGTTGGCCACGCAAGGTATCCACAACCTGGTTTGTCAGGATCTGGGGCAGATTGATCGCGGTCGTACTCTCGACCTGCCGCCAAAGTTGTTCGTTCTTGATGCGCTCAGAGATCAACTGGCCGGCAGCGGTGTTCGCGGCGGCGAGGCTGCTTTCCGCGATCGATGCCTTGTCGTTGACATCGACCATTCTTTCCTTTTCGGCAAAATCGATAAGAATCTGTTCGGATTCCTGCAGTCGTATCTGCAGTTGCTTGATCTGATCATCAAGAAACGTTTTCGCGTAAGCGTTAGCCTCGAATCTCCGATTGAGATTTGATGCGACGTAAGCATCTGCGTATCCATTTGCCACGGTCTGAGCGCGCTGAGGATCGGGATCGAGATAGCGGATGTCGACGAGGCGCGAGCCGGGGACCGGTTTGATTGTAACCGCGTTAAGCAGGATGTCGCTGGCGTGCGAGATCCTTGCCGCTTGCGATGCCGTTCGAGGCTTCGAGAAATAGCCGGTTACCAACCTCAGCGCCGAAACATCCCGCGCCTTTAGGTAGCTATCGTCCCTGTAAAGATTGAGGGACGAGGCAACACGCTCCGCCATGGCCCGGCTTTTCAAGAGCTCGTATTGCGTGCGCAGGAAGTCGGCGCTTCCGGTGTCCGCCGAAATAGTCGTTCCGCTTTCGACAATCTTGGTCCCCTCCCGATCGATCTGAATTCGGACTTCGGCAGCGTAAAGCGGCGTCTTCAGCAAGGTATGGATCGCACCGAGAACACAAGTTGTTGCTACGGCTGCGAGTATAATCCACTTATGCTTGAGCAGAAGATGAGCGAAACGTCTGAAGGAGACCGCGAGTTTTTCCCCTTCTTCGGGTGCGGCTCCATATCCGATCGGTGGATAGCTGCCGAGCCTGGTCGGCGCCATTGCGTGCGCCTCGGCCCGAATCAGCTCCTGAGACCCGCGCGGGCGTTCGTCGCCCCCGCCCCGGAAAGTATCCTGCATAGTTTGACTCGCCTACCCGAAGCTGCCGGTTGCGGTTTATGGATCGAATCCGCTGCTATGATCTTCGAAAAAAGGTGCCAGCCTGACTTGCGGACGCCGCCGATCATTCCTGACACTCCCCACTCCTGAGAGACAACCAGACCCGCCTTAAAGCAAGCCGTGCATCCGCCTCATCGGACCTTTTTCCACAATCTTGGATTGATCGACAGCCGCCGAAATGCAATCTGTGATTTATTTGTGCCACTTTTCGGAAAAAGAGATTATTCCATTAACATATAAATTGCTCGCGTGCTACCGAGCGTATAGCCCATGTATGCGTATCTGCTGCGTTAAAGCCTGAATATCTTGGAGAATGCGATGAGAAACGCAAAGCATGGCCTGAAGAGGTTGGCGGAACGGTGCGCGGTAGCGGTAGGAGCTGCCGTCATGGCTACGTCAGCGCATGCAACCGTGTTGACGAACATCCAGGGCTCCGTGATGGTTGATCGCGGAAGCGGTTTCCAGCCGGTGTCAGTCACTTCGCCCGTGGTGGCGGGTGACCGCGTACGCGCCATCGGAGGGAGTGCCGATATCGTTTACAACGACGGTCTGGTCCAGAAGGTGCAGTCACAGACCGTTGCCGTCCTGTCCAGGGGAGGTGCGGGTTCCGGTCCCGATGAACAAGGTGGTTTTTCGGGTGACTTGCCGCTGATCGGCGCCGCCCTCGGTGTCGGCATCGGTGCGGGCGTCGCGTTGGCGACGAACGACAGCGATGATGATGGCGGTTTCGGCTTCTCGGTCAGCCCGTAATCCGAGTCGGGGTAGGCTTATGTTGTTCTGGTCGTGCGTCGCTGTCCTCGTGTTGGCGGTCCTTCTTGGAGGAGGGACCGGAAGCGGCTTTCTTGGGGATGTCGTGACACAGGCAGCGGCGGCGCTGCTGCTCTGTGTGGCGCTCTGGCCAAACCTGAAGAGGCCGGAGTGGGGCGTTCGCGAACGCACTATAGCGGTTGCTGTTCTCCCTGTGGCTTTGGTTATTGCCCTGCAAATTTTTCCGCTTCCTTTCCGCATATGGGCAGGTGGCGAATCCTTGCTGGCGCGCGACGGCGCGTCAGCAATTGTGCCGCTCACAGCTTGGGAGACGTTTTCTCTGACGCCTCAAGCGACCTGGGCAGCCGCCGCATCGCTCCTTGTGCCTATCGCTATTTTTTGTGCCGTTGTTCGCCTGAATTATCAGCAAAGACGAATGCTATGCTGGATCGTACTGGGACTTGGCGCCCTCTCTCTTGTGATCGGCTTCTTTCAGGTCGCACAGGGTACAGGAAGCAGCCTTCGCTTCTACAGTCGCACAAATCTGACTGAGGCCGTCGGCTTCTTCGCAAACCGCAATCACTTCGCGATTTTGCTGGTGGTTTGCCTTGTGTTGCTTGGCTACTGGCTGACCACAGCCAAAGTCGACCGTTGGGCCTTTTCTTCCAAGCTTCTTCTCTGGGTGGCGATAGCGCTTGTCTTCGTCAGTTTCCTGAGCGGGGTGATGTTGGCGCGGTCGCGAGCGGGCGTCTTGCTGGCTATGCTGGCAATCGGAGGCATAGCTGCGATATATTTCGCGTCGCGAAGGCGCGACGCAAGCGGCCAAGGCAATTACACACGAACGAGAACTGTCGTATCGGTCGCACTCATCGCGATGCTTCTGGCAGTGCAGTTCGGGCTAGGTCGCCTGGCGACCCGCTTCGAAGAGGAGTCTCTCGACAGTCTGCGCCTCCGCTTTGCTGGTGCTGCGGCTCATTCTGCGATTAAATCCCTCCCCTTTGGCAGCGGCATAGGCTCTTTCGTGCCGGTCTATGGCGCGGTTGAGAAAAGCGATCACGTTCGTCCGTTATATGCCAACCGCGCCCATAATGATCTCGCTGAGATCTTTCTTGAAACGGGCATTCTGGGAGCAATCCTTGTCTTGACCTTTCTCGCCTGGTTCTTGCGGCTAGGCTGGGCCGTTTGGAGGACTCCTTCCGATCCCGAAGCTGCGGGTGTTACAGCGCTGAACAGGGCTGCGACGGTAATTATAGTCGCGCTGCTTCTTCATTCGCTTGTCGACTACCCGCTTCGAACAACCGCGCTCGCTGCCATCTTCGCGTTTTTCTGTGGCGTTCTGGCGATTCCGGCGACGTGCGAGCCTCCTGCCAGATTCAGGCATCGCCAGTCTCAGCTTCACCCCCGCGAAAAGGTCCGGCCAGAGGCGTGGGTCAGCGAGGTGACATGGCCAGAAGACTGGCAGAGGACCGCGCCAGGCTAGTGGAGCGAATTTGACGTTTGAGTCCCGATTGCTGCGGCTCTCGCTCAAATGTCAAAATTCGGAAGCTCCATTAGTTCGGCTAGTGATGCTTTGGTTCCGACATGCGCTTGCGAAAATGCAACAAGCGGATGCGAATGTCGAAAATAAACGCTAGTCGTTTCGGCCGGTTTTAGAGAGTTGATCTTATTAAGGAGTATACTTATGCGCCGCACTTTCCTGATCATTCTCGACGTCGGCTTTCTGTCCGTCGCGACGGCCTTTGCTTTTGTTCTTCGGGAGAATTTCGATATTAGCTTGGCGCGGCTTATTGATTTCGGTCCATATCTCGTCGCCACGATAATCGCGTCCATCGTTGTTTTCTCGATTAGTGGCGTTAACCGAACCATTTGGCGTTTCAGTTCGGCGCCCGACTATCTGCGCGTGATGTCTGCGGTCTCAGCGGTTGTAGTGGGTGCTGTCGCGTTGACCTTTGCGTGGAATCGTCTTGACGGAACGGCCCGCTCGCTCCCTTTCATCCAGTTGATCTTCGGAATAGCATTTCTCATTGGCGCACGAGCTGCTCATAAAATCAGACACGACGCGCGGCAGCATCGTAAGGCGTTCGGTGCTTTCCTTCAGCCCGCTTCACCGACTCCGCAAATTACATTGCTGGTCCTGGGCATATCGAAACTGACCGAAGCTTATCTTCAGGCGGTTGCCGAACTCGCGCCTGGGCGAATCAGAGTGGCCGGCCTCGTTGGCAGCACGGATCGGCATGTCGGCCGGCTCGTCGCTTCGCACCCTGTTCTTGGGGACACGGATGAACTCGATAGTATCCTTGACGATCTAGAAGTCCATGGCGTTACAATAGATCGCATCATTGTGGTTTCACCATTTCGTTCTCTGTGCGAATCGGACCGTGAGACACTGCTTCGGATTGATCGGTCACGTAGTATCGCGGTACAGTTTCTCGTGCAGGATCTCGGCTTCAATTGCGATGCGGTTTCGAAGACTGGCGGAATTGGAAGGCCTCAGCAGCCCTCGAGTTTGGCTTTTCAGAAAGTTAGTTTTCACATCACGCCGGAGACGCTCGAAAAAATTGCTCGACGCCGATATTGGAGAATCAAGCGACTTGTAGATTTCTCGATTGCCCTTTCCGCGATCGTAATTCTTTCTCCGTTTTTGCTGGCATCGGCTGCTTGCGTGGCAGCGAGCGTCGGATTTCCGGTACTTTTTTGGCAGCAGCGCCCCGGTCTCGGCAGCCGGCCCCTCAGACTTTATAAATTCCGTACCATGAAGGCCGCCTACGCACCGGATGGCAGGCGACTATCTGATGCTGAACGTGTCTCGCGTCTCGGAAGCTTGATGCGTCGCCTGCGCTTCGACGAGTTTCCGCAATTGTTCAACGTTATTCGGGGAGATATGGCCATTATTGGGCCTAGGCCGCTACTGCACTGGGAGCAGACAGAAGCGCAAAGCGCCAGACTTTTGGTTCGCCCTGGACTAACGGGATGGGCGCAGGTCGTTGGAGGACGCACGATTTCGTCGGACGACAAGGCGGCGCTTGATATCTGGTATGTCCAACATGCAAGCTTGCGTCTCGATATCGAGATCGCGTTACGGACCGTTATCATGGTGATTTTCGGGGAAAGGGTTTCTAAATCCGACATAGAGAAGGCTTGGTGCGACCTCGGCGAGAGCGGGATCGTTCACAGATCCGGAGCAAAAATATCCGCGGTGATAGGAGGTTTCGCCGCAAAGGCCGGCTAGGTTGAGGCTTCCGGCGAAGCCGCCCGCCTATTCCGGAGATATTCCGCCCGGCGATTCCGACATTATCTCGCCCCATGGATTCCGGAGTTATCACGCCCGGGGCGCGGGGCCTTGCTGGCTCAAGAATTTGACGTTGGTTTTTGTTGGTGGTCAACCCTCCTTCGCGGCTTGTTTGCCGCCGCTTCGCTCCGCTTTTCCTTTCCGGTCAGCGTCTCGGTTCTCTCTGATGCCAGGCCCACGCTGTACGGATAATCTCGTCGAGTTCGTGAATATGGGGCTCCCACCCAAGTTCTTCGCGCGCTTTGGCGGAGTCGGCTATCAGCCTCGCCGGATCTCCCGCCCGGCGCGCTCCCAACACCACCGGGACTTCCAACCCTGTTACCCGCTCGACCGCGTGGATCACCTCGCGCACCGAAAAGCCTTGCCCGTTGCCAAGGTTATAAGCAGCCGACGATGGTGCGCCGCTCTTCTCCAGATGCTGGAGCGCTCTGACATGGGCATCGGCAAGATCAGCGACATGTATGTAGTCCCTGATGCAGGTGCCGTCGGGTGTATCGTAATCGGTGCCGAAGACGGTTATGCTTTCGCGTCGCCCCGAGGCTGCGTCCAGAACAAGCGGAATGAGGTGTGTCTCGGGATCGTGGGACTCACCGATCTCGTTATCGGGATCGGCCCCCGCAGCGTTGAAATATCTGAGTGCGATGGATCCGATGCCATGCGCAGCCCCGAAATCCCTGAGCATCCGTTCTGCGAACAGCTTCGACTCGCCATAGGGATTGATGGGGTTTTGCGCTGTGTCCTCCCCGAGGGGAACCTTGTCGGGAATGCCATAAGTCGCGCAGGTGCTCGAAAACACGAAATACGGCACGGCATTGTCCCGGGCCGCTTCCAGAAGCGTCAAAGTTCCACAGACATTGTTGCGATAGTATCTGCCGGGATCGGAGACGGACTCGCCAACATAGGTATAGGCCGCAAAATGGAGGATGGCGCCCGGTTTGTGGCGGCGCATCGCTTCATCGAGCCGCGCCCGGTCGAGAATGTCGCCGCGCTCCAGCGGCCCCCATTTGACGGCGCGCTCGTGACCGTAGATGAGGTTGTCGAAAGTTACGGGCAGATAGCCCGCTCGCGCGAGCGCCTTGCAGATATGCGATCCGATATAGCCGGCCCCGCCGGTAACGAGCACGGGCCTGTCCCGGTCGGTCATGGTCCCTCCATGGACGTGGTCGATCCGCATCGCGCCTTCTCAACAGACGACAAATTTTGATGAATGAAAAGTTTGAGGCAAGCAATCTATTTTAACGTAGTAGAGTTGAACTTTCTCTGGATATCGAATAATCGGTTGAGTTCGTAATGATGGGGTATGTTAGCCGCCCTTCCGCGCCTGCCTGGGAAGCCACGACAGATTTGCGCGAAGAGTTGTCGAGGACATACGCTGGCATTGTGACCAAGTGCCGACAGTTGAGGATGTCTTGATTCATGGAAAAACGGGCCTTGATTACCGGCGTTACCGGCCAAGACGGCGCATATTTGACTGAAGTTCTTCTGAAAAAAGGCTACCGCGTCTGGGGCATCAAGCGGCGTTCTTCTTCCTTCAACACGCGCCGCGTGGACCAGTTTTACCAGGATCCCCATATCGGCGACCCGCGGTTCCTGCTGGTCCACGGCGACATGACCGACGCAACGAACCTGATCCGCGTCGTGCAGGAAGTTCAGCCCGATGAGATCTACAATCTGGCGGCGCAGAGCCACGTGCAGGTCAGTTTTGAAACGCCGGAATATACGGCCAACGCCGACGCGCTCGGGCCGCTTCGCTTGCTGGAGGCGATCCGAATCCTGGGCCTGCAAGACAAGGTACGCTTCTACCAGGCGTCTACCTCGGAGCTCTACGGAAAAGCAGCGGAAGTGCCGCAGAACGAGAAGACGCCCTTCTACCCGCGCTCGCCATACGCCGCCGCCAAGATTTACGCGTACTGGATCACGGTGAACTACCGCGAAGCCTATGGCATGCATGCCTCAAACGGGATTTTGTTCAATCACGAAAGCCCATTGCGGGGCGAAACCTTCGTGACGCGCAAGATCACGCGCGCCGTCGCCGCGATCGCGCACGGACTGCAAGACAAGCTCTTTTTGGGGAATTTGGAGGCGAAGCGCGATTGGGGCCACGCCCGGGACTATGTGGCGGGCATGTGGGCCATCCTGCAACAAGATCGACCTGACGACTATGTGCTCGCCACGGGCGACACGCATACGGTGCGCGAGTTTGTGGAGGCTGCCTTCGCTCTGGCTGGCTTCCGCATCGTCTGGCGGGGAGCGGGAATCGAAGAGAAGGGTGTGGACGCCAGGAGCGGGCGAACCTTGATCGAGATCGATCCCTATTATTTCCGGCCGACAGAGGTGGACATCCTGCTAGGCGACGCTTCAAAGGCCCGCGCTGTACTGGAATGGCGGCCGAAAGTCACCTTCGACGAACTTGTCGCGGAAATGGTGGCCGCGGATATGAGAGCCATGCCGCTGGAACGCGAACGCATTGAGCGGCATGTTTGACGCTGTCAACCGACATCCGGAACTGATCGTGCCATTGCATCGGTGCTCAACCGCGAAAGTAAGAAGAGGGTGGCAATGGCTGGACTCAACGCTGGGTCTCGAACTTGCGGATCGTTCCGGGATTGCTGTCTATCGCGAAGGCGGTCGCAGCGATAGGCGAGTGTTCACCCTGACGAGGCGGCGGCTGAAACTGAAGGCAAGCCAGATGACGGTTCCGCGTATGATCGCGCGCAGGGCGCTCCTTGGGTTATTCGAATGACGGACGTGGAACCGCGAAGCGGTCCGGGTCGAGGCCAACGAACGAAGGCGAAGTCCGCAAGAGCCGGATCCGATCAGGTTGACCCGACCTGATCTGTGACCGGCTCTAAACTTCAAAAAGAGACCATTTTACCAATCTGATTGCGGTTCAGTCAGATCGAACGGGCTCCAGTACTACAGTTGCGTATATCCAAAAGATTGCCAAGGATTCCCAAGCGCGTGCGGATCCGACTCGAGCCTTAGCGCGGCCCAGCGCAGCCAGTTACCGGATGGTTTCCCAAACAGCGCGTTTTGTTGGGACGACGCACTTTCCCTTTTTGTAGTGCTTGCCAACGCCGCATTTGCCCGGTGCGGGCTTGACCTTTTTTTCGACGACCGGCTTTGGGCAGTCGCCGCAAAGATACTGCCATAGCGTCCCGCTGAACGTGGTGATGGTATAGGCCTGAACGCATTGCGCGCCGGCCGAGGGAAATGGTCCGGCGCAAGCCATGGCCAAGCCGGCGAAAAGCGCGGTTTTCACGTTACGCATGACGTTCCCCGTTTTATGATCCGTGCGGCCTACAGCCTCGTGCCGTAAATCAGACGCGGAACGACGCTGTAGGTTTCTGTTGTCGATCAGCTTTTCAATCGAGTCCGATTAAACGCAGGCTGATCTAGGATAGGGGAAGAGCGATAATCGCCCGCTAAGGCGACGACGGAAGTTTTACGTGGTTTTCAGCTGCTTATGTGATCGCAGTGAGTTTTCGCGCGTCTGTATTGCCAGACGCGCCATGGCGCCCAGAAAGGGATACGCTTCGCTCGCAAATCGGGCGCGGGATCGTAGCCGGAACTGCCCCAGGGATGACAGCGAAGGATGCGGCCGAGCGTCAGCCAGCCGCCAAGCCAGGCACCATTTGTTTCAATGGCGTCGAGCGCATACTGGGAGCAGGTCGGAAGGTGGCGGCAACGCGGGCCGATGAGCGGCGAGATCGCGTAGCGATAGACGTAGACTGGCGCTTTCGCGACCGCCTTGAGCGCGTTGGTTGGTTGGTTGTCCAACGCCTATTCTTTGTCGAGGGACACGGTCTCGAAGCGGATGGCGCCGCTCGCGTCCCTCACCGTGAGCGTTGCCTCCCGGCGCGAGAGCGCCCTCAATTCCTCAAGGCGTCGGTCAAGTTCGTCGCCTGTGCGCACCGGCGCGTGGGCGGCCTCGATCACGATATCGCCGGGATTGAGATTTCCTTGCGCCACACTGCGGCTTGCGTCCGCCGACACGACGACCCCTTCAGCGTCGGCCGAATGGCCGAGCCTGGCCCGCACATCGTCCGAAAGCGGCTCGAAACCGATCTTGCCGAGCTTCTGCCGCTTGGCCTTCTGCTGCGACGGCTGCGGGGCGCCCGACCAGCCAGTCTCGATCATGCGGCCAACCTTGACCTTGACAGTTTTTTTCTCGCCGCTGCGCTGTATAATTACGTCCGCTTCCTCACCGACGTTGGATTGAGCGATAAATCGAGGAAGCTGGCGCGCGTGTTTCACCGGAATTCCGGCGAACGACAGCACCACGTCGCCTTCCTGCAGGCCGGCCGCCTCGGCGGGGCCGCCCTTGTCGACGCGTGCGATGAGAGCGCCTCTCACATTGTCGAGATGAAGATGCTCGGCGATGTCGTCACTGGGTGTTTGCAGCCGCGCGCCGATCCAGCCCCAGCGAATTTCGCCGTGCTTGCGCAGTTGTTCTACGATGCGCTTTGCCGTGTTCGACGGGATCGCGAAGCCGAGACCGATGCTGCCGCCGGACGGAGAAAATATCGCGGTGTTTATGCCGATGACCTCGCCACGGCCGTTAAAGAGCGGGCCGCCGGAGTTGCCGCTGTTGATCGAGGCATCCGTCTGAAGAAAATCGTCGTAGGGACCTGCATTGATGTCGCGACCTCTGCCGGACAGAATGCCCGCGGTCACCGTGCCCTTGAAGCCGAACGGATTGCCGACCGCAATGACCCAATCCCCGATGCGCATCTTTGAGGAATCGCCGAACGAAACGGGCGTCAAGGGCTTTCCGGGTCTCGGTCTGATCTTCAGGACTGCGATATCCGTCTTGGCGTCGCGCCCAACGATCCTGTCGACCTTTACTTCGGAGCCGTCCGGCAACACAACGAATACTGTCTTGCCGTCCTCGATCACGTGATTGTTGGTGACGATGATGCCACTCGCTTCGATAACGAAGCCAGAGCCGACGGACGTTTTTTGCAGAACGCCACGGCCACGCTTCGGATCCCGCGCACCCTCGCCGCGGCTTCGCCGAGTGCTTGGTCCGCTGAGTTCCTCGGTCACCTGCGCCGATACGCTGACGACCGAATTGCGCACTCGCATGGCGACGTCGGAGAATGATTCGCCGGATTTCATCTCGATGGCGACCACGGGGGAGGCGGCAGCGAAACCGCCGAGCGCCAGAAGGCTCGCCGCAAGGACCAGCCGGAGATGATGGTGGATCGCCATAAGCCTCACCTTAATAGACACGAAACAATGCTGCAAACCGCACCGTGCTCATCGGGTTCCATTCCCCGACGCAGGAGCGGGATCCGGTATCTGCTTAAAGTGAGACATAAAGGCGTCGAGTGCAATGTCTCTGCACTCGACGATAGGTAGTGAAAGGTAATATTTCGTTCTCAACGCTTGATTCAGCGCACCGCGGGCGTTGCCGCAGCGGCGCTGGATCCGGTCTGACCGGCGGGCGATGGAGTCCTCATGGCTTCAGGTGCCGCGCTCATCGGATCGTTGAAGTACCGGAAGAACTCGGACGAGGGCGAGACCACGATGCGGGTCTGGTTGCCCTTGAGCGACTCTTCGTAAGCCTGCATGGAGCGGTAGAAGGCGAAGAAGTCGCGGTCGCGGCCGAACGCGTCGGCGTAGATGCGGTTTCTCTCCGCGTCGCCTTCGCCTCGGGTGCGCTCGCCGTCGCGATTCGCGTTCGCCGTAACCACCGTCACTTCCTTGTCTGCGGTCGAGCGGATGCGCTGCGCCTGCTCCGCACCCTGCGCGCGCAGTTCGGCGGCTTCACGCTGACGCTCGGTCTGCATGCGGCGGAAGATGGCCTGGCTGTTCGCCTCCGGCAGGTCGGCGCGGCGGATACGGACGTCGACGACATCCACCCCGAAACCGCGAACGTCGTTGTTCACGAAAGCGAGCGTCTGCTTCATGAGCCCCTCGCGCTGGTTCCGCACGAGATCGATGAAGGTTGCTCGGCCGAGCACGCTGCGGATCGTGGAATCGACGATGGCCGTGAGGCGCTGCCGCGCGGCGATCTCGTTGCGGAACGCCCGGTAGAACGCGAGCGGATCGCTGATCCGGTAGCGCGCGAAGGCGTCCACGATGAGGCGTTTCTGGTCGGCTGCGATGACCTCCTGCTCCTCGGTCTGAAGATCGAGGATACGGCGATCGAACTGCACGACCGTCTGGACGAACGGCATCCGCCAATAGAGGCCCGGCTTGTCGATTGCGCGGACTGGCTCGCCGAATTGCAGCACGAGAGCGCGATGCGTCTGCGGCACGATGAACGCGGAGAAACCCACCGCGATGACCACGCCCGTCACAAGGAGAATGAGGAATCCCACAAGCGCGGTTCTCATCGCTGGCCTCCGGTCTGGGTGCGCTGAAGTTCGTTCAAGGGAAGATAGGGAACGACGCCGTTGGTTCCGGATTTTTCATCAATGATGATCTTGTCCATTCCGCCCAGCACGCGTTCCAGCGTTTCGAGATACATGCGCTTGCGCGTCACATCGGGAGCCTTCTGATACTCTTCGAAGACCTTGAGGAAACGCTCGGTTCGGCCCTTCGCCTCGGCCACCGCCTGCTCGCGATAGCCCTGTGCGCCCTGAAGGATGCGCTGCGCCTCGCCTCGCGCTTCCGGTACGACGCGGTTCGCGTAGGACTCCGCCTCGTTTCGCAGGCGTTCCTGATCGGCGCGCGCGGCCTGGACGTCGCGGAAGGCCGCGATGACCTCGCTCGGCGGATCGACCTTCTGCAGGTTCACCTGCGTGATGTTGATGCCGGACTTGTAGCTGTCGAGGGTGCGCTGGATGAGCATCTTGACCGACTCCTCGATGTCCTGCCTGCTTTTCGTGAGGATCGGCTGAATATCGTTCTGACCGATCACTTCGCGCATTGCGCTCTCGGCCACGGCCTTCACGTTGGGGCTCGCGTCGAGAGTGTCGCCCTGATTGCGCACGTTGAACAGATAGGCGGGGGCGTCCTTCACATTCCAGAAAACGTTGAAATTCATTTCGACGATGTTCTCGTCGCCCGTCAGCATGAGGCTTTCCTCATTGCGTGCGGATGAGCGGATCGCGCCGAACGGCCCGGTCGGGCCGCTCGAAAAGCCCACCTCGACGCGATTTTGACGCGTGAACGGAACGACGGTCACTTCCTCGACGGGGTACGGCCATCTGAAATTGAGGCCGTTTGAAAGCTCCCGGTCGAATGCGCCGAACCGCTGAACGACGCCGCGTTCATCCGGATTGATGCGCACCGTGAAGCCGAAATAGCCGATGGCGGCTGCGAGCACAAACAAGAGGAGGCCGATGCCGGCGAAACCGACGCCTCCCGGCACGGCCTGACGCAGCTTGTCCTGACTTCGACGCAGGAGTTCTTCGAGATCGGGGGGAGGCGAACCACCGCCGGCGGGGCCTTGTCCCCAAGGGCCGCCGTTCTGACCGCCCTTCCAGCCTCCGCCGCCACTCTGATTCCACGGCATAATGCGTTTTCCTTTACGATCGGCGGGTTGGCCCGCTTGTCCCCTTACACGGAGACAGAATTTCTTGTTGGTAACAGGGTGTTCGAATGTGCCACCCGTTTGACGATAGATTGTCGATTTCGGGGCAGCCGCCACATTCGGGTGTGGGGCCGGACACACTCGGAAGGTGGTTTGCATATGGCTTCCGGCGTCGCTCGCGTCAAGCGCGCGATGCCCGCTCCAACACCAGATCCGTCAAGGAAAACTCGTCCAGATCGGTCGCCGGCCATTCTTCGCGCGACGCGACTCGCCACTCTTCGGCGGGAGGCGCCTCCCAATAGGCATCGCCGGAAGGGCTGGCGTGAACACGGGCGAGGTGGATACGGTCCGCGTAAGGCAGCGCGAGGCTGAAAATCTCGGCGCCACCGATGACGAACGCCCGCTCGACGACGCGCGCCGCTGCCCGCGCCCGAGCGATGTCGACCGCATCCCCGATCGACGTTGCGACGAACACATCGGGCTGCGGGGAAATGCTCGCCGGATCGCGCGTGACGACGATGGAATCGCGGCCGTCGAGCGGCTTGCCTATCGAGGCGAAAGTCTTCCGGCCCATGATGAGCGGATGGCCCATCGTGAGCCTGCGGAACCGCTTGAGATCGCTTCTCAGCCGCCAGGGGAGTTTGCCGTCGCGGCCGATGACGCCGTTCTCGGCCGCCGCGACGACGAGCGCCAAACTGAACGGGCGATCCTCGCTCATACCGCCACGGGCGCCTTGATCGCCGGATGCGGGGCGTAGCCTTCGAGCTTGAAGTCGGCATAGGTGAAATCGAAGATCGACGTCACGGCTGGGTTGAGGGTCATGCGCGGAAGCGCGCGCGGCTCGCGGAGGAGTTGCTCGTCGGCTTGCTCCATGTGGTTCAGGTAGAGGTGCAAATCGCCGAAGGTGTGGACGAAGTCGCCGGGGCGCAAGCCCGTCACCTGCGCGGCCATCATGGTCAGCAGCGCGTAGGAGGCGATGTTGAACGGCACGCCGAGGAAGATGTCGGCCGAGCGTTGATAGAGCTGGCAGGAAAGGCGCCCGTCCGCGACGTAGAACTGGAACAGGCAGTGACACGGCGCGAGCGCCATGCGCGGCAGGTCGCCGGGATTCCAGGCCGAGACGACAAGGCGGCGCGAATTCGGGTCGGCGCGGATCGCACGAATGACGTCGGCGATCTGGTCGATCGTGCCGCCGCCCTGCGCGGGCCAGGAGCGCCATTGCGCGCCATACACCGGGCCGAGGTCGCCATTCGCGTCGGCCCACTCGTCCCAGATGGAAACGCCGTTCGCCTTGAGATACGCCGTGTTCGTGTCGCCCGCGAGAAACCAGAGCAGTTCATGGACGATGGATTTGAGATGCAGCTTCTTGGTCGTCACCAGCGGAAAACCGGCTTCGAGATCGAAACGCAACTGGCGGCCGAAAAGGCTGAGTGTGCCCGTGCCGGTGCGGTCGTCTCGGCGGGTGCCGTGGTCGCGCACATCGCGCAGAAGGTCGAGATAAGTTTGCATGGCGTCAGAATACACGATTCCCGAAGAGCGAGCGCGGCTCGACCTGATCGGATCGCGCCGAACTCTTCAGAGAGAAAGACGGAAGATGGGGAAACCGGCTGCGTCGATAAGCGTTTTCCAAGACGGCACTTTGTCGCAAGGTCTTCTTATACCTGAATTCTTTTTAATTTTTTCCCTGCCTTGAAACGCGGTAGGCCGTTCCAAATACATCAGGTGTCGTTTAGAATTATTGTGTTTCGGGCATTTTTCTGATTGAAACACACGCCATCAGAGTGACCTTAAACGGTGCAGGTGAAACTATGAAAGCAGTCAAAATCGCTATGGTCGGCGCGGCCCTCGTCTGGTCGGCCACGGCTTATGCCGCCGGCGATCCGGTGAAGGGCGAGAAGGTCTTCAAGCAGTGCAAGATCTGTCATCAGGTCGGCCCGAATGCGAAGCCGGGCATTGGCCCCGTGCAGAACAACGTCGTCGGCTCGAAGGCCGCCTCGCGCCCGGGGTTCAACTACTCGGAAGCCATGAAGAACTCCGGCCTGACGTGGGACGAAGCCACCCTCGACAAGTATCTTGAGAACCCGAGGGGCGTCGTTCCGGGCACCAAGATGGTGTTCGTCGGCCTGAAGAATCCGCAGGACCGCGCTGACGTCATCGCATATCTCGCGACGCAGCACGGCCAGTAAGCCGCTCGCCGAAAAAGGCACCCTTGCGGGTGCCTTTTTTTCTCCGGTGGCTGTCCCCGGCTGCCTTTGTTGGTGGGACCGCTGGCAAGTTCGGCGCGGGTCCGGCTGCACCTCTCCACGCGAGGGCAAGCTTTATTCCTATTCCAAATAACGCGCCGTCCTCCAACGCTTCGCTCGAAGAACGCGGGCTCAGGCCGCCTTGCGAAACCGCCTCACGATGTCGAAGACGTGCGAAATGCCGGCCAGCGTGACGAGCGCGAGCACGGGAAACACGGGCGAAGACTCTGTCCAGGCGAGGCGCACCGCCAGCATGAGGAAAAACCCCGACCCCAGATAAGCGAGATCCGCAGGTATCGCGGAGGCTTCGTTATTTCGCACGCGAAACGCCGCGATCACGGCGGCTTCCAGAACCACGAGCACGAGAATGATGTCGAGAAGCGTCGTCATGGCGTGGTGGCAATCATGGCGCGGTGAGGGGACTGGGAATGGCTGCGGGCGGACGAACGGAGATGAGCGAAGTGGCCGGGCTCACCCGGCCACACGATAGCTACTGCGCGATGATCTGCGGGTTCATTTGAACCACGGTGTAGTTCAGGTAGCCGGCGAACGTCACCCATGCCAGATACGGGACGAGGAGCCAACTCGCCGTCTTCGAGTATCGTGCAAGTATGACAATCGGGATGAACACCGACGCCCAAAGCGCTCCGACTTCGATCAACGCCCAGTCAGGCCTCTGCAAGCGGAAGAACAACGCGCTCCAGAGCAAGTTGAAGAAGGCATTGCTGAGGAACAGGATGACGATCGTCAGCTTGTCGTCGCGGGTGGGTGCCTCGCGCCACGCATAGACAGCCGAAAGTGCTGCCAGCGCGAAAATTATAGTCCAGGCGGGGCCGAATGCCCAATCCGGCGGCTGCCACCACGGCTTGTTCAGCGACAAGTACCAGGAGGAAAGGTCGGTCGTCAGCGCTCCGAGGCCGCCGACCACCATGGCGAGAAGAAATGCGATTCCAAATGGCTTCCAAAACCCCGACCGGGGGCCTGCGAGCGCTTCAGCGGTTTCTGTGTGTGTATACGTCACGTTCGAACCAATCCCAGAAGGTGAGCCAGATCCTTGAAGAAGATCCTAGCATGGGCAACGGGATTCGAGCGAACTAGTTCCTTATGCATATAGGACTGCCAGGTGAGGCGCTGAACGTCCTTGTCCTGGCAAATGTTCACGAAGCGTTCGCGGCGCTTGTCGTTCCGATACCAGAAGTGCTGCATGATTTCGAGCACCCAGAACACCCTGCCATGCTCCTTCATGAAGCGCTTGCGGGCGGTGGCGAGAGCCTTCGCGTCGGCGGTCTTGAGGAACTCGGCAACCGCTTCGGCAGCCAGGCGGCCGCCCAGCAGCGCGTAGTAGATGCCTTCGCCCGAAGCCGGAGCAACCACGCCCGATGCGTCGCCCGCGAGCACGACATCGCGTCCGTTATCCCAGCGTTTCAAGGGCTTGAGCGGTATCGGCGAGCCTTCCCAGCGCAGCGTTTCGGCATGCTCCTCGTCGAGGCCGACATGCTTGCGAAGATCGGCCACGGCCTGACGCATGTCGAAGCCCTTGATCATGGTGCCGGTGCCGATGCTGACCGTGTCGCCATGCGGGAAGATCCAGGCGTAGAAATCGGGCGAGAGCTTGCCCTGATAATAAACGTCGCAGCGGGTGGGGTCGTAGTTCGTAAGCCCGCCGACCGGAGCCTTCACAATTTCGTGATAGGCAAACACCAGCGGCACCTTCTTCACTTCGGGCAGCGCCTGCTTGGCCACTTCGGAGTTTGCGCCGTCAGCGCCGATGACGGCCTTCGCCGTAACGCTGACGTGCTCGCCGTCCGCTGTCTTGTATGTGACGACGGCACGGCCTTTCTCGTCGCGCGCGTACTTCTCGAACTTGCCTTGCCGACGCTCGGCGCCCGACTCCGCTGCGCGGTTCCGAAGCCATTCGTCGAAGGTTGCACGATCGACCATGCCGACGAACCCGCCGTCGATGGGCATATCCACTTCCTTGCCCGACGGGGCGACCATGCGGGCCGAGGTGATGCGCGCGACGAGGCACTCGCCGGGAATGGCGAAATCCTTGATGGCGCGGGGCGGGATCGCTCCGCCGCACGGCTTGATGCGGTGCCCCCTGTCGAGCAGAAGCACATGATGGCCCATGCGCGCGAGATCGTTTGCTGCCGTTGCACCGGCGGGGCCGCCGCCGACCACGATGACGTCGAATGTGTCAAGATCGGTCATTGTCAAACTTGCTCCGGATGGACCCGCAACGGGGCGTTCGTCAGTTGGGAAGGCTCTGGTTCGTGATGCGAATCGGCGGGGGCTTGCGTGGCGGCCGTCAGCCTGAAGGCGAGATATGTGGAAAACGCGAAAAGCACGCCCTGGATAATGAACATGAGGGAGTAGGCAGCGGCAGCCGACCCGAGTGCCGCGCGCGCCACATCGACCGAAGCCGTGCCGATGACGCCGCCAAGCCCGAAGGCCACGGCCTGCGCCGCGCCCCACATGCCCATGCGGACGCCCTCGCGCGAGCCCTTGCCGATATTCGCCATCGAAATCATGGTGCCGATGGCGGCGACCGCGTAGATGCCGTTCGCGATGCCGAGCGTGAAGACGACGCCCGTGAGGTAAGCGGCCTCCGCGCCGAGACCGACGGCGGCAAGCGCGAAAAGCCCGGCGGAAGAGGCAAAGCAGCCGCCCGCCACCCAATATCGCCCGAGAGAGGTGCTCTTCGCGGAGAAGATGCCGATAAGGCCCCCCATCACCATCCCGAGCACGATGCCCGCGCGGTGCATGCCGAAGAGCTGCGCCGTCTCGGCGGGCGTCAGGCCGAAGACCGATCCGGCGAATGGTTCGAGCAGCAGTTCCTGCGCGCTGAAAGCGAGCATGGAAATGAAGATGAATATTGTCATGCGCCGAGCGTCGCGCTCGGACATGACGTCCTTCATCGCTTCGATGAAGCTGTGTGCAGGCTTTTCCTTTGGCTTCTCTGCCCCGTCGACCACGCGGCGCTCGACGCCCCAGATGGCGATGACGGCGATTGCAAACGCGATGGCGGAAATCGCCGCGCTGACGCCGATGAGCCGTTCCATCGAGAACGGCGCGAGCATGTAGCCCGCGAAGCCCGCCGCAAGCGCGGTTCCGCTGATCATCAACGTCCAGACGATGGCGGCGGCGGTTGCCTTGCGCTCGGGCGCGGTCAGCTTGGCGACGAGTACGAGAAGCGAGGTTCCCGCAGCGCCCGCACCGATGCCTATGCCGATATAGGCGAGGACCGCGCAGGCGATGCCAACGGTCGTGTTCGTGGACATGAGCGCGATGGAACCCGCCGCGCCGACGCCCGAGAGCGCGAGCACGGCCATGCCGCCAATGATCCACGGCGTGCGTTTGCCGCCCTTGTCGGAGCCGTGGCCCCAGCGCGGGCGGAGCATCTCGGCGGCGTAATGGATCCCGAACAGAAGGCCGGGCAATGTCGCGGGAAGCAGAAGCTCCACCACCATCACCCGGTTCAGCGTCGAAGTGGCGAGCGCCACAATGCCGCCGAGGGCCATCTGAACGAGTCCGAGGCGAACGATGCCAAACCAGCCGAGCGTCGTGGACATTTACATCTGACCCTGCAATAGCGGACGCAATGCGAAAGCGGTGACGAGCATGCCGAGCACATAAAGCGTGGTGCCGGTGGCGTTGTACCAGATGGCCTGCTCGCGCGGATTACCGAGGAAGCGTCGCATCAGCACCAACTGGGCGATGAGCAGCGCCGAGACGATGCCCGCATGCCACAAGCTGTCCCATGAGACGAGAAGGCCGATCACGATCACCTGCGGCAGCGCCATCACGACGCAGGCAAGCCATGCCGCGCTGCGGACGCCGAGTTGCACGGGCAGCGAGCGGACGCCCATCTTGATGTCGCCCTCGACGGACTTGAAATCGTTCAGCGTCATGATGCCATGGGCGCCGAGGCTATAGAGCAGCGCGACCGTCAGGATGCGCCAGTCGGGCAGCGCGGCGGCGATGATGGCGGCTGCCGTGATCCAGGGCAGCCCTTCATAGGCCAGCCCGCAGGCGAGATTGCCCCACCAGCCGTTCTGCTTCAGGCGGAAGGGCGGAGCGCTGTACATCCACGCGAGGATGAGGCCGAGCGTCGCCGCAGCGAAGCCCCAGACGCCGAGCGTGGTCGCTAGGATCAGCGAAAGGATCGTCCATGTGACGGAGATATAGAAGCCCCAGTTTCCGGGCAGCCGCCCGGACGGGATTGGCCTGTTCGGCTCGTTGATGGCGTCCACGTGGCGGTCGTACCAGTCGTTGACGGCCTGGCTCGTGCCACAGACCATGGGGCCCGCGAGCAGCACGCCCGCGACCACGATCTGCCAATTGCTGCCGAAGCTGAAGCCTGAAGAGATCAGTCCGCAGCCGAAAGCCCACATGGGTGCGAACCACGTTATGGGCTTCATGTATTCGAGGATGGTTGCAAAGTCGGGCCGGTTCATGGCCGGACACTAGATTTTACATCGGCGCCTGTCAATTTGGGTTTACAGGCTGTGTCACAGATGAGGCAAAAAAACTTTTCCGGCTAAAGCTTGTCTGAAGAGCCGATCCGTCGTCTGGCGCGCGCTACTCGCCGCTACCTTCCGGTTGCAGGTCGCCGAGCCCGTAGCGACGAAGCTTCACATAAAGGCTCTGGCGGGAGAGTCCCAGCATCTCGGCGGCCGAGGCTCGGTTGTCGCCGGTCAGCTCAAGCGCAGCCTCGATACAAAGTTTCTCGATGAGGTCGCTCGATTCGCGCACGAGGTCTTTCAGCGAGACGCGGCCGACAAGTTCCGTAAGCTGATCGACAGAACGCGCGAGATTCGCTGGCCGCGCGGCCTTTTGCTGGGCGGCTCGTGTGGCGGACGAGCGGATGACGAAGCCGAAACAGGGCTGTTGTCCGTTCGGCACGGAGACGGCGGATACCTCGACATCTTCAAGCGAGCCGTAGGCGCCGTTCACGATGGTCGGGAACCCGCGCACCGAGCCGTGTTCGCGCAAGTTCGCCATCAGGACGTTCATGTCGACGCCGGATCGCCCGAGCCAGTTTTCGAGCGCATGGCCCTGCGCCTGCTCGGGATTGGAAAGCTGCGCGAGATCGAGGAACGCCGTGTTGGCCGAAAGCACGCGCCCATCGGCGTCCGTCATGACGAAGCCTTCGGGCAACCTTTCGAGGATCCTGTCGAGGGTGCCTGTCTTGCCGGACCGACATTCGCAGACATCGGCATCGACGGGGGCAATCCGCGCGAGGATGAAGGCGCTGGCGCCCTGCCGGAAGAACGAACTGGAGAATGTGAAGCGGCGGTCGAGGCCGGAGAGACGCACGACGACATTGTCGCCGACGCCCGTTGAGCGGACCGTAGCCAGCAGATCCTGAAGCGCGGAAGCATCGGCGGGGTCGACGAGGTCGACGAGCGTCTGCGCGGCGAGCTTCTTCGAGGATTCGCCGATCAGCGTCTGCGCGGCCGGGTTCACCTCGGTAATGCGCCCTGACCACGCGTCGGCGATGACGATGGCCTCGGATGCGATCTGGAACAGAAGCCGATAGCGAAGCTCGGACTGCCTGAGCCGGGCATAGTCACGCTCGATTGAAAGCTGCGCGTCGACGAGTTGCTGCTGGAGACTTGCAAGCGCGCGAAGGTCGCGTCCGAACGCGACGATGCGGCCGTCCGAGCGGATCTGAAGCGCGGAATAGCGCATGGGAACGAGGTCGCCGCCCGGGACAGTGTGGTTGACTTCGCGCCAGCGCGTGGGAATCTTGAGCGCGGCCTCGCGAAGCAGTTCCTCGACCTTGTGGCGGCTTTCCGGCGTCACGGTGTCGACCCAGGGCACACCGATCCATTCGCCGAAGCCGGCGTTGACGAGGTCATCGCTGCCGACCGCGATGTCCCTGACGATGCCGCTCTTGTCGACAACGAGCGCGACATCGGCCGCGGCGGAAATCAGCCTTGCGATGACGCTTGGGTTCAAGGAACCAAGCGACTTCTTCGGTGACTGAAACGGGTTCACAGTGCGAGAGACCAGGATCTCCATTGTTGCGCCAATATCCTCTCGCCTCACTGATTGCGCAGAGGCTTGTGCGCGAGCAAAGCCCGTGCATGCGAAACAGCCATGCGCCCATCGAGTGCAAACGCATCGGCTCCGACCCGCCCCACCAGATCAGGCTGCTGAAGAAACGCTGCGCCGCCTACAAGCACGCCTATATCGCGGTTGCACGAGTGCCGCCGGACGCTTCGGATCAGTGAAGCAAGCCCATCCAGAAATCGCTCTGAACTGAGAGAAAATCCGGCGACGGCGAACCATTGCCTGCCGACTAAGTGGGTAATTTCATCGCCCGAGTCAATCTGCCCCCCGTACACATCCCAGCCATCGCGACGAAAAAAAGATTCGACCACGAACAATCCCAGTGTGTGCTGGTCTCCGGGCGCCGATGCAAGGAGTGCGCGACGGCCGTGATGCCAGACATGAGCGTTGCACTCGAAGGAAACAGCCCGTGTGCGCAGGAGTTCCCGAAGACGCGAAGCCGCGATCGTGACTTGGGTGAAGCCGCAGCGGTCGGATTCCCAGAGATGACCGAGACGAACTGCCGCAGGCCCGAACAAGCCCAGAAGGATGGCCTCCGGCTCATGGCCGTCGGCGCGGCAGCGGTCCACGAAGGCGGCCGCGCCCACCCCGTTGGGGGACAATAAAAGAGCGGTGAAGTGCTCGATGTCGCCGGGGGTGAAGTCTGCTGTCTCAGCCTGTGAAGGCTTCGTGGGCATGCCGGCATGAAGAGCAACAAGAAGCCGTGAAATGGTCTCACCCTCTCATCGTTTGGCAAGTGGTAAGGTCCGAACCGCGACCGGTTGGCCGCGCCATCGTGCGCTTCACGCGAGCTTGCCTTTTCCTCCTGCCAGCGATAAGTGACACGATCTTCAGGCCCCGGGAATGAAAACCCGGCCGCAACCGCTCGTGCCGATGGATTGAAACCTGGACGAGGCTTAAGCTGAAGGGACACCGTTCATCAAACGAGTTCCAACAGCCGCCAGCGCATCGTTTCATTGCGACACAGCTTAAGGTAACTGTAAATTGGACTTTACGTCAAGTTTTGTTGACAGTCCGTTGAGACCGGTTCTAAATGCCACCGACATGATGTGGGGATAGCGCATGCAACAAAAGCTGGGCAAAAAACCGCGACGCCCGCTTTATACGCCTGAAGAACGCATCCGCCGCGACGCCTCTCCCTGGACGATCGTTCAGGGCGTGCTCGCGCCATTGCAGTTTCTCGTCTTCCTGGTCAGCCTTGCGCTCGTCGTCCGCTTCCTCGCGACCGGCAACGGCGAATATGCGGCGACGGTGTCCATCGTCGTCAAGACGCTCGTCCTCTACACCATCATGATCACCGGTGCGATCTGGGAGAAGAAGGTCTTCGGGCAATATCTGCTGGCCCCGGCCTTCTTCTGGGAAGACGTGATGAGCTTCCTCGTCATCGCGCTTCATACCGCCTATATTGCCGCCCTCATCTATGGGGTGTTCGACACGCGGACGCAGATGTTCATCGCGCTTGCGGCCTACACGGCCTATGTCGTGAACGCGGCGCAATTCCTTCTCAAGCTTCGCGCCGCCCGCCTCGACGAGGCAAGAAAGGCCGCCGAAATGCAAGCCGCAGTCGAGCCGGAGATGGCGCAATGAGCATCAAAGACGCCGCCGACGACACCGGTTGTCAGGACCGGCAGGTTCGTCATGAACGCGGCCAGCGCGCCGTTTTCTGCGGGCTCACCAGCATTGTCTGGCTGCATCGCAAGATTCAGGACGCCTTCTTTCTTGTCGTCGGCTCCAGAACCTGCGCGCATCTGATTCAGTCGGCCGCCGGCGTGATGATCTTCGCGGAGCCGCGGTTCGGCACCGCCATCATCGAAGAGCGCGATCTCGCGGGCCTCGCCGACATGAACGAGGAACTCGACCGCGTGGTGAATCGGCTGCTCGAACGCCGCCCGGACATCAAGATGCTGTTTCTCGTCGCTTCCTGCCCGTCCGAGGTGATCAAGCTCGATCTCGACCGCGCGGCGCAGCGGCTATCGGCCGACTTCGCGGGCCGCGTGAGCATTTTCAGCTATTCCGGAAGCGGCCTCGACACGACTTTCACGCAGGGCGAGGACACGTGTCTCGCGTCGCTTGTGCCGGCCCTGCCCGAAGCGAAGTGTGACGCCGCGCGTTCGCTTATGGTTGTCGGCACACTCGCCGATGTGGTGGAGGACCAGTTCGCCCGCCTTTTCCGCGACCTCGGCCTCGAAGATCTGCATTTCTTCCCGCCGCGCGACAGTCAGCATCTGCCGCCCGTCGGCGAGAATACGCAGTTCCTGCTTGCACAGCCGTTCCTGACGGAGACCGCGCGCACGCTTCAGCGTCGTGGCGCGCGGCACATCCCGGCCCCGTTTCCGCTCGGCGAGGAGGGAACGACGGGCTGGCTGCGCGCCGCCGCGAGGACGTTCGGCGTCCCCGACGAGCGCTTCGAAGCCGTCGTCGCAGCGCCGCGCGAACGCGCCAGGCGCGCGCTCTCCGCGCACAAGGCCAAGCTCGAAGGCAAGTCCATCTTCTTCTTCCCCGATTCTCAGCTCGAAGTGCCGCTCGCACGCTTCGCCAGCCGCGAACTCGACATGACGCTCGCCGAGGTGGGCACCCCCTACCTCCACCGCCAGCATCTTGCCGCCGAACTCGACCTGCTTCACAAGGATGTCATTATCTACGAGGGGCAGGACGTGGAACACCAACTCGACCGCTGCCGCGAGGCGCGTCCCGATCTCACGGTTTGCGGCCTCGGCCTTGCCAACCCCCTCGAAGCCGAGGGCTTGGCGACAAAGTGGTCGATAGAGCTTCTATTTACGCCGATCCAGGGCTACGATCAGGCTGGCGATCTCGCGGAGCTTTTCGCGCGGCCGCTCAATCGTCGCGCGCGGCTGGAGGTTTAACGGATGCAACTCACCGTATGGACCTATGAAGGCCCGCCGCATATCGGCGCGATGCGCGTCGCGACCGCGATGACGGGCGTTCATTATGTCCTTCATGCGCCGCAGGGCGATACATACGCCGACCTTCTGTTCACGATGATCGAGCGTCGCGACAAGCGCCCGCCCGTCACCTACACGACGTTTCAGGCGCGCGATCTCGGCACCGACACGGCGGAGTTGTTTCAGGCGGCGCTCGCCGAGGCGTATGAGCGGTTCAAGCCTCAGGCGATGCTCGTCGGCTCATCATGTACGGCCGAACTCATTCAGGACGATCCCGGCGGCCTCGCCGAAGCGCTTCATTTGCCCGTTCCCGTGATCCCGCTCGAACTGCCCGCCTATCAGAAGAAAGAAAACTGGGGGGCGGCCGAAACCTTCTACCGCATCGTTCGCACGCTCTGCGGCCCCCGTCAGGGCATGGAGCGCCCGAAAAACGAGCGTCCCCTCGCGAACCTGCTCGGCCCGACCGCTCTCGGCTTCCGCCATCGCGACGACGTCGTCGAAATCACGCGCCTTCTCGACAGCATGGGCATCGGCGTCAACGTGGTCGCGCCGCTCGGCGCTTCGCCCGCCGACATCCAGCGCATCCCGGATGCCGATTTCAATGTCGTGCTTTATCCTGAACATGCGCTGTCCGCCGCCCAATGGCTGGAGCGTTCGTTCAAGCAGCCCTATACGAAGACCGTTCCGATTGGCGTGAACGCGACGCGCGCCTTCATCGCCGAGGTCGCGCAGATTGCGGATGTCTCCGCCGACGTGCCGGAGCGCACACGGCTGCCGTGGTATTCGCGTTCCGTCGACTCGACCTACCTCACCGGCAAGCGCGTGTTCATCTTCGGCGACGCGACGCATGCGCTCGCCGCCGCCCGCGTGGCTTCGAAGGAACTCGGCTTCCAGGTCGTCGGGCTTGGCACCTACAGCCGCGAATTCGCCCGCGAGATTCGCGCCGCCGCCGCCGACTATGGCGTCGAGCCGCTGATCACCGACGATTACCTCGAAGTCGAAGCCGCCGTCCGCGACAGTAACCCGGAACTCGTGCTCGGCACGCAGATGGAGCGGCATATCGCCAAGCGCCTCGGCATTCCGTGCGCCGTGATTTCCGCCCCGATCCATGTGCAGGATTTCCCGGCGCGCTACTCGCCGCAGATGGGTTTCGAAGGCGCGAACGTGCTGTTCGACACCTGGGTTCATCCGCTCATGATGGGCCTTGAGGAGCACCTGCTTCGCATGTTCCGCGAGGACTTCGAGTTTCAGGAGGCCCCGTCGCATCTCGGCGCCGCGCCGCAAGCCCTCAAGGAAGCGCCCGCCGCGCGGGAAGTCGCGCCCGCCGCCGCTCCCGCGGAAGTCGCGGTCGCGCTTCAGCCCGCCGACACACCCGCCACGCCCTCCGCGCCCATATGGCTCGCCGACGCCGAGGCCGAGCTTCGCAAAATTCCTTTCTTCGTTCGCGGCAAGGCGAAACGGAACACTGAGCGCTACGCCGCCGAAAAAGGCATCTCGAACATCACGGTAGAGACACTTTACGATGCAAAAGCGCACTTCAGCCGCTAGCAGCACGCCCGTCCGCTTCGTCATTGTAACGCTCGACAGTCATCTGGCGAGCGCGGTCGAGCGCGCGAAGGAGACGTTGGCAGAAGAGTTGCCTGGCCTTCGCATCATGCTTCACGCCGCGAGCGAGTGGGGCCAGAACCCCGAGCTTCTCGACGAGTGCCTCGACGACATCCGCGAGGGCGACATCATCCTCACGACGATGCTGTTCATCGAGGAGCACATCAAGGCGGTGCTGCCCGCGCTCGAAGCGCGCCGCGACCATTGCGATGCGATGATCGCCTGCATGTCGGCGGCCGAGGTCGCACGCGTGACCAAGATGGGCGGTTTCAACATGGACGGCTCCGACAAGGGCGTCCTGTCGCTGCTGAAGAAGCTGAAACCGAAGAGAAAAGAGGGCGACAGTCAGCCCTCGAACGCCGGCGCGAAGCAGATGGCGATGCTGCGCCGCCTGCCGAAGATCCTGCGCTTCATCCCCGGCGCCGCGCAGGACGTGCGCGCCTACTTCCTCACGCTGCAATACTGGCTCGCAGGCTCCGACGACAACATCGCGCACATGGTGCGCTACCTCGTGAACCGTTATGCGAGCGGCCCGCGTCAGGCGCTGCGCGGCAAGATCAGCGCGGCCGAGCCGGTGGAATATCCGGAGGTCGGCGTTTATCACCCGACGCTGAAGCATCGCGTCGGCCACAGCATCGACGAACTGCCTTTCGCCAAGGGGAGCGACAAGGGCACCGTTGGCGTGCTCGTCATGCGCTCCTACGTGCTCGCGGGCAATTCGCTGCACTATGACGGCATGATCGAGACGCTGGAGAAGCGCGGACTGAACGTGATTCCGGCCTTTGCGAGCGGCCTCGACGCGCGCGAAGCGATCGAGCGTTATTTCATCGAGGACGGCAGGACGAAGATCGACGCGCTCGTCTCCCTTACCGGGTTCTCGCTCGTCGGCGGCCCGGCCTATAACGACGCGAAGGGTGCGCAGGAAATCCTCGCCAAGCTCGACGTTCCTTATATCTCCGTGCAGCCGGTGGAATTCCAGACGCTCCAGCAATGGGCGGGCGACGTCCGCGGCCTGATGCCGGTGGAAAGCACCATGATGGTGGCGATCCCCGAGCTTGACGGGGCCACGGGTCCGGCGGTGTTCGGCGGCCGTTCCGACTGCACCGACGCGCCGTGTCCCGGCTGCGAACTCGGCTGCGTCTTCCCGGCGTCGACCGCGCGCGACATGCATTCCTGCGTCGAGCGCGCCGACATGATTTCTTCGCGTATCGAGCGTCTGATCGCGCTCCGCAAGAGCGAGCGCGCGGAGCGCAAGCTCGGCATCGTCATGTTCTGCTTCCCGCCGAATGCGGGCAATATCGGGACGGCGATGTCGCTCGCTGTGTTCGAGTCGCTCTACAACACGCTTCAGCGGCTGAAGGCCGAGGGCTACACCGTCGAGGTGCCTGAGTCCGTCGACGCGCTGCGCGAACGCATCATCGGCGGCAACGCGGCCCGCTACGGTACGCCCGCGAACGTGCTCGCCCGCATCCCGGTGAACGACTATATTCGCGCCGAGAAGTGGCTGCCGCAGATCGAAAAGGCGTGGGGCTCCGCGCCCGGCCGCCAGCAGACCGACGGCGCGACGGTGTTCGTGCTCGGCGAGACGTTCGGCAATGTGTTTGTCGGCATTCAGCCCGCGATGGGTTACGAGGGCGACCCGATGCGCCTGCTGTTCGAGCGCGGTTTCGCGCCGACGCATGCATTCTCCGCCTTCTACCGCTGGCTGCGCGACGATTTCGGCGTGCATGCGCTTTTGCATTTCGGCACGCATGGCGCGCTCGAATTCATGCCCGGCAAGCAAACCGGCCTTTCGGGAGATTGCTGGCCGGACCGCCTGATTCGCGACATCCCGAACTTCTATCTCTATGCCGCGAACAACCCGTCCGAGGGCACGCTTGCGAAGCGCCGCAGCGCTGCGACGGTCGTCAGCTACCTGACGCCGCCCGTCACGCAGGCGGGGCTTTATCGCGGGCTGCTCGACCTCAAGGCGTCGGTGCAGCGCTGGCGCGAATTCACGCCCGAGACCGTGGACGCCGAGAAGGAAGCGCTCGCTGCGCTCATTCAGGCACAGGCTTCAGCCGTCGATCTCGCCGAAGCCGAGCCGCAATGGCCGACGGGCGAAGTCGAGGGCAAGGTGGCGGCGCTCATCAATGCCGTGATCGAACTCGAAGAGACGCTGATCCCGCACGGCCTCCACGTCGTCGGCAAGACCGCGACCGACGACGAGCGGCGCGACCTTCTGTCCTTCGCGGCCGAAGCGCTCGACGGTTTCAGCCCATCCCACGATCTGATCCGCGCCGTGGCGGGCGGGCAGCCCCCCGAGGACGCGCTGAAGCGCGCCGGGCTCGAACGCTCCGAGCAGAACATCGGCAAGCTCGCCAAGCTCGCGGAGATGTACAATCATTTGGGCGAAGACGCGGAACTGCCCGCCATCGTGCGCGCGCTCGACGCCTGCTACATCCGCCCCGTCGCGGGCGGCGACATCATCCGCAATCCCGACATTCTGCCCACCGGCCGCAACATCCACGGTTTCGACCCCTTCCGCATCCCGAGCGTGTTCGCGATGAAGGAGGGCGAGAAACAGGCAGCGCGGCTTCTCGACCGGCACATGGCGGAAGGCAATGCGCTGCCCGAATCGGTCGCGTTCGTGCTGTGGGGCACCGACAACCTCAAGACGGAGGGCGAGCCGATCGCGCAGGCGCTTGCGCTCATGGGCGCGCGCCCGCGTCTCGACAGCTACGGTCGCGTTTCGGGCGCCTCGCTCGTGCCGCTGAAGGAACTCGGCCGCCCGCGCATCGACGTGGTGATGACCATGTCCGGCATCTTCCGCGACCTCTTGCCGCTGCAAATGAAGCTGCTGGCGGAAGCGTCCTACGAGGCCGCCATCGCGGACGAGCCGCTCGACCAGAACTTCATCCGCAAGCACGCGCTCGCCTATCAGGCGTCGCAGAAATGCGACATGGAAACAGCCGCGCTTCGCGTCTTCTCGAACGGCGACGGCGCTTATGGCGCGAATGTGAACCTGCTTGTCGATTCGGGTGCGTGGCAGGACGAGGACGAACTCGCCGAAACCTACAGCCGCCGCAAGTCTTTCGCCTATGGGCGGCAGGGCAAGCCGATGGCGCAACCGGCGCTGCTGAAGACGATGCTGGCGGACGTCGATCTCGCCTATCAGAACCTCGATTCGGTCGACCTCGGCATCACCACCATCGATCAGTATTTCGATACGCTGGGCGGCATCACGCGGTCCGTGCGGCGCGCGAAGGGCGGCAAGGATCTGCCGGTCTACATCGCCGACCAGACGCGCGGCGAAGGCAAGGTGCGCACGCTTTCCGAGCAGGTTTCGCTTGAAACGCGCACGCGCGCGCTCAACCCGAAATGGTACGAGGGCATGCTGGAGCACGGCTATGAAGGCGTGCGTCAGATCGAGGCGACCGTCACCAACACGATGGGCTGGTCGGCGACGACAGGGCAGGTCGACCCTTGGGTCTATCAGCGCCTCACGCAGACCTATGTGCTTGATGAGACCATGCGCAAGCGGCTCGCGGCCTTGAACCCGACGGCTACCGCGCGCATGGTGAACCGTCTGAACGAAGCATACGAACGCAACTACTGGAAGCCGGACGACGAGACCCTCGACGCTCTCCGCAAGGCGTCCGAGGAACTCGAAGACCAGATCGAAGGGGTTGGCATGGTAGAGGAAGCCGCATGAGCATGTACACGCGCATACCGGCGCAGCCGATCCCGCAATATCGCGCCAAGGGCGCCGCAGGCCAGGATAATGGCGACGGCGAAGGCAGCATGCAGGTGCATCTCGATCCAAACATGAAGATCGGGAACGCGAAGGTGTTCGCGGTCTACGGCAAGGGCGGCATCGGCAAGAGCACGACGTCGTCGAACCTGTCCGTCGCGTTCTCGAAGCTCGGCAAGCGCGTGCTCCAGATCGGCTGCGATCCGAAGCACGACAGCACGTTCACGCTCACGAAGAGCATGATCCCGACCGTGATCGATGTGCTCGAAACGGTGAATTTCCACACCGAGGAGCTCCGCCCCGAGGACTACATGTTCGAGGGCTATAATGGCGTCATGTGCGTCGAGGCGGGCGGACCGCCCGCGGGCACGGGCTGCGGCGGCTATGTCGTCGGCCAGACGGTGAAGCTCATGAAAGAGCATCATTTGCTCGACGAGACCGATGTCGTGGTGTTCGACGTGCTGGGCGACGTGGTGTGCGGCGGCTTCGCGGCGCCGCTGCAATATGCCGAGCGCGCTCTGATCGTGACGGCGAACGACTTCGATTCGATCTTCGCGATGAACCGCATCGTCGCGGCCATTCAGGCGAAGTCGAAGAACTATCGCGTGCGCCTCGGCGGCGTGATCGCGAATCGCAGCCGCGCGACGGACGAGATCGACCGGTTTAACGCGGCTATCGGTTTGAAGCGCATGGCGCATATCCCGGATCTCGACTGCATACGCCTCTCGCGCCTCAAGAAGAAGACGCTGTTCGAGATGGACCCGTCCGAGGACGTGGAGCGCGCACAGGCCGAGTATCTGCAACTCGCGAAGGCCATGTGGGACGGCTCCGAGCCGCTTGAGGCCAAGCCGATGAAAGACCGCGATATCTTCGAGTTCCTGGGGTTCAACTGATGACGACGCAGTCCTACCTCGATCGCCGCCACGACCTGAAGACCTATTTCGACAGGACGGCGGCGGATGCGTGGGCGAAGCTGACGACGGATGCACCCGTCAGCGGCGTGCGCGCGACGGTTCGCGCAGGCCGCGACCGCATGCGTGCGACGCTCATGAGCTGGCTTCCCGAAGACCTCACAGGCGCGCGCCTTCTCGACGCGGGTTGCGGCACGGGGCTTCTCTCGGTGGAAGCGGCAAGGCGCGGTGCGCATGTCGTGGCGGTGGACCTCTCCCCGACGCTCGTCGGCATCGCACAAGAGCGCATGCCGGACGATGTCGGAGAACGAATCGAGTTCTACTCCGGCGACATGCTGGACGCCTCGCGCGGCCGCTACGACTTCTGCGTCGCGATGGATTCGCTCATCCATTACAAGGCGGACGACCTCGTGAGCGCGCTTTCCGGACTCGCGGCGCTCGCCGACCAGAAGGTGCTCTTCACTTTTGCGCCGAGGACGCTCGCGCTCTCGGTCATGCACAGCGCAGGCAAACTTTTCCCCCGCTCCGATCGCTCGCCGGCCATCGAACCTATTGCGGAAACCAAACTTTCAGGGATGATCGCGAAGGATAGCCGCCTTTCGGGCTTCACTCAGGGGCGCTCGGAGCGGATCGTGAACGGATTCTACACTTCGCACGCGATGGAGTTGGTCGCCTCGTGACGGATGTCGGCGGTCATAAGAACGTGGAACCGTCCGGTGCTCGCAAGGGGACACCGGACGAAGCCGTTTCCCCGCCTGAATCGACCGAATCGCACGCCCGTCAACCCGCCGAAGCTCCGCCGTTGCCCGACGCTGGCGAATCTTTCCGCGCCACGATCGCAGCCGTACCTCCGGCGCAACCGGCCAGCGCGCAAAAGCTTTCCGAAGGCCAGCACCCCGGCGCGGCCTCGCATCCCAGCTCTGCGTACATTTTCCTGAAGCGCCTCGGGCCGAAATTCCTGCCCTTCGCCGACGCGGCCACCCCGCAACTCCCATTGCATCGCCTTTTGCGCCTGTCGCTGTTCCAGGTGACGGTCGGCATGGCGCTGGTGCTCGTCAACGGCACGCTGAACCGCGTGATGATTCTCGATCTGGGCGTGCCCGCGTGGCTCGTCGCGCTGATGATCGCGATCCCGCTCGTTTTCGCCCCGTTCCGCGCACTCCTCGGTTTCAAGTCCGACACGCACCGCTCGCTCCTCGGCTGGAAGCGTGTGCCTTACATCTGGTTCGGGACGCTCATCCAGTTCGGCGGACTCGCCATCATGCCGTTCGCGCTGATTCTCCTCTCGGGCGACACGCAGGGGCCACCGATTCTCGGTCAATTCGCCGCCGCGCTTGCCTTTCTGCTCGTCGGCGCGGGCATGCATACGACTCAAACAGCCGGACTGGCTCTCGCGATGGACTTGTCGCCGCCCGAAAAGCGACCGAGGGTCGTCGCCTTCCTTTATGTGATGCTGCTGATCGGCATGAGCGTGAGCGCGCTGCTTCTGGGCGACCTGCTTACGAATTTCAGCCAGATGCGGCTCATCGAGGTGATTCAAGGCACCGCGGTCGCGACCATGGTGCTGAATATTGTCGCACTGTGGAAGCAGGAGCCGCGCAGGCCCCGCCGCCTCGTCGACCACGAGCCGAAGCCGGATTTCGGCGAGGCGTGGCGCACCTTCATGTCGACCGGGAACTGGAAGCGCATCTTCGTGGCGCTGGGTCTTGGCACCGTCGGCTTCAGCATGCAGGACATCCTGATCGAGCCCTATGGCGGTCAGGTTCTCGGCATGACGGTGTCGCAAACCACGGCTCTGACTGCCTTTTTCGCGCTGGGCGCCCTCGTTTCGCTCGCCATAGCCGCGCGTCGACTCGACGCTGGCGCCAATCCGCACCGGCTCGCCGCTCAAGGCGTGATGATCGGCCTTCTGGCGCTGGCGGCGTTCGTTTTTTCCGCACCCGTGGGCGAGCGCCTTCTGTTTGAACTCGGCGTCGTGGCGCTCGGATTTGGCAGCGGCTTTTTCGCGGCGGGGACGTTGACAGCCGCAATGGAGCTTGCAAAAGCCTCTCAGGCGGGGTTAGCGCTTGGTGCTTGGGGTGCGGTCGGCGCCTCTGCGACAGGAGGCGGAATTGCACTTGGCGGCGCGATCCGCGACGTTAGCGAGACCCTTGCGGCGAACGGTAGCCTCGGTGAGGCGCTAATGCGCACAGACACAAGTTACCTCATTGTCTATCATATCGAAATTGCCCTGTTGTTCGCGACGCTCGTGGCCATCGGCCCCTTGGTGCGCACAGCGGGTGATGCATCAAGGCAAAAGCCGCCGCAATTCGGCCTAGCTGATTATCCGGGTTGAGAAAAAAACTTTGGAGGTATTAATGCCAACCGGCGCTCTCACATCCCATCTCGACGTCGCCCAGGTGACGTTGTATGCGTTCTGGATCTTCTTCGCGCTCCTGATCCTCTACCTGCGCCGTGAAGACCGGCGCGAGGGTTATCCCCTGATCAACGAATCGACGGGCAAGCCGCAGAACGACGGCTATCTCACGATCCCGGACAAGAAGATCTTCCGTCTTTTCCACGGCGGCACGACGACTTCTCCCCAGCCTGCGAAGCCCGAGCGCGAGCTGAAGATGAAGCCCCTCAGCAGCCACCCCGGTTCGCCGTATGTGCCCACCGGCAACCCGATGATCGACGGCGTCGGCCCGGCTTCCTGGGTGCAGCGCCAGGATGTGCCGGATCTGACCTACGACGGTCTGACCCGCATCGCTCCCCTGCGCGTCGCTAACGATTACGCAATCGACGAGCACGACCGCGACCCGCGCGGCTTCACGGTGTACGGCGCCGATGGCGTCAAGGCCGGCAAGATCCGCGATGCATGGCTCGACCGCTCGGAAGTCATCATCCGCTATCTCGAAGTGACGACCCCGAAGGGCCGGAATGTTCTCGTTCCCTTCACGATGTCCAAGATCGACCAGGGCAAGGGCAAGGTCGTCCTCGAATCGATCCTCGGAGCCCAGATCGAAGACGCGCCGAAGCTTGCCAATCCGGACCGCATCACGCGGCTCGAAGAGGACAAGGTTTGCGGTTACTTCGCTGGCGGTGTCCTGTACGCCACTCCGGCTCGCCAGGAGCCCCTTTTATGAGTGAATACGACTACGAGCCGGTACGGGGCCTCCCGTACCAGCTTCCCGAGGATGAAAAAATCCTCTGGCAGGGATCGCCTCAATGGCGGTCCCTGGCCGTCCATATCTGCCACGTGCGCACCATCACGCTTTACTTCGCGGTCTTGATCGCGTGGCGGTTTCTTGTTCCCGTCCTCGACGGGAAGCCGGTTTCGGACGCTTATGAACTTGCTGCCTTTCTCGCGCTCCTGAACGGCATTGTCGTCGGGATGGCGGTGATCTGGTCCATTCTTCTGGCCAAGACGACGATCTACACGATCACGACGCGGCGCGTGGTGTTGCGCTATGGGATCGCCTTGACGAAAGCCGTCAATGTCCCGCTGCGCCTCGTCAAGAATGTCGGCATGAACCGGCACTCGAACGGCTGCGCGGATATCGCTTTCGAAACGACGGGCCAGGGCCGTATCGCCTATCTCATTTTGTGGCCGCATACGCGGCCATGGCATGTCTCGCCGACGCAGCCGATGTTACGCTCCGTGCCGGAAGCGGAAAAGGTTGCCGAAATTCTCAAACAGGCTCTTGCGCCGTTTGCCGCGCAGAGCGTAGATGAGAATGAGAGTAAAGAGACGCAGGCTGCGACCGATCAGCAGGGTGCGGAAAAGAAAGAATCTGACCTCGGTCAGCCCGCTGCCGAGGCAGCATAATCGAATGGAAACGCACCGGCATGCTCAAGGGTGTGAACAAAGCGCTGCTTCTTGGAAGCACGGCAGTTGCCGTTCTTCTTGTGATCGTAATCGGCACGAGCGTCGTCGACAGGCTTGACGGCGGCGTCGCGGACGCATCGCGCCGCCCGGTCACTCATCGCGCGGTCATTTTCCGCGACGCCCCCTCGGGGGGGATCGCGGTTTACGATCAGGGGGCGACCGAGCCCTTCCAGATCCTGGAGCGCGAGAAGAATACGTTCATGGCCACTTCCTTACGCCTCCTTGGGCAGGTGCGTCAGGTGCGGTCAAAGGCGGGGTCGGACGCGCCCTTTGTCATCACACGTTGGAACGACGGCAAGCTGACGCTGACCGATCCATCCACCGGCGAGACGCTCGAACTCGCCGCTTACGGTCAGAGAAACGCAGATACCTTCGCGCAACTCCTTCCGCAGGCGAGCGTGCCTCGATGATGTCGGTTCGAGGAGGAGAAGAACTCCCTCGAAGGGGCATACAAGGTTACGGGATGAGTGCCGCCCAGAAGCCGCGACGCGCCCGCGAAAATACTTTGGCCGCTCGCTTCGAGTGGACGCAGCATGCCGTCGCCGGGCATCCGGGCTTCCAGGCGAATCGGCCAGGTTCAAGAGCAGCCAAGCTCGCCTCGGCACTCCGCGCGCACGCTCCCCGCTGGAGAAATTTTCGCACCCCGAGCGTCCCATCCCGGCAGGTGACGCTCGATGAGCCGCGAAAGGTCGGTCGGCGCTTAGACGGGGGCATGGAGTACGTAGCGGCGCGTCCCGCTACACGCCATCTCGCGTCAAGGGTTGGACCTCGCGTTTGCGGGGATCGCGGCGGCGCGCTCGGCGTGATCGAATTCGGCGTCGGTTACGCGTCCCGCACCACAGTCGGCGTGGCCGTGATCGGCGTAGCGAGGGCAGAGCATTGACACATTACGCGCTTCCGGCCCTCTACGTCCTGTTCGTCTGGTGGTTCAGCACCGGCGCCGTTCTGTATCTCAACAACCTGCCGAAACGCACCTACAAATGGAGCGTGCTCGGCGGTACGCTCGTGCTTCTCGGTTCGCTCTACGGCCTTTACGCTTCAAGCCAGAGCCAGACCGTGCTCGCGGCCTATGTCAGCTTTACCTGCGGTCTTCTCGCGTGGGCCTGGACGCAACTGACGTTCTACACCGGCATGATCACCGGACCGCGCAAGACGGCCTGCCCGCCCGGCTGTTCGGGCCCGCGTCATCTTTGGCACGCGGCCGAAACCTGCCTTTATCATGAGGCGAGCGCCGCGCTTCTCGGCGTGGCGGTGTGCTTTGCGACACTCAACGGCACAAATCACATCGGGTCTTGGACCTACACCGTGATCTGGCTCATGCATGCAAGCGCGAAGGTGAACGCGGTCCTCGGCGTCCGCAACCTCAACGACCATTTCTTCCCCGAGCACCTTCGCTACCTGAGTTCCTTCCTGCGCAAGAAGCCGATGAACCTCCTGTTCCCGGTTTCCATCACCGTTTCGACGGCGTTCGCGGCAGTCCTCGTGCACAAGGCGGTGGAGATGCAGCACTCGCCCTTTGAGGCGCTCGCGCTCACCTTTGCTATCGTGATCCTGGTTCTCGGCATTATCGAACACTGGTTTCTCGTGCTCCCCATCCCCGCCGAAGCTCTGTGGAACTGGAGCGTGAGAGCCAAGAAAGCGATCGTGAAGCCGGAGCCCGTGAGGCTTCCCGAAATCGCCGATGCGACAAAACCCGCGCCGACGCGGCTTCGCATCGTGGCAAGCCGAGGCGACATCTAGACCAGAGCCGGATCCGATCAGGTTGTCGCCCGTGAACTTCTGAGTTTTCAAGCCTTGCTAGGCTGGGCTTCGCGTATAAAGGCTTGCAAGAACAGGTGCAACAAAACCCCGAGCCATGCGAGCAGGCGGCGGCCTGGAATTCGTAGTCGTTCGCCGCGCGAATGCCTGCGAAGCAAGCATCGCGGCTGCCAGCACAACGGACGCGATTTTGAGAATCGGCAACGTCATTGTGTTGATCCTTATTCAAAAGATTAACGTCTGGCATGTAGCCGCGAGCAGCTGCCAGCCTTCTGGGGCTCGAAAAGGATCAGGAGTGAGGGGCGGCGCTGGAGGCTGGTGCGCGGATTGCGCACGAGCGCCCGCATTCGGGCGTAAGGCGCGCGTCCGAGGCCCACGAACTCGAGCATGCGAATGCCTGCGAGAGGCGCTTCGTCTCGTCGGGTGTGGGGGCCGACATGGCGGCGTCCTCCATCATGTGCGGCGGCGGGCGCATGACGCGCCCGCCATTCTGATACGTCGCCGCGCGGTGCGGCAAGATCGTTGGAGCGCGCCAGCACGGGAAGCGCGCTCAAGTGTTTTGTCTCAGCGTGATCTTATCGCAAAACCGGCAACCACTTTTGCGGATCATGCTCTAGGCAGCAGCCTTCGGGGCCGGGTAGAACGTCCGGCCTTCCGCCGCCATGTCGCGCAGAAGCTGCGGCGGCGAGAACCGCTCGCCATAGGTCGCGGCGAGGCGCTCGCATTCCGCGACAACGTTCGCGATGCCGATAGTGTCGAGCATCGAAAGCGGGCCGCCGGTGTAAGGCGCGAAGCCGAGGCCGAAAATGCCGCCCACGTCGCCGTCTTCCGCGTCGGTCAGCACGCCCTCTTCCATGGTCCGCACGGCATCGAGCGCCTGCGCGAAGAGGAGGCGCTTCTTGAGGTCGTCGAAGCGCGGCCACTCGCTCTCGGGCTTCACCGGGAACAGGTCCGCGAGGCCCGCCCACAGGGTCTTCTGCGCACCCTCGGGATAATCGTAGAAGCCCTTGCCGTTCTTGCGGCCCGCGCGGCCATTCTTGACATACATGGCCTCCATCACGCCGATGGCCGCGCTCGGCTTGTACGCATCGCCGAGGTCGGCCTCGGTCGCCTGGTGGATCTTCCAGCCGAGGTCGATGGCGGTTTCGTCCGCGAGCGCAAGCGGCCCGACCGGCATGCCCGCGAGCTTGCCCGCGTTCTCGATCAGCGCCGCCGGAATGCCTTCCGTCAGCATGATCTCGCCCTCGCCGATGTAGTTCATGCAGAAGCGCGAGGTGAAGAAGCCGCGCCCGTCATTGACGACGATGGGCGTTTTCCTGATCGCCTGCACGAAGTCGAGCGTGACGGCCAGCGCCTCGTCGCTCGTCTTCTTGCCGCGAATGATTTCCACGAGCGGCATCTTCTCGGCGGGGGAAAAGAAGTGAATGCCGATGAAATGCTCGGGCCGTTCGCTCGCTTCCGCGAGGCTCGTGATCGGGATGGTCGAGGTGTTCGAGCCGAAGATCACGCCGGGCCGGATCACGGCTTCGACCTTCTTCGTCACGTCGGCCTTGATAGCGCGATCCTCGAACACCGCTTCGATGATGTAATCGACATCCGCGAGGTCGGCGTAATCGGCGGTGGCGTGGATGCGCGCAAGCAGCGCCTCGCCGTCGGCGGCGGTCATCTTGCGGCGCGAGGTCGCCTTCTCGACCAGCTTCCGCGCATAGCCCTTGCCGCGCTCGGCCGCTTCCACGTCGCGGTCGAGCAACACCACTTCGATGCCGTGCGACGCCGCGACATAGGCGATGGCCGCGCCCATCATCCCCGCGCCAAGCATGCCGATCTTGTTGAACTTCGCCTTCGGCACGCCTTGCGGACGGCGCACGAGCTTGTCCGCCCTGCCCTTGTTGACGAAGAGCGTGCGGATCATCGCGGGCGCGACAGGGCCGCGCAGCAGCGAGAGGAAATACTTCGCCTCGATCTTGAGCCCGAGGTCGATCGGAGCCTGCGTGCCCTCATACACTGCCGAGAGGATAGCTTGCGCGGCCGGATAATTGCCGAGCGTCTTGTCGCGGGTCATGGCGTTGGCGGCCATGAAGAGCTGCGCCGCAGCCGGATGCATGCCGCCCGCGCCGCCCGGCACCTTGAAACCCTTCTCGTCCCACGGCTGCACGGATTCCGCCTGCGGAGACAGAAGCCACGCCTTCGCCTTCGCAAGCAGCTCGCCGGCGGGCACGACATCGTGGATGAGGCCGGACGACTTCGCCTGTTGCGGCGAAAGAGGCTTGCCTTCGAGCAGCAGCGGCGCGGACGCCATGATGCCGATGAGGCGCGGAATGCGCTGCGTGCCGCCAGCGCCCGGCAACAGGCCGACCTGCACTTCCGGCTGACCGATCTTGATGGCCTCGTCGTCCGCCGCGACGCGGTAATGCGTGGCGAGCGCGATCTCGAAGCCGCCGCCAAGCGCCGTGCCGTTGATCGCAGTGGCGACCGGCTTGCCGATGGTTTCGAGGCGGCGCAGCACCTCTGTGAGACGCGACGAGACCTTCAGCGCCTCGGCCGCCGGAGCGTTGCGCGCGTGCTCGATCATGCCCGACATGCCGATGAGGTCCGCGCCCGCAACGAAGCTCGATTTGCCCGACGTGACGACGATACCCTTGACGCTCGCATCGGCGGCGGCCCGCTCGATGGCCTCGCTCAGTTCCTCGGTGAAGTCCGGGCTGATGACGTTCATCGACTTGCCCGGCTGGTCGATGGTGAGCGTGGCGATACCGTCCGCGTCGACTTGATAGGAGATGCTGCTCATGGTCGTTTCCTCTTTGCCTCCCGAGGCTGCCGTTTAACGGCGCCAGCGGGGCGATTGGTGAACACCGGCCGGAGCGCGCCCGGCCATGCGATGGCTCAGACGAGTTCGAGGATGGTGGCCGTGCCCATGCCAGCGCCGATGCACAGCGTGACAAGGCCAGTGGCCGCGCCGCGCCGTTCCATCTCGTCGAGGAGCGTGCCGAACACCATGGCGCCGGTGGCGCCCAGCGGATGGCCCATCGCGATGGCGCCGCCATTCACGTTGAGCTTGTCGGGCGCGATGTCGAGCAGATCGCGGAAGCGCAGCACCACAGACGCGAACGCCTCGTTCAACTCCCACAGGTCGATATCGGCCTTTGTCATGCCAGCCTTGGCCAGCGCGCGCTCCGCGGCGAAGCTCGGGCCCGTAAGCATGATGGTCGGTTCGGAGCCGATGGAGGCGAAGCTGCGGATGCGCGCGCGGGGCTTCATGCCCGCCTTTTCGCCCGCGTCTTTCGAGCCGATGAGCGCCACGGCCGCGCCGTCCACGATGCCCGACGAATTGCCGGGCGTGTGCACGTGATCGATGCGCTCGATTTCCGGGTATTTCTGAAGCGCCACGCCGTCGAAGCCGTAATTCTTGCCCATGTCGGCGAAGGACGGCTTGAGGCTACCGAGCGACTCCATGGACGCGTCCGGGCGGATCATCTCGTCCTTGTCGAGAAGCGTGATGCCGAGGATGTCCTTCACCGGAACGATGGACTTCGCGAACCGGCCTTCCGCCCAGGACTGCGCGGCGCGCTTGTGGCTTTCGACCGAATAGGCGTCGACGTCGTCGCGGCTGTAACCCCACTTGGTCGCGATGAGGTCGGCGCTGATACCCTGCGGCACGAAATAGGTGCTGTAGGCCACCGCCGGATCGATGGGCCATGCGCCGCCGTCGGAGGCCATGGGCACGCGGCTCATGCTTTCCACGCCGCCGCCGACGATGAAAGGCGACTGGCCGGACATGACCTTTGCCGCCGCCATGTTGATTGCTTCGAGGCCGGATGCGCAGAAGCGGTTCACCTGCACGCCCGGCACGCTCTCATCGTAGCCCGAGATCATCACTGCCGTCCGCGCGATATCCGCGCCCTGCTCGCCGACCGGCGAGACGCAGCCAAGGATCACGTCTTCGACATCTCTCGTGTCGAGGCCGGGATTGCGCTCCCGCACGGCGTCGAGCATCTGCGCGGCAAGCTTGACGGGCGTCACCTCATGCAGTGCGCCGTCTTTCTTGCCCTTGCCGCGCGGGGTGCGCACGGCGTCGAAAACATAGGCATCCACCATGGTTCGTCCTCCCTGAATTATGCGCGCGCGGGCGCATTCGCGCAGCCTCGCGTCGTCCGTCATGATTTCATTGTTGCCTCCGTCACCCGGCGGTGCGGCGGCTCTTTTTATGCGAAGCGCCAGCCCCGCCATCGCCCGCGGTTCTGCAAGGCGTGCCATCTTCGGCGAGATAGCGCAGACACTGCGCGTGGATATCGCGCAGCTCTTCGAGCGTCTTGACGATATCCGACTGCTTCTGCTCAAGTTCCGCGATCATCGCGGCCGAGCGCTCGGCGAGAAACGACACCTGTTGCGGACGCCCCTCGCCCCGGCTTCCGTAGAGTTCCAGAAACTGCTGCACCTCCGCCAGCGAGAAGCCGATGGACTTCGCGCGCAAGATGAGCTTCAGCCGGGCGCGATCGCGTCGCGTGTAGATGCGGCCGCCATTCGCACGCACGGGCGCGAGCAGCTCCTTCGCCTCGTAGAAGCGAATGGCGCGCGCCGTGATCCCGAGTTCCGCGGCAAGCTCGGCAATGCCGTAGAGCTTCTCGGACTCGGATGTCTCGGCCTTGGCTCGCTGGCGAATGGCGGTCAATGCGGTGCCGGCTTTCTCGTCGCCCGGTTCAATCCGCGTTCGGCCGGTTTCGCCGGAACGCGGATTGGCTCGGTCGAGCTTATCTGCCTCAGACGAGTTGTCCGAGCTTCATCGCAAGACCCATGTCGCCGTCGACGCGCATCTTGCCCTGCATGAAGGCGGATGTCGGCTGAAGGCGGCCGTGGATGAGGTCGGAGAAGTCGGCCGCGCTCATGCTGATGGTGCATTTCGCCGGGTCGGCCTTGTTGACCGCGACCGTGTTGGCCGCGCCCGTGCCGTCGATGTAGAGACAACCCGCGTCGCCGAGGTCGAACTTGACGCTGCCGCCCAGCGGAGACTTTTCGCTGACACGTTTGGTCAGGGCTTCGGCTACTTCGTTGAGGTCCATGGATGCGCTCCCTGTTTGTTCGGTACGGAAGGTAGCCGATCCGCTTGCCATTAACAAGAGGGGGTTGACGTATACGTCAGGCTAATGCCGTGGCTTCGGGTTTGCACGCGGAACGCGTTGACGCATGCGTCACCCCTGCGTTAGCTTCTCTGACAAAAATATCAGAGGACGGAGCGCATGAGCGAGGCAGGCAGCTACCGCAGCATCTTCCGGCCGCGTCTGTTCGCCGGACAGGTGCATGTCGTCACCGGTGGCGGCACCGGGATAGGTCGCTGCACCGCGCATGAACTGGCGAGCCTCGGCGCAACGGTGGTGCTCGTCGGCCGCAAGGATGATCGCCTCGCCGCGACCGCCGCCGAGATCGCCGAAGACGGCGGCACCGCCTCGCATGCCGTCTGCGACATCCGCGACGAAGACGCTGTGCGGGCGCTCGTCGCGGGCATCGTCGCGCGGCACGGACGCATCCACGGCCTCGTCAACAACGCGGGCGGGCAATTCCCCGCGCCGCTGATGGCGATCCCAAAAAAGGGCTTCGACGCCGTCGTCGCGACGAACCTCACCGGCGGCTTTCTCATGATGCGCGAGGTGTTCACGCAGTCGATGCGCGAGCATGGCGGCGCGATCGTGAACATGGCCGCAGACATGTGGAACGGCATGCCCGGCATGGGGCATTCGGGCGCGGCGCGGGCGGGCATGGTGAACCTCACCAAGACGGCGGCGTTCGAATGGGGCTTCGCGGGCGTGCGCGTGAACGCCGTCGCGCCGGGCTGGATCGCGTCGTCGGGCATGGACCGCTACGAAGGCCCCGTGAAGGAGATCATCCCGAAGCTCAAGGATCACGTGCCGCTGCGCCGCCTCGGCACCGAGGCCGAAGTTTCCGCCGCGATCTGCTTCCTCTTGTCGGAGGGCGCGGCCTTCATCAACGGCACCACGCTCCAGATCGACGGCGGCGCGCCGCTCGGCAACCCGCTGTTCGACATGGGAACAAGTCCGCCCTCCCCCGAATTCAACGGGTTCCACCGCGCCGCGAAGCCCAAGGTGCTCAACTCCGGAGACGAAAGCTGATGCCGCCCTTTGCCTCGAAGATCGCGCCCGGCTCCGATGCCTTCAAGGTGAACGCGGCGGCGATGCTGGCGAAAGTGGAGGCGTTTCGCGCCGCTGAACGCGCGGTCATCGCGCATTCCGCCAAGGCCGCTGAGAAATTCGCCGCGCGCGGTCAGCTTCTGCCCCGCGAGCGCGTCGCGCGGCTTCTCGATCCGGGCACGCCGTTCCTCGAATTGTCGACGCTCGCGGGCCTCGGCATGCATGACGACGACGGCGAGCGGCGCGCCATGGGCGGCGGCAGCGTCATCGGCGTCGGCGTCGTGTCAGGCAAACGCGTGCTCGTATCGGCGAACGATTCCGCGATCAAGGGCGGTACGATTTCGCCCATGGGCTTGCGCAAGGCGTTACGCGCGCAGGAGATCGCGCTCGAAAACAAGTTGCCGCTGATCTATCTCGTCGAGTCGGGCGGCGCGAACCTCCTTTATCAGGCCGAGATGTTCGTCGAAGGCGGACGCAGCTTCGCCAATCAGGCGCGACTTTCGGCGGCGGGCATTCCGCAAATCGCGGTGGTGCACGGATCGTCCACGGCGGGCGGCGCCTATCTCCCCGGCCTCTCCGATTACGTCATCCTTGTGAGGGATCGCAGCAAGATCTTCCTCGCGGGGCCGCCGCTCGTGAAGGCCGCCATCGGCGAAGACACCACCGACGAAGCGCTTGGCGGCACCGAGTTGCATGCGAGCGTGACGGGGCTTGGCGAATTCGTGGCGCGCGACGACGCACACGCCATCCAGCTTGCGCGCGATCTGCTGGCGAAGCTGAAATGGGACCGCGCGCCCGCCCGCGCGAAGGCCGCCCCGCCGAAATACGACGCCGAAGAAATCCTTGGGGTTGTGCCCGCCTCCGAGCGCGAGCCTTACGATGTGCGCGAGATCATCGCCCGCGTGGTGGACGGCTCCGACTTCCTCGACTTCAAGCCCGACTACGGCGCGGAAATCGTCTGCGGCTTTGCGGCAATCAACGGTTTCGAAATCGGCATCCTCGGCAACAACGGCGCGATCCAGCCGGACGGCTCGACCAAGGCCGCGCAGTTCATGCAGGCGTGCGACCAGACCGGCACGCCGCTCGTCTTCCTTCAGAACACCACGGGTTATATGGTCGGCAGCGCGGCCGAGCGCGGCGGCGCCATCAAGCACGGCTCGAAGATGATCCAGGCGGTGGCGAACGCGCGCGTGCCGAAATTCACGATCCTCGTCGGCGGTTCGTACGGCGCGGGCAATTACGGCATGTGCGGGCGCGGCTTCGATCCGCGCTTCATCTTTTCGTGGCCGAACGCGCGCGTCGCCGTGATGGGCGGAGCGCAGGCGGCGAAGGTGATGGAAATCATCACGCGCGCGAAGTTCGAGAAGGCGGGCGGCGTCAACGAGCCGGTGCTCAAGCAGATGTCGCAGGCGATCGAAGCCCAGCTCGACCGCGAATCGACCGCGCTTTATGCGACCGCGCGGCTGTGGGACGACGGGATTATCGATCCCCGCGACACACGCGCCGTGCTTTCGCAATGCCTGTCGCTCGCCGCCGAAGCCGACGCGCGCACGCTTCATCCGAACGCTTTCGGCGTCGCGCGGCTTTAAGGCCGATTGGTTTCGAAAAAAACCGTATATGTTATCGGTGTGTTAACACTGCGCCGCCGTTGATCTATTGCCCTAGGACTTTGTTAGAGCCACGCGCCTACCATCACAGCTGGGTTGCAAGAGGACATGTCGAAGGTGAAAAGCCCGCAGGACGCGCAAATAGTCGCGAAGATTTCGCGTGACGAGGAGAAAAAGAAGCGTCTCGCCGCTGCGCTGCGTCGCAACATCGCCCGGCGAAAAGACGCGAAACAGACCGCTTCCGGGGGCAGCCCCGACATGGATTAAGGGCTCTGCCGCCTTGCTAGGCGCGCGGCGCTCGTCTAGCCTGCCGCGCTTACGCCGCTTTCTCCGGGCAATCGGCACCATCAACTCAACCGGCGAGCATCATGGATAGAATTCGCATAGTCGGCGGACGTCACCTGAACGGCACCATCCCGATCAGCGGCGCGAAGAACGCGGCGTTGCCGCTGATGATCGCAAGCCTGCTCACGCCCGAGACCGTCACCCTGAAGAACGTGCCGAACCTCGCCGATGTCAGCCTTCTCATCCGCATCCTGCGCAATCACGGCACCGACGCCGCGTTCGATGGCAAGCGCGCGAACGGCCACGTCCATCAGGGCGACACGATCCATTTCACCGCGCGCGACATCGTCGACACCACCGCGCCCTACGACCTCGTGCGCCGCATGCGGGCGAGCTTCTGGGTGCTGGGGCCGCTGCTGGCTCGCGAAGGCAAGGCGCGCGTCTCGCTTCCGGGCGGCTGCGCCATCGGCACGCGCCCCGTCGACCTGCATCTGACGGGCCTTCAGGCCCTTGGCGCGGACATCAAGCTCGACGGCGGCTATGTGGTGGCGAGCGCGCCAGGCGGCCTCAAGGGCGGCGTCGTTCGCTTCGCAAAGGTGTCGGTCGGCGCGACGCATAATGTGCTGATGGCGGCGACGCTCGCGAAGGGCGAAGTCGTGATCGAAAACGCGGCCTGCGAGCCGGAGGTGGTCGACGTCGCGGCCTGCCTTTCCAAGATGGGCGCGAAGATCGAGGGCGCGGGCACGCCGACCATTCACATTCAGGGCGTCGACGAACTCGAAGGCGCCACGCACACCGTGTTGCCCGACCGGATCGAGACCGGCACCTACGCGATGGCGGTGGCGGCGGCCGGCGGCGAGGTGACGCTCGAAGGCGCGCGCGGCGATCTTCTGCCGGGCGTGCTCGACCTGCTTCGCAACGCGGGCGTCGAGATCGCGGAAACGAATCGCGGCATCCGCGTTTCCCGCAACGGCGCCGGGCTTTCCCCGGTGAGCGTCGAGACCGAGCCCTTCCCCGGCTTCCCGACCGACCTTCAGGCGCAGCTCATGGCGCTGATGTGCCGCGCCGACGGCATTTCCGAAATCCGCGAGACGATTTTCGAAAACCGCTTCATGCACGTATCCGAATTGACGCGCCTCGGCGCCGACATCGAGGTGAAGGGCGACATGGCGCGCGTGAAGGGCGTGCCGAGGCTGCACGGCGCGGAAGTGATGGCGACGGATCTTCGCGCGTCGGTTTCGCTCGTGATTGCGGGTCTGATGGCCGAAGGCGAGACGATGGTGAACCGCGTCTATCACCTCGATCGCGGCTTCGAACGCCTCGAAGAGAAACTTGGGTCTTGCGGAGCGGAGATCGAACGCCTTCATTCATGAGTGAAATTTCACTCAACGAGGCTTCGTGTCATGGGCTCTTTCCCCAAAGCTCCACTCAAGCTCATCGCCCTCGACGAAGACGACCTGAAAATCATCTCCGCCCATCTTCAGGACGCCGTGATCCGCATGGCCGACATGGCGTATCTGCCATCGGAACATCGGTTCGCGGCGATCCTGAACCGCTTCGACTGGTTGTCCGCCGTGGAGGGGGAAGGCGATCCCGCCGCGCTCCATCGCTGCCGGTGCGCGCTCCGCTTCGAACGCGTCAAACGCGCGCAGGTGCTGAACATACGGCCCGGCGCGGCGAGCGAATTCGCCGAGCTTCTCGCCGTCACTTACGAAGAATCCGAGCCGCCGGGCGGATTTATCACACTCTACTTCGCGGGCGGCGGCGCGCTCCGCTTGCATGTCGAGTGCATCGAGGCGGAAATGCGCGACCTTGGCGCGGCGTGGAAAACCGCTATAAAGCCTGAGCATGCCTTGGGCGAGGCCGAGCCGGGGTTGCCCGCGGAGCTGGTGCGGGATTCAAGCTAGGCGGGACGCGTCAGGTTTTGCCGGGGGGCTTTCGGGTCGGTTAGCCTTCCGCCATGCAGCCGCGCCTCACGGCGAACAAACGGCATCGATAACAACATCGTGAGCGTCGGCACTGGCGGACGGCGCTCGAAAAAGACGGGACGACTTTCTTGACACTCTTCTTGCGTTCGACGGAGCCCGATTTTCAGCAGCGGTTCGATGCCCTGGTGCAGGGACGGCGCGACCAGCCGCATGACGTACAGGATGCGGTTCGCTCCATGATTGCCGCCGTGCGCGAACGTGGCGATGCGGCTGTCTTCGAATTCACCGAGCGCTTCGACCGCGTGAACCTCGCCGAAACCGGTCTTGCCATTGCGCCGGAAGAGCTTGAGGCGGCGTGGCACGGCCTTGCGCCCGATCTCAAGGCGGCGCTTCAGATCGCGCACGAGCGCATCGAGAAACATCACCGCCGCCAGCTTCCCGCCGACGACCGCTACACCGACGACATCGGCGCGGAACTCGGCCATCGCTGGACACCGCTCGACTCCGTGGGCCTCTACGTTCCGGGCGGCAAGGCGAGCTATCCGAGTTCGGTCCTGATGAATGCCGTTCCCGCGAAGGTGGCGGGCGTGCCGCGCCTCGTCATGGTGGTGCCGACGCCGAAGGGCGAGGTGAACCCCGCCGTGCTCGCCGCAGCCCATCTCGCGGGCATTCGCGAGGTGTATCGCATCGGCGGTGCGCAGGCCGTGGCGGCGCTCGCCTACGGCACGGAGACCATCAAGCCGGTCGTCAAGATCGTCGGCCCCGGCAACGCCTGGGTGGCGGAAGCCAAACGGCAGGTGTTCGGCGTCGTCGGCATCGACATGATCGCCGGACCGTCCGAAGTGGTGGCAGTCGCCGACGACACAGCCGATCCCGTCTGGCTCGCGGCCGATCTGCTCGCGCAGGCGGAACATGACGAAGCCGCGCAATCGATCCTCATCACGGATTCCCCCGCGGTCGCCGACGCGACCGCGAAGGCCGTGGACGCACAGCTCGGCATCATGCCGCGCGGCGCCATCGCGGCGAAGAGCTGGGCAGACCACGGCGCTGTGCTGATCGTGCGCGACCTTGCGAAGGAAGCGCCGCCGCTCGTCAACGCGCTCGCGCCGGAGCATCTGGAACTTGCCTGCGACGACGCGGAAGGCATGCTGCCCGCGATCCGCAACGCTGGCGCGATCTTCATCGGCCATTTCACGCCGGAAGCGGTCGGCGACTATGTCGGCGGATCGAACCATGTGCTGCCGACGTCGCGCGCGGCGCGGTTCTCCTCCGGGCTTGGCGTGCTCGACTACATGAAGCGCACGTCGCTCCTGAAGCTGAACCGGGACAGCCTTGGCGTGCTGGCGGCTCCCACCATGACACTCGCCGAGGCGGAGGGCCTGTTCGGCCATCGCCGATCGGTCGCCGTCAGAACGAACGGATCGGATTGAGGCGGAGGCCATGCCGGAGCGTACCCAAGCAGAGCCTTCGGCGCGGTTGATCGAAGTCAATATCGACGAGGCTTCGATGGGCGCGAACGCGCTCGAAATCGAGCATGAGCGCCGCGTCGCGATCTTCGACCTGCTGGAAGAGAACAGCTTCGAGCTGATCGCCGGACCGGCGGGGCCATACAAGCTCGACATCGCGATGATCGAGCAGAAACTCGTCCTCGCGGTGCGGGCGAACGGAGCCGCTGAAGCCGACGCGACCTTCATCTTGTCGCTGAGTCCGTTTCGCCGAGTGGTCAAGGACTACTTTCTGATTTGCGAGAGCTATTTCGAGGCGATCAAGACCGCGCCGCCGAGTCGCATCGAGGCGCTCGACATGGCGCGCCGCGCCCTTCACGACGAGGGCAGCCAGATCCTTCAGGAGCGGCTTGAAGGCAAGGTCCGGATGGACACGCCGACATCGCGGCGGCTGTTCACGCTGCTCTGTGCGCTCCACTGGCGCGGCTGACGCACCGCCAACGGAACCCCTGCCGCTCGCGCCCCGCGACCCGCGAGATCGCCCCTCGGCCGCAAATAAAAAGGCCGGGATCGCTCCCGGCCTTCGCATTGCGTGCATGGGATGCGCGGCATGCCACCGCGCAAACTTGGCTTAAACCGAATAGTACATGTCGAACTCGACCGGGTGCGGAGTCAGGCGAAGGCGGTCGTTTTCCTCTTCCTTCAGCGCAATGTACGAGTCGATCTGGTCGTCTGTGAAGACGCCGCCCTGCTTGAGGAACGCGCGGTCTTCATTGAGCGAGTCGAGGGCTTCACGCAGCGAGCCCGAGACGGTCGGGATTTCGCGCAGTTCGGCTTCCGGCAGGTCGTACAGGTTCTTGTCGATGGCCGAACCGGGATGGATGCGGTTGATGACGCCGTCGAGACCGGCGAGCAGCAGCGAAGCGAACGCGAGATACGGGTTCGCCGACGGATCGGGGAAGCGGATCTCGACGCGCTTGCCCTTCGGGCTCGACACGATCGGGATACGGGCCGAAGCCGAACGGTTGCGCGAGGAGTAGGCGCGAAGCACCGGAGCCTCATAGCCCGGAACCAGACGCTTGTAGGAGTTCGTCGTCGGGTTGGTGAAGGCGTTCAGCGCCTTGGCGTGCTTCAGAACGCCGCCGATGTAGAACAGCGCGGTCTCGGAGAGGTCGGCATATTCATTGCCGGCGAAGACCGGCTCGCCGTTCTTCCAGATCGACTGGTGAACGTGCATGCCCGAACCGTTGTCGCCGAACACCGGCTTCGGCATGAAGGTCGCCGTCTTGCCGTAGGAATGCGCAACGTTGTGGATCGCGTACTTGTAGATCTGCATCGCGTCGGCGGTGCGCGTCAGCGTGCCGAACTTGATGCCGAGTTCGTGCTGGGCGGCCGCCACTTCGTGGTGGTGCTTCTCGGTCGGCACGCCCATCGCGGCGATGGTCGAAAGCATCTCGGAGCGGATGTCCTGGGCGCTGTCGATCGGCGGAACCGGGAAGTAACCGCCCTTGGTGCGCGGACGGTGGCCGAGGTTGCCCAGCTCGTATTCGGTGGACATGTTCGACGGGAGTTCGCTCGAGTCGATGCGGAAGCCCGTGTTGTAGGGATCCGACGAGAAACGGACGTCGTCGAAGATGAAGAACTCCGCTTCCGGGCCGAAATAGGCGGTGTCGCCGATGCCGGTCTGCTTCAGATAGGCTTCGGCCTTGCGGGCGATGCCGCGCGGATCGCGCTCGTAGCGCTCGCCCGTGGACGGCTCAAGCACGTCGCAGAAGATCGCCAGCGTCGACTGGGCGAAGAAGGGATCGAGGTGAGCCGTCTCGGGGTCGAGAGCGAGCGTCATGTCGCTTTCGTTGATGGCCTTCCAGCCCGCGATGGACGACCCGTCGAACATGATGCCGTCGGCGAAGGCGTCGTCGTTGATCTCGCTCGCTTCCATCGTGACGTGCTGAAGCTTGCCGCGCGGGTCCGTGAAGCGCAGATCGACGAAGCGGATGTCTTCGTCCTTGAGTTTCTTGATGATTTCGTTGGCGTTAGACATGTAACTCCCTCGTCCTGTTAGCCGTAGGTGGGTATCGGCGCGTGAGCGCCGGATGGAAGGGTGCGGTTTCGGATATTATTTGACTGGTGATACCGGTCAGCAGGCTAAATCGCCTCAGTACCTGTTTCACCTGTGCGGATGCGGATCGCGTCTTCAACATTGAGAATAAAGATTTTCCCGTCGCCGATCCGCCCGGTTCTCGCGCTGTTCTTGATCGCTTCGCAGGCTTTTTCCACCATGTCTTCGGGAAGCACAATCTCAATTTTCACTTTGGGCAGGAAATCGACAACATATTCAGCGCCGCGATAAAGTTCCGTATGACCCTTCTGACGCCCAAAGCCTTTGGCTTCCGTCACGGTAATACCCTGCAGGCCGATTTCCTGAAGCGCTTCTTTCACTTCATCGAGTTTGAAAGGCTTTATGACCGCCTCAATTTTTTTCATGACGGATCGATTCCTCCGAACGGGGCGAAAATCACTGTCTGGCGTCGCAAGCATAGCCCGTGCCAAACACCTTCACTCTTTGACAACAAAGGTTAAGGCCTGCGAAACAATGCCATTCTGCCAAAAAAGCAGGCGCATTGCTCGAAAATTACGCAATGAGCCTGAAAGTATCGCGCGGGCGGCTGGCGCCGCGCGCACCGCACGCCTGAAAGAGGCGGCGATCCTGCCGCCGAAGTGGATGCAGGCGTTTACCAGCCGGTTTCGAAAAGATCGCTTTTCTTTCACGTTGCGCAAATTTTCGCTACATTCACCTCACAAGTCCCTCTATTGATAACGTGCAAAACCCCGCAATATGCAGGCTCGCCTTGCTTGAACTTCTGACCTCCGAAGAAATGGCCCGCGCCGAGCAACTTGCCGCCGAGGCTGGAACGTCCACGCTCACCATGATGGAGAACGCGGGCCGCGCCGTCGCGGAGGAGGTGGTGCGCCGCTATCCGCGTGGCAGCCGCGTCACCGTGCTTTGCGGACCGGGCAACAATGGCGGCGACGGCTTCGTCTGCGCGCGCTACCTGCGCGAGCGCGGCTATCAGGTGCGCCTCGCCCTCCTCGGCAAGCAGGAGGAGTTGCAACGCGATCCCAAGGAAATGGCGCGGCGCTGGGACGAGGCCATCGAACCCTTGTCGCTCAAGTCGCTCGAAGGCGCGCAGATCATCGTCGATGCGCTGTTCGGCACGGGCTTGCGGGACGATATCGGCGGCGTCGTGGCGCAGATCATCGAGGAAGTAACCGCGCGCAAGCTGCCGGTCGTCTCCGTCGATGTGCCGACCGGGATCGACGCGACGCGCGGCAACGTGCGGGGCATCGCTTTCAAGGCAGCGGCGACGATCACCTTCTTCCGCCGCAAGACCGGGCATGTGCTGCTTCCCGGACGCCTCTATTGCGGCGACGTGCGCGCCGTCGACATCGGCATCCCCGCTTCAGTGCTGGCCGACATCGCGCCGCGAACCTTCGGGAACGATCCCGATTTCTGGCTGCGCTTTTATCCGAAGCTTCGCCTCGACGGACACAAGTACGATCGCGGCCATGCCGTCGTCGTCTCCGGCCCCATGGAAAGCACGGGCGCGGCGCGGCTTGCGGCGCGCGCTGCACTGCGCTGCGGCGCGGGCGTCGTTACCGTCGCCACATCGAAAGCGGCATTCTACATCAATGCCGCCCAACTCACCGCTATCATGGTCGCGCCATTCGACGGGGCGGCGGGGCTCCAGGACTATCTATCCGATCCGCGCATCCGCGCGACGCTGATCGGTCCCGGCGCGGGACGCGATCAGGAGGTGAAGGATCTCGTGCTCGGCGTACTGGCGAACGAGGCCGTCGCGGTCCTCGACGCCGAGGGCATCACCGCGTTCGAAGACTCGCCCGCCGATCTCTTCGACCAGATCAAGGCGCGTCCGGTACCAACCATCCTCACGCCGCACGACGGCGAATTCCACAAGGTCTTCCCGGAATTGGAAGACGAGGTGTCGAAGCTGGAGCGGGCGCGTCGTGCCGCCGAGTTGTCCGGAGCAGTGGTTATTCTGAAGGGCGCGGATACCGTTGTGGCCGCGCCGGACGGGCTGGCCGCGATCAGCGAAAACGCGCCCCCGTGGCTGGCGACCGCAGGCTCTGGCGACGTGCTCGCGGGCCTTGTCACGGGCCTTCTCGCGCAAGGGATGGCTGCTTTCGACGCGGCTTCGGCGGCCGTCTGGATGCATGGCGAGCTTGCGACGACCTATGGCCCCGGCCTCATCGCGGAGGATTTGACGGAGGTCGTTCCGGCCGTGCTGCAACGGCTCGACAAGCGCGGGAAGATTTTTTCCTGAACGCTTGTGATTCCAACTCCCAAACAGGGGAGTTTCTCATGGCGCGCTTCGATCTGACGGATTTCGAGTACTGTGATCCAGCCTTTGCGTCGGAACAAGCCGCGCAGCGCTCCCCGCGTGGACGACCGGCGGGTTCTGAACGGCAATCTTCCGGCGGCTGCGGACCGGTGCGCAGCAAACCGTTCCGGCCGGAACGGTTTGATTTGACGGATGGAGCCGGATTCACCGATCGACTCGATCGGTTCCGGCTCCGGGCCGACATCCCAGCCCGTACGGCCCGCATACGACCTGCGTGAACCGCTTCAACCGCTGGCGCAAGGCGGGCGTGTGGGACCGGCTTCTCGATGCGATTTCAAAGGCTTGACGACGGCCAACATCAAGCTCATGCCGAACCGCAAGAAGCGCCCGGCCTTCTCGGCCTGGCTGTACCGGCAGCGCAACGCCGTCGAGCGCTTCTTCAACAAATCAAACATTTCCGCGCCGTCGCAACCCGATACGACAAGCGCGACGACAATTTCCTCGCATCCGTCAAGCTTGCATCAGTCCGCATCTGGTTGCGGGCTTACGAGTCGGTGACCTAGATCCGCTTCTGCACGACAGGAGCCGCAGGCTCAATGCCCTTGTCCTCGATTGCGACGCGGTAGATCCAGCGTCCCCAGGCGAAGCTCACCACGTTGCCCGTTCCGGCCTGCGTGATCGCCATGAGCTTGGCGTTATCCGGGATGACCTGATCCGTCATCGGCTCTCGGCTGACAATAAGGAGTGCCAGACGACGATGATCGTGCGTCACGAATTCCGTGTAAAGACCGGGGCGCAGATGCGCGGACGGAGCGTCCGCGAACGCCTTGAGCGCGTCGTTCGAAGACAGCACCGGCGTCAGCGAGGTTTCGTCCGACTTGCTTTCGGCGCTCACTTCCCTGAAGCGGGTCACCGCCGGACGCGAACGCCACGACCGCGCGCCGACCTGTGCGGGCGCCGACGACTGGCCTTCGGCCATCTGCATCGCGTAAAAACCGCCGCCTGAGATCTGAGCCGGACGCGTCATCTCGAAAAACGACACAAGGCCGCATAAAGGGAGCGCCATCAGCGTTCCGTACACGGAAACGCGTCCCGCGGTCTTGAGGGCCGAGAAGCTCGTTTTGGTGATGCTCTGCGCTTTGCTCATGGCGTTCACAATAATAGAGAGCGCTTGTCCCGTCTACGACCATGAAGGTCGTTTCCGATCAAGGCAAATTGATGATAGCGTTCGCTGCAAGAGCGGCCGGACCAACAAAATCTTGTGACAGGGAGCTTAATAAAGTAAACAGAAGCGCCTGACGTACGCTGAACTTTAATCGTCAGGCGTTCTGTTCCATCCAGCGTGGCATTTGAAACCACGTGGTGGAACCCGTGCAGCATACTCGCTGCTTGTTTTTTATAAAATGCCATTCCCGCCGCCTTGTCATTATAAAACCGGCGAGGTTACGAAATCCTCTGTGTGAAACCTGTGGGAGAAATTTGACAAGCGGAGAATTCGCGATTCGAAGAGGCGACTCAGCCTTCGCGCGAACCCTCGAACAGGGGCAATTGCTGGTCGCGAATGGCCTGCGGGACGGCGAGGCCGAGATGGCGGAACGCCTTCAAGGTCAGCACTCGCCCGCGCGGCGTTCGCCCGATGAACCCCTGTTGCAAAAGATAAGGCTCGATCACCTCCTCGATGGCGTCCTTACCCTCGGAAAGCGCCGCCGCGATCGTCTCGATGCCGACCGGACCGCCGCCGTAATTGACGCCGATGCATGTGAGATAGCGATGATCCATCGCGTCGAGGCCCAGGCTGTCCACTTCGAGCTTGCCGAGGGCGGCATCCGCCACCGCGCGGTCCACCTCCGTCACGCCGCCGACCGCAGCGAAATCCCGCACGCGGCGCAACAGGCGGCCCGCGACGCGCGGCGTCCCACGGCTGCGGCGAGCCACCTCCCGCGCTCCATCGGCTGTCACAATCATGTGAAGCACTCGCGCGCCGCGCCGCACGATCTCTTCAAGTTCGTCGTCGGTGTAGAAGTTGAGGCGGATCGGGATGCCGAAACGATCGCGCAGCGGTGTGGTGAGCAGGCCCGTGCGCGTCGTTGCGCCGACGAGCGTGAACTTCGCGAGGTCGATGCGCACGGAGCGCGCCGCCGGTCCCTCGCCGATGATGAGGTCGAGCTGGAAATCCTCCATCGCCGGATAAAGAATTTCCTCCACCGCGGGATTGAGCCGGTGGATTTCGTCGATGAACAACACGTCGCGCTCTTCGAGGTTCGTGAGCAGCGCCGCGAGGTCGCCCGCTTTCGCGATCACCGGACCCGACGTCATCTTGAAATTCACGCCGAGTTCGCGAGCCACGATCTGCGCGAGCGTCGTCTTGCCGAGGCCGGGCGGCCCCGCGAACAGCACATGGTCGAGCGCCTCGCCTCGCGCGCGGGCCGCGTCGATGAACACCTTCATGTTTGCGCGGGCCTGCGCTTGCCCGATGAACTCGGCCAGCCGCTGCGGGCGCAGCGAAGGCTCGCCCGCGTCTTCGTCCTGTTTTTCGCGGTCGAGGAGCCGTGCGGTCATGGTTCGACGCTAGCGGATTCTGCCGCCCTCGCGCAAAACAAAACCGTGGCTCTCATTCCGCCTCCTCGTCTTCGTAGCCGATCAGCGACAGCGCGCGCGCCCGAAGCCCGAGCTTCTTGCAGTAATGGACGAGCGCTTCTTCGCGGCCATGCGTGACCCAGATTTCCTCCGCGCCCGTTTCGTGAATGGTGTCGATCAGTTCGGGCCAGTCGCAATGATCGGAGATGATGAGCGGCAGTTCGACGCGCTGCTGCTTTGCGCGGGCGCGGATTTGCATCCAGCCCGACGCGGCGGCGGGAATGACCTCGGGGAGTGAGCGCGACCAGCGGTCGGCGAGCGCGGACGGCGGGCAGAGCACGATCTCGCCCGCGAGAGCCTTGCGGTTGGCGGGCGTCACCGGCTCATAAGGGCCGAGCGCCACGCCGCGCGCCTCGTAAAGCTCCGTCAGCTTCATCAGCGCGCCGTGAAGATAAATCGTGCGGTCGTAGCCCGCGATGCGCAGTTCCGCGATGAGCCGCTGCGTCTTGCCGAGCGCGTAACAGCCGACGGCGTGGCAACTTTGCGGGAAGATGGCGAGCGAGTTCAGCAGCTTTTCGACCTCGTGCCGCGGGTCGGGATGGCAGAAGACGGGCAGGCCGAAAGTGGCTTCGGTCACGAACACATCGCACGGCACCGGCTCGAACGGCCGCGCGGTCGGATCGGCGGTGCGTTTGTAATCGCCGGAGACGACGAGCCGCGCGCCGCCATGTTCGATGAGTACCTGTGCCGCGCCGAGGATATGCCCCGCCGGATAGAGTGTCACGCGCGCCTCGCCCCAGTGCATGGGCTGGCGATAAGGGAGATCGACGCGCTGGCAGGCGAAGCCCTCGCCGTAACGGCAGGCCATGATGGCAAGCGTGTCGAGCGTGGCGGCAACCTTCGCGTGGCCGCTGCGCGCGTGATCCGAATGCCCATGCGTGACGATGGCGGCAGCGACCGGCCGGACGGGATCGATGAAGAAGCCGCCGGGCTTGCAATAAAGTCCCTCGGAGCGCACCTCCATCCACTCGCGCGGGTGGATCATCGCGAAGGCAAAGCGAGGCGAGCCAAATTCTGACCACGCAGTTCTTTGATCTTGTACTCGTTGTTTATCAGCAACGTCGAAATATCGTCTGTACGGCAATTCGGAAGCTTCACGTACACGACATTGCACTCCAATGAGTGATTACCCGGTACGTTCTCCAGCCAATCCTTATCCTTGGTAACGACTATCAAGCCATGTTTTCGAGCATAGGCGGCCACCGTTCGGTCCGGAGCTCCAGCGCCCACCACATTTTTGACATGAACGGTGCCGGGGAAAATTTCAGCTATGATGTCGACAATTCTAAACGAGATATTCTCATCTATAAGTAACATTATAGCTTGGCTATAAGCTTGGATAGTTCATCAAGCCGCTTTGTGCGAACAAGAGCCTTTCCAGGCTCTTCTAAAAGTGGATCATCCTCACGGAAATCGGATATTTTTCTTAAGCTGTTCAACATCTGTTTTAAATAGGCTTCAGTGGAACTGTTATCAGGTGCGTATTGAAACCCGAACAATCTTGCAGATTGAATGACCAAATCGGCACCAAAAAGCTGCGCAGCTCGAATATCTTCCTCAGTGAGGTCCGAGAAGTCAGCGAGAATTTCGGCTTCCGACATTCCCGATCCCAAATACTCCAAAATGTCGGACACGGCGATGCGCGTGCCTTTTATGCACGGCTGACCATTCCTTATATCTTTGTCAAACTGAATTCTGTCCATGAAACCCATGGGAGTAATGTCGCTCGCTCGCATGTCGCCGTCAAGCCTTACCCTGCCCGATACCGTGGTCGGCGAGGATGGACAGCGCTTCCGCCACCGACAAATCGCGCCAGTCGTGCGGAGCAGGCGCCGCCCCTCCTTCACCTCGGATCATCGACGCCGCCTGACGAAGTCCTGCGCGCATCTGATCTTCGCCGACGCCGGCCGCAGCGGCCGCGCCTTGCAGGCTCTCGGCGGCGGCGAGCTTTTCGAGGAGGTCGAGAATGCGTACCGTCCCCTCATAACTCTTGTCACTTTCGCCAAACAAATCGGGAATGGCTCGCGCAGAATTTGTCATCGCCCTCACTCACGCACTTTATTGAACGCCACTTGATCTTACTGCGGACTTCGGTACAAAACAAGAACGATATGCAACGCTGCCTCGGTGGAAACAATCAGATCGGTGAAAAGGCGAGCCGCACGGCATATGCGGGACGCTAACCCGCGAGACGGCACTTCGGGCGACGGAGGTGCGCACCCGCTGCCGCCTTATGTCGAGGCGTGGTTCGCCGCGCGGGGCTGGACGGCGCGGCCGTGGCAGCGCGCAATGGTCGAGGCTTTCCGAGCGGGCCGCTCCACGCTCCTAATCGCGCCGACCGGCGGCGGCAAGACGCTGTCCGGCTTCCTGCCGAGCCTCATCGACATTCACGAAACGCGTAGCCAGGGCATTCATACGCTCTACATCTCGCCGCTCAAGGCGCTGACGAACGACATCGAGCGCAACCTCATGCGGCCTATCGCGGAGATGGGCCTTGCCGTGAGCGTCGAAAGCCGCACCGGCGACACGCCGCAATCGAAGCGCGCCCGCCAGCGCCGCGCGCCGCCGAATCTGTTCCTCACCACGCCGGAAAGTTTGATGCTGATGCTCTCGTCGCCTGACGCATCCGCCATGTTCGCGGGGCTTCGCGCGGTGATCGTGGACGAGGTGCACAGTTTCGCGGCGACGAAGCGAGGCGATTTCACCGCGCTCGCCCTGTCGCGGCTTGCGGCGCTTGCTCCGCAGGCGGTCCGCTTCGGCCTCTCCGCGACGGTGGCCGATCCGGCCGCGCTCGCCGCATGGCTCGGCCCCGTCGGCGCGCCCGCCGCGCTCCTGCAATCCGGCCTGCCGATGGACCCGGATATCCGCATTCTGGTGCCGGAAGAAACGCGCATGCCCTATGGCGGTTTCATGGCGCGCTATGCCGTGCCCGAAATTTACGAAGCGATCCGCCGCGCTGGCACATCCATCGTATTCGTCAACACGCGCGCGCAGGCCGAACTCATGCTGCAAATGCTGTGGGGTGCGAACGAGGAAAATCTTCCCATCGCGGTCTATCACGGCTCGCTCAGTCGCGAACAACGCCGCAAGGCCGAGGCGATGATGGCGGCGGGCAAGATCCGCAGCGTCGTGGCGACGGCGGCGCTGGAGCTTGGCATAGACTGGGGCGATGTCGATCTCGTCATCCAGGTGGCCGCCCCGAAAGGCGTCAGCCGCCTGCTTCAGCGCGTCGGCCGCTCGAACCACCGGCTCGACGAGCCGAGCCGCGCGTTTCTCGTCCCCGCCAACCGCTTCGAGGCGCTGGAATGCCGCGCCGCGCTCACGGCAATCGAGCGGGGTCAACTCGACGGAGAAGCGCCCGGCCCCGGCTCGCTCGACGTGGTGGCGCAGCATATCCTCAGTTGCGCGTGCAGCGGCCCCATCGACGCGGCCGCGCTCTTCGACGAAATGCGCACCGCGCTTCCCTATGCCGATCTCCCGCGCGAGACCTTCGACCGGCTTTTCCAATTTGCCGTCGACGGCGGCTATGTGCTCCGCGCCTACGACCGCTACAAGCGCCTCACCGCTTTGCCCGACGGCCGTTTCCGCATCGCAAACCAGCATGTCGCGCGGCGGCATCGGCAGAATATCGGCGTGATCGTGGAAGCGGCGCGGCTCAAGGTGGTGCGGCTGTCCGGCAAAGGGCGCGGCGGGCGCCTGCTGGGCGAGGTGGAGGAATATTTCGCGCAAGGGCTGACGCCGGGCGACACGTTTTTCTTCGCGGGCGAACTCTTGGCCTTCGTCGGCGTGCGCGACATGACGCTCGAAGCGCGACCGGCGGCGGCGGGCGAGCCGAAGGTTCCGGCCTATTCCGGCGGGCAGATGCCGCTGTCCACCTTCCTCGCGGACGGCGTGCGCGATCTGGTGGCGGACCCGGCGCAGTGGCGCACGCTTCCGCCCGACGTGTGCGAATGGCTCGACCTTCAGGCGCGCTTTTCGGCGATCCCGCGCGCCGACCGGCTGCTGGTTGAACACTTCCTCGAAGGGCGCTTCTATCGCACGGTATTCTATACCTTCGCGGGGCGCCGTGCGAATCAGACGCTCGGCATGCTCGTGACCCGACGGATGGAGCATCTCGGGCTGAAGCCGATCAGCTTTCAGATCACCGATTACGGCCTCGTCGTCTCCCATATCAGCCCGGCGACGCGCGATCACATCGCGCAATTCCTCGCGCCGGACATTCTCGGCGACGAACTGGAGGAATGGATCCTCGAAAGCCCGATGCTGAAGCGCTCGTTCCGCCATGTCGCGACAGTGACCGGCCTCGTCGAGCAGCAGAACAACGCGGCCCGCAAGTCCATGCGGCAGATGACGATCTCGACCGATCTCATTTACGACGTGCTGCGCCGCCACGAGCCCGACCACATTCTTCTCAAGGTCGCGCGGCGCGATGCGGAGCGCGAATTGCTCGACCTGAGGCGCCTGTCGGAGCTTCTCACGCGCTACTGTGACCGTTTCCTGTTCGTGGAACTGTCGCGCGCGTCGCCGTTCTCAATCCCGGTGCTGACGGACGTGCGAACGGAACAGGTGCGCGGCTCGGGTGTGGAGCATCTGCTGGCGCAGGCGGCCATCATGCACGACGCGGAGGACATGATGGAGGAAGTCCGCGCCGCCGTCGCAGGACGCGCGCTCCACTGACGCCTCCTTGACTACAAAAGCGGCAGACGCCTTTCCTGATGCTTTTGCGCAACTCTTAGCTGCGTCGCCATCGCGAATGACGCTTTAGGGTTGTATCACATTCGCGACTCTTCCTATCGTCCAAACAAGTTTGCGTCCCGATCACATTGCCGCGCGACGGCCAATCGAGAGACCGACATGAGCAGACCACTCTTGCTTGCAGCCCTTTCCCTGCTTCTCGCCGGGAACGTTTTGGCGGCAGAAGACGATTCGGCCCGTACCGAAAAGGACGACACTGCGCAGTCCAAGGCCGAGGACAAGAAGGCCGAGCCGACCTACCCGGACTGGGACGTTGCCATCGGCGCGGGCGCGGCGACAGACTATGTGTTCCGCGGTATCAGCCAGTCGAACCGCAAACCTTCGTGGAATTCATACGTCGAATACCGTTACACACCGCAGAAGGACGTGCAGTTCTACGCAGGCGCAAGCATTTACCAGATCGACTTCCCGAACGATGCCTTCGCCGAAGTGGATTTCTACGGCGGCGTGCGCCCGACCTTCGACAAGGTCACGCTCGACTTCGGCTTCTGGTATTACTGGTATCCCGGCGGCCGCACCTATAACGGTCTTGAGCCCGCGTTCCTGAACTGCACCAACGGCTTCTACACGCCGACCGGCGGTTGCAACACACTCGAAGCGCGGCTCGACTTCTACGAAGTCTATGGCAAGGCCATCTATGCTCCCGACGACAAGCTGACGCTCGGCTTCGCGGCCTATTATTCCCCCTCGTGGCTCAATACGGGCGCACCCGGCACCTACGCCTCCTGGACCGCCAAATATGTTCTCCCGGACAAGAACTTTCTGCCCGATGGTCTCGGCTGGTATGTCTCCGGCGAATGGGCCAATTATTTCTTCGGGGACACGAAAGACTTCTATGGCAACGTTCCGCTGCCCGACTATGCCACGTGGAACGCTGGCCTCGCCTTCACCTACGAGGTGTTGACGCTCGACTTTCGTTACTACGACACCGATCTGTCGCAAGCGCAGTGCAACCTCTTGACGGGCGACGACACGGCAACTTTCGCCACCAAGAACATTACGAAGAACAATCCAGGCGGGCTTGGCTCAAGGTGGTGCGGGGCGGCGTTCGTCGGCAAACTGTCTTTCGACCTGACGGCGAAGACCAACCTTCTCAAGTGATGTCCTGCGGGCGCGTTTCCGGCATCAGCGTGAGCGTTACGATGAAGCCGAGCGCGCCCGTCGCGGCAAGCCACCAGAAGGCAGTGGGCCGCCCGAAGATGTCCGCGATATAGCCCGCCGCTGGCAGGCTGATCGCCGCGGCAAGGCCGATGGCCATTCCGACAACGCCTTGCGCCAGATTGAAATGCCCCGTGCCGAAGGAAATGTCGGCGACCACGAGCGGGATGAGGACCGCGAGAACGGCCGCCGAAACCCCGTCCAGCATCTGGATCGCGACCAGCGGCACGGCGCCGTCCAATACCGCGAACATTGCCGCGCGCATCGGCAGGACGGCGAGCGCGGCGAGCAGCAGCGGCCGCCGCCCGATCCGTTTGGCAAGCCGCCCCACTGTCGGAGAGAACAACGCGACGATGATCTGCGGCAGCACGATCGCGGCCGCGATGAGCGCCACGGCCCATTGGCTCGCGCGCGTCGTCAGTTCCGAGCCGACGAGCGGCAGTAGCGGCGCGTTCGCCATCTGAAACAGCGCGATGATGGCGATGAAGACCAGAAACGCGCGCTTTCGAAGCAGGATCGAAAGCCCGGCGGGAACGCTCGAAGCCTTCGGCGCGACGGTCCCGCCATGCGCCGTCGCGACATCCACCTCGGCCTCGCGGATATACCAAAGCGCGGTAATCGCTGGGATAGCGAAGAACGCTGTCACGAAAAACACCGCCTGCGGCGACCAGAAATATCCGCAAGCGCCGAGCAGGAGAGCGGCCGTTCCGTTGCCGGCGGCGGCGTAGCGCGCGTTGCGGCCAAGGCGAGGGGAAAGCACTTCGCGCCCCACGAGTCCGAGACTGATCGCGGCGACAGCCGGCGAGACAACCGCCGTCCCGGCCGCATGCAGCACGCGGGCGAACGCCACGGCCGCGAACACCGGCCATGCGGCGATGATAAAGGCACTGGCTCCGAGAGCCGCCACGGCTCCGCCCGCCGCGCGGCGTTCGGATCTCACCTTGTCGATCAGAGCGCCGCCCGGCACCTGAAACAACAGCGTGGCGATAGAGCCGATGGAGAGCACAAGGCCGATATCTGTCTGTGTCCACTTCTCCGAGGTGAGGTAGACGGCGAGAAACGGCCCGAACCCGGTCTGAATGTCACCGAGAAAGAACGCGAACCAGTCAAGACCGCGCAGGCTCTCCCGCGAGGGATCCCTGCGTTTCATATCGCCCGTGGTCGCCGGGTCCGGCGGCACCGGTTCCGCCTGTGCGGCACTAATTCGTTCCGTCAGCGCCTCGGCCTTTCCCGGTGTTCGCACCGATGGCGACAACCGGTTCGCCCTTTTTTACTTCGGGCGCCTCGCTGAGGCGTTCTCGCGGGAGTTCCACCACAAGCGTGTCGCGTTTGTCGGAAGCGAAACGCAAGTCCGCCCAGGCGATGGCGATGCGCCTGCTGCCGACGCCGAGAAAGCCGCCGACCTCCACCACGGCCGCCTGAACCGCGCCGGAGCCATCCGCCAGCACGTCCACGACCCGCCCGGCGCGCTCGCCCGTGCGCGTGACGACAGTCTTGCCCATCACGCTTTCCGCGCTCCAAAGGACAGTCTTTTCCGGCGGCGGCTGGCTCGCCTGCCGTTGCGGCACGTTGCCGGGCGAGGTCCCGTCGTCGGCCATGCCCGGCGACAGGCCGATCGCAATGAAAACCGCAACGGTCGCGCGAAGTGTCTCGCTGATTGCCCTCATGGCGATCCCAGTCGTTTGATCTGGAGCGAATTTGACATGTGATGCAAATCTCGGAATCGGACCACTAGATACTCAAATGCCGGACATCGCATCACGTTCCAGTTGCGACACCGCAATTTGTTCCGGTGAGAATATGCAAGGCTTAAGTTACGACCTGAAACAGATAAGGTTATCCTTGTAAGCCGTTCAATCATGTTCGAGTAAATCTGATTCTCAAACTTGAGACTTATCTATCCTTCCGTCGAGGCAAGCGGCAACTTCTTCTGCCCAATCGTATTGACGATTTGAAACCGCGGCAAAGCGGGGACTCTTCAAAAACCGAAGGAATCGAAAATGGTAGACACGACTTACGACACCTCTCGCGTTCATGACGGGGAGGATTGGCGCGCAATCTCATGGAGCGCTATCCTTTTCGGCTCTCTTGTCGCGCTCTCGGTGGCAGCGATGCTGCACGTTCTGGGGCTCGGGATCACCGCGAGTTCGGTCACCGATCAGGAGCGACCGACTGATGCTCTCATGACCATCGGCGGAGTGGCCGGCATCTGGTATATTGCCTCCACCGCCGTCAGCCTTTTCGTGGGCGGGTTCGTGGCGAGCACCCTTTCCTGGACTTTCACCGGCAAGCGTGCGGCGATTTACGCGCTCGGCGTCTGGGCTATCACGACGCTGGTTGTGGCGCTAGCCTTCGTGCCCCCTATCATCCGCGCGACGACCGGCGCGGTGTCCGCGGTCGGCAACGTGGCGGAGAGAGCGATCACCACAGTCGCAGGAGCGGGTGAAGCGGCGGGACAGGCGGCCGGTAATATCCCGTCGGGGCTCGTGGACAACGTTCGGCAGAGGCTCGGCATTCCGGCGGGCACGCAGGTGGATCAAGGCGCGATTCGGGACATCACGCAGCTTGTCGGTCAGCGGCTTACGCAGGATCAGTGGACACCCGAGCAGCGCGATCGGCTCGCTTCGGCCCTGGGACGTGCGGCCAACGTTCCTCCGGAGGAAGCTCGCCGCCGTCTCAACGAAGCGGAATCCGGCCTGAACGCTACGATTCAGGAGGCGAGGGAAACGGTACGTCAGGCGCTGGAAGCCACGCGGCAAGCCATTGCAGGCGCGGCCTACTGGACATTCGCGGCCATCCTGGCCGGACTGATCGCGGCCTACTTCGGTGCTCGCTTTGGCGAACGCGACGAGGATCAATTGCCTACATTCGCCCGCATCCGCATGCACCGGGGATCGAATTGAAGAAGAGCCCCGGCCTTGCGGTCGGGGCTCCATTTCATGCAGTGCAGCAAGCGTTGTTGTTACCAGCCGCCGCCGAAGCCGACGCCGATGCCGAGACCGGGACCGTAGCCGCCGCCGTAGCCGCCGCCGAAGCCACCGCCGTAGCCACCGCCGAAGCTTACGCCAAGGCCTGGTCCGCCCCAGCCGCCGCCGCAGCCGCCGCAACCGGTGGCATAGACAACTCGGCGGGCAATCACAGGCCGCGCGCAACCGGTGGCATAGACAACTCGGCGAGCAATCACAGGCCGCGCGCAACCGGCATAACCGGAATACACGACCGGACGACGCCAACCACCGCCATACCAGCCGGCAGTGCTATACACGACAGGCCTGCGCCAGCCCCAGCCGCCGCCATACACGATGGGACGACGCCAGCCGCTGTAGCCTCCACGCCATGCTATAGACCTGCGCCAGCCGCCGCCGTAGTAGCCACCACGGAAGGCCACCGGCCTGCGCCAGCCGCCACCGTAGTAGCCGCCGCGGAACCTGATGGGGCGTGCGAAGCCGCCGCGATAGCCGCGGAACCCGCCGCGATAGCCGCGGAATCCGATGGGACGAGCGAAACCGCCGCGATAGCCGCGGAACCCGACGGGACGGGCGAAGCCGCCGCGATTGCCACGGAAAGCAGACGGTCGTCCGAGACCACCAGCGCGATACGACGAGCGGCTACCGATAGCGGAAGCGCCTCTGAAGCCGCCACGTCCGCCATTGCGGACGAGCATCACAGAGCTTTGCGCACCGCTGACCACCATCTTGTCGTTGCTCGCTACAAGCGGAGACGGCGCAGCGCCTGCCGCAGTCGCGAGGCCGAATGCCGATAATCCCAGCGCTGCCACCGCCGGAACTAGAAGTCGTTTCGTTCGCATGTGAGACCCACTTCCTCTGTACTAGGGTTTGTGTTTGCCGCTGCCGCGTCGTCGCTCACGACCTCGCTGCAACTGCGCACGCACCCGGTCACACGCCATTGACCGCGCTCGAACGCCGGACCATTGGACCACCCTGCGAGTTAATGAAAGGTAGAAAGATACTTGAGCTTTGGCGCTACGAAGTAGGAAAGAAGAATTGAAGGTCAAGGCTTGGCTAATCGATCTCCGCCAATTTACGCAAAAGCTCAATATCGATAAAAGTACAACTATTAGCGTTGCCTGAGATAAGCTTGAAGGGGAGATCAGGTTCTCCAAGATGGTCGATCAGAACTGCCGCTCCATCGAAATCGTGGAACGCCGTATAGTCGTTCAACGCCACGACGACTTTCAGTCCGGCACCACGTGCCGCGCGCAATCCGGGCGCGGAATCCTCGACGGCGAGGCATTCACCGGGGCTCAACTGAAGCGCCGCCAGCACGTGGATATAGATGTCGGGCGCGGGCTTCTTGCGCGGCACGGCGTCACCGGCGCCGATCACCTCGAACCAGCCGAACGCCTCAGGCATCGCCGCGTCGAACAGCGCCGTCACGTTTTCCGGCGACGTCGTTGTCGCGATGGCGAGCCGCACGCCTGCTTGTCTGGCCTCGCGGAGAAGACGCGCGACACCGGGCCGGAGCGGAATACCGCCATCCGCGAGAAGAGCCGCGTAGCGCTTCGTTTTGGCAGCGTGCAGCGCGGCGATGAAATCGGGAAGCGGCTGCCCGCTCGGCGGCGCGAAGTGCGGTCGGTGCTGCGCGATGTAGTGCGCGATGCGTTCCTTGCCTCCCGTCACCGCGAGCAGATCGGCGTAGAGCGCGGGCGTCCAGTCCCAGTCGAGGCCCGCATCGGCGAAGGCGTCGTTGAAGGCGAGGCGATGCCCCTCCTCCGTTTCGGCCAATGTGCCGTCCACGTCGAAGATCAGAGCCTTGAGTTCGGCCATGCGAGCCCCCTTGATTTCGGATCCAGCTTTAACATGCGAACGCTTGTTCGCCGCCTCGGTGCCGCAAGACGGGATGAGGGGCGAACGGCGGTAAACCGTTCGAGGGCTCCTCTCATCCCGCCTCCCTCCATCAGGAGAGACTCTATGGCGGTTATGCGGAGGAGATCATCTCCAGCCACTCATCCTCGGTCATTACTTTCAGCCCGAGGTCTTCCGCCTTTTTCAGTTTCGAGCCTGCGCCTGGCCCCGCGACGAGATAGGTTGTCGCCTTCGACACGGACCCTGCGACCTTCGCGCCGAGGCGCTCGGCCTGCGCCTTGGCCTCATCGCGCGTGAAGCGTTCGAGCTTGCCCGTGAAAACCACCGTGGCCCCGGCAAGCAGCGACGAGACCTGATCCGGTTTGTATGCCTCGACGGTCAGTTCGCGCTGAAGCGCATCGACCACCTCGCGATTATGCGGCTCGTCGAAGAAATCCACGATGGACTGCGCGACGACGTCGCCGATCCCGTCGATCTCATTCAGTTTCGCCAGAATGATGGCGTTGTGCAGCGTCCTCTTGTCATCGGCCGAGGCGCGTTCGAGCAGAAGTTCGTCGCCCGCTCGAAGGTCGGCCGCATCAGGCTCGGCCATGGCGGCGCGGAGCGCGTCGAGCGAGCCGAAAGTCTTCGCCAGCAGCTTCGCCGTCGTCTCGCCGACATGGCGAATGCCGAGCGCGAAGACGAAGCGTTCGAGCGAAATCGTGCGCCGCGCCTCGATGGCCGCGAACAGATTCGCAGCGGATTGCGGGCCCCAGCCTTCCTTCTCGCTGAGTTTCGGCAGGTCCGCGCCGTCGCGCGCGGCCATGGTGAAGATGTCGGCGGGCGCCCTGATGCGGCCCTCGTCGAAGAACGCCTGGATGTTCTTCTCGCCCAGCCCCTCGATGTCGAAGGCGTGGCGCGACACGAAATGCCGGAGCCGCTCCACCGCCTGCGCCGCGCAAATGAGGCCGCCCGTACAGCGGCGCACCGCGTCGACCTTGCCGGTTTTCGGGTGTGTCTCGCGCACGGCATGGCTGCCGCAAACGGGGCAGAGCGTCGGGAAGACGAATTCCACGGCGTCGGGGGGGCGCTGGTCCGGCACCGGCCCAAGGATCTGCGGGATCACGTCGCCTGCGCGCTGCACGATGACAGTGTCGCCGATGCGCACATCCTTGCGGCGGATCTCGTCTTCGTTGTGAAGCGTGGCGTTCTGCACCACGACGCCGCCGACGGTGACGGGCGCGAGCTTCGCCACAGGGGTCAGCGCGCCGGTGCGTCCCACCTGAATGTCGATGCCGTTCAGCACCGTGGTCGCCTTCTCGGCGGAGAATTTATGCGCGGTCGCCCAGCGCGGCGTGCGGCTGACGAAGCCGAGCCGCTCCTGAAGGTCGAGCCGGTTCACCTTGTAAACCACGCCGTCGATGTCATAGCCGAGCGAAGCGCGCTTCATCTCGATGGCGCGATAGACGGCGAGCATTTCCTCGACCGAGCGGCAAAGCTCAACCGGCGGCAGCGGAAAGCCCCATCCGTGTATCGCCTGAAGCACGCCGAAATTCGTATCGGCGGGCAGCGCGCTCGCCTCGCCCCACCCCCGAACC
>NZ_JAHFZG010000006.1 GCF_018619475.1 Rhodomicrobium sp. Az07
GAAGGTTGTTCAGCCCGTCGCCGCTGAGAAGCCCGCCGCCGAGCCCGCGAAGGAAGCTGTGAAGGCCGACGAGGCGAAGAAGCCCGCTCCGGTCGAGGCCGCCAAGGCGGAAGGCGAAAAGAAGGCCAAGCCCGCCGAACAAGCTTCAAAGCCTGACGAGAAGGCCAAGCCAGCGGGAGCGGAAAAAGCCAAGGAAGCTGCGAAGCCCGAGCCTGAGAAGAAGGCAAAGGCCGCAGACACCGAGAAGAAGCTGAAGGGCAAAGCTGCCGCCAAGGAAGAAGAAAAGGCCAAGTCCAAGAAGAGCAAAGGCGAGGATGCGAGCAAAGGCCCGGCAAAGGTCAGTGTCGAGCAGCCGAAGCGCGGCCTGTTCGCCAGCGAGCGCAAAGCGGCGGCCAAATGTCGTGGCTCGGTCGTGTGGGTGGACAAGAACGGGCTCAACCACTACCCCGGCACCCGCCAGTACGGCCGGAAGCCTGGCGGCTTCAGCTGTGAAACCGGCTTGTGATGCAAGACGCCGCCTTCGGGCGGCGTTTCGTCCGCCAAGCTTTGCCTTGGCTCGATCCAGATAAGCCTGCGTTAGATCGGACTCGATTTGACGCAGAGAAGCTGAAGACAGCAACAATTTACAGCGTTGTGCCGCTTCTGATTTACGGCACGACGCTGTATCCGCACCGGATTTGGTTCGGCGGATAGATCGACCATGCGAAACCGGAGGCGTTCTGTTTGCAAGGGCGCTCGACGCCAGACAAGGCGCGTTCTCCAGGCGCTAGCTCCGAACGGCTGCGATCACTCTGATGCCGGTCCCTTAACCCTGCCGGAATCGCGCTGGCGGTTGGGGATTGTTGGCGGGGTTGGAGTCGTGCTTCGTGACGCGCGTGAGCGCGCCATGCTCGACGAGCGGCAACAGGTCCGCTTCGAGAGCATCTGCAACGGACTTTTCATAAACCTCATCGCCGTTGACGTGCAGCGTGCATAATTTCGCGAATTTCTCTCTTTTGGCCGGATCTTCCAGCGCAGCCTTCGTCCAGGCGTAGAGCGGATATTTCTCGACGCCCTGTTGCTCGGCCTCGCTGACATATCCGGCGAACGCGTCAAAGACTGTAATCGCCGCAGCGCGATGTTTCTGCAGGACGTCGGTTAAAGATTGCAGAGCCGTGTTTTGCGGATCGACATTGAGAAGGCTCGCCGCCTGATCGCTTAACCCGACGCGGATTTGATAAAGCCATTCCTCGGCCACGAAATACCTCCTGCCGGTTTCCCATTCTGTCATCTTATAATGGAAATAGACACAAAAACGGTTTTTCGGTTCGTTTCTTAGCCATCGATTTACGGATTATAACAAACAATTTCGTGAGAAAATCGTGAGGACGAAAGCAAATGAATTGGCGAAGCTTTGCGGTGGCTCTTTTCTGTTTCGCGGCAGGGCTGACTTCAGCGACCGCAGAGGCCGACCTGCCGGACGGCTTCGTTTATCTTCGCGACGTTGCCCCCGATATCGAGCAGGACATGCGCTATGCGGGGCTGAATAATTTCACCGGGGCGCCCGTTCCCGGCTATGAGGCACCCGAATGCGTGATGCGGCGCGATGCAGCCGAAGCGCTGAAACGTGCGCAGCGCTCGGCGCAGGGTCTCGGCCTCTCGCTCAAGGTCTTCGATTGTTACCGCCCGCAACGCGCGGTGCGGGCGTTCGGGGCGTGGGCGCGTGCGCCGGAGGACGGGCGCACGAAAAGCCAGTATCCGCGTCTGCCGAAGGACGCGCTCGTGCCGAATTATATCGCGTCGCGCTCGTCGCATTCGACGGGGCTTGCCGTGGATCTGACACTTGTCCGGCAGGGCGGAAGCGACCGCCCACCGCTCTTGCGTTCCACCTGTATCGCCGCCGCTCAAGCTCCGGCGGACGAGCCGAAAGCCGTGCGCAGCAATGCGAATGCCCTCGCGCTCGGCGAACTCGGTCCGGGCGAGCTAGACATGGGCACCTCTTTCGATTGCTTCGACCGCGCCTCCAAGACGGCGTTTCCCGAACTCACGCCGGAGCAACGGCAATCGCGCGATGTTCTCGTCACGTTGATGGAGCGGGCCGGTTTCACCAATTACCCCGCCGAATGGTGGCATTTCAGCCTCGCTCGGGCCAAGGACCGCCGTAGCTACGACGTCCCGATCACGCCACGCCCGCTGCGATAGGGGGCTTTCGCGCCCCCGCGCTGTCTCATGCAGGCCCGCGCCTTCCGAACCAGTCTGCGGCGGCCAAGCATAAAAGCGCCCAACTCGCTCCCGCGCACCACCCCGCAAGCACGTCCGATGGCCAGTGCATCCCGAGATAGACGCGGCTCAAACCAATGAGAAGCGTCAGCGCGACGGCAACGGCAAAAACGAAGGTTCTCCCCATAGCGCCGGGCCGCGCACGGGCGATGAGCGCGCCGAGGATCAGGAAGGTGACGGCCGACATGAAGGCATGGCCGCTCGGAAAGCTGTAGGTCGATGTCTCCGCGATTTCGGCGACGAAATCGGGGCGCGCGCGCTGCACCAGAGCCTTCAGCGTGTTGTTGACGAGTGTGCCGCCGACAATGGCGGCGAAGACCAGCGCGAAACCGCCCCAGCGCCGTTCGAGCGCGAAATAGCCGAGCGCGACGATGGTCGCGAGTGTCAGCACCGCCGTCGACCCGAGGGCAGTGACATCGCGCGCCGCGACGGCAAGCCAGCGCGGGCCAAGCGCGTTGGCGGGGTTCGCAGGATCGCGCAGCGCGAGAAGCAGGCCGCGATCGAAGTCGACCAGTCCGCCACCGTAAACCGCTGCCGATACCCCCGCGAACAGCGCGAAAAGGGCACCCGCCGCAACAAGGGCGGCGATGCGCGGCGGTGACGATCCACGCCGCGCGGGCAATGCGGTATTTTGAAGGGTGGGCGGCATCCGGGCTCCGGGAGGTTGCGAAGTGGGGCATTATCGCTCGCGCGCTCTTCCGGGTGGTAAATGCTCGGCGTCGGCGATGGCTCCGCAAGCCAAGAGTCGCTTCAAGCCGCGTCAGGCGGGAGGCTAGAGCCCGTTCCGATCTGATTGAATCGCAACCAGATCGGTAAAACGGTCTCTTATTTTTAGTTTATTACGTCACCGGCTTGCCATCGGCCAACGCAACCGCAGTCTTCGCCTTGGCTTCGGATCGCTTCTTTTCCTCGGTCTTCTTGTCGTCCTGCCGTTTCTTGTCATCCGCGCGCTTCGTGCGCTCGGCGGCGTTCTCCCAATCCTGCGCGAGGAGCTGCGCAAGCTCTTCCGACCGCTGCATCGCAAGCGCGGCCATCCTCTCGACATCGGTATAATGCGCGTAGTCTTCGTAAAGCCGCGCCTCGTCGTGCTCGCGGAATGTCTCGATGGTGAAACGGATCTCGCCTTCGGAAAGACCGAGGCCGCGCAGCAGGTCGCGGGTGATTTCGAGTGTCGAATGGAAGGCTTCGCGCTCGATGTTTTCGACGCCGAGATCCATGAGCTGATGCACATGGCGGCGGTTTCTCGCACGCGCATAGATGGGCACATGCGGGAAATAGGCCTTCACGAGTTGCGCCGCCTTGAGCGAACTTTCGACATCGTCGATGGCCAGCACAAAGGCGCGCGCCTTGCCGACTTCCGCCGCTTCCAGAATGGCGAGACGGCTCGCATCGCCGAAATAGCTCTTGTTGCCGAACTGCCCCACAAGCTGCACCTGATCGGGGTCTGCGTCGAGCGCGGTGAACGGAATGCCCTTGGCGGTCAGAACGCGTGCCACGACCTGCCCGACGCGGCCGAAGCCTGCAATCACCACATGCCCCGCGCTCGATGGAAGCTCGTCGTAGAGGGGTTCCGCCTTCACCGCCCGCTTTCGCAGGAAGTCGTCCAGCCCCAGAAGCAGAGGCGTCGTCATCATCGAAAGGGTGACGATGATCGCGAGCGAGGAAGCGAGCGGCGAGGTCAGCACCCCTCCCTGCTCGGCGCCGGCGAAAACCACGAAGGCGAATTCGCCGCCCTGCGAGGCGATAATGGCGAACCGCCGCGCCGAGGAGACGTTCAGCCGCTGCCAGCGCCCGACAGCATAAAGAACGGTGAATTTCACCGCCACGAGCGTGATGACAGCAAACGCGATCAGAAAGGGCTGGCGCAGCAGCGCGTGGTAATCGAGCGCCATGCCGATGGAGGTGAAGAAGAGCGCGAGAAGCAACATCTCGAACGGCTTGATGTCTGCTTCGATCTGATGACGGAAGCGCGAGTCGGCCAACAGAACGCCCGCGAGGAACGCGCCGAGCGAGGCCGACAGACCGATCGACGTCATCAGCAGCGACACCGCCGCAACCGTCAGCAGCGATGCCGCGATCATCGCTTCGCGCACCTGCGTCAGCGCGAGGACATGATACAGCCGGTCGAGAAGATAGCGCCCGGCCACGATGATCAGCGCAATGGCGGCGAAAATCTTCACCACGCCCGCGATGGTGAGAAGCTCCGGCGACGAAGCCTTGACCGCGAGAAGCGGCACCGCGGCGAGAAGCGGGATCGCGGCGAGATCCTGGAACAGCAGGACTGAAAAGGCGAGGCGGCCGTGGCGCGACGTCAGTTCGCCTTTCTCTTCCAGCGTCTGGAGCGCGAGCACGGTGGAGGACAAGGCGAGGGCGAGCCCGACGAGCATCGCTTCCGAGAAGGAAAGGTCGGTACTCGGATTGATGCCCCAGATCAGCACGACGAGCAGGATGCCCGTTATGATGAATTGGGCCGACCCTGCGCCGAAGACGGCCTCGCGCATCTTCCAGAGGCGTTTGAGGCGCAGTTCGAGGCCGATGAGAAACAGGAACATCGCGACCCCAAGCTCTGCGATATGACGCAACATTTCGGGATCGCTTGTCGAATAGCCCAACATGTAGCCGATGCCGTAGGGACCGATGAAGGCGCCCGCCAACAAATAGCCAAGAATTGAGCCGAGCTTGAGCATGCGTGCGAGAGGCGCCGCCAGCGCAGCGACCCCCAGAAACACGACAAGCTGAATGAGGAGTTTTCCGTCCATCGCTCTTTTTTTCAGAGGAACCGCAGCGGATGGCCTGCGTGAACTGCCCGAGCCATTAAGGCAGGAAACATTGTCGCTGCCAACCCGGATCAGACCGCGTTTCTGGTTTCGATTGCCCCCGGCGGAGCCTTCGCTCAATTGGTGCTTGTGCTTTCGAGGCGCAGACATTTGCTGGAGAGCGTGCAGGAACGTGGGCCAAATGAGCGAGAGCACCAGGGCGATAAGCAGCAGTGTTTAACTATTCATGCGCATTCTGATTCAGCTACCATTTGGTATCGAGTTATGATTACAATCTTAAGATGTGATTGCGAGGGTGCGAGTGATAGCGTGAAATGACGAACCTGTCTGTCTTTCCGTCCCGATTCGATTATGCCTGCCGGGCAAAAAGGATGCCCCCGGAGGAAGTGGCAGAGCGCGCCGGGCTTCCGGCCGAGGCGGGACAGGATCTTGCCGTGACGGCGATCCATCTGCCGCTTTATCGGCTTTGCTACGTCGCCGACGTGCTCGACGTCAGTCTCGATTGGCTGCTTGGACGCGAACCCGCAGCGCAAAGCGAGAAGCAGCAGCAGGCCCGCGCGGCGCCTTGGACGTAAATGGCCGCGCGCTTCGCATAAACTCGCGCTGTGCGCTTCCTCTCACAGGTGGGGGCTCCGGCCACAGGCCCCGAAAGATGAATGCGCTTCCCGGCGCGTATCCGGCAGCATTCCCATAGACGCCACCTGTTTACGTGCACCGCCCTTCGTGGTATGGGCAGGCCCATGGCCAGACTGGACGCACAGCCCCTGTCAACTTTCGCGAGCCGACGAAGATAGCGCGCCTTGCGTGAGGCTGCGCGCGCCCGAAGCGCCGCGAGCCGCTCCGTCCTTCCCGGTCTTACAGAGAACAGGTTCGCGATGACGATGCCGTCCGCCACGATCCGGCTGCAAACGCCCGACGATCAATCAGCCCTTTCCTATCTGAATGAATGCGCCTTCGGGCCGGGCCGTTTCGCGCGCACCGCCTATCGCGTCCGCGAGAACGCGGTCCGCGATCCGCGCCTCAATTTCTGCATGGAACTCGATGGCGAGATGGTGGCTGCGATGGACCTGACGCCGGTTACGGTCGGCGACGTGCCGGGCGCGCTGCTGCTCGGCCCGCTGATCGTTTCGGGGGAACACAAGAGCCTTGGGCACGGCCTTCGCCTGATGCTCTACGGCCTCAAGCGCGCGAAAGACCTCGGCCACCGGCTCGTGATCCTCGTCGGCGATCTGCCTTATTACGCGCGCGCCGGCTTTCGTCCGATACCGCACGGCCGCATTGAGCTTCCGGGGCCGGTCGATCCGGCGAGGCTTCTTTATGCCGACCTCGTGCCGGGGGCGCTCGACGAGTACAGTGGCGTTGTTCGCGGCGTACGCGTCGGGCCGCCCGTCTGCGCCGATGACGCCATCGACAGCGCGTTCCCGGCTCTTGTTGGATGACCGGTGGAATAATGCTTTAGGATCACCCTGCCTGAAATCATTGGAATGGCGAGGTCAACCTGAGATACAGATTGTTACCGCAAGCGTTGCGTCTGGAAGCGGAAGCAATGCGTTTTTCCATCCGGTCGAATCCTTCCGACTCGGTCGTCTCCGATAAACGACCGGGTTTGAAGGGCCATCAGCTTGTTCTTTGCCGTGCCTGCGATAAGAGCAAACGCGGCACACATGTTGGGCAATTCGTCCGTCAAATGATCACTGCGAAAGGGTGCGCTTTTAGGTCGCGCGTCGACTTGTTCTAAAAACAGCTCGTTGAAGCGGTCTGTTTGCAGTTTGGCTTAGTTAACCGTTGCCGCGCGCGGCCCCTTGATGACATAAAGGCGTCCGGGGGATGGGCTAATAAAGGACAAAAATGCCGAAGCTGAATATCAACGGCAACGAGGTCGAGGTCGAGGACGGCATAACGCTTCTGCAGGCATGCGAGCAGGCTGGCGCGGAGATACCGCGCTTCTGCTATCACGAGCGGCTGTCCATCGCGGGCAACTGCCGCATGTGCCTCGTGGAAATCGCGGGAATGCCCAAGCCGATGGCATCTTGCGCGATGAATGTCAGCGATTTAAGGCCGAACCGTGACGGCACGCCGCCCACGATTCTCACCGATTCGCCGCTGGTGAAGAAAGCGCGCGAAGGCGTGATGGAGTTCCTGCTGATCAATCATCCGCTCGATTGCCCGATCTGCGATCAGGGCGGCGAGTGCGATCTTCAGGATCAGGCGATGTATTACGGCTCCGAAGGCAGCCGCTACCGCGAGAACAAGCGCGCCGTCGAGGAAAAATATCTCGGGCCGCTCATCAAGACTTTCATGACGCGCTGCATCCAGTGTACGCGCTGCGTCCGTTTCATGTCGGAAGTCGCGGGCGTGCCGGAACTCGGCGCGATCGGACGCGGCGAGGACATGGAGATATCCACTTACCTCGAACGTGGGCTCCATTCGGAACTGAGCGGCAACGTCATCGATCTCTGCCCCGTGGGCGCGCTGACGTCGAAGCCCTATTCGTTCCTGGCGCGGCCATGGGAATTGCGCAAGACCGAATCCATCGACGTGATGGACGGTCTCGGCTCGAACATTCGCATCGACAGTCGCGGTCGCGAAGTCATGCGCATCCTGCCGCGCAACCATGACGGCGTGAACGAGGAGTGGCTCTCCGACAAATCCCGCGCGCTCGTCGACGGCCTCAAGAAGAAGCGGCTCGACCGGCCTTATATGCGCCGTGACGGCGTGCTCGAAGAAGTGTCGTGGTACGAGGCGTTCACCGAGATCGCAGCGCGGGTCGAGAAGGCCGGCGCGCGGAAAGTGGGCGCAATCGCGGGCGACCTTTGTTCGGTCGAAGACATGTTCGCGCTGAAGACGCTGCTTGAGCTTCTCGGCTCGCCGAACATGGATTGTCGCCAGCACGGCCAGAAGCTCCACCCGAGACACGGGCGCGGAAGCTACCTGTTCAACGCGACCATCGCGGGCATCTCGAAGGCCGACGTCATCCTTCTCGTCGGCACGAACCCGCGCAAGGAAGCGGCGGTGCTCAATGCCCGCATTCGCGGCGCTTATCTGCACAATCACGCGCGCATCGGGCTGATCGGCCCGCAGGTCGACCTCACTTACCCCTACGAATGGCTCGGCAATTCGCTGGCCATGCTCGACGAGATCGCAAAGCCCGACAATCCGGTGCTGAAAGCGCTGGCCGATGCTTCGCATCCGCTCATCATCGTCGGGCAGGACGCGCTTTCGCATGAGGCGGGCGATGCCGTGCTGGCGAAGGCGGCCGAAATTGCGGCGGCGGCGATGAAGGGCCGCGAGGATGCGGGCTGGAACCCGCTCTCGATCCTTCACGCGAGCGCGGCGCTCGTCGGCGGCCTCGACATCGGCTTCGTGCCGGGCGACGGCGGTCTCGACACCGCGGGCATCCTCGAAGGGACGCAGAGCGGCGATATCGAAGTGCTCTATCTGCTCGGCGCGGACGAGTTCGACGTGAGCCGCACCGGCGACGCCTTCGTGATCTATCAGGGATCGCACGGCGATTCGGGCGCTCGCATTGCGGACATCATTCTTCCCGGCGCGGCCTATACCGAAAAGAACGGCACCTACGTCAACACCGAAGGCCGCGTTCAGCTTGGCGAACGCGCGATCTTCCCGCCCGGCGATGCCCGCGAGGACTGGACCATTCTCCGCGCGCTATCCGAGCATCTCGGCGCGAAGCTGCCTTTCGACTGTTTCGGGTCGCTGCGCAGGGCGCTCTACAAGGCGCATCCGCATCTCGCCGCCATCGACACGGTTGAGGCAGCCCCGCTTGAGCTGAAGCTCGGCGATTTGCCGCCTCTGCCGGATGCGCCATTCGGCGTTTTCATCGAAGATTTCTACCAGACCAACCCGATTGCGCGGTCCTCGGCGGTTCTCGCCGAGCTTTCAGCGCTGCATCAGGAATACGAGCAGGGACTTGCGGGCGCCGATGGCTGATTGGAGCACACTTTGGAGTAACTACGGCTTCCCGACCGCGCTGATCCTCGGTCAAAGCCTGTTGACGCTCGTCGCGTTGCTCCTGTTCATCGCGTATCTGCTGCTGGCGGATCGCAAGATCTGGGCGGCGGTGCAGCTTCGGCGCGGCCCGAACGTCGTCGGCGCTTACGGGCTCCTTCAATCCTTCGCGGACTTCCTGAAATTCGTGGTGAAGGAGCCGGTCATCCCGGCGGGAGCGGACAAGACGCTTTTCCTGCTGGCGCCGCTCGCGACGACGGTGCTTGCTCTCGCCGCCTGGGCAGTGATCCCGGTGGCGGACGGGTGGGTTGTGTCCGACCTGAATGTCGGCATTCTCTATATCTTCGCGATATCCTCGCTCGGGGTTTACGGCGTCATCATCGGCGGCTGGGCTTCGAACTCCAAATATCCGTTTCTGGGGGCGCTTCGCTCCGCCGCGCAGATGGTTTCCTACGAGGTGTCCATCGGCTTCATCCTGGTGACGGTGATCCTGTGCGCGGGCACGATGAACCTGTCCGGCATCGTCGAGGCGCAACGCGGCGATTACGGCCTCTTCGGCTGGTACTGGCTGGCGCTGTTCCCGATGTTCGTGGTGTTCATCATCTCGGCGCTCGCCGAGACGAACCGGCCGCCGTTCGACCTGCCCGAGGCCGAGTCCGAACTCGTCGCGGGCTTCATGGTGGAATACTCCTCGACGCCCTATCTTCTCTTCATGCTCGGCGAATACGTCGCTATCACCGTGATGTGCGCGCTGGCTACGATCCTCTTCATGGGCGGTTGGCTGCCGCCGTTCGAGGTCGCGCCCTTTACCTGGGTGCCGGGGATCTTCTGGTTCGTTCTGAAATTCTGTTTCGTCTTCTTCGTGTTCGCGATGGTGAAGGCGATCGTGCCACGCTACCGCTACGATCAGTTGATGCGGCTGGGTTGGAAGATCTTCCTGCCGACGTCGCTCGCGATGGTTGTGGTTGTGGCGGCGGTTCTTCAATTCGGAGGTCTCGCGCGCTAGCGCGGGCTTATCCAAAGGGAGTGCATGCATGGGCGGCTTCGGCCAGTCTTTGAGATCAGCGGTTCTCGGCGAGTTTATCGTCGCGACGTGGCTTGCCATGAAGTATTTCTTCGCGCCGAAAGCGACGATCAACTATCCGTTCGAGAAGAATCCGCTCTCGCCCCGCTTTCGCGGCGAGCACGCGCTGCGCCGTTACCCGAACGGCATGGAGCGCTGTATCGCGTGCAAGCTTTGCGAGGCCATCTGCCCGGCCCAGGCCATCACCATCGAGGCTGGGCCGCGCCGCAACGACGGCACACGCCGGACGACTCGCTACGATATCGACATGGTGAAATGCATCTATTGCGGCTTCTGTCAGGAAGCCTGCCCGGTGGATGCCATCGTGGAAGGACCGAATTTCGAATTCGCCACAGAGACGCGAGAGGAACTGCTGTACGACAAGGAAAAACTGCTCGCGAACGGGGACAGATGGGAGCGCATTCTTGCAAAAAATATTGAACTCGATGCGCCCTACCGTTAACCTTTACTAACGGTAGCTTCCGAATGTCTCCACCCACGGGCTTGCGCGTGTAACGCCTCAACGGCGCAAATGGCGCGCGAACGATTGGCTTTCTTCCGACGAGGGGCGGAAGGAGCTTGAACCGCCATGATCGGCAAGTTCTTCCCCCTCACCGCAGAACGCCGCCGCCGGCAAGTGGGCACGAACCGGAGGCGGCCCCCTAGAGGGTTCACACGAGATCGATCCGTCGTCAGGCCGAAATGCCCCGGCGGATGCGATAGCAGGGCACGGCGCCGCGCGTTCACCGACGGTGGGGTGTTCCGAAAGGTCGATTTGCGAGGGCGCTTGGCGGCCTTGCTGTCGAGCTTGAACGAAAGGACGGGTTGCGTTCGTTTGGCGGGCGCGATCCAGAGGACGAACCATGTCTTCCACGGCTTACGCCGCATTTTTCGAGATCGGCCGCGCATGACAATCGCTGGATACTTCTTCTACCTGTTTTCCATCGTGCTCATCTCATCGGGCGCGATGGTGATTTCCGCGCGAAATCCGGTCCATTCCGTGCTGTTCCTCATTCTCGCCTTCCTGAACGCGGCGGGGCTTTTCGTTCTGCTCGGCGCCGAGTTTCTCGCGATGATCCTGATCATCGTCTATGTGGGCGCGGTCGCGGTCTTGTTCCTGTTCGTGGTGATGATGCTCGACATCGACTTCGACCAGCTTCGAAAGGGCATGAGCCGTTATCTGCCCGTCGGCATTCTGGTCGGGCTCGTGCTGCTCGCCGAGTTGATCCTCGTCGTGGGCGGCTTCTCCGTTGCGCCGGGCGCGTTCCGGCCGGTAACGGGCGAGCAGGTCACCAACACCGAAGCGATCGGGCGCGTCCTCTATACGGATTACCTCTATTTCTTCCAGCTTTCCGGGCTTGTGCTTCTTGTCGCGATGATCGGGGCTATCGTGCTGACGCTCCGTCACCGCTCCGATTCGAAGCGGCAGAACATCGCGCGCCAGGTCGGACGCAAACGCGAGGACGCCATCGAAGTGGTTAAAGTCGAAACCGGGAAAGGGATCTCCTGAGGGCCATGCTGAACACGATCTCACCCGTCGAGGCCGCGACCGGCATCGCACTCCAGCAATATCTCACCGTCGCCGCGATCCTGTTCACGCTCGGCGCCTTCGGCATCTTCCTCAACCGGAAGAATGTGATCATCATCCTGATGTGCGTCGAACTGATGCTGCTTGCAGTGAACGTGAACCTCGTCGCCTTCTCGGCCTATCTGAACGACCTTACTGGCCAGATCTTCGCGTTGATGGTGCTGACCGTTGCTGCGGCGGAAGCAGCCATCGGGCTGGCCATCATCGTCATCTACCACCGGAACCGCGGCTCCATCGCCGTTGACGACATCAACTCGATGAAAGGCTGAGGCGGGCATGTATCAGGCCATCGTCCTACTTCCGCTGATCGGCGCGCTTTTTGCCGGCTTTTTCGGGCGCTCGCTCGGCGACAAGAATTCGGGCTTTCTGACGAGCGCTCTGGTCCTCGTCTCGGCGGCTCTTTCGTGGCTCGCCCTCTATCAGGTTGGCGTCGAGGGGCAGGAAGCGCGCATAACGCTATTGCCTTTTATTGGCGTCGGCGATCTGCAAACGACGTGGTCGCTTCGAATCGACACGCTCACAGCCGTCATGCTGGTGGTGGTGAACACGGTTTCAGCTCTCGTTCACATCTATTCGGTCGGCTACATGTCCGACGACGACCGCCAGCCGCTGTTCTTTTCCTATCTATCGCTGTTCACGTTCGCCATGCTCGCGCTGGTGACGGCCGATAACCTCGTTCAGCTCTTCTTCGGATGGGAGGGCGTTGGCCTCGCATCCTATCTCCTCATCGGCTTCTGGTATCGACGCGAGAGCGCGAATGCGGCCGCGATCAAGGCGTTCGTGGTGAACCGCGTCGGCGATTTCGGCTTCGCGCTCGGCATCTTCGGCATCTGGTACATCTTCCGCGATGTGAATTTCGACACGATCTTCGCCGCCGCGAAGGAGCATCAGGCCACAACGATTCCCTTCTTCGGCTATCAGGTGCCCGCGCTCGACCTGATCTGCCTGTTCCTGTTCATGGGTGCGATGGGAAAGTCGGCGCAGTTCCTGCTGCACACGTGGCTGCCCGACGCGATGGAAGGCCCGACGCCGGTCTCCGCCCTCATCCACGCCGCCACCATGGTGACGGCGGGCGTGTTCATGGTGGCCCGCCTGTCGCCGCTGTTCGAACTGTCCCCGACGGCGCTCATCGTGGTCACCTGTGTCGGCGCGATCACCGCATTCTTCGCGGCGACGGTCGGCGTGGCGCAGAACGACATCAAGCGCGTCATCGCCTATTCCACGTGTTCGCAGCTCGGCTACATGTTCGTCGCGCTCGGGCTTTCGGCCTACGGCGCGGCGATCTTCCATCTCTTCACGCATGCCTTCTTCAAGGCGCTTCTGTTCCTCGGAGCCGGTTCCGTTATCCATGCGCTGCACGGCGAGCAGGATCTGCGCAAGATGGGCGGCATGCGAAAGGCCATCCCGCTCACCTTCGGCATGATGGTCATCGGCACGCTATCGCTCACCGGCTTTCCGTTTACGGCGGGCTATTTCTCGAAGGACATGATCATCGAGGTAGCGGAAGTTTCGCATTCCGGGTTGGCGCATGTCGTCTACTGGATGCTGATATCCGCTGCCTTCCTCACGTCGTTCTATTCGTGGCGGCTGATCTTCATGGCGTTCTACGGCCAGCCGAAAGATCATCACGCTTTCGAGCACGCGCATGAATCGCCGCCCGTCATGACCGGGCCGCTCCTCATCCTCTCGGCCGGCGCGCTGTTTGCTGGGCTTGTCTTCGCACCGTACTTCGTCGGCGCCGACTACGCACAGTTCTGGCGTGGCTCCCTGTACTTCCTTCACGGCTGGCACGAGCCGCATGTGGCCGACATCGTCATGAAGTGGCTGCCGACGATCGTGATGGCTGCGGGATTCGGCGTCGCCTGGTGGGCCTATATCGCGTCGCCCGGCGTTCCGGCCTGGACCGTCAAGACCTTCAGGCCGATCCATGCCTTCCTCTACAACAAGTGGTACTTCGACGAGCTGTACGACTGGATCTTCGTGCGGCCGACGCGATGGCTCGCCCGTGTGCTGTGGAAGTACGGCGACGGCGCGATCATCGACGGGCTCGGTCCGGACGGTGTCGCCGCCAGCGTGGTTGCCACCACGAAGCGCGTCGTCCGCATCCAGACCGGTTTCGTCTACACCTACGCCTTCGTCATGCTGATCGGCGTGACGGTCCTCATCACCTGGTTCGCCTACCTTTATCGCGGGGCTTTGTTCACCCTATGAAAGAATGGCCCATCCTGACGACGCTCATGCTGCTGCCGGTCATCGGCGCGCTTTTGCTCGCCGTCCTCCGAGGCACCGACGCAGCCGCACTCAAGAACGCGCGCTGGATTGCGCTGTGGACGACCGTCGTCACCTTCGCGCTGTCGCTCATCCTTCTGAACGACTTCGACCATGCCAATCCGGGCTTCCAGTTTGTGGAGCACCGGCCCTGGCTGTCGGACACAATCACCTATTATGTCGGCGTCGACGGGCTCTCGCTGCCCTTCGTGATCCTGACGACCTTCCTCATGCCGCTGACGATCCTTGCGAGCTGGAATTCGATCACCGTGCGCGTGAAGGAGTACATGATCGCGTTCCTGATCCTTGAAGCCCTGATGATCGGCGTTTTCTGCGCGCTCGACCTCGTGCTGTTCTACCTGTTCTTCGAGGGCGGCCTCATCCCGATGTTCATCATCATCGGCGTGTGGGGCGGACCGCGCCGCGTCTATGCGAGCTTCAAGTTTTTCCTCTACACGCTGCTCGGCTCGCTGTTCATGCTGATCGCGATCCTCGTCATGTACGGCATGGCGGGCACGACCGAGATTCCGGCGCTGCTGAAATACGACTTCCCCGTCAATGTGCAGGCGTGGCTCTGGTTCGCCTTCCTCGCGTCCTTCGCGGTGAAACTGCCGATGTGGCCGGTTCACACATGGCTGCCGGACGCCCACGTCGAAGCGCCGACGGCGGGTTCCGTGGTTCTGGCGGCAATCCTGCTGAAGATGGGCGGCTACGGCTTCATCCGTTTCTCGCTGCCGATGTTCCCCGATGCGTCGGTGCAGTTCGCGCCGCTGATGTTGACGCTCGGCGTTGCGGCCATCATCTACACCTCGCTCGTAGCCTTCGCGCAGAAGGACATGAAGAAGCTCATCGCCTATTCATCTGTGGCGCATATGGGCTTCGTCACCATCGGCGTGTTTTCCGGCACCGAGCAGGGCGTGCAGGGCGCGGTGTTCCAGATGATCAGCCACGGCATCGTGTCGGGCGCGCTGTTCCTCGCGGTCGGCGTCGTCTACGACCGCATGCATACGCGCGAAATCGCGGCCTATGGCGGGCTTGCCGACCGCATGCCGATCTACGCCTTCTTCTTCATGGTATTCACCATGGCGAATGTCGGCCTGCCCGGCACGAGCGGTTTCGTCGGCGAGTTCCTGACGCTGATGGGCACGTTCGAGGCCAACACGGTTGCGGCGTTCTTCGCCTGCTTCGGCCTCATCCTCTCGGCCGTCTATGCGCTCACGCTCTATCGCAAGATGATCTTCGGCAAGCTCGAAAAACCGTCCCTCGCCACCATCAAGGATATGAGCCCGCGCGAAATCGGCATCATGGCGCCGCTCTTGATCCTCACCATCGTGCTCGGCTTCTATCCGAAGCCGGTGCTCGACATGACGAGCGGGTCGGTCAAGGCGATGATCGAGCCGTATCAAAAGGAACTTCAGGCGAAAGCCGACACGGGCGCGGCGGCGAAGTCGTTCGCCGAACTTGAGAACAGGCGGTGACAATGCTGTCCGACGCTTTCACCAAGGCTTCCACAATGTTTTCGACCTACGCGCCGATCTACCCGGAACTGTTCGTCGTCCTAGCGGCCTTCGTGCTCCTCATGTGGGGCGTGTACAATCGCTATCCGGCGGGGCTTTCCATCAGCATCGTGGCTGTCGGCGTCCTCGTCGGCGCGATGTTCCTCATCGCGCGCCAGCCATCGGTCGCGCAGGAACTCTTCAACGGCGCTTTCGTGGATGACGGCTTCGCCCGATTCATGAAGATCCTCACGCTTGCGGGCGCGGCGCTGGCGATCCTGCTCTCGCTCGACTATATGCGCCGCGAGCGCATCCTTCACTTTGAATATCCGGTGCTGATCCTGCTTGCGACGGCAGGCATGATGCTGACGATCTCGGCGAACGACCTGATTTCGCTGTATCTCGCACTCGAATTGCAGAGCCTCGCGCTTTACGTCCTCGCCGCATTCCACCGCGATCAACTGCGCTCGACCGAGGCGGGCCTGAAATACTTCATCCTCGGCATCCTGTCTTCTGGCCTCCTGCTCTACGGCGCGTCGCTCGTCTACGGCTATACGGGCGCGACGAACTTCGCGCGCATCGCAGAAGTGGTGCAAGTGAGCGGCGCATCGGTGGGCCTCGTCTTCGGCCTCGTCTTCATCCTCGCCGGGCTTGCCTTCAAGCTCGCGGCGGTGCCGTTTCACATGTGGACGCCCGACGTTTACGAAGGTGCGCCGACGCCCGTCACCGCCTTTTTCGCGACCGCCGCCAAGATGTCGGCGATGGCGATGCTCATCCGCGTGGTGCTGACGGCCTTCCCCGACGCGACGCAGCAATGGCAGCAGATCATTATCGCGATCTCGGTCGGGTCCATGGCGCTCGGCGCCTTCGCCGCCATCGGCCAGACCAACATCAAGCGGCTGCTCGGCTACTCGTCCATCGGACATGTGGGTTACGCGCTTGTCGGCCTCGCGGCAGCCGTTCCGGGGGGAGCCGCCGCCGATGGCGTGTCGGCCGTGCTGATCTATCTCGCGATCTACCTCGCGATGACCGCCGGGGCCTTCGCCTGCGTCCTCGCCATGCGCAACGGGCGCACGACCTACAGCGAAAGCATTTCCGATCTCGCGGGCGTCTCGAAGGAGCAGCCGCTGTTCGCCTTCCTGTTCGCGATGCTGCTGTTCTCGCTCGCCGGTATCCCGCCGCTCGCCGGGTTCTTTGCCAAGCTGTACGTCTTCAGCGCCGCCGTTCAGTCGCAGCTTTACTGGCTTGCCATCGTCGGCGTTGTGCTTTCGGTGATCAGCGCCTACTATTATCTCCGTATCGTGAAGGTGATGTATTTCGATGAGAAGGGCGAAACCTTCCAGCCGATTGCACCGTCCGTGAAGATCACGCTCGGCATTACAGCCGCATTCACGCTGTTGTTCTTCCTCTATCCGAGCCCGCTCAAGCTTGCCGCCGACGCAGCCTCGCGCACGTTCTTCTGAGGCTCGATGACGCTCCCTGACATACCGGTTCTTCGCTTCGACAGTATCGATTCCACGAACGAGGAGGCCCTGCGTCAGCTTGCTGGCGGGGCGCGCCTTCCGTTCTGGATCGTGGCGCGGACGCAGACGAAAGGGCGGGGCCGCGCGGGGCGCTCGTGGCAGTCGCCGGCGGGCAATGTCTACGCGACGCTCGTTCTGAAGACAGGCGCCAGCGCGGCAACCGCAACGCAGCTTTCCTTCGTCGCGGGGCTCGCCGCCTACGACGCGGCGGCCGCGCACCTTGCGCCGGATGAGGCGTCCCGCTTGCGCCTGAAATGGCCGAACGATCTCATGCTCGGGCGCGCGAAGCTCGCGGGGAACCTGTTGGAAAGCATCTCGCTCGCCGAAGATCGCAGCCTCGCCGTCGTGCTCGGCGTTGGAATGAATGTCGCCGCGCCGCCCGCCGACACCGGCCGCGAGGTTGCGTCGCTCGGCCTCGTATCGTCATCGGTGGAGGCGGTCTTCGCCTCGCTCGCGCGCGCCTTCGACATAAGGCTTGCGCGCTGGGATGAAGGCCGGGGCTTTCCCGCGATCCGCGAGGCGTGGCTTTCCCGCGCGCTGGCGCTCAACGAAAAAATCAGCGTAAATTTGAACAATTCCATTATTCGCGGTAGATTTTGCGGCGTCGACGATACCGGCGCATTGATGCTTACGACCGAGGCGGGGGTTGTCATGACCGTCACCGCGGGCGACATTTATCTGGATGCGCTTCGCTGACCGCCACGGCCGGCGACTTAACTCCCTTTGTTGGAAACCATAAAAAGAATGACAGTGACAGGAACGCCTGCCAATCCCGAACTCGTTTTTTTGCCCCTCGGCGGCATCGGTGAAATCGGCCTCAACGTCTACCTTTACGGCATCGGCCCCGAGGTAGACCGGCAATGGCTCATGATCGATTGTGGCATCACTTTCCCCGACGATTCCGAGCCCGGGGTGGACGTGGTTCTGCCCGACCTCCGGTTCATCGAGAACGATCGACAGAACCTCGCGGGCATCCTCATCACCCACGCGCATGAAGACCACATCGGCGCGGTCGCCGAGATGTGGCCGAAGCTGCGCGCGCCCGTCTATGTGACGAAGTTCGCCGCGCATCTCCTGCGTTCGAAGCTTCAGGAACACAGCCATGGTTCCGAAGTCCCCATCGTCGAGATGGTGCAGGGGTCTCGGTTCAACATCGGGCGGTTCGATGTCGATCTCGTTACCGTCGCGCACTCCATCCCCGAGTGCAATTCCGTGTTCCTTCGCACGCCCGCCGGCAATGTGCTCCATACGGGCGACTGGAAATTCGACGATACGCCGGCCTATGGCGATCCGAGCGACGAAGCGAAATTCGCGCGGCTCGGCGACGAGGGCGTGCGCGCCCTGATCTGCGACAGCACGAACGCGCTCGTCGAAGGCATCAGCGTCACGGAAGAAGTGGTCGCGAACAATCTCAAGCTCGTCGTCGGCCGCCAGAAGGGCCGCGTCGCGCTCACCACCTTCGCGTCGAACGTCAACCGGCTGATTTCCGTCGCGGAAGCGGCTCGCGCGGCGGACCGCGAAGTGGTGCTGATCGGCCGCGCGATGCACCGTATCGTGGAGGCTGCGCGCGATTCGGGCCTCTGGCCGGAACATCTCACCTATTCGGATCAGGACGCGTTTCCGTCCATCCCGCGCGACAAGGTGCTGGCGCTCGTGACCGGCAGCCAGGGCGAGGCCCAGGCTGCGCTCGCCCGGATCGCCAAGGGCGAGCATCCTTTCGTGAAGTTCGACAGAGGCGACAGCGTGATCTTCTCTTCGCGCACGATCCCCGGCAACGAAGACTCCGTGATCCGCATCCAGAACCAGCTTGCGGATCGCGGCATCTCGATCATCACCGAGGCGCATGAGGGGCCGATCCACGCATCCGGCCACCCGCGCCGGGGCGAACTCACCCGCATGTACCGGCTCACGCGCCCGCAATACCTCATCCCCATGCATGGCGAGCCGCGCCACCTCGAAGCGCACGCCACCTTCGCCGAAGGTCACGGGATCATGGCGCTGCGCGGCGTCCGCGACGGGAAGCTTGTGCATCTCGGGCCGAGCCATCCGCATATCGCGGACAGCGGCATACCGATCGGCCGCCTTTATCGCGACGGCAATCTCGTGCTCGACGCGGGCGACCCATGCGTGACGGAACGCAGGCGGTTGTCCTGGAACGGGTATATCGCCGTGTCGGTGGTGATCTCGCGCAGCGGCGACATCGCGGCCGATCCGGTCGTCAGCATGGCGGGCCTTCCCGCTCGCGACTCCAAGGGCTCGCCGATGAGCGAACGCGCGTTGTCAGCGGTCTACAATGCGGTCGAGAGCATCCCCCGCCCAAGGCGCAAGGATCCCGCGTTGATCCGCGACGCGGTCGCCCGCTCGATGCGTGCGGAAATGCGCCTCGTTTGGGGCAAGAAGCCGCTTTGCTCAGTGCTGGTTTCCGTGCTTTAACACCTGCGAAATATGAGGACCAGCCGCATGATCGGACGCTTGAACCACGTTGCGATTGCCGTGAAGACTATCGAAGCGGCCGCCGCCGTCTATCGCGACACGCTCGGCGCGGAGGTGTCGGAAACCGTGGCCCAGCCGGACCACGGCGTCACCACGATCTTCATCGCGCTGCCGAATACGAAGATCGAGCTTCTGGAACCGCTGGGCGAGAACTCGCCCATCGCGAAGTTTCTGGAAAAGAACCCGGACGGCGGCATCCATCACATCTGCTACGAGGTGGACGACATCCTCGCCGCCCGCGACAGGCTTGTGGCAAAGGGCGCGCGCGTGCTCGGCAGCGGCGAGCCGAAGACCGGCGCACATGGCAAGCCCGTGCTCTTCCTTCATCCGAAGGATTTTTGCGGCACGCTGGTAGAACTGGAACAAAGGTAAGACGCCATGAATATCCTGCTGGCGATTGCGCTGTTCGTGACTTGCTGGTGGATTGTGTTTCTTTTCAGCATCCCCCGAAAGGTCGGCGCCGATGGCGAAATTGCTGTCCCCAGTACGGGACTGTTCGCTAATGCGGTGCTGGCAACCGTCGTGGCGACGGTGATTGTTGCGGCGTTGCATGAGGCGATCTCGCTCGGGATCATCGATACCGCCGCCTTCCTCCGCCGGGACTAAAAATAAAAACAGCAAGGCGAACCTTGCTGTTTCCAAGTTTTTCTACTGCCTGGCTTTTATATTTGGAGCACCCGCGCCCTTGGGGGCGGCGCAAGCGCTTTCCTCCCTAGACTTGGGCGCCGTGCCTCGTTCTCTGCTCAACCATCCGTTACCCATGTCGAATTGTTATGGCAGACTAGCGAAAAACGCAGAGGTTGTCACCTTCAACTTATGGGCAACAGAGCAAAAAAATACGCTCATTGCCTAATCGCGCGTCATATCGTCGGTTTTCGCCGATTTCAGCGTGCTTTGGCCAAGCTCCTGGAATAATCTTGCGCTGTTCCGACGCCGAAGCGCTGGCTTGGGGTAGAATCGGTTCCCCATTGCCGGGCAACGGTGCATCACGCAATGCGCTGGCGGCATGAGGAAAATTCCTATATGTGAGGCCAACCTCAACACCCTCGCGCGGCATGACAGGCGCAAATCCCGAACAGGTTCTGGTGATCGGCGGCGGCTTGGCCGCGCTCGCGGCTGCGATCTCGGCGCGTCGCGCGGGCGCTCGCGTGACGATGCTCGAAGCCGCTCCGCGCGAGCTTCGCGGCGGCAACACGCGCCATTCGCGCAACCTTCGGATCGCCCATGACGGGCCGACAGCGCGGATTCCCGGCATCTACCGTGAGGAGGAGTATCTCGCCGATCTTGCCAAGGCGAGCGATGGCCGGAACGACGCGCATCTCTCGCAGCGCTTCGTGCATGCGTCGACCGATCTGCCGGACTGGCTCGCCGCGCAAGGGGTTGTATTTCAGACGCGAGGCATTCCTTATTCGCGCAAGACCGCGTTCTTTCTTGGCGGCGGCACGGCGGCGGTGAATGCGTTGTATGCGACAGCGGAGCGTGTCGGCGTTCGTATCCTGTACGACGCGCAAGCGGACGGCGTTGACCTTGAGACCGGAGCGGCGGGGCCGTTCCGCCCGCGCGCGACGGTGCTCGCGTGTGGCGGCGCGCAAGCCGCCATGCAAGCCGCATCGCCGAGGCTCATCAATCGCGGCACACCCTACGCGCTAGGCGAGATTTTGCGCGCGGCTCTGGCGCAAGGGGCGCAAGCCGTGGGCGACGCCGACGCCGCCCATCTCGTGGCAGTCGACGCGCGCTCGCCCTCGGCCGATGGCGGTATCGTCACCCGCGTGGACGGAATGGAATACGGCATGGCTGTCGATGCTCGGGGCGCGCGCTTCACGGATGAAACCGCAGTCACCGGCCCGACGCGCTACGCGACGTGGGGACGGCTCATCGCCGCTCTGCCGGAACAGCGCGCCACCCTCGTTCTCGACGCCGACGGCATCGACCGCGCGCCGCTTTCGGTATTCCCGCCGCTCGAAGCGCCGACGCTCGCGGACCTTGCGGCACGCATCGGCGCTGACGCCGCCACGCTGGAGGCATCCGCGCGCGAAGCAGGGCGCGTGACACGCCCGCCCTTTTTCGCCTTCCCGATTCGCCCCGGCATCACCTTCACCTGCCAGGGGCTCCGGGTCGACGAAACCGCGCGCGTGATCCGTGGCGACGGCTCGCCTTGCGCGAACATCTTCGCGGCGGGCATGATCATGGCGCCGAACATCCTCGGCACTGGCTACGTTGCGGGCGGCGGCATGACCGTGGGCGCCGTCTTCGGCCGCATCGCGGGAGAGGAGGCCGCCTGCCATGCGCTCGCCTGATGCGCCTTCGCCCGAAAGGCTCGCTCCGCTGGCCGAAGCCGGTCGGGTCGCCACAATTTGCGCCGTCTGCAACTATTGCAACGGCTTCTGCGAGGCGATGCGCGCCATCGAGCAGCGCGGACAATCTCCGCGCCCTTCCATTGCCGACAACGGCGCGGGCAAAACCGGCGTGGCGCCAGCCTTCAGCGACGGCGACATCGCCTATATCGCGCACCTCTGCCACAACTGCGGAAACTGCCTCACATCATGCCAATACGCGCCGCCGCATGTCTTCGCGGTGGACGCCCCCAAGGCTTTGGCGGACGTGCGCGCCCTTTCGTGGCGTGAGCGGCCATGGCTCGCGCTCGCGATCTTCGTCGCCGTCATGGTGCTGACCGTTGCGCTCGTCCCGTGGGGCATGCTCACCGCGCGACACGCGGGCGAGGGCGCGTTTTACGCCGTGATCCCGTGGGCGACGATGACGGCGGCGACGCTTGCGCCATTCCTGTTCGGGATCGCGCTTGTGGGCATCCGCGTGACGCGGTTCTGGCGCGCGATTTCGGGCGGCGACGACGCGCCAATGGCGGGCTCGGCGTGGCGCGCCATCCCGCTTGCGATCCGCGACGCGGCAACCTTGCGCAACCTCGAAGGCGGCGGCATCCCGTGCGAGCAAAGCGCCGCGCGCCGCTTCTTTCACCATGCGCTCGCTTACGGCTTCCTGCTCTGCTTCGCGGCGACCTGCACCGCAACCGTCTATCATCACGGCTTCGGCTGGCTCGCGCCATATCCGCTCTTGAGTTTGCCCGTAATCCTCGGCACGGTCGGCGGCGTCGGCATGGTGATCGGCGCGGCGGGGCTCGCGGGTGTGCGCACGGGCGGCGGCGCGGCCTTCGACACGACCGGCGACTTTATCCTGCTAACCCAGCTTTTCGCCGTCGCCGCGTCCGGCCTCGCGCTGCTGGCGCTGCGCGATACGCCCGCGATGGGGGTGCTGCTCGCCGTGCATCTCGGCACGGTGCTTGGCTTTTTCGCGACGCTACCATTCGGCCGGTTCGCGCATGCGCCCTACCGCGCGGCGGCGCTTTTGAAAGCGGCGATGGAGCGGCGGCGATAGTTACGCTGCGGCTCAGGCTTCCACAGCGATGGCGTGGAAGAACGTGCCGCCGACGCTTCCGCGCCGCGACCCCGTTTCGGCGCAAGGCTCGCCGCGCGCGTCCACGGCATCGAGCAGCGGCGCGTCGTTGACCGCGAGCACGCTCGCATAATGAAACTCGTGGCCCCAGAGCGTGCCGCCCGCCTGCCCAAGCGCGCCATCCGCCAGCAGCCGCGCGCGCCGATAGCCGAGATGCAGCTTGCGCCTGGCGAAACTCGTCTCAAGGCCGAGCAGGCCGGCCATGGCGTGCCGCGCGCCGTCCGTATCTTCGAGCCCGGAGCCCAGCACCATGTAGCCGCCGCACTCGCCATGGATGCATGCGCCGCGCGCGGCCGCATCGCGAAGCCCGTCGAGGAGGCGCGAGGCGGCGGCAAGTGCTCCCGCGTGTAGCTCCGGGTATCCGCCCGGCAACCACACCGCATCCGCTGAGGCGTCCGGCGCTTCGTCGGCCAGCGGCGAGAAGAAAAGAAGGTCTGCCCCCGCGTCGCGCCAGCCTTGCAGCATGTGCGGATAAAGGAAGGAGAACGCACGGTCCTTCGCAACCGCGATGCGCTGACCGGGCGGCGGCAGCGGCGGCGCGGATGGGGCGGCTCCGAGCGTTGAGGGCGCGGCACTCGCGACAATGGCGTCGAGCGAAACCTGCGCGGCGACCTCATCCGCCAGCGCGTCGAGCCAGCCGTCGAGATCCGCATGCTCGCCCGCCTGCACGAGGCCGAGATGCCGATCCGGCAGCGCGATGGCGGCGCGCCGCCGCAATGCGCCGAGCACCGGCATGCCGATGCGCTCCAGCGCCGCGCGGATGGGCCGCTCATGCCCCTCCCCTGCCACGCGGTTGAGGATCACGCCCGCGAGCCTCACATCGTCGCGATAGAGCTTGCAGCCGAGCGCCACGGCCGCCGCCGTCTCGGATTGCGCGGACACGTCGAGCACGAGCACCACCGGCCAGCCCGTCAGCGCGGCGAGGTCGGCGGTCGCGCCGCGCGCCGTCCGCCCTTCCGCCGCCACGCCGTCGAACAGGCCCATCACGCCTTCCGCGATGCAGAGATCCGTGTTTGCGCTTGCGCGCGCGACAAGGCCGCCGATCATTGCGCGCGGCATCGCCCAAGTATCGAGGTTGAAGCTTGGCCGTCCGCAGGCCGCTTCGTGGAAGGCGGGATCGATGTAATCCGGCCCGGATTTGAACGGCTGCACCGTATCGCCGCGCCGCGTCAATGCGCGCATCAGGCCGAGCGAAAGCGTGGTCTTGCCCGCGCCGGACCTGACGGCCGAGATGATGACGCCGCGCGGCCCCGATGGGCCATCGCCGCTCATTCTCCTCGGCCCCGGTAGCGGCGCTGATAGCCCGGATCGTAGAGCGAGCTTTCGCGGAAATCCGTCGCGCCGAGCGAGCGCCCAACGAGGATGAGCGCGGTACGGTCGATCGTGCCCGCTTCCGCCACCTTCGCGGCGAGTTCGCCAAGCGGCGCGCGGATGATCGTTTCCTCGGGCCAACTCGCGCGGTAGACGACCGCCGCCGGGCAATCCGCGCCGTAGAACGGGAGAAGCTCCGACACCACGCGGTCGAGCGCGTGGATCGACAGATGCACCGCGAGCGTGGCGCGCGTGGCGGCGAAGGCGGCGAGCGTCTCCGTCTCCGGCATGGCTGATGCGCGCCCCGATGTCCGCGTCAGCACGACCGATTGCGCCACTTCGGGCAGCGTAAGCTCACGGCCGAGCGCCGCCGCCGCCGCCGCAAAGGACGGCACGCCGGGCGTCACGGTGTACGGGATGGCGAGCGCGTCGAGGCGGCGCGTCTGCTCGCCGAGCGCGCTCCAAACCGACAGATCGCCAGAATGGAGCCGCGCCACGTCATGGCCTGCCGCCGTCGCATCGACGATTTCGGCGACGATCTCGTCGAGCGACATGGGCGCGGTGTTCACGATGCGCGCGCCGGGCGGGCAATGGCCGAGGATCGCCTGCGGGACGAGCGAGCCCGCATAGAGGCACACGGGGCATCGCGCGATGAGGTCGCGGCCGCGCAGCGTCAGGAGATCGGGCGCGCCCGGCCCCGCACCGATGAAATGAACGGTCATTCGGTCTCTCCCTTAGCGATGGCGCAAGCGGCTTCGCGGTTGGTGACGCGCGGGCCAAGCAGTCGCGCGCCCGGACCGGCTGCTGCCAGCGCGGCGGCTTCGGCAACCGAGGGCACGCCCTTTTCCGCCATCACGCGCGCCGACACCGTGAGCGCGCCCGCCGATGCCTCGGCCAGATCCGCCTCGCTCACGAGCGCCACGCGCAGGCGAAAACGCTGCGCCGCTTCGAGAAATCCCGGCTCGGCGGCTTTATCCGCGAGCGTGGCCAGCGCGCCGAGCGAAGCAGCCTGGACGCCCGCCGCTTCGAGCGCCGCCGCCACAGCGTCGACGATGGCGTCCGCGCCTGCATTCTTGCGGAAGCCGAGCCCCGCGACGATGGTCGCCCTGTCCGTCATGATTTCACCGCGCGCCACTGCGTGACGGGCATCGCCGCGCGCCACCCGGTGAAGCTGCCGAGCGCCGCCGCGCGCGAAATCTCGATGCGCGTGAGTTCGCCGCCGCGCCGCTTGAACGCGTCGACCAGCAGGGCCTCGCTTTCGAGCGTGACGGCGTTGGCGACGATGCGGCCGCCCGGCTTCAACGCGGCCCACGCGGCGTCGAACACGCCCGCGTCCGTCAGACCGCCGCCGATGAAGATCGCGTCCGGCGAAGGCAGGTCGGCCAACGCATCGGGCGCGCGGCCCTCGACCACGCGAAGGTCAGGCGCGCCGAGTGCCAGCGCGTTGCGCATCGCCCGCGCGGCCCGCTCCGCGTTCTCCTCAATGCCGATGGCGCGCATGGACGGATGACGCAGCAGCCATTCGATGGCGATGGAGCCGGAGCCAAGACCGATGTCCCACAGGAGTTCGCCGGGGCGCGGCGCGAGGGCCGACAGCGTCACGCTGCGCACCTCGCGCTTCGTCAGTTGGCCGTCGCTCTCGAACAGCGAATCGTCGAGGCCGGGTGTCAGCGGCACGATGCGCGCGCCCGCGTCGCCCGCGACTTCGATGGCGAGCAAATTCAGCGCGGCGATATCGTCGAGCGCAAAGCCATCGGCGCGCGCGCTGCTGATGCGCTCACCCATCCCGCCCATTTCTTCCAGCACCGTGAGCCGGGACGCGCCGAAGCCGAGGTCCGTGAGAAGCCGCGCGGCCTTCGCGGGTGTCGTGCCGTCCCACGACAGCGCGAGAATGCGCGCGCCGGGAAACAGATGCCGGATCAGCCCTTCCAGCGCCCGGCCGTGCAGCGTGATCGCGGCGACGTCCTGCAACGCCCACGCCATGCGCGACGCGGCGAGGCTGAAGGATGACGGCTGCGGGATGCAGAAAATTTCGTCCGCCCCGGCAAAGGTCGCGATCTGCTTGCCGACGCCATAATGAAACGGATCGCCGCTCGCCAGCACGCACACTGGGCGCCCGCGCCGCTCCACGATCAGCGGGAAGGCGTCGGAGAGCGGGCTCGGCCATGCGAGCGCCTCGCCCCGGATCAGCGGCGCCGCGAGCGCCAGATGTCGCGCGCCGCCGACCACCAGCTCCGCGCCCGAAACGAGCGCGCGCGCATGCGCCGTCAGCCCGTCGACGCCGTTCTCGCCGATGCCGACGATGGACAGCCAGCGTCGAAGCGTGTTTGTTTCTCGCGTTTCCATCATGAGGCCCGTCGCGCCTTTGCGACATAGCGTGAGAGTTTACGATGCGACTTCTCATCCTTGGCGGCACGGCTGATGCTTCCGCGCTCGCGAAGTTGCTGGCGGGCGACGCGCGGTTCGAGCCGACGCTGTCGCTCGCGGGCCGCACCGCTTCGCCCGCAACGCCGCCCATTCCATACCGCATCGGCGGCTTCGGTGGAGCGCACGGCCTCGCGGCATACCTCCGCGACGAGCGCATCGCAGCGATGATCGACGCAACGCATCCCTTCGCCGCGCGCATCTCCGCCAATGCCGTGAAGGCGGCGGAGGCGACGGGCGTTCCGCTTGCGAGCCTCGTCCGTCCCGCATGGGCGCGGCGGGAGGGCGACCGCTGGATTTCCGTTCCATCGCCCGAAGCCGCCGCCGCCGCGCTTGGCGACGCGCGGCGCAATGTGTTTCTCACGGTGGGGCGCCTCGAACTCCCCGCCTTCGCAGCCGCTCCGCAGCATCGTTACGTCGCGCGTGTGATCGACCGGCCCGAGGACGTGCCATTGCCGCCGGACCTCGCCTTCATCGAGGCGCGCGGCCCCTACGACGCCGAAGCCGAGTTGCGGCTGATGCGCGAAGGCGGGTTCGATGTGATCGTTTCGAAGAACTCGGGCGGCGCGGCAACCTACGGCAAGATCGAGGCGGCGCGCGCGCTCGGCCTGCCCGTGGTGATTATCGAGCGGCCCGAGAAGCCAGCGGGCCAGGCGCTCGGTTCGCCCGCCGAAGCGATGGCGTGGCTCGAAACGCAGCTCGCCGCGCGCGGGTCTCATGCGGGAGTGCGCTCCGAACGCGGCGTATAAACCCAGGGTCGCGCGCCGTCGCGCTCGATGAGACGCGTGGTGCTCGCGCCGATCATGACGAGCGTGCGCATGTCGGCGATGGATGGGTCCGCTTCGGCGAGCGTGGTGATGGTCGCGCGCGCCTCCGCCGTGCCCGCCGCGCGCACGAACAGCACGATTGTTTCGTCCGCCTTCACGCTGCGCAGGATGTCGAACGCGTGGCCCAATTGATGCGGCCGCGCGAGCGACTTCGCGTTGTAGAGCGAGATGACGAAATCCGCTTCCGCCGCCGCGCGAAGACGGCGCTCTACGGTCTCCCAGCTCTTGAGATTGTCGGAAAGCGAGATGGCGCAGAAATCGCCGCCGAGCGGCGCACCGACCGCCGCCGCCACGGCCAGCATCGCGGTCACGCCCGGTTCGACGCGGATGTCGAGCGCGCGCCAAGCGGGATCGCCCGCGTCGACCGCCTCGAAGATGGCTGCCGCCATGGCGAAAACGCCCGCATCGCCGCCTGAGACGACGGCAACCCGACGCCCCTGCGCGGCAAGCTCCAGCGCATGGCGCGCGCGGTCGATTTCCACGCGGTTGCCGGATGCGTGGCGCGTCTGCCCCTCGCGCTCGGGCACGCGGTCGAGATAGAGGCCGTAGCCGATGAGGTCGGTCGCTTCCGCCAGCGCGAGGCTCGCGGCGGGCGTGGTGTAGTCCGCATCGCCCGGCCCGACGCCGACGATGACGAGCGAGCCCGTCATATGCGCCTCCCGTTGCCGGGGATGAGGATCATGGAGAAATAGGGAGCCCTCGCCGCCTCGATCTCGGCCAGCGGCGCGATGCGCTCGCCGGGCATGGTGCCGCGCTCCACATAGATGGCACGGTCGAGAAGCCCTGCCTGAGCCACGGCACGGCGCACCTTCGCGAGGTTGCGGCCGACTTTCATGATGGCTGCGGCGTCTGTGTCCGCGAGACGGCGAGCGAGCGTCGCCTCGTCAAGCGTGCCGGGCAACACCGTCAGCACGTCGTCGCCCCAGGTGAGCGGCGCATTGGCCGAAGCCGCGCAGCCCGAAATGCCGATGACGCCGGGCACGATCTCCACCGGAAACTCGCGATCAAGCCGCCGCCACATATGCATGAACGAGCCGTAAAAAAATGGGTCGCCCTCGCCCATCAGCCCGACCGATCTGCCTGCACGAAGCAGCCCAGCCAGCCGCTCCGCCGACGCCTCGTAGAAATCGCGCATCGGACTCGTATAGGCGGCGTCATCAACCGGCGCTTCGGTCGTGACCGGATAATACAGCGTCAATTCCTCGCGGTCCGGCTCGATCAGCGGCGCGGCCACGGCGCGGGCGCAGCTTTCGCGGCCCTCCTTCGCGAAACACGCGAGCACATCGACCGAGCGGATAAGCCCCGCCGCGCGCAGCGTCATATAGCGGACGTCGCCCGGCCCGACGCCGATCCCGTAGAGCGTGCCGCCGGTAGCGCCACCCGCGATAAGGTCGAGCGCGCTCATTCCTTCTCGCTCGCAAGCGCGTTGACGGCCGCTGCGGCCATGGCGCTTCCGCCCCGGCGGCCTCTCACCACGAGATACGGGACGCGGCCATCGGCGGCGAGCGCGTCCTTCGACTCGGCCGCGCCGACAAAGCCGACCGGCGTGCCGATGATCGCGGCGGGCTTGGGCGCGCCTTCGTCCAGCATTTCGAGGAGGCGGAACAGCGCGGACGGCGCGTTGCCGATGGCGACCACCGCGCCTTCGAGATGGGGCCGCCACAGTTCCATCGCGGCGGCCGAGCGCGTGTTGCCGATGTCCTTCGCAAGGTCGGGCACGGTTTCATCCGCAAGCGTACAGATCACGGCGTTGCTCGCAGGCAGACGGGCGCGCGTGACGCCGAAAGCCACCATGTTCGCGTCGCAGAGGATCGGCGCGCCGTTCAGCAGCGCCTCGCGCGCGGCGGCGGCGAAGCCCGGCATCATGTCGAGGTCGTTCACCACATCGACCATTCCGCAGGCGTGGATGATGCGCACGGCGACCTTCGCCTCAAGCTCGTCGAAGCGCGAGAGGTCGGCCTCGCTGCGGATGATGGAGAAGGAGCGGCGATAGATCTCGGCTCCGTCGCGGATATAGTCCCTCGGTGCGGGCTTCTGGGCGTCGGTCATCGATTTCGGGGCGGACATGGACGTGGCTCGGATCAGTCGGATCGGCTCAATAGATCGGCTTGGCGCTCCGGCAAAAATGCAGTTAGCCAACGCGCGCGCGGACTGTCAAACGCAATCGGGGCGCGTGGAATGCCGGAAGCCTCAAAGCGCGGTGAAGGCAACGACGGCGACTGCAAGCGCATTCGCCTGAATGAGGCACGCCGTGCGATACAGGCGCAGCGCCGCGCGGATGTCCTCCGCCGCGAGCGCGCTTCGCCCGTCACCCATCCATGCGTCCTCCACCAGCGTGCCGCCATAGATGCGCGGGCCGCCGAGCTTGAAGCCGAGCGCGCCCGCCATCGCGGCTTCCGGCCAGCCCGCGTTGGGCGAGCGATGACGGCGGGCGTCGCGGAACACGGCACGCAGAGCGTTTTCGGCGGAGGCGGAAGGCTGAAGCAGCGCGGCAAGCACGAGCCACAGCGCGGCAAGGCGCGAGCCCGGCAGGTTCAGGAGATCGTCGAGCCGCGCCGACGCCCAGCCGAAGGCGTGATAACGCTCGGACTTGTGGCCGATCATGCTGTCGGCGGTATTGACGGCCTTATAGGCAGCCGCTGCCGGAATCCCGCCCACCGCCAGCCAGAACAGAGGCGCGACAACGCCATCCGAAAAATTCTCGGCGAGGCTTTCCACCGCCGCGCGGCTGACGCCTGCCTCGTCGAGCGCGGACACGTCGCGGCCGACGAGAAAGGTCACGGCCTCGCGCCCGCCGTCGATCCCATCCGCTTCGAGCCGGTCGGCGACAGCCTCTGCGTGCTCGGCGAGGCATCGCTGCGCGAGGAGCGAACTCGCGAGAATGCCGCCGACGACGATGGCGGCAAGCGGCGGCAGGGCGCTTTCGAGGGCGGCCCATAGACCGGCGCTGATCGCGACCGTTGCGCCAAGCATTAGCGCGAGCGTGACGACGCCGCCTACGCGCCGCTGCGCGAACGTCCACGCTGGCCGGTTCAAGTTCCGGTCGCACCATGATAAGAATGCGCCGATCCACGTCACCGGATGGCCCACGGCGCGGAACAGCGCTGGCGGGTAACCTGCTGCGGCTTCAACCAGAAGCGCGATGAGGGCGAGCGTGACGAACATGATCCAAAGGCGAAAGCGCGGACGCGCGATGAAATGTAACGCTCCTATAGATGAAGCCGAGGCTGCGGGAAATCGCCGGGACGAAAAAAATCCGGGCGAGCGCTCGCTTGCGGACGACCGAGGCGATGCTTCGGCGAGCGGTATCATTGCCCATGGGGGCGCAATCGACGAGGCGCGGCGGCGCTGGCCGAACGCACCCAAGCCGTGGATCGATCTTTCGACCGGCATCAACCCGGTGGCTTATCCGGTGCCGGAGATCGGCGCGGAGGCGTGGACGCGGCTGCCGCTGGCCGCCGAAGAACGCGAGCTTCTGCGGGCGGCGGCGGCGCGTTACGGCGCGACCGGCGCGGACTGCGTTGTCGCAGCGCCCGGTACGCAGGCGTTGATCCAGATTCTGCCGAGGCTGATGGCGTCCCTTTCCGCGCGACCTATTCCGAATAGGGGGGATACTGCCGAACATGATGAAGGCGCACGGCCGTGGGTGGCGGTGCTTTCTCCGACCTACGCCGAGCATGCGGCGGCGTGGCGGCGCGAGGGGCACGATGTGCGAGAGGTCGCCTCGCTCGCGGAAACACACGGCGCGGGGGCCGTCGTGGTCGTCAACCCGAACAATCCGACCGGCCGACTGATGGCCCCCGAAGCGCTTTCCGAATGGGCCGCCTCGCTCGCGCGGCGCGGCGGCCTGCTCGTTGTCGATGAAGCGTTCGCGGATGTGTCGGAGCCGGGTGCGAGCCTTGTCCCGGTGCTGCCGCCGTCCACCATCGTGCTGCGCTCCTTCGGCAAGATGTACGGGCTTGCGGGCGTGCGTCTCGGCTTCGCCATGGCGGAGCCGGCCCTCGCTGCGCGGCTTCGGGGCATGCTCGGCCCATGGGCGGTTTCCGGCCCCGCGCTAGCCATCGGCACGGCCGCTCTCAACGACGGCGCGTGGCTCGAAGCGGCCCGCTTGCGTCTCGCCGCCGATGCCGCGCGCCTCGACGCCCTTCTCGCGGATTCGGGATGCGCAATCGTCGGCGGAACGACCCTCTATCGCCTCGTCGCGTGCGCGAAAGCACCCGCGCTCGCGGACAGCCTCGGCGCGCATGGCATCCTCGTGCGGCGCTTCGAGTACGAGCCCTCGTGGCTGCGTTTCGGCATTCCGGGCAGCGCGGACGCCTGGAAGCGCCTCGAACGCGCGCTCGGTGTCGGCCGTCACGCCGCACCGGCCGCCGCCGGGAGCCTGTCGCGGCCGTGCGGCGCGCCGTAATCGATGTCGGGCCCGACCGGCACGATGCCTGTCGGATTTATCGTCTTGTGGCTCTGATAATAATGTCCCTTGATGTGCTGGAAATTGACCGTCTCCTTCACGCCCGGCCATTGATACAATTCGCGCGTGAGGCCCCAGAGATTCGGATAATCCGCGATACGGCGGATGTTGCATTTGAAGTGGCCGACATAGACGGGATCGAAACGTAGAAGCGTTGTGAACAATCGCCAGTCCGCCTCGGTAATACGTTCGCCGCACAAATAGCGGTTTGAGGCGAGCCGCGCTTCGAGCTTGTCCAGTGTCTCGAACAGCGGGCGCACGGCCTCCTCGTAAGCCTCCTGCGATGTGGCGAATCCCGCCTTGTAGACGCCGTTGTTGACGCGATCGTAGATTTCGGCGTTCAGAGCGTCGATTTCCGGGCGCAGTGACTCGGGATAATAGTCGCCTTGTTTCGCGCCGATGCCATCGAAGGCGGAGTTGAACATCCGGATGATCTCGGAGGATTCATTGCTGACGATTGTCTGCCGTTGCTTGTCCCAGAGCACGGGCACGACCACGCGGCCGGAATAGTGCGGGTCGGCCTTTGTGTAGATCTGGTGAAGACGCGTCGCGCCGTTGACTGTATCCGGGATCACGCCGGGGCCCGGTTCGAAAGTCCACCCCTCCGAACCCATGTACCAGTTCACAGCCGAAATCGGGATCAGGTCTTCAAGCCCCTTCAGCGCCCGAAAGATGAGGGTACGGTGAGCCCAGGGGCAGGCGTAACAGACATAGAGATGATAGCGGTCCGGCTCGGCCTTGAAGCCCGCCACGCCGCCTGGCCCAGCGCTTCCGTCAGGTGTAATCCAGTTGCGAAACCGGCTTTCCTGACGCTCGAAGCGACCGGCGGACGAGCTTGTGTCGTACCACTGATCTTTCCATTCGCCTTCAACCAGAAGCCCCATGGTTCAACTCCTTCCGCAGCACATTTCGATTCACGCGGTTGACTTGATCCGACTACGACGTTAAGTTCGATATATGTTCTCTATCCGTATCGTTTCGTTCTCATGATCGGGCGCGCGTGTCAAGGAAAACGTGGAGGGGGGCGGCAACGTTCCTGAATCGGGGAATCGAAATGGAGCGAAGTTGTTTTCGCGTTTGTGGCAATGAACGTTCGAGTTTTTCACCGCGCATGACACAAGAGATAAATATACTCTATGCGGGAGCGGACGACGCAATTTATCGCGAGAAAGGGCTGTAGATGAAATCCAGTTAAGAACTCCGGTGAGAGGTTATTCTGACAAAAGTGCGTTCGATCAGTTGTTGTCGCGCTTTCGGCTCCCGGTGCCGGGCTTTGCCTTCTCTTTCTCTTCGGCCTGACGAGCAGCCACGACACGCTCCATGCGCTCAAGACGCTCCAAAGCGGCGAGACGGCTCTTCACCTCCGCCATGAACCGCCGTACACGCTCGGCATTGCGGCCAAGGTCGTGCTGGCCAAAACGCGAAGACGAGCGGATATCGACGCGCGCCGACTCCGAATTGCCCGTGACGCGGATCACCACATCTTCCAGAAAGCCGAAAAGGAGGGTTTTATCCACGGCCTCGATGCGGCCCGCCCTCCTGGCCTCGGGCGCTTGCTCTTCCAGTATCTGCCAGTCGAGCGTCTTCACGACATCGCGGACGGAGGTGTAGACGTCGACGAGCGGCCGCTGGACAATAAGCGGCTTCACGTCCGGGTAGGCCTGCGCCTGAAGCGGGGCGAATGCCGTTTCGTAGCGCACAGGGTTAGCCTGGCCCTGGCGGATTCTGGCGACACGATCGAAGGCGAGAGGGGCCGCCGGATCGCTTGTCACTTCGTAAAGGCGGGGAAGCGTGACCAGCGCGGGAAGCGACCACAACGGAGCCGCCAGCACGAGAGCGGCGAAAAAAAGAGCGGCCGTTGCCCGGCCCGCGCCCCGATCGCCGTCTTTCCAGATCGCGACAAGAGCGGCGACTGCAAGGACCGCGGCAATGATTGCCCCGGCGATTGCCGCGCCCATGATCTTGAAGGCGAGCGGTGTTGCCAGGCCGAAAAAGCGATGCCAGATGAAACCGCCGGCGAATACGAGCACCGAAAGGGCTGCGATCCGGTAGCTCCACACTGCCCGCCTCGAAAGAGTTTCGTAAAGTCGCAATTTTTCTCTCCGCCGCTTCAACCTGCCCGGGAGAGGCGCGGCCGCATCGCCGCGACGGCCGAACAGGAGCATTTCGCGCACCATCAAATCGCAAAAATGTTTCATCGTCATGTTCCAAGCGTCGGTTTCGCTCGAAATCGATGTCGCGGCTCCCTTCATGATCGCATTCGCGCCCTGCAAGGAGGGCTACTCGGCCGCCTTGCAGCTTACCGGAGGGCATGGCATCGCATCAAGGTTAAGAAGCATTTACCGATTTTTTACGACCTTCACTCATAATGCACGATGGGTTGGCACGATATTTTAACCCTGATGGAGTTAAGTTACCGGTAGCTTTTCGATTTCATCGAACCCACTAGCCGACATGTGTCCCGTGATTCGCGAGTGCTCAAGCCGATGCGGCAAAGTCGGGCTTGAAGCGTGATGTAACGAAGGAGGGCGTCGATGGCCCAAGTGTCTTTTGTCGTTAACGGTCGTAGTTTCAGGCTGTCATGCCGCGACGGGGAAGAACCCCGCGTTCAGGAGTTGGCCCGCGAAATCGATGCACTGATCCAGAAGCTCAATGGCAACGCGAAATCCGCGCAGGACGACCGCCTGTTTCTCATGGCGGCCCTGTTGCTGGCCGATCAGCTTTCCGATGCCCAAGCGGAGTTGCAGCGGCTGCGCCAACTCGCGGACGGGCGCGCCTACCACGTCATCGAAGGCGGCGCGCAGGCGATGCAGCGCGACCTGTCGCGGGCGCTCGAAGCCGCGGCTGCACGGGTGGAACCGTTGCCGCGGATCTCGAACGGCTCGTAAGCCTCCGCCCGCGCGCCTTATTTCGGGCGGCTGTGCGTCAGCGCAAAACCGCCCGAGCCGAAGGCGAAGACCTGAATGAGGCCGCCCGCGAGAGCGATATTCTTCATGAAGTGCTGAAGCTGGTTGGAGTCGCCGAGATTGCTGTGGAACCCGATCGCGGCCACGAGTATGTAAAACGCGAGGATGAGGGCCACGTAGCGGGTGCCGAGGCCCAGCGCGAGGAAGATGCCGCCGAAAATCTCGATCGATGTCGCGATGTAATAGACGGCCGTCGGCTCGATCATGCTGATCGACGCGAATTTAGCGATCGTCTCGTCCTTCTGCAGCAAATGGAAAAATCCGTAGGCAATGAATATCAGCGCCATCATGATGCGGCCGATGGCTGCCATGTAATTGATGCTCGTCATTGCGGCTCCTTCATTGCGACGTTGACGCCGAACAAGATGGATAGACGTCCAGCCGGACGTCGATAAAAGCGCGCACCACTCGAATTACGCAAATGCGCTTTGTTTTTTAGCTTTTGGCCGCCGCTGGGGCTAGCATTTTCCGCTGCGTCATTTATATCTCGATAGCTGCGGGGTGCGTTAGGGGCTCACTGAATACCCGGGCCCTATAAGATCCTTAAGGGAGCTGACCCTGACCGAGGCCCTGGCCTCGGATATTCGGCGCCCACCTGCTAGCCAGGGACCCAGGGGATCGAAACGCCCCGACGGCCTTCGCGGCTCCATTATTCAAGACCGGTTTTCGTGCTGACAGAAGCGATTCACGGCCTCGACACGGTATCGGGGATCAAGATCCGGCTCCGTGCGCAGGCTCTCGTGCGCCGTTCCGAAGCGTGGATTCGGGCGGGCGAAAGCGCGGCTGAAGCGCTGGCCGAGGCGGGACTGCGCCTCGTCGCAGCGCTTGAAGGTCGGCCGGTCGTCGCCGGTTATCATCCCTTCCGTCACGAACTCGACGTGGTGCCGCTTCTCGCAGCCCTCCATGCGCGCGGCTATCCCATCGCGTTGCCGCGCTCGCACCCGGAGCGGAGGCTCACCTTTCACGCCTGGACGCCCGACGCGCCCCTCGAACGCCGAAAGTTTGGGATGCTTGAACCGCCGGAAACGGTCGAGGAACTGCATCCGTCCGTCATCTTCGTGCCGCTTCTCGCCTTCGACGCGCGGGGCAATCGCCTTGGCTACGGCGCAGGCTTCTACGATGTCGCGCTGGGCACGATGCGCGCCGATGGTCGCGTGCTGGCGGTTGGCGTCGCATTCGATGAACAGGAGTTTCCCGCCATTCCCGCCGAACCGCTGGATCAGCCGCTCGACATGGTGCTGACACCGAGGCGCCTCCTCACCTGCGGGGCTTCCTGATGCGCCTTCTTTTTCTCGGCGATGTGCTCGGCCGCGCGGGCCGCAATGCAGTGTGCGAGGCGTTGCCCGACCTTCGCGCGCGGCTGGCGGCGGATTTCGTCATCGTCAACGGCGAGAACGCGGCGGGCGGCTTCGGCATCACCGAGGTGATATGCCAAGATCTGCTCGATGCGGGCGCGGACGTCGTCACCACCGGCAATCATGTGTGGGACCAGCGGGAAGCGCTCGTCTTCATCGGCCGTCAGCCGCGCATGCTGCGTCCGCTGAACTTCCCCTCAGGCACGCCCGGCCTTGGCGCGGGGCTTTTTCGGGCCGCGAACGGCGCCGATGTGCTTGTGCTGAATGTCATGGGCCGTGTGTTCATGGATCCGCTCGAAGATCCGTTCAAGATGGTCGAGCGGGAGATAACCGCCTGCCCGCTCAAGCGCGGCGCGGACGCGATCTTCATCGATTTCCACGCGGAGGCGACATCGGAGAAGCAGGCTCTCGGCGCGGCGTTCGATGGGCGCGTGAGTGCTGTCATCGGCACGCATACGCATGTGCCGACGGCCGACGCGCGCGTGCTTCCCGGCGGCACGGCCTATCTCACGGATGCTGGCATGTGCGGCGACTATAATTCCGTCATCGGCATGGACAAGGAAGAGCCGGTGCATCGCTTCCTGACGCGCATCCCCTCGGGGCGGTTCACGCCCGCGCTCGGGCCCGCCACGATCTGCGGCGCGTTCATCGAGATCGACGACGCGACGGGGCTCGCAACCTCCATCGTGCCGGTGCGCGACGGCGCGGCGCTCGGCGGCAAGCGCGAGGACGAACTGACAAGCCGCGCCATCGCCGAATGGCTGGAGAAGAATCGCTAGCCTGGATCAGGCTCGCGAAATGACGGAGCTGGTGAAGTACAAGGTGCGCGCACTCGCGAAGCTTCAGCCGACGACGGCTGACGGGTAACGCACTGACAGGGCTTGGGATTCGGCTGCTGCCGCCAATTCACGCCAGACCGCGCTCACCACCTTGCCACCATTCATGACGTCTCTGGCCATCAATGGCCGCGCTGCTGGAGCGACAAATCATGATAAGCTCGCTGGCGAAGCGCTGCTGCTTGAGCGATGTGCAATCGGAGGCGTGCATGCCGTGGTCGTCCGAGCAATATCTGAAATTCGAGGATCAGCGCACGCGCCCCGCGCGCGACCTGCTCAACGCCGTGCCCGCCGAGGTGATCGCGAGCGCCGCCGATCTCGGCTGCGGGCCGGGCAATTCGACCGAACTCATCGCCGGGCGCTTCCCGGAAGCCGACATCGTGGGCGTGGACAGTTCCGCAGATATGCTCGACGCGGCGAAGAAGCGCCTTCCCGGCGTGAAATTCCGCTTCGGGCGCATCGAGGAGTGGAGCGAGCCGGGGCCGTGGGGCCTCATCTACGCGAATGCCTCGCTGCAATGGGTGGGCCAGCATGAGCGGCTCCTGCCGCGGCTCGCGGAACGGCTTTCGGAGGGCGGATCGCTTGCCGTGCAGATGCCGGACAACCTCGCCGAGCCGTCGCATGCGAGCCTGCGGACCGTCGCGGGCACGCCCGCCTATGTCGCCAAGCTGGGCAAGGCGATCAAGCTCAGGAACCCTCTGCCGCGCGCTGAGTGGTATTACCGCCTGCTGAAGCCTTATGCGTCGCGTGTCGACATCTGGCGCACGACCTATCTGCACGTGATGGAGAGCCACGACGCCATCGTCGAGTGGGTGAAGGGCACAGGCGCGCGGCCATTCCTGAAGCCCCTCGACGAGGACGAGCAGACCGCGTTTCTTGCCGCCTATCGCGAGGAACTGGCAAAAGCCTATCCGGCGCTCGACGACGGCACGGTGCTGCTGCCGTTCCCGCGCTTCTTCTTCGTCGCGACGCGGTGAACGCGTCGGCTCAATACTCGCTTTCCTCGATCCACTTGACGGCGGCGGGCGCGCGATAAGCGTCGAGCGCCGAAAGCAGAGCGCCGGGATCGTCCGCCACGATCAGCATGTCGCGGTGCAGCGGGCGAAGAAAACGCTGCGCAACGACATGGTCCAGAAAGCCGACCAGGCCGTCATAAAAGCCGTTCACGTTGAGAAGCGCGCATGGCTTTTCATGGTCGGAAAGCTGCGCCCACGTCCAGACCTCGAAAATCTCCTCAAGCGTGCCGATGCCGCCCGGCAGCGCGACGAAGCCATCCGAAAGCTCCGCCATCAGCGCCTTCCTCTCGTGCATCGAGCCTACGATGCGAAGGTCCGACAGGCCCGCATGCCCGACCTCCTTGCGCATCAGCGCGTCTGGGATGACACCCGTCACCGTACCGCCCGCCTCCAGGCACGCATCGGCCAGAACGCCCATAAGGCCGATGGCCGCGCCGCCATAGACGAGACCGATATCGGCTTCGGCGAGCGTGACACCAAGTTGGCGCGCGGCCTCGGCATAGGCCGGGTCCACGCCCCGGCTCGATCCGCAGAAAACGCAAAATCTCTTCATGATGTCTTCCCCATACTGTCAGGGCGCGCCGCGTGGAAGAGAAGACGCACTCCGCGATTCTGCAACGCCGACTCCTATCTAACCGGGATTCTCTCTTCGGCCATGCCCACTCATTTCCGCCCAGGATCGAAGACGGCCCAGGATCGCGCCAAGCGGCGGCATGCCCGCGCATCGCGCAACCGCATGACGACACCCCGACAAGAAAAGGGCCGGGCATTGCCCGGCCGTAGCTGACCGCCGAAGCGGTTAGTTGAGCGGTTCTGATTGCCGCTGCTGATTTCCGGCATCTGGCGGGCGATGAACCGCGTTCGCCGCGAATCGCTTACGCCTCGGCCTTTTCCTCGGCCGGAACTTCGTCCGCCGTGGTTTCGGCGAGAAGCTTCAGCGCCTGACCCGGCCAATCTTCGCGTTCAAGGCGACCGCCAAGCTTCAGGTAATCGTCCACGAGAGCGATTTCGTCGTCGGTAAGGTTCGCGAGCTGCTCGAACTTGATGACGTTAAGCTCGGCGAGGCGCTTTTCGTCAGCGGCCTGCAGGCCCTTGATGAGCTTGAGGTCGTCCGGGTTGCCCTTCGGACGCTTGAAGCCTTTGAACTCGGCCTTGAGCGCCTTGGCGCGGACGTCAGTGCGCTCCGGGATACGGGCAGCCTTGCCGCGCAGGCCGCGCAGATAATAGAGTTTCGCGCGACGAACCTTGCCGCGGCGAATGACCGTGATGCTGTCGATCAGCGGCGAATACAGCGGGAACACGCGCTCCACGCCTTCGCCATAGGAAATCTTGCGGACGGTGAAGCTTTCCTGGAAGCCGCCGCCGAACCGCGCAATGCATACGCCTTCATAGGCCTGAACGCGCTCGCGCGTGCCTTCAACCACCTTCACGTTGACGCGCAGCGTGTCGCCAGGCTGGAACGTCGGGATGCGGCGCTTTGCCTCAAGCTGCGCCATCTGCTCTTTTTCAAGCGTCTGGATGATGTTCATCTCTGCGAAATCCTTCTACGGCGATCAAAGGCACCTTCTTGCCGCGCTGAAGAGCGCTAGCCGCCGCGCCAGTTGAGCTGGAATTCGGCTTGTGTAAGCGAAAAAAACCGGCTTGTCGATTGCAACGTTTCGGTGACGGGCCGATTTCCGCGCAAGATAACCGGATTATGTTGGCGGAAATGCAACGTAGCCCCCACATCAGGAGCATGATGCGACACCTCACTTTCGGCTTGGCCGCCGCCGCATTTATTGCGCTTTTCGCGTTTCATTCTCCGGCCCGCGCGGGGGATCAGGCGAAGACGATCGTCAATTCGCTGGACCCGAAGAGCATGACCGAGTTGTTCGAGGTTTCGCGCCGTCAACCCGACGCCGCGTTGACGAACATCACTCCCGTTTCAGCGAACACATTCCGCTTTCTGTTTATTTGGCCCGGGTCGAACCCTGTGATGACATATGATCGCGTCGGGCGCAGTTTCGCCGAGCGATTCGTCGGCTTCGCGGATCAGCTCAAACTGCTGGTAAGGGGCTTCTGCCTGCCGACGAGTCACATGTTCTTCGGCACCGCGGCCTATGGCGGCGAAAAGGTGAACGTCGCGTACCGCGATATTCAGGTGCGTTTCCGCGCCGGTTGGCAGCCCGATTGCGCGGGCCGGTATCTTTCCGTGGCGGATGTGGATCGGCTTTTTTCCCCGCTGCCGATGACGGGCTATGGCGCGGCGTTGCCCTATCGTCCGCGCCCGGAAACGCCGCCCGCGAACGAATTGCAGCCCTTCCTCAATCCCGTTCAGCCCGCGCCGGTTCGTTAGATCAGCCTGCGTTTAATCGGACTCGATTCGACGCAGAGAAGGTGATCGACAACAGAAACCTACAGCGTCGTGCCGCGTCTGATTTGCGGCACGACGCTGTAGGCACGGGCACGCTGGACTAATCGCGACGAGCGATCCGCCTACCGCGCGGTGACGTCCTTCGCGAGCGAAGTCTGTTCGGCGCTTTCCGCATCGCGAAACATCACGTCGACGCGCATGCCGGGAAGCAGCGGGCCGCCAGGCTCCATGTCGAGAACCACTTCGAGAATGTCGACATCGGTATGTTTGCGCGGACCGCGCGAGGTAAGCTGCGGGCCGCCGAGCGTTTTCGCCATGGTGGCGACGCGCGCGTCGAAGACGCGATCCGGAAACGCTTCGGACTTCACGACGGCGCGCTGGCCAACGAACACCTTTCTAACGTCTCGCTCTTCCACTTCGGCGCGTGCCTGCATGTGCTCGCTGTCGCCGAGCAGGATGAGCGGTGTCCCCGCGGCGGCCATCTCGCCTGCGCGCGCGTCGACCTTGAGGACGGTCGCGTCGTTCGGCGCGCGGACGCGGAGCCGTTCGAGATTGGCGGAGATAGCGGTCACTTCCGCGCGCGCGGCGGCAAGCGCCGCTTCCTCACGCGTGAGCGCCGGAGGGTCTCGATCTTCCACGCGCCTGAGCTTCTGCCGCTCGCGTTCGACACGGTCGGCGGCGGTGGAGACAGCCGCGCGCGCTTTCGCAACATCGGCTTCGCGCGTCCTGTATTGCTTCCAGCTTGCGAGCGTGGCGTCGAGGTCCATGCGCGAATCGAAGGCTTCGCGCTCGGCATCGTACACCGCGTCTTCCGCCTTGCGTCGGTCGAGCGCCGCTCCTTTGACCTTGGCGTCGTCGCGGTCGGCGAGCTTGACCGCCACCTGCGCTTCGAGCGCAGCAAGTCTCGCGGCGAGTTCTCCATCGTCGAGACGAAACATCAGGTCGCCCGTTTTCACATGATCGTCCGCACCGACGAGAACGTCCTTGATCGTCGCATGGACAGGCGCGGCGATGCGAAGCTCGCGCCCCTTCGGTTCGACACGGCCGGGCGCGGCCGCCGCCCATAGCGACGTCGCGGGCGCGGCGGGCTGCGGCTCTGACCAGGCGGGACCGCCGCCCGGCTGGTAAACGCCGGTCGCAATGAGGATGGCGAGGCCGAGGCCAGCCGAGCCGAAGACGAGCGCCACTGAATTGGAACGAAAATTACGCATGCGCCTGTCTCTTTCTATCCTGATAGGGGGCGGCCTTGCCGTGAGCCGCCTGCGATTGTCTCGGCCGCGCCGGGATGACGGTCGCGGCGTGCTTTTTCCGCTCTCCGGTGATGATGCCGTCTTCTATTTCGATCACGCGGTCGGCGAAGGGAACGGTGCGAGGGTCGTGCGTCACGGCGAGCACGGCGCGGCCGTTTTTGCCGGCGACGCGGCTCAGAAGCTCCATGATCGCGTAGCCGTTTTCGGTATCGAGGGCGGCCGTCGGCTCGTCCGCGAGAATGACGGGCGGTTCCGGCGCGATGGCGCGGGCGATGGCGACGCGCTGTTTCTCGCCGCCCGACAGCGTGCCGGGATAAGCCTTCAGCCGATGACCGAGGCCGACCTCGATCAGCGCCTCTGCCGCGCGCTCCTTGCATTCGCGAGATGAGAAGCCGCGCACGTCGAGGCCGAGCCGCACATTGTCGAGCGCGGAGAGCGTCGGAAACAGGTTGTAGGACTGGAAGATGAAGCCGAGATGGCGGCGGCGCAGATCCGCGAGGTCTTCGGCCGAGCGGTGGGTGACCGCTTCGCCGCCGAGCGTCAGCGTCCCGGATGTGGGGGTCAGCAGACAGCCGAGGATCGACAGCAGCGTGGTCTTGCCGCTGCCGGACGGCCCCATCAAAAGCGTGAACTCGCCCTCGTGAAGCGCGAGGTCGACGCTCTTCAGCGCCTGCACCTTGCCCTCGCCCTGACCGAGTTCCTTCACGATCTGACGGGCTTCGAGAATGGGAAACGCTCTCATCGTGCAAACACCATGGCGGGATCGATCTTCGTCACCTTGAAAATTGAGGAAAGGGCCGACACCGCGCACATGACGACGGTCACGACGAGCAGCATCGCGGCGAGCTGCGGCGTCAGCATGATCGGCATCGGCGTGTGGAGACTCGCCTGCGCGACCGCGAACGAGACCGCGATGCCGAGCCCGTAGCCCAGGAACGCACTGACGGTCGCCTGTGTGAGGATGACCTTGTGAATGTAGAAGGACGACGAGCCGAGCGCGCGCAGCGTGGCGAACTCCGCGAGGTGGTCCTTGGTGCTGGAATAGAGCGTCTGCGCGACGACGACCGTGCCGATGATCAGGCCGAGCACCGCGCCGCCCAGGAGCGCGACGCCCGCCCCGGTACCGAACAGCCAGTAGTCGAGGTTCGTCTGGCGGAATTCCGCATTGGTGAAGATGGAGGTGCCGGGAAGCTTCTTTTCGAGCGCATGCTTGACGCCGGAAACGTCGACGCCCGGCTGCACCTTCACGAGATAGAACGTCGCCTGATCCGACGGCACGGAGAGAAGCTCCCGCGCCTTCGCGAGCGACATGAAGATGTAGGGCGAGGTGGTGAATGAGCGGATGCCGTCCGTCAACGCATCGACGCGAAGGCGCTGGCCATTGATCTCGGCGACCGCGCCGATCCCCGAAATGCCGAGCGTATCTGCATAAGTGCGGTCGACCGCGACGCCGTCGGGCGAGAGCGCGGACACGCTGCCTTCAACCACGTTCCACGGCGACAGGGTGCCGTTGTCGGCGCCGACAACGACCACGCTCGTGGTGCTGGTGTCGCCTCTCGTCCACGGCGCAAACGAGGCGACGAGCGGCTCGACGGCGCTGACGCCGGGAACCGAGAGCGCCGCGAAGCGCTCGCGCCCGTGAAGGATCGTCGCCTGCTCGAAGCTGTTCGAACCGTAGGCGGCTATCCAGATGTCGCCGCCCGCGTGGTCGATGGTGTCGACGATCATCTTGCGCGCGCCGAGATACAGCCCGAGCTGAACCGCCAGCAGGACGACAGCAAAAAGGATGCCGATGAGCGTCACGAGAAAGCGAGCTCGATCGTGAACGAGATTGCGTATTGCGAGTTTGGTTACCATATGAGCGCGGGCGTATCCGTCCTTTTGGCGCGGCGAAGGGCGGGTTCCCGGAGCAATATCTGCCACGCGCCGTGGCCGGCAAATGTGGACGCCCAACTTCTGATAGGTGTCGGTTGATCAAACAACTGTGGCAAGATGCGGGCGAAGTGTATCGGGCCTTCGCGCCGGTGCTGCGATCTTGACTTGCGACGCGTTGAACGTCATAAGGGCTGCAATCATCGCGATTACAAGTTTTTGGCGTCTTCAAGAACCTGCCGGACCAGGCAGGCATTCGTGCGATAGGGGGCGACATGGGAGCAGTCGATCTGCCTCCGGACTACCGGCCAACTGAAGACGAACCTTTCATGAATGAGCGCCAGCGCGCTTATTTTCGGAAGAAACTTCTGGATTGGCGAGACGAGATTCTTCGCGAAAGCAGAGAAACGCTCGATTTTCTTCAGGATTCTACCCAGCATCCCGACGTAACCGACCGTGCGAGCCATGAATCCGATCGCGGGATCGAACTTCGCGCGCGGGACCGTCAGCGGAAACTCATCTCCAAGATCGATGCGGCGTTGAGCCGGATCGATGACGGCTCCTACGGCTATTGCGATGAGACGGGTGAGCCTATCGGCGTGAAGCGCCTTGACGCGCGCCCGGTTGCGACGTTGAGCCTCGAAGCGCAGGAGCGGCACGAGCGCCGTGAGCGCATCTATCGCGACGACTGATCGCGTCGAACTTTCTTCCGACAATCGCACCCGCCGCCTGCAAGGGCGACGGGTTTTTTGCATCGTCAGCCCGTGACATCGAAGGCCGCAAGCGCCGCCATATTGACGAGGTCGTTGTCCGACGAACCGAGCGAGGCGATCTGCACCGGCTTCGACAGGCCGACCAGCATCGGGCCGATCACGATCCCGCCGCCAAGCTCCTGAAGCATCTTCGTCGCGATGCTCGCCGCGTGGAAGGCGGGCATGATGAGTACGTTCGCCGTATCCGACAGGCGGCAGAACGGATAGAGCGACATCGCCCGGCGGTTCAGGGCCACGTCCGCCGCCATCTCGCCGTCATACTCGAAGTCGACGCCGCGCTCGTCGAGCAGCTTCACCGCGCCGCGAAGCTGATCAGAGCGGTCGCTCTGCGGGTTGCCGAAAGTCGTCGCGGCGAGCATGGCGACGCGCGGCGTCATGCCGAAGCGGCTGGCCACGCCCGCTGCTTCCACCGCGATGTCTGCAAGCTCCTGCGCGTTCGGCATGTCATGCACCGATGTGTCCGCGATGAGCACCACCTTGCCACGGCTCACGATGACCGAAACGCCGATCACGCGGCGGCCCGGCATCGGATCGAGCACGCGGCGAACGTCCTGAAGCGCGGTCGACCAGTTGCGCGTGACACCCGTCACCATCGCGTCGGCGTGGCCCATCGCGACCATGCAGGCGGCGAAGACGTTGCGCTCGTTGTGCACGAGGCGCAGGCAATCGCGGTAGAGATAGCCCTTGCGCTGGAGCCGCTGATACAGGAATTCCGCGTATTGCTGGTTGTGCTCCGATGTCGCGATGTTGTGCTGCTCGAAGCTCTCGACGTTGTTCACGCCCGCCATGAAGAACGCCTGCCGGATCTGCGCCTCCCGGCCGATGAGGATCGGCGTTCCGAGCTTCTGGTTCGCGAACGAGCTTGCGGCGCGGATGACCTGTTCTTCCTCGCCCTCGGCGAAGACGACGCGCTTCGGGCGCAGACGCAGCGCATCGTAGATCGAGTTGATGAAGCCCGCCGCCGGATCGAGCCGGGCTGAAAGGCGCACCCTGTAGCCGTCCATGTCGACGATGGGGCGCCGCGCAACGCCGGAATCCATCGCTGCTTTCGCCACGGCGGACGGGATCGCGGTGATAAGGCGCGGGTCGAACGGCGCCGGGATGATATAGTCCGGGCCGTAGCGGAGCCGCCGCCCGTAGACCTTCGCCACGGCATCGGGCACGTCGGCACGGGCGAGTTCGGCGAGCGCATTGGCCGCCGCGATCTTCATCGGCTCGTTGATGGTGCTCGCCTGCACGTCGAGCGCGCCCCGGAAGATGTAGGGGAAGCCCAGCACGTTGTTGACCTGGTTCGGATAGTCGGAGCGGCCCGTCGCGACGATGGCATCGCTGCGCACTTCGGCCACCTCTTCCGGGGTAATTTCCGGGTCCGGGTTCGCCATCGCGAAGATGATGGGTTTGTCGGCCATCGAGGCGACCATGTCTTTGGTCAGCGCTCCGGCCGCCGAGAGGCCGAAGAACACGTCCGCGCCCTCGATCGCATCGGCGAGCGTGCGCGCTTTCGTGTCGATGGCATGCGCCGACTTCCACTGATTCATGCCCTTCTCGCGGCCGCGATAGATCACGCCCGACGTGTCGCACAGCGTGGAATTTTCGTGGCGTATGCCCATCGCCTTCATCAGTTCGAGACACGCGATGCCCGCCGAACCCGCGCCGTTGACGACGAGTTTCACGTCGGCCATCTCGCGGCCCGTGAGGTGAACGGCGTTGATGAGCCCCGCCGCCGCGATGATCGCGGTGCCGTGCTGGTCGTCGTGGAAAACGGGGATGTCCATCAGTTCGCGCAGGCGCTGTTCGATGATGAAGCAGTCGGGCGCCTTGATGTCTTCGAGGTTGATGCCGCCGAAGGACGGCCCGAGATAGCGCACCGCGTTGATGAAAGCGTCAACGTCCTGCGTATCGACTTCGAGGTCGATGGCGTCGACGTCGGCGAAGCGCTTGAAAAGCACCGCCTTGCCTTCCATCACCGGCTTCGACGCGAGCGCGCCGAGATTGCCGAGGCCGAGGATCGCGGTGCCGTTCGAGATGACGGCGACGAGGTTGCCTTTCGCCGTGTAATCATAGGCGAGGCGCGGATTTTCGGCGATGGCCTCCACCGGCACGGCCACGCCCGGCGAATAGGCGAGCGAAAGATCGCGCTGCGTGGCCATGGGCTTGGTCGGCACGATTTCGAGCTTGCCGGGCTTGCCTTCTGCGTGGAACTGGAGCGCTTCCTGCCGGGTGAATTTCGGCGGCGCGGCAACCGGCGTGGCATGGCGATGTTCGCCGGACTGGCTCTCGGAAACGGCTTTCGGTCGCGTCGGCGACGTGTTTTTGGAAACGGACATGTCGATCTTCTGATGAGATGGAGACGCGGCCCGGTCTCGCACGCCGGAACGCTTTGGGTCAGGACGTTAGCGCCCGCGAACCGGGCACACAAGCGCGCTGGCGCCTCATGCCGAACCTTTTTCGTCACAACCTTTCGATTGATAACAGCTTTTGGGTATCTATCCCGCTGGCGCGCGAGCTTCTCCGATGCAGCCGGAAGGCGATCTGTCGAGCCTATGCAATTATAGGACGTGTAACGATTTTTTTGCTTCCGGGCGATCGGTTTTTATTCCTATTTGTTGATCGGATAGGAAAGCAAAGTTTTAGTCATGACGTGCAAAAAACGGGGCGGCCCCATGGCCGGGCCGCTGTGGGAGCCTCCTTCGCGTTCGATCTCAGCACTGTGGTAACGATGGGTGGGTTAGACGTGGGGCAGTGTATCGATTGGAAGCATCCCATGATTGGCGCATTTCTCGTTGTGCTCGTTCTTCTGTTCATGCCGCAAAGCGCCGACGCGCAGCGGCGCGCCCCGCGCGATGACGCTGCAAAAACCTTCCGCGACTGCCCGAACTGCCCTGAAATGGCGCCCGTGCCCGCCGGCGAGTTCCTTATGGGGTCGCCCGAAACCGAGCGCGGTCGCAACCGGGACGAGGGGCCGCAGCACCGTGTTGCGGTTCCGGCCTTCGCGGCGGGCAAATACGAAGTGACCTTCGCCGAATATGACGCCTGCGTGGCGGATGGCGGCTGCGCCTACAAGCCCGCGGACGAGGGATGGGGACGCGGCCGCAAGCCCGCGATCAACGTGTCGTGGGACGACGCGCAAGCCTATGTCGCGTGGCTCGCACGGAAGACGGGCCAGCCCTATCGTCTCCTCACGGAAGCCGAATGGGAATACGCCGCGCGCGGCCAGACAACCGTCGCGGAGCGCACGCTGCCCTTCTCCACGGGGCGAACCATCAGCTACCGCCAGGCGAACTACGACGCGAATTTCGTGTACCCCGGTGGCCAGCAGGGCGGCTACAGACAGAAGACGACCAATGTCGGCTCGTTCCCGAGGAATGCCTTCGGTCTTCACGACATGCACGGCAACACGTGGGAATGGGTCGAGGATTGCTATCGCCCGACCTATGAAGGCGCGCCGACCGACGGCACGGCCGTTCAAGATGCGGCCTGCGAGCTTCGCATTTTGCGGGGCGGCTCATGGAACTATCACCCCCGCCTTTTGCGTTCGGCGTATCGGTATGCGACGCCCGGAACCATTCGTCTCAATTCGTTCGGGTTTCGCGTCGCGAGGCCGATGTGATGCATTTTTGAGGGCCACGACATGAAATTCAAGCTCATCACGTCCTGCGCGTTCGCGGTTCTCGTGGTGGCGGGATTGACCGCTCCCGCGCCGACGCCCGCCGACGCCCGTTCGAACCGCTACATGGACGACGACTATACGCGGCCCAGGTTCGGACCGGCGCCCGTGCTCGCCATCGTCGGCCTGAAAGAGCAGCGCATCACCGTCTATGACGCGCGCGGCAAGATGCTGGAGTCGCCCGTATCGAGCGGCGCGACCGGCTATGAGACGCCGCCCGGCATTTACAGCATCGTGCAGAAAAAGGAACAGCATCACTCCAATCTCTATGACGATGCGTCGATGCCCTATATGCAGCGCATTCTCTGGACAGGCATCGCCCTGCATGAGGGCGTTCTGCCGGGCTATGCCGCAAGCCATGGCTGCATCCGGCTGCCGGGCTCGTTCGCCCGGCGTCTGTTCGGCCTGACGAACATGGGCATGCGCGTGATCGTGGCGCGCGAGGACATCGAGCCCGCTCCCATCGCACAGCCCTTTCTGTTCGGGCCGCGGGAAATGGCGGACGGAAATGACGGTGAAACCTCGATCCTCGGCATTCCCGTGAGCGTCGGGCGCGATAACGGCTCCGACCTGTTGCAGCGGCTGCGCCTTACCGCCATGGCGAAGACGGGCGAAGCCGAAGCCGCCGCCAGGCGCGAGAAGGAACTGAAAAAGATCGCGCAGAGGAAAGCCGCCGAAGCCGCTCCCGCGCTGAGGGTGGTCGCGGCGGCAGAGCGCGATGTCGCGAAGGCCGAGGCGAGTCTCGCGGCGGCGGCGAAGCTGATCGAGGCCGCCGACACGGACGCGAAGGCGGAAAGGGCGGCGAAGGCGAAGGAACTGGCCACGGCGAAACTCGCCTCCGCGCGCGAGAAGCTTGAGCAGGCGAAGATCCAGGCCGAAGCAAAGACCACGGCGGCAGCGACGGCAAGGCAGGAGGCCGAGGCGGCCGAAGATGCGAAGATCGCGGCGCAGGATGCCGCCGAGGAGGCTGAACTCAACACCGCGCCGGTTTCGGTGCTCATCAGCCGCAAGACGCATCGGCTTTATATCCGCAAGGCAAACCAGCCGATTTACGAGGGGCCGGTCTCGATCCGCGATGACGACAAGCCTATCGGGTCTTTCGTCTACACGGCGGTCGACACATCGCGTTCCGGCGCGCTGAACTGGAATGTCGTTTCGTTGTATAAGGATGCGCTGAACGTCGAGCCTTACGTGAAGCAGAAGCAACCGGCTTCGAAGAAGAAGCAGCCCCCGGCGCCTCCGCAAGCGACCGACGTCGCGGCCGCGACAGCGGCTCTCGACCGGCTGACGGTGCAGCAGGAAGCGCTCGACAAGATTTCGGCGGTGGTGCTGCCGGGATCGTCGCTCATCATCACCGATGAAGCTCCGAGCGTCGAAACCGGCAAGGACACCGATTTCGTTGTGCTCATGAGCGGCGAACCGCAGGGCAGCATGGCAATCCGCAAGCGCGCGCCGAGCCGCGGCTGGGTGCGTCGCAGTGGCGAGACCGACTTCTGGGGTAATCCGCGTCCGCGCCGGCATGGCGGCGGCGGTGGCTGGTCGCGCGGCGGGGGCGGAGGCTTCCCGTCGTTCTTCGGGGGCTTCTAGTGGCCGGATCCGATCTGATTGCGATTCGGTCAGATCGCAACGGGCTCTAGCGGCGCTGAATTGCAGAAGGCCGGGGCGCACTCCGGCCTTTCCTGCTTGCGAATCCGCCCGCTACCGGGAAGCGGCGGCGAAGCTGGAGACCGATAGCCAAGTCGAGCGGCGGGCACGCGCGATCACGCGCCGGAAGCAGCAAGCTTTCCGATCAAGGGATACGCGTAGTGTCTTTGAAAATTGGAGCGGGCGAGGCGATTCGAACGCCCGACCCTAACCTTGGCAAGGTTATGCTCTACCCCTGAGCTACGCCCGCTCTGGCGATGCGGCAACATCCTGAAGGACGCCGCCGCCGGGTCCGTGTCTTATTACGCAAAGCCGACGGCGATGCAAGCCCCTTTTGCCGCCGTCCCCCGCCAATCTCAGAGGGTGTGGAAAGCCTGCGATTGCGGCGGCGTGAGGCGAAACACTTGCCGCTCAGGCGGCGCGCTTTCCTGCGTACTGGTCGTAAGCGCCGATGGCGTCCGCAGCGTACATGAGCGAGGGGCCGCCGCCCATGTAGACGGCCATGCCCAGCACTTCCAGCACCTCTTCGCGGGAGGCGCCCAGCCTGACGAGCGCCTCGGTGTGAAAGCCGATACAGCCGTCGCAGCGCGCCGCGACGCCGAGGGCAAGCGCGATGAGTTCCTTGGTCTTCTTGTCGAGCGCGCCGTCCTTGGTGGCGGCGGCCGCAAGCGCGCTGAAGCCTTGCATCGTCTCGGGGATGCCCTTGCGCAGTTCCTTCATGTTGGTGGAGATGGCGCGCGTGATGTCGGCGTAATTCTTTTCCATGAGGGCCTCTTGGGGCTTGTGTGGCATCGTGTTGATCGTATATTAGAGGACGCTAATATGGTGTCAAGATGAAGCCAGAGAATTCCCCTGTCCCGGCAGCGGCGGACGCCATGAAAGGCCATGCCGAAGCGGCGGCGGAGATGCTGAAGCAACTCGCCAATGCGCATCGTCTGCTCATTCTCTGCCAGCTCATCGGCGGGGAGAAGTCGGTCGGCGAGCTTTGCGAAACGATCAACCTGTCGCAATCGGCCGTTTCTCAGCATCTTGCCAGGCTACGCGAGTCCGGCGTGGTCGCCGCCGAAAAACGGGGGCAAATGGTGTATTACCGGCTGTGCAGCATGGAGGTTCACGCGCTGCTCTCGACGCTCTATCTCATCTACTGCCGACCGTGAAAACATTAGAACAAGCTTAAGGAAATCCCATGCCGATCCAACCCGTCAAACCCGCTGCGCTGAAGACCTGGCTGGAACGCGGCGATGCCGTCCTCGTCGACGTGCGGGAGCCGCAGGAATACGCGGCGGAGCACGTCGCGGGCGCAACGCTCGTTCCGCTGGGGACGGTCTGCTGCGCGGAACTGCCCGATTACGCAGGGAAGAAGCTCGTCATCATGTGCAAGCTCGGCGGGCGCGGGGGAAAAGCCTGCGAGAGGCTGGCGGCCGAGCTTTCCGCCCATTCCGTCGTCTACAACCTCGATGGCGGCATCGAGGCCTGGAAACAGGCGGGGTTGCCCGTCGAGCGCGCGCCGCGCCGGGGCTTCATGAACTGGCTCACGGGACGCGGCTGAACGACGGCGCGCCGCAACTTACGGCGCCTCGACCGGAAACAACGCGGATGTAAATTTCGGCTCGCATTCCGTCAGGCTTTGCTTATAAGACACGGACCCGGCGGCGACGTTCAGGACGTTGCCGCATCGCCAGAGCGGGCGTAGCTCAGGGGTAGAGCATAACCTTGCCAAGGTTAGGGTCGGGCGTTCGAATCGCCTCGCCCGCTCCAGTTTTCCTGAACGTCGGAAATCGCTATCAGCCGTAGCACGCTCTCACAGGAGCGGCTCCCACAACGCGCGCATCTGCCGTCGCACTTCCGCCGCCCCCTCCGCCCCGTTGATTGCGTCCCGAAACCCGCTCGCTCCCGGCAGCCCCGCGCTGTACCAGCCGAGATGCTTGCGCGCGATGGGCACGCCTGTCCGCTCGCCGTAATAGTCGACCATCGCCTCGAAATGCTCCGCCATCGTATCGGCGCGGGTGCGCAACGAAGGCTCGCCCGTGCCGGTTTCGCCGCGAAGGGCCGCCGCCACCTGTGCGATGATCCACGGGCGTCCGTAAGCGCCGCGCCCGATCATCACGCCATCGGCTCCGGACGCCGCCAGCGCGCGCGCCGCGTCGTCGGGAGTGACGATGTCGCCGTTGACGATGACGGGGATGGAAACGGCTTCCTTGACGCGCCGCACGAAGCCCCAGTCGGCTTCGCCGCCGTAGAACTGGCATCGCGTTCGGCCATGCACCGTCACCATGACGATTCCGCAGTCTTCCGCGATTCGGGCGAGGCGGGGCGCGTTGAGCTGGTCCGCGCTCCAGCCAGTGCGCATCTTGAGCGTGACCGGCACCCTCACCGCTTTCGCCACCGCTTCGAAGATTTTTGCGGCGTGAACTTCGTCGCGCATCAGCGCCGAGCCGACCAGATCCTTGACCACCTTCTTCACCGGGCAGCCGAAATTGAGGTCGATGATGTCGGCGCCGCCATCCTCCGCGAGACGCGCGGCGTCGGCCATGATCGCGGGATCGCGGCCGGCAAGTTGAACCGCCATGAGGCCACCGTCGTCTTCGCGCTCCGACATGCGAAGCGTCTTCCTGTGCTGGCGCACGACGGCCTTGCTGGCGAGCATCTCGGTGACGACGAGATCGGCGCCGAATTTCCGCACGATGCGCCGGAACGGCCTGTCGGTGACACCCGACATCGGCGCAAGGATGACCGGCTTTTCGAGCGTCAGCGCGCCGATTCGGACGGGCGGCACGCGCGCCGTGCCTTCTATCGAGTGCGCCGCTTCATCGAGCATGGGGCAGTATCTCTCCGGCATATTCCGTGAGTGTGCAGCGTCCCTATATCAACACGCCAAAGAACTCAAGTTTACGTCTGTGTGGAATCAAACACATGTCTACTTCCGCTCGGAAGACTGGTTCGAGGTTACGGCCCGGTGTGGCGATCAATTTTGGCGCTTGGAGGTCGGCCCGGAAGCGGGGTATATCAAACGATCGAAGCCAATTCCAACGTCACAGGTTGCATGACCTTCAATCCGTTTCGATCAGCCAAGCGCTTCCTGAAGCCCTACTCCAAGGCAGTGGGCGGCAGCTACCGCCGTTGGCGGCATAAGCTCGACGAGCGAGCGCCCGAACGGACCAGGCGTCGAGCGAACAAGGTGCTCGACTATTTCGATCTGTTCTTCATGGACCATCATTTTTTCCGCTCGGTCTATTCCAACCGGCATCAGATCGCGCCGGGAGTGTGGCGTTCGGCGCAGCCGAGTCCGGCGCATGTCGCGTGGCTGGCGAAGCGCGGCATCAAGACGGTCGTCAACCTGCGCGGAGAGCGCGATTGCGGCAGCTACCGGCTTGAGGCGGAGGCCTGCGAGCGCCACGGCATCCGGCTGATCAACTTCCCGCTTCAGTCGCGAATGGTTCCGCGTGCCGATGTCATCCGGCAAGCGCGCGCGCTTTTCGACGAGATCGAATATCCGGTGCTGTTTCATTGCAAGTCGGGCGCGGACCGCGCCGGAATGATGAGCGCGCTGCTGATGTATATGAAGGAGGGCCAGCCCATCGAGCAGGCCGCGAAACAACTTAGCCTCAAGTTCGGTCACATCCGCAGTTCCGAGACCGGCGTCCTCGATTATCTCTTCGAGCGCTACCTGGCCGACAATACGGAAGAGCCGATGACCTTCTTCGAGTGGGTCGAGACGCGCTACGATCCGGGCGAGATCAAGCGCGGCTTCAAGCCGAGCAACTGGGCGAACCTTGTCGTCAACCGCGCGCTTCAGCGGGAATAGCAGGCAGCGGGGTGGGCACGGTTCGAGCGGCGATCAGGCCGCGCTCACTTCGGCAGCCTTTTCCTGCTTCTCGGCCTGTGCCGCGGTGCGCTTCGCATGGTCCTGATCCTCGGGAGTAAGCATCTGCGACTTGCAGAACTGCGCATAGGCGCCGTCCTGCGCCAGAAGTTCGGCATGCGAACCCTTTTCGACGATGCAGCCATCCTCCATCACGCAGATCAGATCCGCGTTCTTCACGGTCGAAAGCCGATGCGCGATGACGAGGGTGGTGCGCGACTCGCTGAACTTTGCGAGAGCCTCCTGCACCAGACGCTCGGACTCCGCATCGAGGGCGCTCGTCGCTTCGTCGAGGAGCAGGATTGGCGCGTCGCGGAGAATTGCACGGGCGAGCGCCAAGCGCTGACGCTGCCCCCCGGACAGCCGCAGGCCCCGGTCGCCCAGACGCGTGTCGTAACCTTCAGGCAGGTCCTCGATGAAGTCGTGAGCGTGGGCAGCCTTCGCGGCGGCGACGATGTCGTCACGCGTGGCATCGAGCCTGCCGAGTGCAATGTTTGCCGCGACCGTGTCGTCGAAGAGGGTGATGTCCTGGCTCACCAGCGCCATCTGATCGCGCAGCGATTCGACGGTGATATCGCGGAGGTTCTGGCCATCGATCGTGATGCGGCCGAGTTGCGGATCGTAAAGGCGCGGGACGAGATTGAAAATCGTCGACTTGCCGGCACCGCTCTTGCCGACGAGCGCTACGGTCGTGTCGGGTTCAACCGTCAGCGAGAAATCGCGCACGGCGTTGCGGCCGTCGTCATTGTAAGAGAATGAAACATCGTCGAAGACGATCCTGCCGCCGCCAGTCAGCGTCAACGGCTTTGCGTCCGGCGACGAGACCACGCTCGGCTTCTCGTTCAGCACACCATAGTAGCGCTCGGCAGCCGCCAGCCCTTCCTGAATGCGGTTGTTCAGGTTGCCGAAGGAGCGGATCGGTTGCGCCGCCATGAGAAGCGCCGCGATAAACCCGGTGAAATCGCCGACAGTCTTCGAATCCTGCGAGATGCGGTAGGCGGCGAGCCCGACGACGCCCGCGACGGCGATGCCACCGAAGACTTCAAGCGTCGGGTTCAGCGCCGCCTTGACGCGAACGGTCTTGCGCTGAAACTCCACCGCTTTTTCGAGCTGCTCGCTGACGCGATCGAAGGAGTACTGTTCGAGGCGGTAAGTCTTGATCAGCCGCTGCGATGACAGATGCTCGACCAGGACGGCCGTCGTGTTGCCGATCTGCGCCCAGCCGTGCGAGGAATATTTCCGCACGATGCGCCCGACCTGAGCGATGGGAAAAGCGGCCAGAGGGTAGAACAGCAGGATGACGAGCGTCATCACCCAGTCGAGATAGAGCATCGAACAGACGAGCGAGAAGACGGTCAGCACATCGCGGATCGCAACCGTGAACACCGTCATGATCGCGCCTTGAACCTGGCCGAGGTCGCCATTGATGCGCGTGACGAGATTGCCGGGGGGCTCCTTGGTCAGCCGCGCGAAGTCGGACCGCATGAGGTGCGCATAGAGGCGCTTCTGCATGTTGAGGCCAAGCGTGATGCTGATTCGGTTCGTATACACCGCCTGAAAATAATCGAGCATCCCCTTGAGCGCCGTCACCCCCACCATGGTTAGCATGATGAGCCAGAGATAGCTCATCTCGCCCTTCGCAAGCAGGTCGTAGGAATATTTGATGACGATCGGATAGAGGCCGGTGACGCCCGCGAGGATCGAAATCAGGATGAAGGCGCCGATGAGCCGCCACAGGTAGATCCTGATATGATCGGACCAGAGCTGGCGTATGAGCCAGAGGGAGTTTTTGTGGATCGGGCGATCCTGTGGGCGACTGTTCGACATGTAACCGCGCGATAATGGGGCGCAGCAACAAGGCCGCGCACAAGCCTTGACGTCAGCTTGCACAAGTGCCGTTCGCTGTCAAACGCCCCTCTACCGCCGGTTGACAAGTGCGGGGATATCGCCTGGACAGGGCGCCGATTGCTGCGCGGGGGAGACCCGCTCCGTCAACGCGACTCCTGTCTTAAAACAGAAAACGGCCCCCGAAAGGGCCGTTCGAAGCGGTTAGAAGGCGCCTACCAGCGCGAGCCCCAGCGCCAATGGCTGCGACGACGGTTGTGGCCCCAATTCGGGCGCGGACCCCAACCCGGACGCCAGCCGCGACCGCGCGAGCCCCAGCGCCAATGGCTGCGGGAGCGGTTATGCCAGCCGCCGGAACCCCAACGCCAGTGCTGAACCTTCACCACCGCGTCGGCTTTCGCCACTTCGCTCTGAATGACCGAGGCTTGAGAAGAAACGGGAGCAGCCTGCACCGAAGCTCCGAACAGAGCCGTGCATGCGACTGCAATCGCAACGAGATACTTTTTCATTTGATCAGACCTTATCTGAACGCTCCTTTCCTCGGCACACTGAGTATATGGCATGCAAAAAAGAAGTCCAGCCCCTAAAACATGACATTTTTTTTATGAAAAGCGGCGATTCCGGTCACGGAAGCACCTTGAAGCCACCAAAATTGGAGCAAACGCAAAATAAAACCTGCGGTCCAGCCGAAACCGGACCGCAGGTTATCGAACATGCCAATGCGCCTGTTGAACGCATTGGCTGAAGGAGACGTTCGCCGTGATTAGCGGCGCGATCCCCAGCGCCAGTGGCTACGCGCGCGATTGTGGAAGCCGCGGCCGCCCCAACGCGGACCGCGCGAACCGTGGCGCCAATGGCTGCGGTCGCGCCGGTGATAGCCGCGCGAACCCCAGCGCCGGTGCTGAACCTTCACCGTCGCCCCCGCCACGGCTGCTTCAGCCTGAAGCACCGGAGCCACGGACGAGGCCGGCGCGGCCTGGGCCGAAAGTCCAAACAGAGCGCCGAACGTGATGACGGCGGCGAATGCAAATGCCTTCATGAGAAAAACCCTCTCGTGTTGGTTACGTTGGTGAGCATACGGAAAACCAACGCTCAGATCTATGGGTCCATTAACATTAATTTTACGACAGATTTTCCGTCGCGCTTTACCTCGCCTCATTGCTTTGTTAGCCCCGTAGTGCCGAGAAAGACAAAGAGATGCTTCATCATGACGGTTTCCCGACGCTCCCTTACCCGAACTATTGCCATCGTTATCCCAACACTTTTTGTTGTGTCGCCTCTGGCCGCCGCTGATAAGGCCACACTCAAGCTCCGCACGAACCAGCAGGTCATAGAGGATCTGACGCGGCAGACGCCGGAGATCGACATGGCCAATCCCGATGCCGTGTTCGCGGCCGTGTTCGAAGCGCTGCCCGAGAAGGCGGTCGTATACCCGACCGAGAGCTATTATTATTTCACGTTTCCCTACAAAGGCATGGTCTACGCGGGCAACATCCGCCTCGACGCATGGGACCAGTTCGACGGGAAGGTGCACTTCGCCTATTTCCCTGAGTATGCCTTCTGGCGGAAGCCGCTCGATCCCGCCTACAAGAAGCTCGGCACGGAAGACGGCGTCGACGTGAAGCAGATCGACAAGCTGCATTACACGGTGACGTTCAAAGGCAAGACGGTCGCCTTCGAACTGCCGGACTTGTCGAAGACAAAACCGGCGCCGGGCGCGGTTCGCGACGACGAAACCTATATCGGCCCGATCTGGGACGAGTCCGGCGTGAAGTTCGAGCTGGTGTTCAACAAGCCGTCGAAGACGTTCCTCTACGTGCTGAACGACATGCCGAAGGTCGATCAATATGAAGACACGACCATGCCGGGCGTTACAGTCGGCCACCGGACGAGTTTCGCCTTCTACAAGGACAAGCTCGCCGACCGCCGCATCCTCATCGGCGTCTTCATGGGCAATACGCAGCTCAACAACTATTTCGACGGCCCCTTCGACCAGTTGCCCGACAATTTCATCGAGGGCGATGCGCTGCGCGACGCGCTGATCGAAATCGAACCGAACATGAAGGGGAAGATGGACCGCTACGGCTCCGACCCCAGCGGCGAGGTTCGCTACGCGATCACCACCTACATCTATTACGACGGTGTCGCGGATCTGAAGCCGATTGTCGATTGCGCGGCGAAGGAAAGCGACGCGCCGAAATATTACGCGTGCTTCGACGCCAAGCAGCCGGGCGAGGACGGCCCCGAGCAGGGCGACGGCAAGGGCGAGCCAGCGTCGGGCAACGATGCTGGCGAGGCCCCGGCCGCAGCCACAGCTCCAGAGCCGACAAAAGCAGAACCGAAGTCCTCCGAGAAGAAGACGAAGTAAATAAAAAGGCGGCCAATCGGTCGCCTTTTTCGCGTCTCGCGGGCCTCGCGAATCAACGCGAGGTCTGCTTGGAATATCACTTCGAGCGCGGTTATAGACTTAATGCGCGCCGCGCAGGATGCTCCGCCCCGCGAAAACTGCGGTATCGCCAAGCTCTTCCTCGATGCGGATGAGCTGGTTGTATTTCGCAATGCGGTCCGAGCGCGACAGCGAGCCGGTCTTGATCTGGCCCGCATTCGTGGCGACCGCGATGTCGGCGATGATCGAGTCCTCGGTCTCGCCGGAGCGGTGCGAGATGACCGCCTTGAAGCTCGCGCGCTGCGCGATGTCCACGGCGTCGAGCGCTTCGGAGAGCGTGCCGATCTGGTTCACCTTCACGAGGATCGCATTGCCCGCGCCCATCGCGATGCCCTCGCGCAAACGCTTCGGGTTCGTCACGTACAGGTCGTCGCCGACGAGGTTGACCTTCCCGCCGATTTCGTCCGTGAGCGCCTTCCAGCCCTCCCAATCGTCCTCGGCCATGCCGTCCTCGATGGAGATGATCGGATAGCGCGAGACGAGGTCGCGATAGAGCGCCACCATCTGGCCCGCATCGAGGCTCTTGCCCTCGCCCTCAAGCTCATACTTGCCGTTCTTGTAGAATTCGGTCGAGGCCGGATCGAGCGCGATGGCGATATCCTCGCCCGGCTTGTAGCCCGCCTTCTCGATGGCGCGCATCACGAAGGTCAGCGCCTCGTCGGCCGATTTCAGGTTCGGCGCGAAGCCGCCTTCGTCGCCGACGTTGGTGCTGTGGCCGCCGTCCTTCAGAAGCTTCTTCAGCGTGTGGAAAACCTCGGCGCCCCAGCGCACGGCTTCCGCAAGCGTCGGCGCGCCGAGCGGCGAAATCATGAATTCCTGGAAGTCGATCGGGTTGTCGGCATGCGCGCCGCCATTGATGATGTTCATCATCGGCACCGGCAGCACGCGGGCGTTGACGCCGCCGAGATAGCGATAGAGAGGCGCGTCCGCCGCGATGCTGGCCGCCTTCGCCACAGCAAGCGATACGCCGAGGATGGCGTTCGCGCCGAGGCGGCTCTTGTTTTCCGTGCCGTCGAGGTCGATCAGCATTTGATCGATACGGCGCTGGTCTTCCGCGTCGAAGCCCTGAAGCGCGTCGAAGATTTCGCCGTTCACCGCGTCGACGGCCTGAAGCACGCCCTTGCCGAGATAACGGTCGCCGCCGTCGCGCTTCTCGTTCGCCTCATGAGCGCCGGTCGACGCGCCCGACGGCACGGCCGCGCGGCCAACGGCGCCGTCTTCGAGCACCACGTCCACCTCGACGGTCGGATTGCCCCGGCTGTCGAGAATTTCGCGGCCGATGATGTCAGTAATGGCGGTCATGTAAACCTCGTGAAAACGAAAGCGTGAGCGGACGCGCGTCCGGCTGGAATCCCGCGGTTGTCATAAAGGACTCGCGCGCCCGCTTAAAGCGGTTTAATCGGTCCGCATGACAGCTACACCCGAAAGCGCGACGAAAAGTCTTGTTCTTTTCTCCGGCGGACAGGATTCCGCCGTCTGTCTTGCCTGGGCGTTGACGAATTATGCGCAAGTCGAAACGCTGGGCTTTTCCTACGGCCAGCGCCATAGCGTCGAACTTGAATGTCGGCCGAAGCTGCGCGACGCGATGGCGGCGCTCTCGCCGGAGTGGGCGGCGCGGCTCGGCCCCGATCACGTGCTCGATCTCTCGGTTCTCGGCGCGGTGAGCGATACGGCGTTGACGTCGGATGCGGAAATCGCGTTCGGCGCGAGCGGCCTGCCGAACACGTTCGTGCCGGGCCGCAATCTCCTGTTCTTCACGCTGGCGGCGGCGCTCGCCTATCGCCGCGGCATCCGCGACCTCGTCGGCGGCATGTGCCAGACCGATTTTTCCGGCTATCCCGACTGCCGCGACCAAACGCTCCAGACGCTCGCCACCGCCATATGCCTCGGCACGGACGAGCAATTTCGGATCGTGACGCCGCTCATGTGGCGCACCAAGGCCGACACCTGGTCCATGGCGCACGCGCTCGGCGGCAATTCATTTGTGGATATCGTTGCGGAGCATTCACACACTTGTTACAAAGGCATTCGCGATCATCGGCATGAGTGGGGTTATGGATGCGGGACGTGTCCGGCCTGTGATCTTCGCGCGAAGGGCTATTACGTCTGGCGCGATATGGCAGCTTCGCAAGAATAGGCGGCATGTACACGGTCAAGGAAATCTTTCCGACGCTTCAAGGCGAGGGCGCGCAAGTGGGCCGCGCCGCCGTTTTCCTGCGCTTCGCGGGCTGCAACCTCTGGACCGGCCAGCACAAGGACAAGAGCAAGGCGTTCTGCCGGTTCTGCGACACGGATTTTGTGGGCTATGACGGACCGAACGGCGGCAAGTTCGAGACGGCCGACCGACTGGCCGACGTCGTGCTCGGCATGTGGAATTCGCTGACGAAGGGCAAGACCGCATCGCCCTATGTGGTTTGCACGGGCGGCGAGCCGACGCTTCAACTCGACACCCCGATGATCGATGCGCTGAAGAAGCGCGGCTTCACCGTGGCCATCGAATCGAACGGCACCCGCCCCGCGCCGCGCGGCGTCGACTGGATCTGCATCAGCCCGAAGGCTGGCGTGCCGCTCGCCCAGCGCGAGGGCAACGAACTGAAGCTCGTCTATCCGCAGACCGGCGCGCTGCCGCAGCTTTTCGAGCGGCTGAAGTTCGACCACTTTTTCATTCAGCCGATGGACGGCCCGCAGCATCGGGACAATATCGAAGCGGCGATCCGCTATTGCATGGCGAACCCGCCGTGGCGGCTCTCGATGCAGATGCACAAGCTCGTCGGCATCCGCTAGCACGCGGCAAAATCCACGCGCAGGCAAAGCCGCTGCGTCAGCCGCAAGCCTCGCCCTCGGTCGGAGCCGCGCCGCACTGTTCCGCGTGAGACCGCGCGGCGGCGCAAGCGTCCATGTTCCTGAGCACGGCGTCGAGAAGCCCCGGAAAGCGCGCGTCGATCTCTCCGCGACGAAGCGCCGTGATGAAGCACACGCCTTCCTTCCGCTGCGCAATGATTCCCGCCTCACGCAGGACGCGGTAGTGATGGGATTGCGTGGATTTCGCAATGTCGAGACCTGTCACCGCAGCGTAGCAGGCGAGTTCGCCACGCTCGGCGAGATTCCGCACGATGTGCAGCCGCACGGGATCGCTCAACGCGTAAAGCACCGCTTCAAGCCTGAGCGGCGCATATGTTTCGCGGATGGGAGCGTCCTCGGCCATGGCCTAGAGATGGCGCGCCAGCGGCCGAGTTCAACGCTTGGAGGCCATCGAACGGGCACGCTTGCGCCTCGATTTCGCCATGCCGCCCCAAGCCGGAAATCCTTTGGCAAAGCTCGGTGCTCGCCTCGGACCGGATGCATGCAATCGAGGGGCGGTTGTTGTGCGTTCGATGCGATGGCGGTTGACGCGATAGGCGCGGCTTTCCATAGTCCGCCACAACCGAAATGCACAAATACCGATAAGCACAGAACCCATGACCGCCGCCGACACCCTCGCCGATCTTGCGCACACCTCCAAGGCCTGGCCTTTCGAAGAGGCACGCAAGCTCCTGAAACGCCTCGAAAAGGCGGACCCGGCGCGGGAGGTCGTGTTCGAGACCGGCTATGGCCCCTCTGGCCTGCCGCATGTCGGCACGTTCGGCGAGGTGGCGCGCACAACCATGGTGCGGCACGCGCTCGAAGCGCTGAAGCCCGGCGTGAAGACGCGGCTCGTCTGCTTCTCCGACGACATGGACGGCCTGCGCAAGGTGCCGACCAACGTGCCCAATCAGGGGCTGCTGCAGGCCGCGCTCGAAAAGCCGCTGACCGCCGTGCCTGATCCGTTCGGCACGCATTCGAGCTTCGGCGCGCATAACAACGCGCGGCTGCGGAGCTTTCTCGACAGCTTCGGCTTCCAGTATGAGTTCCTGTCCGCGACGGAGTGCTACCGCTCCGGCATGTTCGACGAGACGTTGCTCAAGATGCTCGCCGTCTACGATGATGTGATGGCCATCATCCTGCCGACGCTCGGCCCGGATCGCCGCGCCACCTACTCGCCCTTCCTGCCGATCTCGCCAAACTCGGGCAAGGTGCTGCAAGTGCCGATCGAGGCGCGCGACGTGGACGCGGGCACCATCGTCTACACCGACCCCGACACCGGCAAGCGCGTCGAAACGCCCGTCACCGGCGGGCATGTGAAGTGCCAGTGGAAAGCCGATTGGGCCATGCGCTGGGTCGCGCTGGGCGTCGATTACGAAATGGCGGGCAAGGATCTCATCGACAGCGTGACGCTCTCGTCGAAGGTGGCACGCGCGCTCGGCGGCCGTCCGCCCGAGGGCTTCAACTACGAACTGTTCCTCGACGATCAGGGCCAGAAGATTTCGAAGTCGAAGGGCAACGGCATCGCGGTGGAGGAATGGCTGGCCTATGCCACGCCGGAGAGCCTCGCGCTGTACATGTTCCAGAAGCCGAAGACGGCGAAGCGGCTTTACTTCGACGTCATCCCGAAGGCGGTGGACGAATATTTCACCCTTCTCGACGCGTTTCACAAGGAAACGCCGCAAAAGCAGATCGACAACGCCGTCTGGCATATCCATGGCGGCACGCCGCCGCAACATGGCGTGCCCTTGAGTTTCAGTCTTCTGCTGAACCTCGTCAGCGCTTCAAACGCCCACACGAAGGACATTCTCTGGCAGTTCGTGCGGAACTACGCGCCGGAAGCGAACCCGGAGGATTATCCGGAACTCGACCGGCTCATCGGCTTCGCGATCCGCTATTTCGATGAGCGCGAGAAACCGTTCAAGGTGTACCGCGCGCCGACCGATGTCGAACGCGCCGCGATGCTCGATCTGGACGGGCGCCTTGCCTCCGCCGATGCGTCTCTCGACGCGGAAGCGCTGCAAGGCATCGTCTACGAGGTCGGCAAGTCGCATCCGTTCGAAAATTTGCGCGACTGGTTCAAGGCGCTCTACGAGGTTCTGTTCGGCGAGAGCGCGGGGCCGCGTTTCGGCTCGTTCATCAAGGCGTACGGGATCGAGAACACGCGCGCGCTGATCGCGGAACGGCTCGCGGCGGCGCAGGCGTAACGGGAGGCGGCGGTGAGCGACAGGCCGCGCATCATCTACAAGCTCGTGACGCGCGGCGAATGGGAAGCCGCGCGCGCGGGCGGCATCTTCGCCGGTTCGGAGGTGGATCGCCGCGACGGCTTCATTCATTTCTCGACCGCTGCACAGGTGGCGGAAACCGCGCGTCGCTACTTTGCGGGCGTGCCGAGCCTCCTGCTCGTCGCGGTGGACGCAGACATGCTCGCCGCCCTGCCCTCGCTCGCGCTCGATGCGGCAAGCGCGAGCAACGCCGCCGAAACCGGCCAACTCCGTTTCGAGGCATCGCGCGGCGGCGAACTGTTCCCCCACCTTTACGCACCGCTGCCGTTCGCTGCCGTCATAAGCGAAACCGACATCCCGCTCGGGCCGGACGGCGTGCCGCTCATCCCCGAGGATCTCGCGTCGTGAGCCTGTGGCGGGCAGCGCAGGCGGGGCTATTCCTCCTCGACCCCGAAACGGCGCATGAGGCATCGCTGCGCGCGCTTGAAGCGGGCATGCACCCGCGCGCCGCGCTCGACGATCCGCGCCTCGGCGTCGATCTCTTCGGCCTTCGCTTCCCGAACCCGGTCGGCGTCGCGGCGGGCTACGACAAGGACGCGCGGGTTTACAATCCGCTGTTTGCCATCGGCTTCGGCTTCGTCGAGGCGGGCACCATCACGCCGAAGCCGCAACCCGGCAATCCGCGCCCGCGCTCGTTCCGGCTCATCGCGGATCGTGGTGTCATCAACCGCTTCGGCTTCAACAGCGAGGGCCACGCGGCGGCCCTGAAGCGGCTCGCCGCACATCCGCCGCGCGGGCTTCTCGGCGTGAACATCGGGGCGAACAAGACGAGCGAAAATCGGATCGCGGATTATGTCGCGGGCGTGGCTGCCTTCGGCCCGGTCGCCGCATATCTCGCGATCAACATTTCCTCGCCGAACACGCCGGGCCTGCGCGATTTGCAGGCGCCGGATCAACTCGCGGCGCTGCTCGACGCGGTGATGGATGCGCGCGCGAAGCTCGCGCGCAAGGTGCCGGTGCTCGTCAAGCTCGCGCCCGACCTGCGCGACGACGACATCGCACCGACGATGCGCTGTCTGCTCGACCACGGCGTCGATGGCGCGATCCTCACCAACACGACGCTTTCGCGCGAAGGCGTGACCGACCGGCGGCGCGGCGAAGCCGGCGGGCTTTCCGGGCGGCCGCTGTTCGCGCGCTCAACGCGCTTCCTCGCGCGCTGCTTCATCGAGACGGACGGGCGGCTGCCGCTGATCGGCGTCGGCGGCGTCGATTCCGGCAACGCGGCGGTTGCGAAGATCCGCGCGGGCGCGTCGCTCGTGCAGCTTTATACCGGCCTCGTCTATGAAGGCGCCGGGCTTCTGCCCGCCATCAAGGCCGCGCTCGTCGCCGAAACCGTCGCCTCGGGCGCGCCGCTCGCCGCGCTCGTCGGGGCCGACGCGGAGAAATGGGCCGCCTTCTCTCAGCAAGCCTGATGGCCAGCGGTGACGCGCCCTATTTCAGCCGGACGCCGCAGCCCGCCACCATAAGCCACGCCTCGCTCGCCGCCGCCGCCGTGCGCTGGCCGAGAAAGCCCGCGAGGTCGCGGAAGCGGCGCAACTCGGCCTCCATCGGCACGATGCTCCAGCCCACCTCATCGCCGATGATTACTGTCGGCCAGGGCGCGGTGCGAAACCCATCAAGCTCGCGGCTCCACGTGTCGAGAATCGCCTCATCGCTCATCCCTTCTGTGCCGCCAAACCCCGTGCGGAAGGCGAGCCACGTCACAAGACTGTCGATCAGCACACACGAGGGCGCGGGATCGAGAGCGGCGAGCGACGCAGCGATGTCGTCCGGCGCTTCGAGCGTGCGCCATGTTGCGGGCCGCTCGGCCTGATGACGGCGCACGCGCTCGGCCATCTCGGCGTCGGCGGGATCGCGCGCATAGGTGGCGACGAACGCGACGCGGTCGCCGTAGCTTTCGGCGATGTCGACCGCGCGGCGGCTCTTGCCGCTCCGGACCGGCCCTGTGAGGAAGATGATGTCGCCCATGCTGCCTACCTGAACGCGGCGAGGTCGAAACTCTGCCGGAATGCGAGAGCGAGCGTCGGGGCGTCGAGCGGATCGACGCGCGGCAAGCGCCCGAGACGGCGCGCGCCGCTGAAAGCCGCGACCGCCGCTTCTTCTTCATCCGCCGGATCGCCGAGAAAGGCAACGCCGTGGACGCGCATGCCGCGCCGCGCCAGTGCTTCGAGCGAGAGCAGCGTGTGATTGATCATGCCGAGCGCCGTCCTCGCGCAGAGGATCACGGGGAGCCCCATGCGCGCGAAAACGTCGATGGTGAGAAGCCCCGGTGCGAGGGGCACGAGCAAGCCACCCGCGCCTTCGACGACGAGCGGGCCGTCGACGTCGGGCACGGCGAGCCGAGACGCTTCGATGGTGACGCCCTCGCGCGCCGCCGAGATATGCGGCGAGGCGGGGAGCGCCAGACGGTAGGCTTCGGGCAGGATGCGCGTCGGCGGCAGGCCGGAGAGACGGCGAACGGTGTCGCTGTCGGTTTCGTCTTCAAGGCCCGATTGCACCGGCTTCCAGTAGTAAGCGCCGAGCGCACCCGCAAGCGCCGCGCTGAACACAGTCTTGCCGATGCCGGTGTCTGTGCCGGTGACGATGAAGCCAGCGCTCATTTTCCCTCTCAGGACGGCCTCAGAGCGCGGGCGGCGCGGCTTCCGCCTCGTCGTCGTCCAGCTCGGCAAGCTCCACGCCGATAACGCAGATGTCTCCATCAAGCACGCACACCGCGACCGGTTCTAGGTCTTTTCCGAGACACGGCCCGTCGATGCATTTGCCGGACGCAAGCTCGAACAGCGAGCCATGCTTTCCGCACACGATATTCTTCGTTCCCGGCTCAAAAAACTGGTTCGTTTCCCAGTCGAGATTGACGTTGTTGTGCGGGCAGCGGTTCACATAGGCGAAAACCTGCTTGTCCCAGCGCACCACGAAAATGGGCCACGGCTTTTCCGCGCCATCGGCCACGCGCACAAGCTCGAACCCGCGTCCCCGGCGATTCGGGATGTCCGACACGGCGCAGATGGCATAGGCGACGCTCATCGATTCTTCCTCCACTGCATCAATAGCGCTTCATCTCGATGCCGTGCTTCTTCAGCGCATAGCCGACCTGACGCGGTGTCAAACCCAGCATGCGCGCGGCCTTCGCCTGAACCCAGCCTGTCTTTTCGAGCGCGTTGATGAGCGCATCCTTGCTGAGTTGCGCGTAGCCGCTGCCGTCGTCTTCATGCGCGGCCGAGCCGTTGCCATGCGGGGCGCCATTATGCGCCGCCCCGTTATGCGAAGCGCCGTTTCCATTGGCCGCGCCGTTCGAGTGGCCGTTCATGCTTTCCGCATATTCAGCGGGTGGCGGCGTATAAGGCGACGGCGCGGCTGGCGGGCTGACGCGCGGCTGACTGCTGTTGCCCTCGGTAAAGCGATGCTGCTGGGGCGGAACATAGGTCACCTCGCCGCTTGCCGGTCCTTTCCACAGCATCGACGAGAGACAATGCCCGTGCTGGCAGGCGAAATCGGCCGCGTGAATCTCGTCGCCAAGCGTCATCGCGGCGGTGCGGCGGATGCAGTTTTCCAGTTCGCGGATATTGCCGGGGAAGTAGCATTTGCAAAGAACCTCCATCGCATCCGGTCCGAAGGAAAGCTGATAGCCGTTCTCTTCGGCGAACCGGTTCAGGAAGTGCTGGGCAAGTTCGGGGATATCGCCCTGCCGCTCGCGCAGAGGCGGCAGCATGAGCGGCACGACGTTGATGCGGTAATAAAGATCGGCGCGGAACTTGCCGTCCGCGACCATCTGTTCGAGCGCGCGGTTCGTGGCGCAGACGAGGCGGAAGTTGATCTTCAGCGTATGCTGGCCGCCGACGCGTTCGAACTCGCCCTCCTGAAGGATGCGGAGCAGCTTTGCCTGGAAAGACGGCGAGATTTCGCCGATCTCGTCGAGGAAAATGGTGCCGCCGTCCGCCAGTTCGAAACGGCCCTTGCGAAGACCGACAGCGCCGGTGAACGCGCCCTTCTCGTGCCCGAAAAGCTCCGACTCGATGACGCCTTCGGGCAGCGCCGCGCAGTTCACCTTCACGAACGGCTTGCCCTTACGGCGCGAAAGCTCGTGGATCGCGCGGGCGAAAAGCTCCTTGCCGGTGCCGGTTTCGCCGCGAATGAGAACCGGCGCGTTGGACTTCGCCACCTGTTCGATGCGCTCCGTCACCGCACGGATCGCGCGGCTCTTGCCGAGGATGCCCGTCACCTTCGGCGGCGGCGCCTTTGCCTTGATGTTCGACAGTTCCTTGGCGAGGCGGTGCTGTTCGTGGATGAGGCGTTCGCGATCCTCGGCGACGACGCGATGCAGCTTCAGCGCCTGGCCGACAAGGTTCGCGACCATCGTGAGGAAGCGGACATCGTGATCGATGCGCACGTCCATGCTGCCCTGCCAGACGCGTTCGATGGCGAGTGTGCCCACCACCTTGGCGTCGACGCGGATCGGAACGCCGATGAACGTCTGCACGACATTCGGCCCGGCGCTGCCCAGGCGCTTCCAACCGGCGAACGACGGGTGAAGGGCGCAGTTCTGCACGACCAGCGGCGACGCGGTGGCAACGATCTGGTCGATAACAGCGAGAGGGAGGTCGCCATCCTCGTTGGGGTCGATGCTCGGCTCCGTCGAGGCCGAAACCTTGATCTCGGGATCGCCCGCCTTGTCGAGCAGCATGAGCGTCGAGAGCCTCATATCGAGGAACGAACTCATCACCGAGACGACATTGTTAAGCATCACCCTCAGGCTTGAGGGGGATGTCACGATCTTCGAGATTTCGTAGATGCCGCTCAGCGCTGTGTCGCTGTATCTCACGCTTCCCGGAACCGTGACGGTGCCCGCCGGTGCGGAAGATGTCATAAATAACCTCATCCGACAAACTCGGGCTGGGCCGAAGGCCAACCCACGAGCCTGCTTGGTAGTTTCACGTTTGAAGCTATTATAACAATGACCTGCGACAATGTCGCGCCCATAGAATAGTCAATTCTGCCCTCGCCTGATCCCACGCATCGCGAAAAAACGCAAAAAAGTCAATTTAGATCAAAGGCCAATACAGAGATTGCCTCAAAAGAGGGCAAAAATTATTTTTTGTTCAATTCCAGACTCGCCCGCTGAAGGACGGGCATTGCCCGCCCGTGAGGTGTGAGACCGCAGACGTTCTCAACACGATGAAGAGAGAGGCGTCCGTTTTCAATGCGGGGCCGTGAGATTGGTTTCCTGCGGAAGCTGCTCGCCCGCCTTGTGCAGCGCCATCCACCGCTTCAGTTCCGCCACGTGCTCCTCCTCCTCGGCGACAAACTCCTTGGCGAGGACCTTGATCTCCGGGTCGGTCGTCGTGTCGTAGACATGCTTGTAGAACTGATAGCCGCGAATCTCGGCGTCGAGCGCGATTTCAAGCGCCTGTCCGCGCCCGATGAGCGGGTCCGTTCCCCAGATCGCCGCCGCTTCGGGGCTTTCGAGGTCCGGCCATTCGAAATCGCCCGGCGCCTTTTTCGGAATGTCGCGATAACCGGCGCGCGCCATCGCGTCGCCCATATGAAGACGCGAATAATCCGAAAGCTGGCGGAACAGCTTTCCCACTTCACGATTGCCGGCGCCGTCCATGGCGTCGGCGAGTTGCGCGAAACGAAGCGTGGCTTCCTGTTCGAGCTTGATGGAATAGGCGAGAAATTCCTCGACGGAATCCATGATCAGTCCCCTTGTGTATCTGCGACCAAGCGCCTGTCCGGCTAGCCTGAACTGCCGGTGCGCTGAACGCGACCCCATTATAATCGATTTTGCGGGCGCGTTTCCAAGTAATTCCGCGGAGACCGGTCAAGCCGAACCCCGCATACCGGAAGCCCGGCTGCTTTCAGAGCCCTCTGAAAGCGCCGCCTCTAGCTCCCAAAGCTTTAGCCGAACTTGAACAGAATGCCGTAGCCGCCGCGTGGATAGGTCCACGTCAGCGCGCCCGAGCCTTCCGCCAGCACGCGACAGGTGCCGCATTCGAGGCAACCGTCGGGGCTCACCTCGACCTGACCCTTGCCGTTCACCTCGTAGCAGTGCGCGGGGCAAAGCTTGACGAGGAGCAGAAGCTCCTTCGACGGCTTCTCGTGCGGCGCGACGACGATATGAGGGCGCCCGGCATCGACGAGATAGCGGTTCTGATAGAGCTTCTCTTCGACGCGCACCGTTGATGTGTCAGCCATTCCAGTGTTCCTTTCCTGTTCCTAGCGCCACGACCTTGCGAGCTTCCAAGCGTCGCTCGCGAGGCCTCTCACGCCGCGCGCCTTGACGAAGGAACGAACGATTTCCTTTTCCTTGCTCTTCTTGTCCTTGCCGTCCACGCGGAACCAGTTCTGCGCGGCCTTGGACACGAGTTCGGGATAGCTGCCGAAGAGACGATCGCGCGCGCCGTGCATGAAATCGGGCAAGCGCTTGTACTTCTTGAGATCCTTCATCACGAAGGACTGTTCGAGCATCTTCTGGTAGAGGGACAGGTTCTCCGCCGAGAACTTGTCCTTGCGGGACTTGATCTGGAAGATCGCTTCAGCCGCGATTCGGCCCGTCGTCATGGCGAGGTTCGAGCCTTCGCGATGGACCGCGTTCACGAACTGGCCCGCGTCGCCGACGATCACCCAGCCATCGCCGAACAGCTGCGGCACGGCGTTGTAGCCGCCTTCCGGGATGAGATGCGCCGCGTATTCCTTCACTTCCGCGCCCGCGATCAGCGGAGCAACGGCCGGGTGCTTCTTGAAGTCTTCGAGAAGCTCGTAAGGAGCCTTGCCGGTCAGTGCGAAGTCGGAGACGAGGCAGCCGATGCCTATCGAGATGCTTTCCTTGTTCGTGTAGAGGAAGCCCGTGCCCGCCATGCCCCTGGTGATCGTGCCGGCGGCCTCGATCACGACGCCTTCGTCGCCCGAGATGTTGAAGCGGCTTTCGATCACATCGGACGGCAGGAAGTGCATTTCCTTCACCGCGAGCGCCACCGTGTCCGGCTTCGGACGCGGACGCAGACCCGCCTTCGTGCCGAGGACGCCGTTCACGCCTTCGGCCATCACGACCACATCGGCGAGAATGGTGCCGCCCGCGCGGTCCGTCTTCACGCCGATCACCTTGCCGCCCGAAAAACAGAGATCGGTGACGGTCGTCTCAAGAATGAGGAGCGCGCCCGCCTCCTGCACCTTCTTCGAAAACCACTTGTCGAACTGCGCGCGGATGATGGTGTAGCGGTTCGGCGCTTCCTCGTTGAAGTCGTCGGAACGATAATGCACGCCCGTGTAGGAGGAGTCGTCCATGTACCACAGACGCTGCTCGATCAGGTGGCGCTCAAGCGGAGCGTCGTCCCGGAAGTCCGGGATGATCTTTTCGAGCATGTTGGCGTACATGATCGCGCCCTGCACGTTCTTCGAGCCCGGATATTCGCCGCGCTCGATCTGGAGCACTTTCAGGCCGCGCTTCGCCAGAGTGTAAGCACAGGAATTGCCGGCCGGTCCGGCCCCCACGACAATGACGTCGAATTTTTCTGCGGGCATGCGAGTTCTCCTTCGAAACCTTCCGCTCAATCAGCCGACGAGGCGCGAGCGCGTGTTGGGGGCGATCCGCTGACGGACTTCCTTCGCGAGCGCGGGGAGGAAGCGGACGGCGTCGGTGATCAGGCCGATATGGGCGAAGTCCATGATCGGCGCGTTCTTGTCGGTGTTGATCGCAAGGATCAGGTCGGCGCCCTCGACGCCCACGCGATGCTGGATCGCGCCGGAGATGCCCGCGGCGATGTAGAGTTTCGGACGGATGGTCTTGCCCGTCTGGCCTATCTGGCGGTCGGCCGGGATCCAGCCGCGCTGCACGAGCGGACGCGAGCCGCCCCATTCCGCGCCGAGAGCTTTCGCCAGATCCTTCACGAGCTGGTAGTTTTCAGCGCTGCCGAGACCGAGGCCGCCCGCGACGACCACGTCCGCATAGGCGAGGTTCGACTTGTTCGAGTCGCGATCCGGGATGAACTGAAGCAGCTTCGTGACGATCTCGTCCTCGATCATCTTGAATTCATATTCGATGACCGGGCCGGACTTGCCCTCCTGGCGCTCCGGCATCGAGAACACGCGCGGGCGAACCGTCGCCATCTGGGGGCGGAAGTTCAACGTGTAGATCGTGCAGAGAAGCGAACCGCCGAAGGTCGGGCGCGTCGCGGCAAGGGAGCCGTCGGCGTCGACCGCGAGTTCCGTGCAGTCTGCCGTGAGACCCGTCGCCAGCGTCGTCGCAACCGAGCCCGCCAGGTCGCGGCCGAGCGTCGTTGCGCCAAGAAGCAGGATTTCCGGTTGGAACTTATTAACCAGTTCCATCATGCAGCGGCTGTAGGGCTCGTTGCGGTAGTCCGCCAGAACCGGGCTTTCCACGAGATAGGCCACGTCCGCGCCGTAGGCGTAGCACTCCTGAACGGCTGCGCGCGTGTCTTCGCCTGCGCCGCCGAGCACGACGCCCGCGAGCTGGACACCGAGCTTGTCGGCGAGCTTGCGGCCTTCGCCCATGAGTTCCCACGAGACGGGATGCACGTGACCGCGCTCAAGCTCGATGAAAACCCAGACGTGCTTGTAGGACCTGAACTTCTCGGGAAGTTCTTTCTTCATTCCGGCGCGGCCGCCAGCTGCTGCTGCGGGCTTCGGGGCGGGTGTCGTTGTCATAACCAAATCTCCGTATTGCGCGCTGGCTCAACCTTGGGCCATGGCCGTCAGTTCTTTTTCGATGGTCGGCAGACGGTTGAAGATCTCGTCCAGCGTCTTGGTCGCAATCGCATCCGGGGTAAGGCCGCCAATGTCGATGATCTTGGCCTTGTCGGCGCGCGGCGACGGCGCAAACACGCGCTTCACCACGGTCGGCGAGCCCTTGAGGCCGCACTTGCCCATCTCGGCGACGCCGGCGGCGGCGGCGTTCCATGTCACGATCTCCGCGCGGGCGGCGGCGAGCGCCACGTCGATGGAGCCGCGACGGATTTCGTTCGTGCCTTCGAGCATGGTGATCAGGCACGGCAGGTTCGACTTCAAGATCTGCACGCCGCCTTCGGCGCGACGCTCGACGGTGATGGTCTTGCCTTCGAGGTTCACCTCGTTGACGCCGGAAACGTAAGTAAGCTGTTGCAGGTCGAGGCGCTTTGCGATGCCGGGACCGACCTGCGCCGTGTCGCCGTCGATGGTCTGCTTGCCCGTGAAGACGATGTCGACCGGCTCGTAGGTCTGGCCGATCTTGAGAATGGCCTGCGAAAGGGCGTAGCTCGTGGCGAGCGTGTCGGAGCCTGCAAAGGCGCGGTCGGTGAGAAGCACGGCGCGGTCGACGCCATAGGTCAGCGCGCGGCGCAGGCTGTCTTCCGCCATCGGCGGACCCATCGTCAGCACAGTCACCTTGCCGCCGTGCTTGTCGCGCAGGCGAAGCGCCGCCTCGATGGCGAACAGGTCATAGGGGTTGATGATGGTCGGCACGCCCTGCCGCATGATGGTGTTCGTGACCGGATGCACGCGAATCTGCGCGCTGTCCGGAACCTGTTTGATGCAAACGACGAGATGCATGGGTCAACCCTTCCTGCGTGCCGCTTCAGCGGCCGATGATAGTGAGTGAGTCAAGGGGCACGAAAGCCTTGGGCGCTTCTTCCTTCGGCCGGTCGGGGTGGTGCTCCTGCAAGACCTTGAAAACGCGCTCCTGAAGCGGCGTCGACTTCAGAAAATCGTCATAGGCATGGGCCAGCGTTTCACGCGCGGCGGCATAAACGTCTTCATCGGTCGCGGCACTGAAATCCTTCTGCGCGAGATACTGCCCCATGCGCTTCAGGATATGAAGGCGCGCCACCTTGAGGCGCTCAGGATCGTAATCCACCTTGAGATACGCGAAGAAATCCTCCGCCGAGGGGAGCTTTGCGAGATCCGACAAAACGCTCATTGATGCCAACCTTTCGTTTCCACCGCGCGTCACGATACCGCCTTCAGACGAGACGACGAGGCCGACCGCTTTATGGGGCAGACACCCGCGTTGCCGTCCGACCGCTCGTCCATAAGGGCAGCGGCGAGCCTCAGCAGGGTGAAGGACGGAATGCAGGCTTTGTGCTTTTCCGCATAGCCCCTGACAGCGGCAAGAAGACGGCGCTCTTCGTCTTCGGTGAGTTGCAGGCCGAGATAAGACAACTCATGGCGCAATCCCGCAAGCCCGGAATGCTTGCCGACGACGAAACGATGGTTTCGACCGAGTCGGCGCGGCGACAACGCCTCGTAGCAGTCCTTGCTCTTGAGGATGCCATCGACGTGGATGCCGGACTCGTGCGTGAAGACGTCCTTGCCGACGATAGGCGCCGAGCGCGCTATTTCGCGCCCGCTGCACCGGGCCACGAGTTCGCTCAGGTGGCCGAGGGCGGGAAGATGGATGCGCGTGGCCTGCGCGAAGAGCGAGTCGAGCGCTACGGCGATCTGTTCGAGCGGCGCATTGCCCGCCCGCTCGCCAAGACCGTTGACGGTCACGCTGGCCGCGCTCGCTCCTGCTTCCAACGCGGCCAGCGTGTTGGCTGTGGCCAGACCGAGATCGTCATGGCCATGAAACTCGATGGGAAGATCCGTAATGCGCTGGACGGCTTCGATGGCGCCGCGAACCGAGACCGGATCGAGCACACCGAGCGTATCGGCGAACCGGTAGCGCACCGCTCCGGCTTTGGCAGCCGCTTCGAGGATGGGTTCGAGCGTGTCGCGGGTGGCGCGCGACGAGTCCTCGCCGCCGAAGGCAACTTCGAGGCCCTTTGCTCGGGCGTATCCGATCACGTCGGTGACGGCTGCCACCACGCGCGGCAGCGAACCGCCGAATTTCGCGGCAATCTGAAAGCGCGAGACGGGCGCCGAAAGGTTCACGATGGAGACGCCTGAAGCGAGCGCGTCGTCCACGTCGCCGCGCCGCATGCGACACCACGCGATGACGCGCAACGGCAGTCCCGCCTTCGCGATACGCCGGATCGTCTCCTGCTCGTCGCGACCCATGGCGGGCGTACCCGCCTCGATTTCGTCGACGCCGACATCGGCAAGCGCGGCCGCGATCTGCATCTTCTCCGCGGCTGTAAAGGCGACGCCCGGCGTCTGCTCGCCATCCCTCAGCGTCGTGTCGTTGATCGCAACGCGACCTGACAGAGTGCGCCGCAAGAATAGCGCGTTGTCGCCGCCCGCAGCCCCTTCGCCGTCGTTCGTTGCCTTGAGACCGTTCGAAAGGTCGCGCATCCCGCATTCCGCCTGATTAAGCCGCCGCGTCGATCCGCAGCGCGCACCTCTTAAAGCAGGAGGCGTGCCAAACGCCTAAGCGGCTGAAATGTGCGGAATAGTTTTAAATCGGCGGCGGTGTCGAAAGTCCGACATGTGTCGCACATGCGACATCGGGAAATGACGGCGGATAGGTAAAAGGTTCGCGCCCGGAGGAAAGCCGGGCGCGGCCGAAAATCGCTCACGCTTCGATCAAATGTCGATGATCGGCGACTTCCGTTCGGCCATGAATCGGTCGAAATCGGCGCGTTCTCGCGACTGGCGCTGACGCTCCATGAACGCGGCGAACTCCTTCTGCTCCCGGTCGAGACGGCGCATCGCCTCCGCGCGATATTCGTCGAACGCGCTGCTGCCGCTTCCGGCTCGCGACGCCGAGTCCGCGGCTGCCTGCTTTTTTTGTTGCGCCTCCCGGCGCTCCTTCGCACGGCGGCCGTATCCATAGCCGTATTTTCCGCCGCTCTGCCCCTTGCCGCCGTTTCCCTGAGTGCCCTGGTTATCGCCGCACATGTCGATGCCTCCAATCTTGAGATCTATCGATAATGTACCAAAGAGGGAACAAGGCAAGTCTGCTGGCCGCATGGCCGCATGGCCGCATGGCCGCTATCTGATGCCGGTGATCGACAGGATGGCGTCTACCACTCCGCGCGACGCCCAGATCAGATATCGCGAGAAGAAATCGAGGTCGAGCCCGGCGCTGCGTCCCGCATAGGGCAGAAGGAAGATCAGCGTCAGGATCAGAAGCAGACCGTAGGGTTCCAGCCCCTCGAAACGATAGGCGAGGCGGCGCGGCAGAAGCCCGGTCAGCACGCGCCCGCCGTCGAGCGGCGGGATCGGCAGCATGTTGAACACGGCGAGAATCGCGTTGATAAGGATGCTGTTCACAAGATTCTGGGCGACCCAGGCATTCGCGGGCGATGGCAATTCCCGCGCCACGTAAAACAGGAGCGCCGACACGACCGCGAGAAAGATGTTTGCGCCGGGGCCCGCGAGCGCCACGATAATCATGTCGCGGCGCGGGTTGTTCAGATTGCGAAAATTCACCGGCACCGGCTTCGCCCAGCCGAATAAAAATGGCGCGCGGACCAGAAGCAGCATCGCGGGGACAAGGATCGTGCCGACCGGATCGACGTGCTTGAACGGATTTAGCGTGACACGGCCGAGCATCCATGCGGTGTTGTCGCCGAGGCGGCGGGCCGCGAAGCCATGGGCTGCCTCGTGCAGCGTGATCGCGAGCAAAAGCGGAATGACCCAGGTCGAGACCGTGTAAAGGATTGCATTCACATCTCCGCCCATGGTTCGCCCCCGCTGCGCTTTCGCCTGCCGCTACTCTCAGGTTAAAGTGTTTATACGGCGTGTCTCGCGCAAGACGCCCGACGAAAGCGGCTTCAGACGGCCCGACGTTCTTGTTTTATCATCCAGCTGCGGCTATCGAGCCAAAAGCGTTCGGCTTCACAGCCGTGTCAGAACGGCCCTGCATTATCAGTCGATGCGGACCGGGGGAAAAGGAACCATGACCGAAACGAAGTCGCAGCCAGAGTCTAGAATTCGCGCCGCCGAAAGCGGCGGACGCGAAAACGCGCAGGAACGGATCGTGGAGCTTCGCGAGCAGATCCTCGCGCATCTCATTTCCGAGACGGGCAGGGATCGCTCGTCCGCCAGCCCCCGGGACTGGTTTCTGGCCACCGCGCTTACCGTGCGCGACCGTATCGTCGAGCGGTGGATCGACTCGAAGCAGGAGAGCTTCGACAAGGGCCAGCGCCGCGTCTATTATCTCTCGCTCGAGTTTCTCATCGGGCGGCTGCTGATGGACTCCCTGAACAACCTCGACCTCACCGGTCCGGTGCGCGAGGCGCTGGCCGGGCTCGATGTCGACCTGGAAGAGCTGCGCGAGATCGAGCCGGACGCCGCCCTCGGCAATGGCGGCCTCGGCCGCCTCGCCGCGTGCTTCATGGAGAGCATGGCGACGCTCTCGGTCGCGGCTTATGGCTACGGCATCCGCTACGATCACGGCCTGTTCCGGCAGGCGATCAAGGACGGCTGGCAGCACGAATATCCCGAGGACTGGCTGGCGTTCGGCAACCCGTGGGAATTCGCGCGGCCCGAAATCGAATACGAGATCGGTTTCGGCGGATCGGTGGAAGCGCAGGCGGACGGCCGCGCCGCGCAAATCTGGAAACCGAACGAGATTGTCGAGGCTGTCGCCTACGACACGCCCGTCGCGGGATGGCGCGGCGCGTCGGTCAACACGCTGCGCCTTTGGCGTTCGCGCGCACCCGACCCCTTGCGCCTCGACGTGTTCAACGCAGGCGATTACGTGGCCGCGCAGGCCGATCAGGTGCGCGCGGAAAGCATCTCGAAGGTGCTATACCCGAGCGACTCGACACCCGCCGGGCTTGAACTGCGCCTCCGGCAGGAATATTTCTTTGCGTCCGCCTCGCTTCAAGACCTGATCCGCCGCCACCTCAATCAGCACGGCGACATCGCGACTCTTGCCGACAAGGCAGCGATCCAGCTCAACGACACGCATCCGGCCATCGCCATCCCCGAAATGATGCGGCTGCTGGTAGACGTCTACGCGCTCGAATGGGACGAGGCGTGGCGCATCACGCAGGCCACCTTCTCCTACACCAATCACACGCTTCTGCCGGAAGCGCTCGAAAGCTGGGCCGTTCCGCTGATGGAGCGCTTGCTCCCGCGTCACATGCAGATCATCTACCTCATCAACGCGCTGCATCTCGACCATCTGCGCGAGGCCGGCGAGCACGATTGGGGCGTTCTCTCCAACCTGTCGGTAATCGACGAGCATTCCGGTCGGCGCGTTCGCATGGGGACGCTCGCCTTCCTCGGCTCGCACAAGGTCAACGGCGTGTCGCAGCTTCACACCGACCTCATGAAAGAGACGGTATTCCGCGATCTGAATGAGCTTTACCCCGACCGAATCGTCAACAAGACGAACGGCATCACTTTCCGCCGTTGGCTCTTCGAGGCCAATCCCGGCCTGACGCGCCTCATATCGGAAACCATCGGCAACGCCTTCCTCGACCATCCGGAAGAGCTGCTGAAGCTCGAAGCCCTCGCCGCCGACAAGGAATTTCAGGCGCGCGCGTTGAGCGTGAAGCAGAAGAACAAGGAGGCGCTCGCCAAGCTCATCACGGACCGGCTCCTCATCAAGGTCGACCCTGACGCGTTGTTCGACGTGCATGTGAAGCGCATTCACGAATACAAGCGCCAGCTTCTCAATATTCTGGAGACGATCGCCTGTTACAACGACATCCGCGCGCATCCCACCAAGGATTTCGTGCCGCGCGTGAAGATCTTCGCGGGCAAGGCGGCGGCGAGCTACCATCAGGCGAAACTCATCATCAAGCTGATCCACGATGTGGGCCGGGTGATCAACAACGATCCGTCGGTGCGCGGGCTGCTGAAGGTGGTGTTTCTGCCGAATTTCTGCGTGAGCCTCGCCGAGCGGATCATTCCGGCCGCCGACCTGTCCGAGCAGATCTCGACGGCGGGCATGGAGGCGTCCGGCACCGGCAATATGAAATTCGCACTGAACGGCGCGCTCACCATCGGCACGCTCGACGGCGCGAATGTCGAAATCCGCGAGCGCGTGGGCGAGGACAACATCTTCATTTTCGGCCTGACGGCGGAAGAGGTGCAACAGCGGCGGTCGAAGGGCATCGACGCGCGGCAAACCATCGCGTCTTCGCCGGTGCTGAAGGACGTGCTCGACGCGATCGCTTCCGGCGTCTTCTCGCACGACGACAAGGACAGGTACAAACAACTGGTGGATATCCTCACCTACCACGATCATTTCATGGTGACAGCGGATTTCGACGCCTATTGTCAGGCCCAGCGGCTGGCGGATATCCGCTGGCGCGACAAGAAATCGTGGTGGCGCGCAAGCATCCTGAACACCGCGCGGGTCGGGTGGTTTTCCTCCGACCGGACCATCGCAGAATATGCGGAAGACATCTGGCGGGTTCCCGTCCGTACCGCCAGCTCAAACCTGATAGGGTGATATTGTGACCGAAGCCAGCTGGCGAGCGCGGGAAGAGGACGTTTCAAAGATCGCGTCCGCCACGCATGGCGATCCCTTCTCCGTGCTCGGCCTGCATCGCGCGGGCGACGGGATGGCGATTCGCGCTTTCGTGCCGGGCGTCGAACGTCTCGGGGCAGTGCTCGAAAGCGGTGTGACCGTCCCGCTGGAGCGGCGGGGCTTCGGCGACTTCTTCGAAGCCTTCGTTCCGGGAGTGGCGGAGCGCTTTCGCTATCGGCTGCGCGCGGTCATCGCCGGGCACGCATTGGAGTTCGAAGACCCGTATTCCTTCGGCCCCGCGCTCGGGCCGCTCGACGATTACCTGCTCGTGGAAGGGACACACAAGCGCCTGTATGAGCGGCTTGGTTCGCACCCGCTTTGCCATGAAGGCGTGGATGGCGTGCTGTTCGCGGTCTGGGCGCCGCATGCGAGCCGCGTCTCGGTCGTGGGCGATTTCAACCAGTGGGACGGCCGCCGCCACACGATGCGAAAGCGCGTCGACAGCGGCATCTGGGAACTGTTCGCCCCCGGCATCGGCGAGGGCACCGTCTACAAATACGAGATCATCGGCGTGAATGGCGATCTTCAGCCGCTCAAGGCCGATCCGTTCGGCTTTTCCGGCGAGATGCGCCCCTCCACCGCCTCCGTCGTCGCGCGAACCGACAGCCATGAATGGGGCGACGAGGCGCATATGGCCTGGCGGCCGACGGTCGAGGCGCGCCGCGGGCCGATGTCGATCCTTGAGGTGCACGCAAGTTCGTGGCGGCGCAAGTGGGACGGCGGCTTCCTGTCCTACGACGAGCTTGCGGACCAGCTCATCCCCTATGCCGTGGACATGGGTTTCACGCATATCGAGCTGATGCCGATTTCCGAGCACCCGCTCGACGCATCATGGGGCTATCAGCCCATCGGGCTTTTCGCGCCGACGCGCCGCTTCGGCGATCCGGCGGGCTTTCAGCGGTTCGTCGACGGCGCGCACCGTGTCGGCCTCGGCGTGATCCTCGACTGGGTGCCCGCGCATTTCCCGACCGACGAGCACGGGCTTGCGAAGTTCGACGGCACCGCGCTTTACGAGCATCCCGATCCGCGCCGGGGCTTCCATCCCGACTGGAACACGGCGATATACGATTTCGGCCGCGCTGAAGTCGCGAGCATGCTCGTCTCGAACGCGATCTACTGGCTCGACCGCTACCACATCGACGGCCTCCGCGTTGATGCGGTGGCTTCCATGCTCTATCTCGACTATTCGCGGAAAGCGGGCGAATGGCTGCCCAACTCGGAAGGCGGCAACCAGAACCACGACGCCGTGCGCTTCCTGCAAGACGCGAATGCAAGCGTCTACGGCGCCTATCCGGGGATCGCGACCATCGCCGAGGAGTCGACCTCCTGGCCGGGCGTGTCGCAACCGACGAACACGGGTGGCCTGGGCTTCGGCTTCAAGTGGAACATGGGCTGGATGAACGACACGCTGTCTTACATGGCGCTCGATCCGGTCTACCGGAAATGGCACCACAACAAGCTCACCTTCGGGCTGATCTACGCCTTTTCCGAAAACTTCATCCTGCCTATCAGCCACGACGAGGTGGTTCACGGTAAAGGCTCGATGCTCGGCAAGATGCCCGGCGACGATTGGCAGAAGTTTGCCAACGTTCGGGGCTATTACGGGTTCATGTGGGGGTATCCGGGCAAAAAGCTGCTCTTCATGGGGCAGGAATTCGCCCAGCGGGCCGAGTGGGATTTCGATGCGGGGCTGGACTGGTGGTCGCTCGACAATGCGCCGCATCGCGGCGTGCAATCTCTCGTGCGCGACCTGAACCGCCTGCATCGCGAAAAGCCCGCGCTTCATGCCCGCGACTGCGAACCGGAAGGGTTTCAGTGGATCGTCGTCAACGACGAGGCGCAATCGATTTTCGCATGGGTGCGCTATGGCGGGCCTGGCGCAAAGCCGGTGGTGGTCGCCTGCAACTTCACTCCGGAACCGCGCCATAATTATCGCATCGGCTTGCCTTTTGCCGGGCGCTGGCGCGAGATTCTCAACACGGATGCTCCGGAATATGGGGGCGCGGGCATCGGCAATCTTGGCGAAGTCCAAGCTTCGATGCAGGAAAGCCACGGTTTGCCGGCATCGGCGGAAATTACCCTGCCACCGCTCGCCACTGTTTATTTCGAGCATGACTCGGTTTAGACCCCGATTGTGTGCATCGTTCAAAAAACTGTGATGGTTCTCCATCACTTTCGAAGGGATCGGTCAGCGCCAGCGCGCACTGTTTTGGGAACGGTTCCGTTAATTCCCCGGCGTTCGCGTCGAGGCAAAAGCCGCGTAACACGAGTGCAGTCTGTTATCGTGCCGCCTCGGTTCGGGCAGGCAGAAACTCGACTCGGAGGACAGTAATGAGACCAGTTGGAAGCTCCCCTCTTGCACGTCACACCATGGCCTATGTCCTCGCGGGCGGACGTGGCAGCCGCCTGCTCGAACTGACCGACCGGCGGGCGAAACCCGCCGTCTATTTCGGCGGCAAATCGCGGATCGTGGATTTCGCGCTGTCGAACGCGTACAATTCCGGTATCCGGCACATGGCGGTGGCGACACAGTACAAGGCGCACAGCCTGATCCGCCATCTGCAACGCGGCTGGAATTTTCTCCGCCCGATCCGCAACGAAAGCTTCGATATCCTGCCCGCAAGCCAGCGCGTTTCCGAATCGCTCTGGTATCTCGGCACAGCCGACGCCGTTTACCAGAACATCGACATCATCGAAGATTACGGCACCAAATATATCGTCGTCCTCGCAGGCGACCATGTCTACAAGATGGATTACGAGTTCATGCTCCAGCAGCATGTCGATCAGCGCGCGGACGTGACGGTGGGCTGCATCGAAGTGCCCGTCGGCGAGGCCAGCAGCTTCGGCGTGATGCATGTCGACGAGACGGACCAGATCTTTTCATTCGTCGAAAAGCCTGCCGATCCACCGACCATGCCCGGCAAGCCGGAAACCTCGCTCGCCAGCATGGGCATCTATGTTTTCGAGACCCAGTTTCTCTTCGACATGCTGCGCCGCGACGCCGCCGACCCGAATTCGAACCACGATTTCGGCAAGGACTTGATTCCATACATCGTGAAGAACGGAAAAGCCGTCGCGCACAGCTTCGAGCGCTCCTGCGTTCGCGCGGAAACCGAGGCTGGCGCCTACTGGCGCGACGTCGGCACCGTCGACGCCTTCTGGCAGGCCAATATCGACCTGACGCATGTCGTTCCCGATCTCGACATCTACGATCAGGAATGGCCGATCTGGACCTACAACGAAGTGACGCCGCCCGCCAAATTCGTCCACGACGAGGACGGGCGTCGCGGGTCAGCGATCGCCTCGCTCGTCTCCGGCGGCTGCATCGTGTCCGGCGCGACGATCCGCAACACGCTCCTTTCGACCGGCTCGCGCATCAACTCGTTCTCCAAGGTCGAAAACGCGGTCATCCTGCCTTATGTTCAGGTCGCTCGCTCCTGTCGCCTTCGCAACGTCGTCATCGACGCCAATGTAAAAATACCCGAAGGGCTCGTCGTCGGCGAGGATCCGGAAGAAGACGCGCTGCGATTCCGCCGGACCGAGCGCGGCATTTGCCTCATTACCCAGCCCATGATCGACAGGTTGGAAGCGTGAGCCGTCTCAAGGTCCTGTCAGCCGCTTCGGAACTCTATCCGCTCGTGAAAACGGGCGGCCTCGCCGACGTCACGGGCGCGCTTCCGGGCGCGCTGTCCGGCCTCGAAATCGACGTTCGCTCACTGATTCCCGGATATCCCTCGGTGATCGGCGCGCTCGAAAGCTGCGAGACGGCCCTTGAGATCCCCGACCTGTTCGGCGCACCGGCGCGCGTGCTCGCGGCAACGGCTGGCGAGATCGATCTTTTCGTGCTCGACGCGCCGCATCTGTACGACCGCCCCGGCAATCCCTACACGCAGCCCGACGGCACGGACTGGCCCGACAACGCGTTCCGCTTTGCCGCGCTCGCCAAGACGGCCGCGCTAATTGCCGAGGGCGCAATCCCCGCCTTCCAGCCCGACATCCTCCATGTGCACGACTGGCAGGCGGCGCTTGCACCCGCCTATCTGCGCTATGGCGGCAAGGGCGGCGCGGCCACCGTCGTCACCGTTCACAATCTCGCGTTTCAGGGCCAGTTCCCGCCCGAACTGCTCGGGCCTTTCGGCCTGCCGCCCGACTCCTTCTCCATCGACGGCGTCGAGCATTACGGCATGATCGGTTTCCTGAAAGCCGGCTTGCGCCTCGCCGACCGGATCACCACCGTTTCGCCGTCCTATGCGCTCGAAATCCAGCAACCGGAAACGGGAATGGGCCTCGACGGCCTGTTGCGCGAGCGCGCCGCGCGGCTTTCCGGCATCCTGAACGGCATCGATACCGGCGTATGGGATCCGGCGACCGACCCCCGCATCGTCGCCACCTACAGCGCCGAAACTTTCGACACTCGCGCGAAGAACAAGACGGCGCTTCAGGACATCTTCGGCCTCGCATCCGAGCCGGGCGCGCTCGTCGTCGGCGTGGTCAGCCGCCTGTCATGGCAGAAGGGTCTCGACCTCCTCGCCGATGCGCTGCCCGTGCTTCTTGACGAGGGGATGCAGCTTGCGCTTCTCGGCGCGGGCGATGCGGACCTCGAAGCACGCTTCCGCGCGGCAGCAGACGCAAATCCCGGCCGCGTCGGCGTGAAGCTGGGCTATGACGAAGCGGTCGCGCACCGCATTCAGGCGGGATCTGACGCGCTGGCCCTGCCGTCGCGCTTCGAGCCATGCGGCCTGACGCAGCTTTGTGGTTTGCGCTATGGCGCCGTTCCGCTGGTAGCGCGCGTCGGCGGCCTCGCGGACACGATCATCGACGCGAACGAGATGGCGCTCGCGGCGGGCGTGGCGACGGGCATCAAGTTCCAGCACGGCACGCGCGAAAGCCTCGAACTCGCGCTTCGCAAGGCGGGCCGCCTGTTCCGGGATCGCGACACGTGGCGGCGGCTTCAAACGAACGGCATGGCCACCGACGTATCCTGGCGCGCACCGGCAAAACGCTATGCCCTGCTCTATCGCGAGCTTGTCGCCGAGCGCTCGACGGTTTCGGGCGCGTCGGCGTGACGGCGATCCGCGTCGGCGAAGGCTCGCCCGAGCCGCTTGGCCTGACGCTCGATGAACGCGGCGCGAACGTTGCCGTTTTCTCCGCGCATGCAACCGCCATCGAGCTTTGCCTGTTCGATGCAACGGGCGAACGCGAGTTGGAGCGTATTCGCTTGCCCGCTCGCACCGGCGATGTGTGGCACGGCCACGTTGAAGGGATTGCCGCCGGAACGCGCTACGGGCTTCGCGCACACGGGCCATACGATCCAGCGAGCGGCCATCGCTTCAACCCTGCGAAACTCCTCGTCGATCCTTATGCGCTGGCGCTCGACCGCCCGTTCGAGCTTCATCCCTCGATGTTCGGCTATCGGCTCGGCACCGACGACCTCACGCGCGACGATGCGGACAGCGCGCCTGCAATGCCGAAGGCTATCGCGCTCGACCTCCCGCATGGTGCCCGCGATGCGCGCGCCCTCGCCACGAACGGCGCGCCTGCAATCCTCTACGAACTGCACGTCAAGGGCTTCACCAGACGCCACCCGCGCGTGCCGGAACCCGTGCGCGGCACCTTCGCCGGGCTTGCCGACTCCGCCGCCATTGAGCACCTCGTGAAGCTCGGCGTGACGGCGGTGGAGCTTCTGCCCGCAGCCGCGTGGATCGATGAGCGGCACCTCGCGGCAGTGGGCCTCACGAATTATTGGGGCTATAACCCCGTCGCCTTCATGGCCCCGGACCCGCGCCTTGCGCCCGGCGGCTGGGCCGAGGTGCGTGCCGCCACCGACGCGCTGCACGCGGCGGGCATCGAGATAATCGTGGATGTGGTCTTCAACCATACGGGCGAGGGCGACGAACTCGGCCCCACGGTCAGCTTTCGCGGCCTCGATAACGCCACCTACTATCGCCTTCGCGCCGACGATGCGCGCTTCTACGTGAACGACGCGGGGTGCGGCAACATCCTCGCCGCCGACCGTCCCGCCGTGCTGCGCCTTATCATGGACAGCCTGCGCGCCTGGGCGACGCTCGGCGGCGTGGACGGCTTCCGCTTCGACCTCGCGACGACGCTCGCCCGCCGCGAAACGGGCTTCGACGCCCACGCGCCGCTGCTCGCGGCCGTCGCGCAAGATCCGCTCCTGCGCAGCCTTCGCCTCATCGCGGAGCCGTGGGACATCGGTCCGGGAGGCTATCAGGTCGGCGCTTTCCCCGCGAATTGGGGCGAGTGGAACGACAGGTTCCGCGACGGCGCGCGCCGCTTCTGGCGCGGCGACAGCGGACTCGCTTCGGAAATGGCGACACGGTTTTCCGGCTCGCAGGATATTTTCGGCAGGCGCCGCCCGTCCGCGAGCGTGAATTTTGTGGTCGCGCATGATGGCTTCACGCTGGCCGATCTCGTCGCGCATGAGCGCAAGCACAACGCGGCCAACGGCGAAGAGAACCGCGACGGCACGAACGACAATCTCTCCTGGAACAATGGCGCCGAGGGCACGACCGACGATTCGGCCATCCTAGCGGCGCGGCGGCGCGACGAACGCGCGCTTCTCGCGACGCTGCTCTTTGCACGCGGCACGCCGATGCTCGTCATGGGCGCGGAAACCGGGCAGACGCAGCACGGCAACAACAACGCCTACGCGCAGGACAATGAAACGGCGTGGCTCGACTGGGCCAAGGCGGACGCGGTGCTGACCGCGTTCGCCGCGCGCGCGATTGCACTGCGGAAAGCGCATCCGGCGCTCTGGCGCGACCGTTTCCTTTCCGGCGAACCGCAGGATGCGAGCGGTTTCCCCGATGTGCAATGGCTGTCGCCGTCCGGCGCGCCGATGCAGGCGGAGGACTGGACGCGCGGCGATCTTCACACCGTGATCGCTGCGCTTTACGCGCCTGAGGCGGAGGGCCGCGCGGCGGATCGCGTGCTGGTCGCGCTTCATGCCGGGCGGGACGCGGTGCGGATTGCGCTGCCGGAGCCGCGCGAGGGCTTCGCGTGGCGCACCGTGCTCAACAGTTCGGACGAAACCGGCGAGCCGCGAAGCGCATCGACGGATGGGCTGGCCGAAATCGCGCCGCGCTCGGTTCTCGTGCTGGCGGAGGTCACAGGCGCGAGCGGCGGCGGGATGCGCCGCAGCGCCGAGCCGGGGCTTCTCGACCGCCTCGCGCAGGCGGCGGGCATCGCGCCGGACTGGTACGACATCAAAGGCGAGCGCCATGTCGTGCCGGACGAAACGAAGCGCGCGCTGCTCTCCGACATGGGCTTTCCCGCCGAAACGGGCGGCGAGGCGCGGGCGAGCCTTGGCCGCCTTTCCGATGAGCGCTTTCGCCGCAAGCTGCCGTTTTCGGCGGTCGCGCGGGAAGGCGAGGCGGCGACGCTTTGCATCGCGGTCGACGACCGCCGCGCGCCTCGTTGGCTCATCGCCCGGCGCGAAGACGGCGGCGAAGACGCCGTCGCGCTTGCGGAAACCACCTCCGAAACAATCACCGCGCCGGACGGCCGCCGCATCGACACGATCCGCGCGCCCCTGCCCCCGCTTGCGCCCGGCCGCTACACGCTGCGCCTCGAAACGCATCCCGACGCCGCCTGCCGCCTCACGATCGCGCCGCGCCGCTGCTATCTGCCCGAGCGGCTCCGCGACGGCGGAAAGGCGACCGGCCTCGCCGCGCAGCTCTATTCGCTCCGGCGCGACGGCGATCAAGGCATCGGCGATTTCACGACGCTTGGCCGGATCGCCGAAGAAACCGCGCGCGCGGGCTACGCCACGCTCGGGTTGAACCCGATGCACGCTCTGTTTCCGGGCGACCGCGAATGCGCCAGCCCATATTACCCGTCCGACCGGCGCTTCCTCGACCCGCTTTATATCGATGTTTCGGCGCTCGGCGGCCCGCGCGTGCGCGCTGCCTTCGCGGAGCACGCCGCCGCGTTTGCTGTGCTTTCAGCCACGCCGACCGTGGATTACGCGAGCGTCTGGCATGCCAAGCGCGCCGTTCTCGAAGCGGCGTTCGCGGACTTCGAGGCGGCGCCTGACAAGACAGGCTTCAATGCCTTCGTGGCAGCGGGCGGCACGTCGCTTGCGGGCTTCGCGCTGTTCGAGGTCATCGGCGAGACACGCCCCGGCGAGCCGTGGCCCGCATGGCCCGACGCGCTTCGCAACCGCGATCCGTCCGCGCTCGCGTCCTTCGCGGCGGAGCATGCGCCGCGCCTTCGCTTTCATCAGTGGATGCAATGGATTGCTGAAACGCAGCTCGATGGCGCCGCCAGTGACGGGCGCGAAGCCGGGCTGTGGCTCGGCTTCTATCGCGACCTCGCCGTGGGCGCGGCGCCCGACGGCGGGGAAGCCTGGGCGAACGCGGATCAGATGCTGAAGCGCGCCGCCATTGGCGCGCCGCCCGATCCGTTGGCCGAAGGCGGCCAGAACTGGGGGCTTCGGCCGCCGAACCCGCTCGCATGGACGCGCAACGGCTATGATTTGTTTCGCGGCGTCATCGCGGCGAACATGCGCCACGCGGGCGCGCTTCGCATCGACCACGCGATGGGCCTTGCGCGGCTTTTCGTGATCCCCGAAGGCGCGAGCGGGCGCGACGGGGCGTATATCGGCTTTCCGGTCGACGACCTCATCGGCGAACTCGCGCTCGAAAGCCAGCGCGCGCGCTGCGTCGTCATCGGCGAAGACCTCGGCACCGTGCCATGGGACTTCCGCGAGACGATGGAAGCGGCGGACGTGTTGAGCTACCGCGTCTTCTGGTTCGAGCGCGACGGCGACGGTTTCGCCGCGCCCCGCACCTATCCGGAGAAGTCTCTTGCCTGCCTCTCGACGCACGATTTGCCGACGCTGAAAGGCTGGTGGGAGGGCGTGGACATCCGCGAGAAGGAAGCGCTCGGCCTGATAGCGCCGGACGAGGCGACGGCAGCCCGCGACCGCCGGGCCACCGACAAGGCCGCGCTGATCGCGCTTCTAGCGGCGGAAGGTATCGCGTTCGATGGATCGCCGGACGCGCCTTTCGATCCCGCTCTGACGGAAGCCGCGCATCGCCTGCTCGGCGCCGCGTCGTCGCTCATCGCCATCGAGCAGATCGACGACCTTGCGGGCGAGACGACCGCCGTCAACCTCCCCGGCACCGACCGCGAGCGCCCGAACTGGCGGCGCAAGCTCGCCGCCATGCCCGCGCTCGCCAAGCGGACACTCGCGCCAAACGTGACAAGGCCATGACAGCGCCGCTGTCGCCGATCCAGACTGTGCGGTGACTTTTACGTTATCGCGACACCCGAACCAATTGCTTCAGACGAGTAGCAAGAATAGTTTGCTACATTCGCAATCGACACGCGATTTGCGAGATTTGGAGCTTGGCCTTGAGCATAGAACCGCAAACGGAAAAGTCCGACTTTCCCAATCCCCATGAGGCCCGTTTTCATCTCATCGGGGCGGGCATCTCCTCTCTCGCGGCAGCGGCCTTTCTCATACGCGACGGCAAGATCGCCGGACGCAACATCACCATCTATGGCGACCAGCCGAGGCCCGGCGGCAGCCTCGATCAGGCGGGCTCGGTCGAGACGGGCTATGTGGCGCGCGGGAGCCGCGTGCTCGAACCGCATTATGTCTGTACGTTCGATCTGTTCTCGACCATTCCCGCGCTCGACGGCTCGCGCTCGGTCACGCAGGACATTTTCGCCTGCAACGAGGCGTTGAAGACGAACGCGCGTGCCCGTATCGTGCGCGGCGGCCAGAAAGTTGAATCGCCGGAATTCGGCCTCAGCGAAGATCATCGGCTTGGCATCATCAACATCGCGTTGAGCCCCGAAAGCGTTCTCGGATCGAGCGCGGTCAAGGATCATTTCGACGAGGCGTTCTTCTCGACGGGCTTCTGGACGCTGTGGGCCACAACCTTCGCGTTCCAGCCCTGGCACAGCGCGGTTGAGATGAAGCGCTATCTGATGCGCTTCGTGCATATGATGCCTGGCTTCAGCCGCCTTCAGGGCTTCATGCGCACGCCCTACAATCAGTATGACACCATGGTGCGGCCGCTCGCGCGCTGGCTCGAACAACGCGGCGTGCGTTACAAGACGGGCGCGGCCGTCACCGACATCCGCTTCGAGCGCATCGAGGACGCGCAACGCCCCGCCGCCCTCATTCTCGAAAAAGACGGCGTGGCCGAGGAAATCAGGCTCGACTCGAACGACTACACCATCGTTACGCTCGGCTCGATGATCGACTCCGCGTCCACCGGCGCTATGGACAGGGCTGCACCGTTCGAGCCGAACCGGCGTGGCGCGGCGTGGCGACTGTGGGAAAAGATCGCCGAGGGCCGCGCGGAATTCGGCAAGCCGTCGGCGTTCGACAACCGCGTCGACGAGGCGAAATGGGTGTCCTTCACAGGCACGATGCGCGATCCGGCCTTTTTCCGGCTGGTCAAGGACTTCACCGGCAACGTGCCGGGCGAAGGCGGGCTCATCACCTTCGCCGACTCCGGCTGGCTGCTTTCGATCACGCTCCCGCAGCAGCCGCATTTCATCGGCCAGCCCCACGATGTGGAGGTGTTTTGGGGCTACGGGCTTACCGTCGACCGCCCGGGCAATTTCGTGAGGAAGCCCATGGCGGCGTGTACGGGCCGCGAAATCATGATGGAGGTGCTGGGCCACCTCAGGGCCGAGAACAAGGCCGCGCAGGTTCTCGACAACGCCATCGTCATCCCCCGCGCGATGCCCTACATCATGTCGGAATTCCTGACGCGCGCGCCGGGAGACCGGCCGCATGTAATGCCGAAAGGCTGGTGGAACCTCGCCTTCGCGGGGCAGTTCTGCGAGCTTTCCGACGATACCGTGTTCACGGTGGAATATTCGGTGCGCTCGGCGCAGACGGCGGTCTACTCGCTGCTTCAACTCGATAAGGCACCGCCGCCCGTCTACAAGGGCCACCATAATCCGGTCGTGCTCTACAGGGCGTTCATGGCGCTGATGACCTGAACGTAGATCGCTTCCGACGAGATCTCGCCGCAATATCCACGCTCTTGTCTGGATAGATGCCGAATGCTGCCCAACCGAAGCGCGGCTTGCTTTCCTTGCAAAGGGGCTTGCCGCTTCTCGTCGGGCTGAAGGCGCGCGCCATCGATGAGGAGAGACATGCGCGGAACCAGCCGCCATTTCGACATCGCGACCGAGCGTGCAATGCTGACCGATGAAGCAGCTTTCCCCGATGGCTACGGCGCGATAAAAAGCGGCGCTTGCGCCGGAGCCAGGAGAAGGGTGCGCTCGACGACGCGTCGCCGAACGAGTTTGAACCCGCCTTCGTTAAAGAGCGAGCCGAATCTTCAAGGTCTGCAAACGTTCGAGCCGATCCCAGGACGAGATCTTGCGGGCATCGTCTTTCGCGTCGTCGAGCGCTTGTTGAGCCTGCGCGATTTCATCCGTCAGAACAGCGCCGGTGAGTTCTTCGAGCGGAATGGCGTATTCGGCCAGCACCGTCGTCTTGTCCGGCCCGACATCGGCGAACCCGCCGCGCAGAAAGAACTGCTTCTCGCCGTCCTTCGCGCGTGTCGTCAGGATGCCCGGGCGCAACTTGAGGATCAGAAGACCACGTCCCGCCTGCGCTGCAAGGTCGCCTTCCTGGCCCGGAAGCACAGCCTCCGAGACGTCGGCGGATAAAAGCCGCTTATCCGGCGCAATAAGTTCGAAGTAAATAGTCTCGGCCATCTCGGGTCCGTTCTCCGGCGCTGAACCGTGAAAATCCGCAGGCCACCCTCACTCGCGCGTCCAAGCGCGGGGCGAAAGCGGCCGTTACCGTTTACCTGGAGCCGGATCCGATCAGGTTGCCCCAACCTGATCGGTGAATCCGTCTCTAAACCTCAGAAAAGAGACCGTTTTACCGATCTGATCGCGATTCAATCAGATCGGAACGGGCTCTAGGCTGCCGCCGCCATCTCTTCGGCCTTCGCAATGGCCTCGTCGATGGTGCCGACCATGTAGAACGCCTGCTCCGGCAGGTGATCGTAATCGCCTTCGCAGAGTCCCTTGAAGCCCTTGACCGTGTCCTTCACGTCCACGAGCACACCGGGCTTGCCGGTGAACGCCTCGGCGACGTGGAACGGTTGCGACAGGAAGCGCTCGATCTTGCGGGCGCGCGCGACCGTGCGCTTGTCCTCTTCGGACAGTTCGTCCATGCCGAGGATCGCGATGATGTCCTGAAGCGCCTTGTAGCGCTGGAGGATGACCTGCACCTGGCGAGCGACCTTGTAATGCTCTTCGCCGACGATGCGCGGCTCAAGCGCGCGGCTCGTGGAGTCGAGCGGATCAACCGCCGGGTAAATACCTTTTTCCGCGATGGAACGCGAAAGCACGGTCGTGGCGTCCAAGTGAGCGAACGAGGCCGCAGGTGCCGGATCGGTCAAGTCGTCGGCTGGCACGTAAATGGCCTGCACGGACGTGATCGAACCCTTCGACGTGGAGGTGATGCGTTCCTGAAGGGCGCCCATGTCGGTGGCGAGCGTCGGCTGATAGCCCACCGCCGAAGGGATACGGCCGAGAAGCGCGGACACTTCCGAGCCCGCCTGCGTGAAGCGGAAGATGTTGTCCACGAAGAACAGCACGTCCTGGCCCTGATCGCGGAAATATTCAGCGACCGTCAGACCGGTCAGCGCAACGCGGGCGCGCGCTCCGGGGGGCTCGTTCATCTGGCCGAACACCAGCGAGCACTTCGAGCCCTGCGCGGACCCGCTCTCATGCGGATCGACGTTCACCTTCGACTCGATCATTTCCCAGTAAAGGTCGTTGCCTTCACGTGTGCGCTCGCCAACGCCCGCGAACACGGAGTAACCGCCGTGGCCCTTCGCGATGTTGTTGATGAGTTCCTGAATGAGCACCGTCTTGCCGACGCCCGCGCCGCCGAACAGGCCGACCTTGCCGCCCTTGGAATAAGGCGCCAGCAGGTCGACGACCTTGATGCCGGTGACAAGCACTTCGACTTCGGTCGACTGATCGACGAAAGAGGGAGCCTGCGCATGGATCGGGCGACGCTGGTTCGACTTGATCGGGCCGGCTTCGTCGATCGGTTCGCCGATGACGTTCATGATGCGGCCGAGCGTCTCTTCGCCGACAGGAACGGAGATCGCTTCGCCGGTGTCGGTGACTTCCTGACCGCGGACGAGACCTTCGGTTGAGTCCATGGCGATAGTGCGGACCGTGCTCTCACCGAGATGCTGCGCGACCTCAAGCACAAGGCGGCTGCCGTGATTCTGTGTCTCAAGCGCGTTCAGGATCGACGGCAGCGGCCCATCGAACTGCACGTCCACCACGGCGCCCGTGACCTGCCTGATACGGCCAACTCGTCTATCGCTCATCTTGTCTTCCCCAAAAACCGGTCCATCTTTGTCCGATACGACGACCATCTCCTAATTCGTCCGATGCCGCCGAACTCAATTCGTTTCACCGCCGCGCAATCCTTGCGGGTTGCCTTGTTCGGCTGCTTGTCTCGCCGGTCGCGACCGGCCTGAAGGGCACACCTCGCGACGGACGCCGCGCCGAGGGCCGCAATCCTGCGTTTCGACAGGCGATCCCACCTGAATAGGACGGAAACGGCCCCAAAACAACAGCCGAAACAAACACGTTGCCTGGCAGAGCGGCGCGGGCGTATCCGCACGCGCCTTCGGAACCGCAGGCTAGACCGCCTCCGCTCCCGAGATGATTTCGATCAGTTCCTTCGTGATCATCGCCTGACGCGCGCGGTTATACTCAAGCGTATAGCGGCTCACCATATCGCCTGCGTTGCGCGTTGCATTATCCATCGCGGTCATCTGCGACGCGTAGAAGCCCGCATTATTCTCCAGCAGCGCACTGAAGATCTTGGTTGCGAGCGCGCGCGGCACGAGATCGAGCAGGATTTCGGCCTCGTCCGGCTCGAACTCGTAGTCGCCTTCGGAGGCAGGGAGTTCTACCGGAAGAAGCGGGCTCGCCGTGGGCTTCTGCGTGATGATATTCTGAAACTTCGAGAAGAAGAGAGTGGCGACGTCGAATTCGCCCGCCTCGAACCGCTTGACGACGCGCTGCGCGATATCGATCGCATGAACGTAGCCGATCTGGCGCACGCCGCGCAGGTCGACATGGTCGATCATCAGCTTGCCGAAATCGCGCCGGAGCACGTCAGCGCCTTTTCGGCCGATGGTGACGATCTTGACTGTCTTGCCTTCGGCAAGGAGCACTCGCACGTGATCGCGTGCAAGTCGCGCGATATTCGAGTTGAACGCGCCCGCGAGCCCGCGCTCGCCGGTGGCGACCACGAGCAGATGCGTTTGCGTCTTGCCGGTTCCCTCCAACAGCAGTTGCAGGGGGCCGGTCGGCATGGCCTTGCCCGCGAACTTTCCGAGGATCTTGTCCAGACCCTCGGCGTAGGGGCGAGCCGCTTCGGCCTGGTCCTGAGCACGACGCAATTTCGCTGCGGCCACCATCTGCATGGCCTTCGTGATCTTGCGCGTGGCCTTAACCGACGCGATGCGGCCTCTTAGGTCTTTCAGGCTCGCCATGAGTGTCTCCGCTAAACCCGATTACGCCGAGAAGCGCTTCGAGAAATCGGTAAGAATGTCCTTCAGCTTCTGCTCTGAATCCGGCGAAAGCGCTTTCGATTCGCGGATCGTGTCCAGCAGATCCTTGTGCTCGTTGCGGAGCAGCGTCAGGAACTCGCGCTCGAACTCGCCGACCGACGAAACCGGGATCGGATCGAGAAAGCCGCGCGTGCCGGCATAGATCACCACAACCTGCTCTTCCACCTTGAGCGGCGAGAATTGCGGCTGCTTCAGAAGCTCGGTGAGGCGTGAGCCGCGAGCCAGAAGCCGCTGCGTCGCGGCGTCGAGGTCGGAGCCGAACTGCGCGAACGCGGCCATTTCGCGGTACTGCGCAAGCTCGCCCTTGATGGCGCCCGCAACCTGCTTCATGGCCTTGATCTGCGCGGACGAACCCACGCGGGAGACCGAGATACCGACGTTCACCGCCGGGCGAATGCCCTGGTAGAACAGATCCGTCTCAAGGAAGATCTGGCCGTCGGTGATCGAGATCACGTTGGTCGGGATATAGGCGGACACGTCGTTCGCCTGCGTCTCGACGACCGGAAGAGCGGTCAGCGAACCCGAGCCGTGGTCCTTGTTGAGCTTCGCTGCGCGTTCCAGAAGGCGGGAATGCAGATAGAACACGTCGCCGGGATAGGCTTCGCGTCCGGGCGGACGGCGGAGCAGCAGCGACATCTGGCGGTAAGCCACGGCCTGCTTCGACAGATCATCATAGATGATGAGCGCATGCATGCCGTTGTCGCGGAAATATTCGCCCATCGTGCAGCCCGTGTAAGGCGCGATGAACTGCATCGGCGCGGGGTCCGAGGCGGTAGCGGCGACGACGATGGAATATTCCAGCGCGCCCTGCTCTTCCAGCACCTTCACGAACTGCGCAACCGTCGAGCGCTTCTGGCCGACCGCGACATAGATGCAGTACAGCTTCTTGCTCTCGTCGCCCGTTGCATTCACGGACTTCTGGTTGAGGATCGCGTCGAGCGCGACAGCGGTCTTGCCGGTCTGGCGGTCGCCGATGATCAGCTCGCGCTGGCCGCGGCCGATCGGGATCAGCGCGTCGATGGCCTTGATGCCCGTCTGCATCGGCTCTTTCACGCTCTCGCGCGGAAGAATGCCGGGCGCCTTGACGTCAACGCGACGCTTCTCGGTGTGCTGGATCGGACCCTTGCCGTCGATCGGGTTGCCGAGACCGTCGACCACACGGCCGAGCAGCCCCTTGCCGACCGGCGTTTCCACGATGGCGCCCGTACGCTTGACGGTGTCGCCTTCCTTGATGTTCGTGTCCAGGCCGAAGATAACGACACCGACGTTGTCGGCTTCGAGGTTCAGCGCCATCCCGCGGACGCCGCCCGGAAACTCGACCATTTCGCCGGCTTGGACGTTATCGAGACCGTAAACGCGAGCGATACCATCGCCCACGGAGAGCACTTGCCCAATCTCGGAGACTTCTGCTTCCTGACCGAAATTCTTGATCTGATCCTTCAGGATCGAAGAAATCTCGGACGGGCGGATTTCCGTTAGCTCCATCAGCTGGCCTCTTTCATCGCCTTTTCGAGGTTTTTCAATTTTGTACGCAGGGACGTGTCGATCATCCGGCTGCCGACGCGGACCACAAGGCCGCCCAGCAGCTTCGAATCGACGATCGCCGCAAGTTTCGGCGTCTTGCCGAGCTTCTGCCGAAGCGTGTCGACCAGATCCTGCGTCTGGGCTTCGCTCAACGGCACGGCCGAAATGACTTCGGCCTCGACCTCGCCACGTTCATTGGCAGCACGTGAGCGAAAAGCCGCGATCACGCTCTCGGCAGCGAAGAGCCGCCGGTTCTTCGCGAGAACGATAAGGAAATCGCGCGCGAGCCCGTCGATCCCCGCCGCCTTGAGCACGGACGAGAGTCCTTTTTCCTGCTCGGCGATAGAGAACGTCGGGTTCAGCACGAGGCGACGAAGATCGTCGCTTTCGCGCAGCATTTTCTGGAAGATTTCGAGCGAAGCTTCGACGCTGCCGATCGCGTTATCCGCGCGGGCGAGATCAAAAAGCGCTCCAGCGTAACGTTCAGCTACCGTCGATCCTGCGATGGTCCGCGCCAAGACGTGCTCTCCAACAGTCAAAGAGCAGCCGTACGCGATGAGCGTCGATGCATGCCCTGAAATCGGTGATTTAAATGTCCGGATTTGAAGCCCGGCTTATGCCTGAGGCGCTTCTAGCATAGACCCTTCACGCATTGCAACCCGGTGCAGCGAATTGAATGATCGTTTTTCGCCTTTGCGAAAGATCGTTCTTCATGGACCGAGAAGTTCAGCAAATTCAGCGAAAACCGCTTCGTAGGCCGCACGCTTGAAGCCCACGATCTCATCCACGACTTCGGCGGGCGTGGCCCACCGCCAGGAATCGAACTCCGGCTTGTGGCCGTCGAGCTTGAGGTTCATCTCGGAGTCGTGGCCCGTGAACTGCATCGCGTACCATTTCTGCTGCTGTCCCCGATACTTACCCTTGAGGGCCTTGCCGACAGAATCGGGCGGCAGGTCGTAATAGATCCAGTCCCGCGATTCCGCGAGGATCGAGACGCTCGTCACGCCCGTTTCCTCATACAGTTCGCGCAACGCCGCCGCCCTCGGGTCTTCGCCCTTGTCGATCCCCCCCTGCGGCATCTGCCAGCGCCGATTCGCCTCACCCGAAGCGAAGTCCTTCGTGCGGTGACCGATCCAGACGCGCCGTTCCGCGTTCAGAAGCACGATCCCGGCACAGAGCCGATAAGGGAGAATGGATTGTTGTATGAGCATCGCGGTTTTTTTCCTTATGATGCTGCGAGGGGCTTCGTCGCTTTTGAACCGCGAATAGCGGCGTTCTCCAGTGCAAGGCGGTTTACTTCTGTCGATGCGCTTCTAGCGCGCCAACGTTGCCGTCTCTCGGGGTTGGCTGAAGCCTTCGGGATCGGCGCTTCTATCGCGGCGCTTCCGATGCCGCGCCGGACGAGTAATCGAGTTGAACGGGAGGACGGTCCGGCAGAGCCGGCGCGGTTCCAGCTTCAGCGCGCCCATCCGCCGCAGGCTCGGAGTCGGCTCCCTCGGGCGATACGGCCTCGACCTTTGGCAGAGTGACCGGGCGAGGCATGTGACGCGTGTCGATCGGAATCACCAGACTGAGATCGTATTCATGCCCGGGATCGGACGAGGCGAACCACGCGATTGCACCTCCGAAGAACGCAAAGAACAGCCCGGCGACGATCAAAAGCGTTTTCATGGAGCATCCCTGTGCTTTGACAAAAAGCAAAAAGGCTCACGCTCTCGCATGAACCCTTTCACTATAGGATCGCGATCACAACTGCGGAAGTTTAATTCGGAACTTGCGCAGCCACGGCGGCCGCCGGAGCGGCTGCGTTTTCGACCTTCTTCGCCACCTCGATCTTCTTGCCGTGCAGATAGTCGATAGCGGCCTTCAACTGCACATCCTTTTCCTTCTCCTTCGGAACATAGGAGATACTGCCGGAAGCCTCCTGGGCGCCCTCGTTCTTCAGATGCCCGCGAAGGCTCGCTTCGCCCTTCGGCGTGAAGGACGCCATCTGCTGCTTGAGATCGTCGGGAAGCTCGGGCTCCACCAGATAATTCGGCGAAATGCCCGTGGCCTGAATCGAACGCCCGGATGGCGTGTAGTAGCGGGCGGTCGTGAGACGCAAGCCGCCATTCGCCCCGAGCGGGATCATGGTCTGGACCGAGCCTTTGCCGAACGAGCGTGTGCCGATGACTTCGGCGCGCTTGTGATCCTGCAAGGCGCCCGCCACGATTTCCGAAGCCGAGGCCGAACCGCCATTGATCAGAATGACCACGGGCTTGCCATCGGTTAGATCGCCGTTCTTCGCGCTCGCGCGGCTCGACTCGCTGGCGTTGCGGCCCTTCGTCAGCACGATCGCGCCCTTGTCGAGAAACGCGTCGGAAACTGCGATGGCCTGATCGAGAAGACCGCCTGGGTTGTTGCGGAGATCGAGGACGAAGCCCTTGAGCTTCGGACCGATCGTCTTCTTCAGATCCTCGATGCCCTGCTTCATGTATTCGTAGGTGTGCTCGCTCTGGAACGTCTTGACCTTGATCCAGCCGACATCGCCTTCGGCGCTATATTTCACCGGGTTGATGCGCACGATGTCACGCACGACCCGCGTCTGGATCGGAGCGTTCGCACCCTTGCGCATGATGGTCAGCATGATCGGCGAATCCACCGGCCCGCGCATCTTCTCCACCGCTTCGTTCAACGAAAGCCCCTGAATGGACTCGCCGTCGAGGTGGGTTATGTAGTCGCCCGACATAACACCCGCGCGATCCGCCGGCGTGTTGTCGATGGGCGAAATCACTTTCACGACGCCGTCTTCCATCGTGACCTCGATGCCGAGCCCGCCGAACTCGCCGCGGGTCTGCACCTGCATGTCCTGAAAGTCTTTCGGCGTGAGATAACTCGAATGCGGATCGAGCCCCTGCAACATGCCGTTGATCGCGTTTTCGATCAGCTTTGTGTCGTTCGGCTTTTCCACGTACTCCGCGCGGACGCGCTCGAGCACCTCTCCGAAAAGGTCAAGCTGCCGGTAAATTTCCGCGTTCGCAGCAATCGCCTGATCCCGGCGCGTGGATTGCAAAATGAAAAAGCTGGCCGTGCAAACCAGCGCAACAAGAAGGGTACCGAGCGCGAGTTCGGATTTGCGCATTGTATAATCAACCTTTTCCTCCCGCAGACCACCACGGTGCGGGATCGACAGACTGCTGCTCTCTACGAAATTCCACGTAGAGTGACGGGCGTTGAGGCGTCGCTCCGTCAGCGCGGGTCTCGGAACCCATCGCTGCCAAGGGCTCACCGGCGAGAACGAATTGACCCTGCTCGACCTCAATCCGCTCCATGCCTGCTATTACAACATGATAGCCCCCACCGGGATCGATAATCAAGAGTTGACCATAGGAGTGGAACGGGCCGGCGAACAAAACCTGACCGTCGCAGGGCGAAACAACCCGCGCTCCAGCACGCGACTCCAAGTGAATGCCCTTCGACGGGCTACCATCTTCGGTTGTTTGCCCAAAGTTGACAAGTGCTTTTCCCTGCACCGGCATCGGCAAGAGACCTTGCGCCGCAGCGAAGGGTATGGACGGTTTCATGCGGCCCGCCTGAAGCGCAACCCGCGTCGCGTCGGGCTTGAATTCGCTTCCCTTGCTGTCGGCTTCGGCCTTGCTCGCCGCGGCGCTGATGGCGGGAAGCATCTCCTCAAGGCTCCGGATGCCCGCCATATTGATCTTCGTCGCGCTGCGAAGCCTTTCCAGCGTGGCGGCGGTCGCCTGGATCTGCTCCCTGTTTTCGCTGAGAAGAAGATCGAGTTGCGCCTTGATCCTGATGTTCTGCGCCTGTTCGATCCTGCGGCGTTGCTCCTGAAGCGCGGCGTCTTTCTCGATCGCCTCCAGCGCGTCGACATCGGCGGTTAACTGTGTGGCGAGTTTTTCGACGTCTGCATAAAACGTCGCCAGAACCATGCCGCTGCGGATCATCTTCAGCGCGTCGCGCGTGTGCGTGATGAGAAGCGGCGGCGGCTGGCGCGAAAGCCCCTGCATGAGAGCGAAGAGCGCCGAAAGCTGCTCGCTTTTGGCGTCAAGCTTCGCCCGCTCTTCCTTCATCTTTTCGCGCGTTTCGGCGAGCCGCACCTCAAGTTGCGAAAGGCGCTTCTCGGACTGCCTCAGCGAGCGCGCCGTCTCGACGAGCCGCGACTGAAGCCGCGCGCGGTTGTTTGCCAGCGTGCGCCTGTCTCTCGCTAATTCGCCCTGACGCGCCTTGATCTCTTCGAGGCGCATCTTGCGCCGGATATAAAGCTCCCGAGCCTGCTCGATGTCGAGCTTCGCCTCGGCGGACCCCTTCTTGCCGGAGCGCCGCCTGGGATTGATGCGATTCTTGATGCCCTTGTTGACGGGCCTGGAGGCGCGAGCCCTCGTCGCGGGCGGTCCCGACGGGGACTGTGCGCCAGCCTTCTCGGCGTCGCCCGATCCGAAGAAGTTGCTGATCAGATCGTCGGCGGCGCGGCTAGCCTCCGGCGAGAACGCCAGAAGCGCCCCGCAAAGGACGAACGAAACGAGATATCGCCGCGCCAATCGCCTTCCCCCAAAAGAAAATCGCGCACTTTCCGATGGCGCGTCCGGTTCGGTTCTCGCACCGATATCGGCGCGAAATTATGAGCCTCATCGGTAAGCGGCAACATCTTTTGGACCAAAGCGAGGCTTCCGCCCACCGCTCGCCGAAAGACGGCACCCTTTTTTCCGCCCGCTCCGCGTTCAAGTCATCGTGAAGCGCCTCCTGCCGGATTGTCGGAAAATGGGTCGCTTCATAAGTGGCGAGCAAGAGGTCGTGTTCGGATGAAACGCGGTCCCCGGATCCGCAGGCACGGCGGCACAGAGGAGAGAACCATGGCAATCGCACCCGGCGCCCATCTTCCCCATGCGAAATTCACGATCATGACCGCGAGCGGCCCGGCCGAAATTACCACGGACGAGCTTTTCGGCGGCAAGAAAGCCGTGCTCTTCGCGGTTCCCGGCGCGTTCACACCGACATGCAGCCTCGCGCACCTGCCCGGCTTCGTCGAGCACGCGGACGACTTCGCCGCGAAGGGCGTCGAAGTGGTGGCGTGCACCGCCGTCAACGACGTGTTCGTTCTGGACGCTTGGGCGAAATCCACCGGAGCCGCGGACAGGATCGTGTTTCTTGCGGATGGCAGCGGCGATTTCGCCAAGGCGATCGGGCTCGATCTCGACGCGGGCGCGTTCGGCCTCGGCCTTCGCTCGAAGCGTTATGCGATGTTGCTCGAAGACGGCGCGGTGAAAGCGCTTCACGTCGAGGAAAACCCGTCCGTCGCGGAGGCGTCGAGCGCGGAGAAGCTTCTGGCGGAGCTTTAGCGGCGCATCGTTGCGATCGATTTTGGAAGCAGGGGGCTCTGAAGATCGGCACCGAAGAGCGACAATGTATGCATGCTTCATCAACGGAATCGCATTGCAAGTATTTATATAAATGCTATAATTGTCTTTATATAGACTGGATCGATTACTAGTGAGGGGCGGGATGGAGGACATCGTTCAAAAAATCTTTGACGCCTTGCGGGGAGAGGGGGCTGAGTTAGAAATATCGGAAGTGCATGGTTTCCCCGACCTTATTGAAGCACTTAACGCGTTAGGAATCAACGAGACGACATTTACAATAGACCAACTAAATATGCTGATCTCTCAACTAGATCGGTTGCCTACCCCCAATGCGGGAATTAGTTTAGATAATAACCATGACGCGTCCGGCCATGATTTTTCAGTTAGCCCTCGAGAGGTTTCTTTTGGTGCCGCAGGATCCTGCTATAACTGTTACGGCACTGGTGTAGTTTGGTCGTTTTCCGAAAGGAAAAACAAGAAGTGCTCAGTTTGCGGCGGCTCAGGGATCGGCCCCGTTTAAAACAACAGTACTGCTTGGCAATTATACCGCGAATTAATAATGTGGGTTAAACCATCTAAGGTGGGGATATGTCGGATCATCAATTTTCGAGAGACTTACAAAAAGGTCTTGAAAATCTACGTGATAAGATGGACAGCATTGAGGAAACAAAAGCAGTTATAAAGGAATTGGAACCGAAGGCAGAGGCTATCATTTGGGCGAATACAATAGTAAACGCTGGCCTTGGAGTTGCTCCTGTTGGGATTAACATACTAACATTTATCGCGGCAAATACAACAATGATAATTAGCCTTGGCCATATTTATGGCTATACTCTGTCGAGAGAGCAAGCAGGATCACTTATAAAGCAGATTTTTATGGCTGCGGGCATGGTCTGGGCCATGGGCGTGCTCGGAATGAAGCTTTTTTTGGAAATAGTAAAAGTTGCGGGTATAGCCACCGCAGGTACCGCAACAGCGGTTGGGATGGCGCTAGATGGGGTGCTTTGCGGAGGCCTTTCATATGCACTCGGCTATACGTCGAAGATGTATTTTGTGAAGGATTGCAAGCTGACAACCAAGGAGATGAGCGCAGAATTTAAGATTCGCTTCGAGGAAGGTAGACGGAAAGCGCGAGAAGCCGCCTCTAGTAAACGCTGATGCATCACGTGTTCGAGGAGCTGATGTCTTTCTGCTCGGCGATGGCCTTCTGCGTAAGCTTGTCGGCGCGCTCGTTCAGCGCGTTGCCCGCATGCCCCTTAACCCAGTGCCAGCGCACGTCATGACCCTGTCGCGCCGCGTCGAGGCGCTGCCAGAGTTCGGCGTTCTTGACGGGCTTGCGGGCGGCGGTCTTCCAGCCGTTCGCCTTCCAGCCGCCGATCCATTGCGTGATACCGTTGCGCACATATTGCGAGTCGGTGAACAGATCGACCTCGCAGGGGCGCGTCAGCTCTTCGAGCGCCCTGATCGCGCCCATGAGTTCCATGCGGTTGTTGGTGGTGAGCGGCTCGCCGCCCCACAGATCCTTCTCGCGGCCCTTGTAAATCAGCACCGCGCCCCAGCCGCCGGGGCCGGGGTTTCCGTGGCAGCCGCCGTCCGTGTAGACGACGACAGCGCCCTCGCGGGGGCCTTCGGCCTCAGAGGCCATAAGCGCTCGCCTGCTTCACGCCGTCGTGGAAGGTGAGCTTGCGCCAATATTCCATCGGGTCTTTCCGTTTCACGAAGGCGGTGTCGGGCGTGTTGAACCAGTCATAAGCGCGGGTGAGGAAAAAGCGGATCGCTGCCCCTCTCGCCAGCAGCGGCAGCGCGGCCACCTCGGCCTCATCCAGCGCGCGCACCGAATTATAGCCGGCGAACAACGCGCGCGCCTTCGTCACATTGAACGCGCCGTTCAGCTCGAAACACCACGCGTTCATAGAGATCGCAAGATCGTAGGCGAACAGGTCGTTGCATGCGAAATAGAAGTCGATCAGGCCCGAAACGCGGTCATCGAGGAAAAACACGTTGTCGGGAAACAGGTCTGCGTGGATGACGCCTCGCGGGAGGTCGCTTGGCCAATGGGCGGCGATGTCGCCGAGATGGCGGGTGAGCGAGGTGGAAATCTTCGGGACGAGTCTGTCCGCAAGCCCTTCGATGCTCGTGAAAAGCTCCTGCCATCCCGCCACCGACAAGGCATTGTCGCGGCCAAGCGTGAAATCGCGCCCGGCCAGATGCAGGCGCGCGAGCGCTTCGCCGAGCGATTGGCAATGAACCGGCCGCGGCCGGTTGAGCGAACACCCCGGCAGGAAAGTGACGAACGCGGCGGGCCTTCCGGCAAGCGTCTGTAGAATACGCCCCTCGCGATCATGCACCGGCAAGGGACAACTCACGCCGTTTCGCGCAAGATGTTCCATCAGGCCGAGGAAAAAGGGCAGATCGCCCGCCGCCACGCGCTTTTCATAGAGCGTGAGGATATATTGGGCCTTGTCCGTCCCGAGATAGAAATTGCTGTTTTCGACGCCCTCGGCGATGCCCTTGAAGGCCGTCACTTGTCCGATGTCGTACTTTTTCAGCAACGCGTCGAGTTCTTCGACCGATACTTCCGTGTAAACAGCCATGTCACGCGTGTCGCGCTGCGCTCACTGGGCAGCGGCCTGCTGGAGCGCGCGCGGAATCTTGAAAATGACGTCCTCGGTTGCCGTCCGAACGATTTCGACGGTGACGTCGTAGCGCGCCTTGAATTTTTCGATGATTTCGTCGACGAGCACTTCGGGAGCGGACGCACCGGCGGTCAGGCCGAGCACCGCGATTCCTTCTAGATCCTCCCACGGAATTTCCGAAGCCTTCTGCACGAGCATCGCCTTCGGGCAGCCCGCGCGCACCGCCACTTCGACGAGCCGCTTCGAATTGGAACTGTTGGGCGCGCCGACGACGAGAATGGCGTCGCACTTGCTGGCAATGGCCTTCACCGCGCGCTGCCTGTTCGTCGTGGCGTAACAGATGTCTTCCTTCGCCGGCCCCTGAATGAGCGGGAACCGGGCCTTGAGCGCGGAGATCATCTCGACGGTGTCGTCGATGGAAAGCGTCGTCTGGGTGATATAGGCGAGCTTCGATGGATCGCGCGGTTCGAAGTTTTCCACATCCTTCACCTGCTCGATCAGGGTCACCGCCCCCTCGGGGAGCTGGCCGAGCGTGCCGATCACTTCCGGATGGCCCGAATGACCGATGAGGATGATATCGAGGCCAGCCTTGTGGTGGCGCTCCGCCTCAAAATGCACCTTCGAGACGAGCGGGCAGGTGGCGTCGAGATAAAAGAACTTCCGCTTCGCTGCCTCCACGGGCACCGACTTCGGCACGCCATGCGCGGAAAAAATGACCGGAGCGTCGGTGTTGGGAATCTCGTTCAGCTCCTCCACGAAGACCGCGCCCTTGGCTTCGAGGCCCTCGACGACCGTGCGATTGTGGACAATCTCATGACGGACATAGACCGGAGCGCCGAACTTCTCGATCGCCATTTCCACGATCTGGATCGCGCGGTCCACACCCGCGCAAAACCCTCTGGGCGCGGCGAGGAGAACTTCGAGGCGTGGTTTTTCCGTCATCAGGCCCATCTCCAGAACTGAGCGATTCGCAAAAGGGGTGCGGAACTCCGCAAAAAGGTCAAATTTGGCAGGGAAGGGGAGCGTCGAAGCTTGCGGCCCTCTCTCCGGCTCGTTAGGCTCGCGGAGCGCTCGAAATCCGGTGCCATCTTGTAGCAATAAAGAGCGCGACAAACCATAAAAAAGCAACGCTACTCAAAGTCGCGGGCTTTGAGGGAAGTGTTTAATTCTTTGGTAAAGAAGGAACGATGGGGCAAATGAAGGTGTCTTCAACGGCAGTGTTGCGGCTGCTCGGTTGCGGTTGCATCGCCGTTTCGGTCAGTGCCTGCGGGCTGTCGCAAATGCCGTCTGTCGGCGATGGCGGCATCTTCGCAAGCAAAAAAGCAGAGCCTTCGTGGACCCCGATCATCACCGAAGACAGCATGATCACGGCTGCTCGAACGAATTCGGACGGCCCGGTGGAAATGGCGGCTGCGGCCGGATGCCCTCCCCTTCGGGTCGAGGGTGGCCAGCGCTACGTGACGATCTATGAAATCAACCGCATCGGCGATGCATCCGCTGTGATCCATCGCGCCGAAATCACGAAGACTGCGCGCGAATGCCAGGCCACGATGGGTGTCGTGCAGGTCAAATACGGCCTCGCGGGCCGTGTGCTTCTCGGCCCGAAAGGCAAGCCGGGAGCCGTAACGCTGTCCATCGAGATGCAAGTGATCGACAAGGCGAAGAACAAGGTCAAGTCCGAGGCGTTCAACGTCTCCGTGAGCATTAGCACGCAGAACCCGATTTCGTACTTCGCTCTGGTCCGGGATGTGACGATCCCCGTTCGCGAAGGCACGACACCGCAGGATTACACCATTTCGTTCGCTTTCGAGAAGAAGGGCCCAGGCGCGGCCTAGATCAGCCTGCGCTGATCGGCAATAGAAACCTACAGCCTCGTGCCGCGTCTGATTTGCGGCACGAGGCTGTAGATCCCGTTCCGATCTGATTGAATCGCAATCAGATCGGTAAATCTCTTCATCAGATTGCGCTCTAAACCGCGTGAGACCGCCGCGCCATGCTCGACTGGTTCGTTCTGTCGAGTTCCTTCAACCGCTGATAGGCGTTGACGCTGCCGAGATCGGCCGCCTTCCGATACCACTCGCGGGCACGCTCGACGTCGGCCGCGAGGCCCCAATCCGGGCGGTGCCTGACGTTCGCCGGATCGTAGGTTTCCGCGAGCGCGAGCGCGCCGCGCACGCTGCCGTATCGGGCCAGCACTTCCAGAATCGCGCGTCCGCCCGCGCCGTCGCCACGCGCGAGCTGGCTCAGGCCGCGCTCCATCAGGGCATCCTCGGTGCCCCTGTTCACTTCCGGCTCGGCTTCCACAGCCGACTCGCCGACACTCGCCTGAATCGTCTCCGGCGGCGCGATAGCGATTTCCGGACGCACTTCGACGTTAAAGGCCTTTTCGACGCGCGGCACGACCGGCATCGCGATTTCGCCGCCTTTGAAATAGCCGACAAGCACATAGCCGGACGCGGCCACCACAACGCTCGAGATCGAAACGGCCGCAACGTTTCTCCAGGCGCGGCTGCGCTTCGACCGGCGCGACTCGGCCTGCGGCGGTTTTACGGCGATAGGCCGGATGATCGACACGGGGCGAACGGGCGCGCCGCTTTCTCCGTTGGGCGCGGTCTCCAGCCGCTGAGGCTGCATCGTCTGGACGTAAGCTGTTGGAATGGACGCCGAGAGCACGGCCAATTCGCGCTCCAGAGCGGCGCGGCTTTCCTCGAAAGATCGATAGGACTGCGCCGCCGGCCGCGACAATGACGACGAATGATGCGGCGCGGGTCGAGGCGGCGGCGGTGCGGACGGATCGTGATCCACCGCGAGATTGGTTGCCGCTCGTTCCAGAATGTTACGCCACGAGTCGCCCATGACAAACGCCCCTTACCTCAACTTGCCCAGCCTCCCATTTAATGAGGCAATATGGCCACGCTGAGGTTAAAATCGGTCGTTTGTATGCGATTTTAGTAGGGTTGGGTCCAGCATGCCTCAGTTGAGGCAGGCGGCGGCGCTTCAGCGCGCCGGACCTGAATAACCCGCGATCAGCCAATAGATTGTGCCCGCGACGCAACCCGCCATCACCAGCGCGGCCGACACCGGCGAGGTGAGCGAGGAGAGATCCACGCGCCAGAACGCGCCCGCGAGCACCGCCGAAAGCGCGCCCGTCGCGCCCGCATAGAACAGCAACGACCGAGACCGCAGCACTTCGCCGAGCAGCACGCCCGCGATGGCGGCCGCCAGAACCACTGCCCCGCCGCCCTGAAGCGCGAGGATCGCGTTTTCGAAGTTCGCGTCGAAGATAAAAGCTTCGTCCGGCGCCGTCGCCTGAAGCCGCTCGACCTCCTTCACAAGCTTCACCGCATGCAGCGCGACGAGCGAAATCCAGCCGACGACGCCGGACAAGATGACGGCGAACAGCACGCGAAAGAAATGTCCTATGCTCATTGCCGTCCCCGTTTTTTCCGCGCTCGCTTGTGCCGCATCAAATCGCCGCGTCGACGGCCTGTGCTCCTGCTTCGCGCCGTGCGCTCGCGCGAAGCTTCTCGCTTGCCGATTTAAGCTGTCCGCAGGCCGCCATGATGTCGCGGCCGCGCGGCGTGCGGATCGGGCTCGCATAGCCCGCGCGGTTCACCACGTCGGCGAAGCGCTCGATCTGCGCCCAGTCCGAGCATTCGTAAGCCGTGCCCGGCCAAGGATTGAACGGGATCAGGTTGATTTTCGACGGGATACCCTTCAGGAGCCTCACCAGCTCCTTCGCCTCCGCGACGGAGTCGTTAACACCCTTCAGCATCACATATTCAAACGTCATGCGCCGCGCATTCGACAGACCCGGATAGGCACGGCAGGCGGCGAGGAGTTCCTTGAGCGGATATTTGCGATTGATCGGCACGAGTTCGTCGCGCAGGTCGTCGCGGACGGCGTGAAGCGAAATCGCCAGCATCACCCCCATTTCCTCACCCGCGCGATGCATCATCGGCACCACGCCGGAGGTGGACAGCGTGAGACGCCGCTTCGAGAAGGACAGCGCGTCCGCGTCGGTCGCAAGCCCCACAGCCGCCTTCACATTGTCGAAATTGTAGAGCGGCTCGCCCATGCCCATGAGCACGATATTCGTGATCTTGCGCTCCGACTCGGGGATGCCGTGCCGGTCGGCGGGGCCGTCCGCGTCCGGCCAGTCGCCCACACGGTCGCGCGCGACGAGGATCTGCCCGACGATCTCCGCCGCTGTGAGGTTGCGCACGAGCCGTTGCGTGCCCGTGTGGCAGAAGGAGCAGTTCAGCGTGCAGCCCACCTGACTCGAAATGCACAGCGTCCCGCGATCCGGCTCCGGGATGTAGACCGTCTCGATTTCCGGCGCGCGCTCGGCCGGATGCGATGGCGCGAGGCGCAGCAGCCATTTGCGCGTGCCGTCCTCGGAAATTTGCTCGGCGGCGATCTCCGGCCGCGCCAGCGTGAATCGCGCGTCGAGTTCGGCGCGAAGCGACTTCGCAATGTTGGTCAGCGCCATGAAATCGGTCGCGCCGCGCGCATAGGTCCAGTTCCAGAGCTGCGCGGCGCGCATCTTGGCCTGGTTCGCGGGAACACCCGCTTCGGCGAGCGCAGCCATTAGTTCGGGGCGCGTCATGCCCGCAAGCGAGGGCCTCAGCACCGCCGAGGCGGCCGCGACGGGCGGATTTTCGAGAAGCGTTGTCATGAACGCAAAATAGAAGACGGGCGCGCGCTTCACAAGCGCCGCCATCCTTCGCGGCGCCTGTATCTGGCCGATCAGCGCGTCAACTGCACCGAAGCGACGGGAACTTGCCGCCCTTTCGCGCTGTCGAACTGCGTGATCGAGACGGCGTGGCTGCCGGTCTCCTTGAAGGTCACGTGGAATCTGCCTCTGAAGTGCGGGCTGTCGGCGTCGAAAATGAGCTGATTTCCGTCGATGCTGCCGGTGACAGCGCCCGTATTATGCGCGACCTTTTCCTCGAACAAGCCTTCGACGCGATTGCCCATGCACGTGACCCGGCTCGCCGCCTCGATTTTCCACGCCGTTCCCGCGCAGACGATGATCTGGTTGATCTTGTCCCCACCGGCCAGCGAATAGGAGATACGGCACGCGATCCGCTCGGGCGAGCCGCCGATGGGCGTAACCGCGCCCCTGCCTTTCCACGCACCGTTGAGGCTTTTCATGAGTTCCAGCCCCTGGCTCGAACACAGGGCGAAGGCCGGGCTGGCCGCCGCCAGCATGAGACCGGCGGTGCAGCTTGCGACAACGGCTTTGAACATGAGACTTCCTCTCGCGGGCAACGAACCACATTTGCGGTTTCGACGCCGAATGCAGCAAAAGAATGATCCGCCGCTCACGTCTTCGAAACCGCTTCCCATTCGAATTAAGGCGGGGCGAAACCGGCGGCAATGGCGCACATGCGCTCAGGTTTATTAAATTTTTGGCATCTTCCAGAAATGCGCCAGCGGCCCCGCGCCGTCGCCGATATGAAGGGCGTCCGCGGCGAGCAGCGCGCCTTGGACATAGGCCTTCGCGGCTTCGATGGCGGCGACGAGCGGCAGCCCTTGCGCGCGGTGCGCGGCAATCGCCGCTGACAGCGTGCAGCCGGTTCCATGGGTGTTGCGGGTCGGCACGCGAGGCGCGATGAAGCGTTGAATTTCGGTGCCGTCGAAAAGCACGTCCGTCGCCGTCGCGCCGCCTGCGTGGCCCCCCTTGATCAGCACGGCGCGCGGGCCCAGCGCGTGAATGCCGCGCGCCTGAGCCTCGATTTCTTCGTCGGTACGCGCAATGGAAACGTCGAGAAGCGCAGCCGCTTCGGCGAGGTTTGGCGTGATGAGATCGGCGAGCGGAAACAGACCTTCGATCAGGGCATGCACGGCCGATGGTTCGAGAAGCCGCGCGCCGGAGGTCGAGACCATCACCGGATCGACCACCACAGGCACGCCGCCCGCCCAGTGCCGAAGCCGGTCCGCCGTCGCCTCGATCTGCTCCGCGCCGCCGAGCATGCCGGTCTTTACCGCGCGAACGTTCAAATCAGCGAACACCGCGTCGATTTGCGCGGCGACGATGTCGCCCGGCACGAGATGAACGGCGCTTACGCCTTTCGTGTTCTGCGCCGTGATGGCGGTAATCGCGGTCGCGCCGTAAATGCCGAGGGCCGCGAATGTCTTGAGGTCGCCCTGAATGCCAGCGCCGCCCGACGAATCCGATCCGGCGATGGACAGCACCGCCGGCTCCTTTGGCGGGGCGGCGGCGCTTGCATCAGCGTTCACGGCCGCACGCCGGGCGCGGTGATGGGCAAATTCCGGCTGCGCCAGTTAAGGAATAGTTCGAGCGCGATGTAATCGTCCGACCCGTCGGGCTGCCCCTTGCCACGAACCAGAGTATTGCACATGCGAAACCGCTCATGCAGCGTGATGACCCGCTGCTGGTCCGTCTTGTAGGCGGGATAGGCCACGGGATGCCCCTGACTGAGGGCGTCCCCTCCGAACTTCTGGCCGAACCGCTCATGGTGGCACTGCGCGCAGGACAATTGCAGAAGCCCCTGTTTCGTCTGGTAGAGAGCGCGCCCGCGCTCGAAGAGTTCCGCCGCCGGGCCGGTATTGTCGACGGTTTCAGGGATGCCGCGCGCGAGCCATCGGAGATAGGCCGTCATTCCGAGCATGGGCGTGCTGTCTTCCGCCAGCACGTCCGCGCCCAGATTGCCCTTGCGGCAAAGGTTGATGCGCGAGGTCAGCGTGATCACCTCTTTCAAACCCGAGACATATTTCGGATAGGTCGCGGCAGCCTGCCTGACGCCGTTTCTGTTGCCCGAGCCGTGGCAGGAGCGACACGATCTGCCGAGCGTTCCCTCCGGCGCGGCCCACGCCCTCTCACCCGTCTCGACGAGAGCGAAGGCCGGATTGTCGAAATCGTCCGCCTGCTGCGCGGCAATGGCCGGCGGAAGAAATTCCTCGCCGGGAATGAGATACCTCAGGGGGTTCGACGGATCGGCGGGCGCGAAGGCGCGCCGAGGCTGCCCATCCGCAGTGAAAACGGCAGCGGCAAAGATCCCTATTGCGATCTGAAACAGTGCCGCACCGAGGTTCCCTCTCACCGGTACGCCTCCCAGTAGCGGGCTTGCCTTTGGCCCGATTTATTTTAACGTCTTCAGGTATGCGATCAGATCCTCGACTTCCGCCGCGTTCAGGATCGACGGTTCGCTCGAGTCGGACTTGTAGTAGGGCGGCATGATGGCGTCTGGAAAGTAGACCTTCGCATCAACGAGAATTTGCCGAAGTTGCCCTTCCGAGTAGCGGCTGCCGATTCCGTCGAGCGCCGGGCCGATGCCGCCCTGATCGGCGACGGTCGTGACTGCGCTTATCTTGTGACAACTCAGGCAATCGCCCCGCTGGCGGTCGATGAGCACTTCGCGGCCGCGCACGATATCGCCGGGTTTTCCCGTAAGCGGCGTTGGCAGGCTCTGAAGCGAAAACGCCAGCCTCGCCGGGCCATCGGGATTCATGTATTCGAGATAATAACCTGCGGTTTTCCGTTTACATTCGGCGGCGGACACGTCCACAGCGCATGAAAAAGAAAATACAACCAACGATGCCGCCCACAAAAAAAGCGAGGCGCGCCCCTGCATCTTAGCCATTTCCTGCCCTCGGCTCGGCCGTTTCCAACAAAGTGGCAAAATCAGCGAGCGTCGAACAGGATCTATTCCACGCAACACGCCGATCTTCTACCCGTATTCAATGCATGAGGCGGAAATTCGCTCGATCCGTAACCACCCCCGTAGGCGCGCTACAATATTTAGCTTTCCGGGAGCGTCAACCATATAGTTTGATTCAAATTAAGGTTGTCGGCTCAAGCGTCGCGGCGCAACCCGTCAAGCGCCTGCGGAAGTTCCCCTAGCGACGCGATGAGGGCGTCGCCGCCGAGAAGGCCGGGCGCTATGCGGCTGTAGCCGAACGTCACGACGACAGAGCGCACACCCGCCGCTTTCGCACAGCCGACGTCGGCCTCGCTGTCGCCGACCATCACCGCGCAGCATGGAGAAACGTCGAGCGCCGCGAGCACTTCGAGCAGCGGCTCGGCGTCGGGCTTGCGCTTGAAGCCGTCTCGCTCGCCGATGACGGCGCCGAAATATTTCGCGAGGTCGAGTTGTTCGAGGATGGCGAGCGTCGCGGCGTGGTGCTTGTTGGTGCAAAGGCCGAGCTTGCGGCCCTCGGCTACGAGCCGCTCCAGCAGCTCGCGCGCGCCGGGATAGATCTCGGTGTGCGTCGTGAGGTTTTCGCGATAGGCGGCGATGAAGTCTTCCACCACGGGCTGGATGTGCGTCGGCGCCAGACCGCGTGCTACAAGGGCGCGCTGGACGAGCGTCGGCACGCCGCCGCCGACCATGTCCTTGACCTCCGCGCTGCTGAACGGCGCAAGGCCGCGCGCACCCGTTGCGGTGTTGAGCGCGTGCGTGATGTCGGGCGCGCTGTCGATCAATGTTCCGTCGAGGTCGAAAACCACCGCACGCGGCCAATTCGGTTCACCCGTCACGCCTTGCTTCCCTTTGTATCGGCCGCGGATGCGGCCCGTCAAAAATGGATGGCCGGGACGAGCCCGGCCATGGCGGCTTTTGTTCTGGCAGCGATATTACAGCCTCGTGTCTCAAATCAGACGCAGCACGAGGCTGTAGGTTTCTGTTGTCGATCAGCTTTTCTGCGTCAAATCGAGTCCGATTAAACGCAGGCTGATCTAGCTGATTTTCGGATCGAGTTCGCCACTGGCGTAGCGCTTCGCCATCTGCGCCGCCGGGATGATCTTGATCTTCGACGCGTTGCCCGCCGAGCCGAATTGTTCGTAACGCGCCTTGACGAGCTTTTTCTGCTCCTCGATGGCGGGCTTCAGGAACTTGCGCGGATCGAATTCCTTCGCGCTGGTGGCGAGCACCTTGCGCACCGCAGCCGTCACCGCGAGGCGAAGGTCGGTGTCGATGTTCACCTTGCGGACGCCGAAGCGGATGCCGCGCTGGATTTCCTCGACCGGCACGCCGTAAGTCTCGGGGATCGCGCCGCCGTGCTTGTTGATGATCTCAAGCAGCTCTTCCGGCACCGACGACGAGCCGTGCATCACGAGATGGGTGTCGGGAATGCGCTTGTGGATCTTCTCGATGACGTCGATGGCGAGCACTTCGCCCGTGGGCTTCTGCGTGAATTTGTAGGCGCCGTGCGAGGTGCCGATGGCGACGGCGAGCGCGTCCACTTTCGTCGCGGAGACGAACCGCGCGGCCTCGTCCGGATCGGTGAGAAGCTGCTCGCGCGAGAGCACGCCTTCCGCGCCGTGGCCGTCTTCCTTCTCGCCCATGCCGGTTTCGAGGCTGCCCAGCACGCCGAGTTCGCCTTCGACCGACACGCCGACATAATGCGCCATGCGCGTCACATCCGACGTGATGCGAACGTTGTAATCATAGTCGGCGGGCGTCGAGCCGTCGGCCTTCAGCGAGCCGTCCATCATCACGCTGTCGTAGCCGAGACGAATGGCGCTGGCGCAAGTCTCTTCGTTGTTGCCGTGGTCCTGATGCATGCAGATCGGGATGGTCGGGTACTGGGCTTCGAGGCCCTCGACGAGCTTGCCGAGGAGGAGGTCGCCCGCATAGGAGCGCGCGCCGCGGCTCGCCTGGATGATCACGGGGCTGTCGGTTTCCTTCGCCGCTTCGAGGATGGCGATGCCCTGTTCCATGTTGTTGATGTTGAAGGCGGGCACGCCGTAACCGTGCTCGGCTGCGTGATCCAGAAGTTGCCTCAGCGTGATACGGGCCATTCTAAGCCTCTCCCTATTGGAACGAAATCGTCGGTTATTAGAAAGGAGCGCCCCGCATGCGTCCATACAACGCAGTGTGACGCTCCGTGCGAAATCATGTCAATGCGCCGCGAACGGGTTTTTCATCCGAGGGCGGAGCCTTTAACGGATGAGCGCCGCGACGCCCGGCAATGTGCGTCCTTCGAGCCATTCGAGGAACGCGCCGCCCGCCGTCGATACATAGGTAAACTTGTCCGTAACGGAAGCCGTGTTCAGCGCCGCGACCGTGTCGCCGCCGCCCGCAATGGTAACGAGCGAGCCGTCCTCCGTAAGTTTCGCCGCTTCGCGCGCGAGCGCGAACGTGCCCTCGCCGAAGGGCGGGATTTCGAACGCGCCGACGGGACCGTTCCAGAGAAGCGTCTTGCAGCCCTCGATGAGGCCGCTGAACTCGGCGACGGAGCGAGGCCCGATGTCGAGGATCATGGCATCGGCCGGGACTTCGCCCACCGGAACCACTTCTGTTGCCGCATTCGCCTTGAACTCGCGCGCGACGACGGCGTCGACCGGCAGCACGATCCGGCAGCCCGCCGCTTCGGCCTTCGCGCGGATTTCCTTCACGATGTCGATCGCATTCGGTTCGCAGAGCGATTTGCCAACCGCGACGCCGTCCGCGTAAAGGAAGGTGTTCGCCATGCCGCCGCCGATGAACAGATAGTCCATCTTTTCAGCGAGGTTGCCGAGCACGGCAATCTTGGTCGAGACCTTCGAACCGCCGACGATGGCGGCAACGGGGCGGTTCGGATTATGCAGCGCCACTCGAAACGCGCCGATTTCCGCGAGGAGCGACGGCCCGGCATAGGCCGGCAGGATGTGCGCCACGGCTTCGGTCGATGCATGCGCGCGGTGCGACACGGAGAACGCGTCGTTCACATACATATCGCCGAGCTTTGCGAGTTCGGCGGCAAAGGCGGGCTCGTTTTCTTCCTCTTCGGCATGAAAGCGCACGTTTTCGAGCATCGCGATCTGGCCCGGTTCGAGCGCGTCGACGACCGCTTCGGCTGCGGGCCCGATGCAATCATCGGCGAAAGCCACGGGTGCGCCGAGCATCGCGGCGAGCTTGTCGGCGACCGGCTTCAGCGAATATTTCGCGACGGGCTTGCCGTCGGGTCGGCCGAGATGGGAAAGGATGACGATTTTCGCTCCCAGCGACGCAAGGACGCGGAAGGTCGGCAGGAGCCGTTCAATGCGGGTCGCGTCCGTGATCTGTCCGTCCGCCATGGGAACGTTGAGGTCCGTGCGGATGAGCACGCGCTTGCCCGCGACGTCGGCGGACGCAATATTCTTCAACGAATCGAAAGCTGCTGCTGTCATTTCTCTCCCCTGACGGCGCTTTTACTGACCGGTCTTTTTTTCCGACAACGGGGCGGCCCCCTTCCGCTGGACAGGCGCGGCCGAGACTTCCTCAAGCGAGCCTAAGGTCGCTGCGTTGCGGTTTGCTGACGCTTTCTTGATTACCTGACACTTCTCGGTGCAATAGACAAGTCAGAGATATTTAACGCGCTCTTCATGCAAGCTGACTGCGGCCGATTGCAATTGTGAAGCCAGAGTCGTATGTCTTACGCTTGTCACATTCGAGCAGGTATTCAGATCACTTACGTGCCGCTGAAAGCGCGAACTTGTCCGAGGGCACGGGTATCCGATTCATTAGACGATCCCGCTTCGGCGGGGGTTTGAGATAGCGCCCTTCATGAGTAAACTCATAGAATTATCGGATCTTCCGCAGGTTGCCCAGGGGCCGGTCCTGTTCTGGCAACGCGCGATCGAAAATCCCCTCCAGGTTTGCAGCCTGTTTCCGTCGAGTCCTTTCGTGGGCCGCGCCATGACGGAGGTTCTCGGCAAGAGGATCGACTCTCATGTCATCGAGCTTGGCGCGGGCACCGGCGCGGTAACGCGGCAATTGATCCGGAACGGCGTCAAGCCTGACAAACTCACCCTCCTCGAAATCGACGCGCGCCTGGGCGGCCATCTGCGCCGCGGTTTTCCCGACGTGGATGTGTTGATCGGCTCGGCGCAGGATCTCGCGAAGCTCTGGCAGGAGCGCAACGGCGAAAATGTCGGCGCCATCGTGTCGACGCTTCCGATGCGGCTCTTCTCGAAGAAGCTCATCTACCTCGTGATGAAGAACAGCCTTCAGGTTCTGGACGAGGGCGGCATGTTCGTTCAGTTCACCTATCGCCAGACCAGCCCGGTTCCTCCGCGCGTGGTGAACGCGCTCCGGCTCAAGGCGTGGCGCTACACGCGTGTTTGGCTCAACCTTCCGCCCGCCGCGATCTGGGTCTACGAGCGCATGCCGCAACCGCGCCAAATCTGACGGCGGCACCGTGTTGTTTATGCCACTGCCAACCGTGGCGTAAATGCAGCCATCCGCCATCTTGAAGACCATCTTCTCCCAAGTCGTTGTCTTCCCGTCTCTTTTTGAGACAGTCGGCTGTGAGAAGCAACCCTTGCGGATCGGCTTGCGCCAGTTTCCGGCAAGCTGAAGCCGTTACCGCTTGCTCGATGGGCGATGCTTTTACCGCGCTCGTCCTGGAAAAGCGGGGGAACTAATGACAAGCGGCCATCATGTGAAGCACTGCCTGACGGCGGGCAGCATCCTGATTTTCGCCGTGGCAGGCGGCGGCGCGGCGAAAGCGGCCGACGCATTCGGCCTGAGGCCGCAATCCACATATTTTCTCGGCGCCTCAAATGCGGGCGCTGCCGCCGGCGGAGACGTCAGCTCGGTGATCTGGAACTCGGCCGCGACCACCGTCGCGCCCGGCCTGAATTCGTCCTCATCCTACACGGCCATAGCGGTCTCGCTGGATGAAACCGCGTATGGCGGCGATCTCGTCGACTACGGATTGCGGACCAACACGGATTCGGGAACCACGCGCGCGGCGGCGGCGTCCGTCTACACATACCAGATCAACGATCAGCTTTATGCCGGGCTTGCGATGTACGCGCCGTTCGGCCTCGTGACGAAGCCCGACAATTACTGGGCGGCCTCTCCCGTCGCCTCGACGCAGCGCATCTTCTCGGTCGATGTGAATCCGACGCTCGGCTACAAGATCACGCCGACGCTCTCCGTCGGCGTGGGCGTGCAGGCGCTCTATTATCAGACGCGGCTGAACTCAGGCCCGCTTGGCCCCTTCGCGGGCACCGCATTCCGTGGCGAAGACTGGGGCGTCGGCGGTACGGCCGGCATTCTCTGGGAGGTCGCGCCGGGCACGAGCGTCGGCGTCGGTTATCGCTCGGCGGTGAGCCTCGAACTCGACGGCAGTTATCGAGGCCCCAACGTTTACACGCGCGCAACGCTCGACCAGACCATGCCGGATCAGGTCACCTGGAGCTTGCGGCATACCGTGCTGCCCGGTTTCGCTCTCCTCGGTACGGTACAATGGGAGAACTGGAGCCGCATCGACAATCTGGTGGTTGCTTCGGGGCGCGGCACGGAAACAGTCATCAACCTCAACCTGCGCGATTCCTGGTACTTCGCCATCGGCGCGGAATATCAGTACACCCCGGACGTAACGATTCGCGCCGGTATCGGCTACGATTCATCGCCGGTGACCGATTTCAACCGCAATCCGGGCCTGCCCGATTCAAACAATCTGCTCCTTTCGCTCGGCGGCTCCTACAACTGGTCGCAGAGCATCCGGCTCGACGCGGCCTACGCTCACGCGTTTTTCGACGATGCGCCGTTCTGCGTTGCCGAGGGAGGGGGGACGTCCCATTGCGTCGGCGGCGGACAATCGGTCCTCGTGCGCGGCAGTTCCGACAATTCGGCGGACGTGTTCTCCGTCGGTCTCAAATACAGCCTCGTCCCGGCCGTGGAGCTTGAACCCTACAAGTAACGATTTTACGTCTGGCGCTTGCAAGCCTGTCGAAAATTGCGTGACAGCCATGCAACAGTGACAGGGCAAAACGCCGAACAAGTGCGCCGTCGAAACTGATGAATTCGTCAGTTTCGACGGGTCGCAGCAATTGCGTTTTATCCATCGGCGATCACCCAAACCATTATTTTAATTGGTATTGTATTCGACACGCCGCATCCACCGAAGGGCTCTTGCGGCCTGCGTTCACGCCAGTTCCGGCTTCCCGTTCCGACCGTTCGGCCCATTGCCAGCCTCCGGAATTTGATGATTTAGTTTCCTCACGAGAAAGAAAAGGCGCGGGGCATGCGCCGGGCTCGCTTGGGAGGGGACTATGGGCACATCGAAATTCGTGCGGCTGGCGTGTATCAGCACGGCCGCGTTATTGGCTGGGGCCGCGCTGACGGACGATGCGAACGCCGGTTCGTTCGCGGTGCGCGAGCAGTCCGCCTATTTCCAGGGCATGTCGTTCGCCGGTTCGGCTGCGGGCGGCGACATCAGCTCGATGTTCTGGAACTCGGCCGCGACGGCGACGCTTCCGGGCTTCAACACGTCGACCAACGGAACGATTGCTTTCGGCGACGCGGAACTTACGTCGACGGGGGGTCGGCTAACCACTACAGGTCTTCCAACCTCGACAAATATCGGCACGGATGCCTTTATTCCCGCGTCTTACGCAACCTACCAAATTAGCGACCGCCTTTACGGCGGTATTGCGATGAACGCGCCGTTCGGCTTCATTACTAAACCGGACTCCCTCTGGGCCGGTTCCGCCGTCGGCTCTACATCAAAAATCTTCTCTCTCAACCTCAACCCAAACATCGCCTACAAGCTCACTCCAGATCTTACCATCGGTGTCGGCGCCCAAGTCGAATACTTCAAGATCAGGCTCGCGCGGTCTGGTTTTGGTCCCGGCACCGGTACGTCCAATCGCAGTTACGAAGCCGACGATTGGGGCGTTGGAGCAACCGCTGGCATCCTGTGGCAACCGACATCCAGAACGTCTATCGGTCTCGGCTATCGTTCCTCCGTATCGGTTGATGTGGAGGGAACATACAAGCGTGGTGACACTTCGGTTCCCGACGGGCAAGGAGGTGTCCAGAGCATCTTGCCTCCCGTGGCTGGAGCTACAGCCACGGGCACGATCCACTTGCCCGATGAAGTGACGTTCTCGGTTCGTCAGGGCCTGTCGGATCGCCTCACCGTCTTGGGCACCGTGGAATGGCAGAACTGGAGCCGGGTCGGTGTCGTTAACGCAACGGGTTGCGCCGGGGGGACTTGTGAAAGTCTGCACCTGAACTACCGCGACGGCTGGCTTTATGCGGTCGGCCTCGAATATGCCTACAGCCCGTCGCTTACGGTTCGCACCGGCGTCGCCTATGAAACCTCGCCGATCACGGACGACACGCGAAACATTCTGATCCCGGACAGCGACCGCATCCATGTAAGCGCAGGCGCGAGCTACAAATATTCGGACAAGATCACTGTCGACTTGGCCTACTCGCATATCTTCTTCGATGAAGGGACTTTCTGCATCGACCCGGGGACCGCGAACACGCATTGCTCCTCGTTCTCAACGCCTAGCGCAGCTCTCAAAGGCACCACGGACGTCGCGGTCGATGTCGTCTCTGTCGGCCTGAAATACAAATGGAGCGATCCGGTTCCCGCTCTCGAACCCTACAAATAAGCTGAACCGGACCGCGACAAAGGGGGTCAGCGCAAGCTGGCCCTTTTTGCGTTCCGGCGGCTGCGTTACGCGTGGGCGCGGTGGAGACGCAAGGTCGCGGGGCGCGGCTTGACGGCCTGCGCGATCCCGAAGAGGCTTGTCGCGCCAGCCGCCAGCAGATCGATCACCGCTCATCGCGCGCGCGGCTTTCGCGCACTCAGCCGCAAAGCTCCGCGCCGCGCGCCCGCCCCACCTCCGCGCGCCAGCAAATCCCGAGAATCCCGGCGGCGTGTATTTTTCGTCGTAAGCTTCACCGGCGCCCGGTTCATCTGCCGTTAACGCGCTTAAAATAATCGTCTTTCCTATCCGGGGTGGATCGATGCGTTTCGACGCGATATAAGACGAGCGTGAGATACCGCGCCATCTTTCTCTCGGACATGCACCTCGCCGCGCGAGCATGCCGCTCCGAGGACTTATTGAGTTTCTTGAAGTCCCACGACGCCGCCGTGATCTTCCTCGTAGGGGATGTGATCGATTTCTGGCGGCTTCGGCGGGGACCGAGTTGGCGCGCCTCGCAGACAGAGGTCATCCAGCAGTTGCTGGCCAAGGCGCAGGCCGGGACACGCCTCGTCTATATTCCCGGCAATCACGACGAAGAGCTGCGCATTCTCGCTGGCACCACGCTTGGCCCGCTCGAGGTGCGCCTGCGCGCGATTCACGACACGGCGGACGGCCGCCGCTTTCTGGTCGTGCATGGGGACGAGTTCGACGATGTCGTGAACAAGGCGCGTTGGCTTGCCGTGCTGGGCGACATCGCCTACGACGTGGCATCGGCTGTGAATGTCGGGGTCAACGTCGTGCGCCGCGCGCTGGGCATGTCCTACTGGTCGCTGTCGGCGTGGCTGAAATACCGAGCGAAGCGCATTTTCAACGGCAGCAAATTCGAAGGCCTGCTCACGGCGGAAGCCCGGCGCGTCGGCGCCACCGGCGTGATCTGCGGCCACATCCATCATGCCTGCGTGCGCATCATCGATGGCGTGCAGTACGTGAACACCGGCGACTGGGTGGACAGCGGAACCGCCGTCGTGGAGCATTTCGACGGGCGGCTCGAAATCGTCCGCTGGACGGATCAACTCCGCGCGGTCCAGTCGAAGCCGTCCAAGACGCCGGTCGCACCCGTGACCTCGTAATGCGCATCCTGCTCGCGACAGACGCCTGGAAACCTCAGGTCAACGGCGTCGTAAACACTTATCTGAACCTGGACCGGGAAGCCGCCGCCGAAGGCTTCGACCTGTCGTTTCTCACGCCCGAGGGCTTCCGCACCCTCCCGCTGCCGACCTACGACGAGATCCGCCTCGCGCTCATCCGGCCGAGCGATGTCGCCGAGCGCGTGGACTATACGCGGCCCGATTTCATCCATATCGCCACCGAAGGGCCCATCGGCCTTGCAACGCGCGCCTTCTGCCTCAAGACGGGCAGGCCTTTCACGACGAGCTACCACACACGCTTCCCCGAATATGTGGCTGCGCGCACGCCAGTGCCCGTATCCTGGGGCTACGGCTTCGAGCGCTGGTTCCATAATGCCGGCGTGGGCGTGATGGCGGCCTCGCTGTCGCTTTGTCAGGAACTTGCGGAGCGCGGCATCCGCCGCGTACACCTCTGGTCGCGCGGCGTGGATCTCGACCTGTTCCGGCCGCGCGCCGTGGATCGCTTTCCCGATCTGCCGCGGCCGATCTTTCTTTACGCAGGCCGCGTGGCGGTCGAAAAGAACCTCGATGCCTTTCTCGGTCTCGACCTGCCGGGAACGAAAGTCATCGTCGGCAAAGGCCCGCAGCTTGAAGATCTGCGCAACCGCTATCCCGACGCGGTGTTCACCGGCGCAAAGTTCGGCGACGACCTCGCCGAGCACTACGCAAGCGCCGACGCGTTCGTTTTCCCGAGCCTAACCGACACGTTCGGTAATGTGCTCCTCGAAGCGATGGCATGCAATGTCCCGGTTGCGGCCTTCAACGTCACCGGCCCGAAAGACGTTGTCGATAACGGCCGCGTCGGTATCATCGGCGACGATCTTCGCGCAGCGGCACTCGGCGCGCTCCAACTCGACCGAAGCGCCTGCCGCGCCTATGCCGAGCGCTTCAGCTGGGCCGCATGCGCTCGCCGCTTCCGCGACATCATCGTCGAGGTCAACTGCCCGAAACCCGAAGCCTCGCGAATCGGTACCGAAAATTGCTCGAATTGAGCTATGATCCAGGCAAAACCAGATGCGGGACGCCTCCATGCAGACGCCGACGATTGACGACATTGTTGACGCGGACAAACGGATCCGGCCTTTCGCCGTCGAAACGCCGCTTCTCGAATACGGCACGCTGAACGAAAAGCTCGGCGGGCGCATCCTTTGCAAGGTTGAGGCGCTTCAGCGCACCGGAAGTTTCAAGTTTCGCGGCGCATATAACCGCGTGTCGCGCGTCGACCGGCAAGCGTTCCCCGGCGGCGTGGTGGCCTGCTCGTCGGGCAACCATGCGCAAGGCGTGGCCGAAGCCGCGCGGCTCTGCGAAATCGACGCCGCCATCGTGATGCCGTCCGACGCGCCGCAGATCAAGATCGCGCGCACGAGCGCCAGCGGTGCGGACATCGTCTTTTACAACCGCGACACCGAAGACCGCGAGGCCATCGCGCGCGATCTCTGCCAGAAACTGAATGCGGATTTCATCGCACCGTTCAACGATCCTTACGTGATCGCGGGGCAAGGCACGGTGGGGCTTGAGCTTGCGCGGCAGACGGAAGCGGCGGGGGCAATGCTTGACGCGGTGCTCGCACCCGCAAGCGGAGGCGGCCTTATCGCGGGCGTGGCGCTCGCCTTGAAGGACCGCGTGCCCGAGGCGGAGATCCATTCCGTGGAGCCGAAGGGCTTCGACGATTATGCGCGCTCGCTTGCGGCAGGCAAGCGCGTGCGAAACGAACCCGGCGCGAAGTCCATCTGCGACGCGCTGCTCATGCCCGAACCCGGCGAACTCACATTCGCGCTGAACAGGGATCGGCTCGCGGGCGGCCTCGTCGTCAGCGACGCGGGCGTTCGCCAAGCTGTGGCCTACGCCTGGCGAGACCTGAAGCTCGTGCTGGAGCCGGGCGGCGCCGTTGCTCTCGCCGCCATCCTCTCCGGCGCTCTCGACGTGGAGGGCCGGACTGTGGCCATCGTGCTGTCCGGCGGGAACGTGGATCCGCATCTGTTCGCCGAGATCATCGCCGATAACAAAGAATTGGCCACGTCGCGCCATGAATAGGTAAAAGAGCGGCTGTATCATCGCCGCATGATCACACGCCGCAGCTTTCTCACCCTTGGCGCCGCGACTGTCGGCTCGGGCCTCATCGGTGCGACGAACGCGTTCGCCATGGAGCCGCGTTATCGGCTTGCCGTAACCGGCTGGGATGTCGAGCACGCGGCCTGGCCCACTTCGGCGCCGCCGCTGCGCATCGGTGTGATGACGGATATCCATGCCGTCGAGCCGTGGATGCCCGCTCGGCGCGTCGGCGACATAGCCGCCCGGCTTACCGCGCTGAAGCCGGATATGATCGTGCTGCTCGGCGATTATGTAAACGCGCTGCGCCCGCGCTTCGTGTCGCGGCCGGTTCCGGTCAGGGAATGGGTTGCGGCGCTTGCGGAGCTTTCCGCCCCGCTTGGCGTGCATGCCGTGCTCGGAAACCACGACTGGCTCTCCGGCGAGGCGCCTGCGATCCGGCGGGCCTTCGAAAGGGCGGGGATCGGCGTTCTCGAAAATCGCGCGGTGAGGCTATCGCATCGCGGCTCGCGGTTCTGGCTGGCCGGGGTCATCGATCAGATGGTCTCGCCGACATGCGGTATCCGCGACCTCGAAACCGCGCTCGATGCCGTGACGGGCGACGATCCGCTCATCCTGTTGACGCATGAGCCGGACATTTTTCACGTAACGCCGAAGCGCGTCGCGCTGACGCTCGCCGGACACACGCACGGCGGACAGGTCTACATCCCGTTCATCGGTCGCCCCGGCCTGCCACGGCAATACAGCGGCGCCAACGCGGATTTCGCCTACGGCCATATCGAGCGGGACGGCCGCCACATGGTGGTGTCAAGCGGCCTCGGCCTCTCCGGGCTGCCGGTGCGTTTCCTCGTGCCGCCGGAAATCGTGATGATCACCCTACGCGGCGCGGGAACTTTCGGCGTCAAACTTCCTTTAACAACCGAAGCGTAAACTCTGGCATTAAGGCAAGATGCGCGTTCCGGCTGGACATGCATCGAAGCGCTTTGAAGCAAGGCGAGGCAGGCCTCTCTGCTTCAATCCAAGGCGAAGCAGCTTATGCTGTTTCGTCGGCACTTATCCGGTTGTGGGGCATTTCTCTATGGGCAAGGTTTCCGTTGCCGTTGCGAGCATCGTTGCTTGCGGCGTATCCTTTTCTGCTGCGCTGGCCGATGTGGAAGTCCGCATCAGCAAGTCGCGTCAGATGATGTATGTCTATGTCGACGGCGAACATTACTACTCATGGCCCGTCTCGACCGCGCGCGGCGGCTACAACACGCCGAACGGCGTCTATCGCCCGCAGCGTCTTGCCGTCTTCCATCGGTCTAGCAAGTACAACAATTCGCCGATGCCCTATTCGATCTTCTTCCACGGCGGATACGCGATCCACGGCTCCTACGACATCCGAAACCTCGGACGCCCCGCCTCGCATGGCTGCGTCCGTCTCCACCCGGAGGACGCGCGCGAACTTTTCGGCCTCGTCAGCGACAGCGATTACACGCGCATCGTCGTGGCGTATTAGGAGCGTTTCCACGTTTACTGCGGAGCGCCGATTTTGATTTACGGCATGACGCTATAGCGCACAATTCAGCCATCAAGGCGCAGAAGTCCCGTCCTACACGCAAAACACCTAATAACAGTACTTACGAATGACAGAAAAATAGAACTTCATTGTCTACGGCGAAGTGTTATCACGGCGTAAATCCTATCAGAAGAGGTCGTTTATGTGGCGCGCACAAGTTGCATGCCGCCGCCACACTTCCGTGGGCGCGGCTCCAATGTGAACATATTGTGTCGTATTCTAGCCAAAGATTTCAGGTAAGCAGACAGCCTCTCAAGAATACAGGGAAATTGGACATGAGATTTTTATCGGCCGCTCGCGCCGTGGTGATTGCGCTTGCCGCCTTCGTCGGCACGGCCTCAACGAGCTACGCAGACAGCGGAGCGGTAACGCTTACAATCTACAAGGCCGGCTGGATCATCGGTGGCTCCGGTGGCAGCGGCTCACTCACCTTTCAGGGCAGGCGCTATGCGCTCTCAACCGGAGGGCTGGATTACGGCCTCGTTTTCGGCGGTTCGAAGACCGTGCTGCATGGAAGGGTGAGAAACATCCGTTCGCCGCGGGATGTCGAGGGCGTCTATGGCGCAGCGGGCGCGGGGCTTGCGGTCGGTCGTGGCGCACGCGCGATCGTGTTGACCAACCAGAAAGGCGCGGTGCTGGAACTCAACGGCAGGCAGGTCGGGTTGCTGGCTAACTTGGACTTGAGCGGCCTTGCCATTACGATAGACAGACGAAGATAAGGGAAACGGCGCGCGCACTCCCCGCTTGGGAGTTCCGCGCCTCTTCCAATCAGCAGACTGCCGTTCTCAAGATCTGCGGCGCGTGGCACGCATCCGCCCCGTTGAGGACAACGAAAGACTGCGCTTTCGATCGCGCCATCATGCTGGATAATGAGACGGTCGAGCGAGATTGCCGGAACTTCCCAAAAGCGTAGCATTCTCCTCTATCGACTTGTTCCGTCGTCAGATTGAGAGCTGCGAATCTCAATGTTTTATCTTTCGAAATTTGCGTGGGCGGTGCTCCAGCCCTCCAACTTCATCGCGATCCTTCTCGTGCTCGGCGTTGTGCTGCTCGTCCTGCACCGACGCGCCGCCGCGCTTCGGTTGATCGTCGCCGCAACGGCTCTTTATGTCGTCGCCGCGTTCTCGCCGCTCGCGAACCGGCTTCTCCATCCGCTGGAACACACCTCGAAGGCGGGCACGGAACGCGATGTGGCGGGAGCGGCGGGCATCATCGTGCTCGGCGGCGGCGTTTCGGCCGCGATTCCGACCGAGGATGGCGGGATCCCGATGGGGGCATCCATCGAGCGCGTGACGGAAACGGCGCGGCTCGCTTTGCGCCACCCCGATCTGCCCGTCATTTTCTCGGGCGGAAGCGGCCAGATCCTGCAATTCGGCGACGCGCCGAACGAAGCCGACGCCGCGCGGCGCTTCTTCGGCGGCTTCGGCATCGTGCCGCCGCGTCTCAGGCTGGAAGACCGCTCGCGCAACACGCTGGAAAACGCGAAACTGAGCGCGGCGATGCTTCAGCCGAAGCCCGATCAGCGCTGGATCCTGGTGACTTCGGCGTTCCACATGCGGCGCGCAGCGGCGCTGTTCGAGGCGCACGGTTTCCGCGTGGTGCCTTGGCCCGTCGGCTTCATGACGAGCGGTGCAGGCGATTTGCGGCAGCCGTTCGGGCGCGGTTCGGAGGGGCTGCGGCGAATGGACCTCGCCACGAAGGAGTGGCTCGGGCTTTTCGTCGGGTGGTTGCGCGGCGACCTTGAGCGGACGGAACGCGAGAAACCGGGAGAAGCTTCGCGCGTTTCAGGCTCATGACCAAAGAGCCGAGGGCTGGGCCGCGAGCGGCCGCGACGTGTTCGTGTACTTCATCAACGGCGCGAAGGAGCGTGCGCCCGCCGCGGCTCGGGCCTTCCTCGCAGGGTTATGAAGCGCCGCCGTCACGGACGCAGGAACGCTTTCGCCTGCTCCGTGAGATAGGCGAAAGCCCGCGCGCGTTTCGCGTCGTCCTGAAGCGTGGACGGCAATACGCCATAAAGCGCGATCTTGTCCGTACGCGATCCGGGCATGCGGCACACATAGACGCCTTCCGGGGCGCTCGGTGCGGGCCTGATGCGCGAAACATGGAGCATGCTGCGCGCGGCTTCTTCGCTCCAGATTTCCAGCGCGAATGTGCGCCGCGCGAGGCGCAGCCATTTCGGGCTGCCGAACGGATCCGCGTCGCGACTTACCGGCTCCTGGCAGAAATAGCTGCCCTTTTCGTTCTTCACGTCGCCGGTGACGACGAGCAGCGTTTCCTGCTTCACGCCGGACCGGGTGACGATGCCGGCTTGCGCGCGGATGACGTCGAGGGCGGTATCGAGGTAGTAGCGCTCCAGAGAACCCGGTTCGAAGATCGCCTCGGGCGTGGGGCTGACATGCGAGGCGGCGATCAATTCGCGCAGGAAGTCATTCCGCGCGGCTCGGTCGGCGAGCGGCGTCGCGCCATCGGCGACCTCGACCTTTTTCGTGTCGAGGTTCACGCCCGCCTGAGCGCGCGCCAATACTTTCCTTTCATAGCGCGCCGAGGATACCTCGCGCACCAGATCGAAAATAGTCGACCACGTGGCTTCCACGGCCGAAGCGCCGATCGATCCCGCAAGTTTCGAATCGGCCGAGAGCACCGTGATCAGTGTTGAACCCGCCCGCTGCAACGACCGCACGATCGTGCCGCTGCGGAGTTCCTGCGCGGTCACGAGGGGCCTCGCTTCAAGTTCGCACAGGGGTGCGTTCGGCCCGTTGAGGATAATGGCGGCGGCCCCTGCTTCGGCCGTGCTGATGAGAAGCTCGCCCGCGTCGATGGAAGGAGGCAGGCGCAGGCGATAGGCGCTGCCGTCACTGACGGTGAAGGGCAAGCCGCGCGGGCGCTCCTGCGGCTGGAATTTCGGCCAGCCCTCGCCGATGCGCCGGTTCATGGACACGTCGAGCGCGAGGTCGCAGCCGCGAACCGGCTCGCCCTGCGCGCCCGCGATTTTGATGGCGAGGTCGGCGGCGCGCACGAAAAGCGGCTCGACCGTCACGACCACGCGCTGTCCCTCGGTCTTCACCTCACCGATACGGAAATGCGGCATCTGCATTTCCAGATACGCGGCGTCCTGCGCGCGCTTGAAGGAGGCTTCAAGCAGGTCGGCCACGAGACCGACAGGCGTGGGCGTCAGGATTTTGCCGTCGATGCTGATGCTGCCCTCTGCGCGAAGCACGTCCTCAGCGGGGAACGGCTCGCCCGACCGGCGCCGGAACACCAGCGTGAGGCGGCGCGTGGTTGAGGTCGCCCCCTTCTCCGAAGCGGGAGCGGCAGGAGCCTGCGGGGCGGCTTGCGGTGGTGGCGGCGCGGCGGCGCGGTCTTCGTCCTCCCCATTAGGAGACGGTTGAGGCAGCGGCGGCGGCTCGGGGATCGTCTGGCCGGAAGGAGCGCCTTCCTCAGGTGCCTCGGTCTGTGTTTTCGGCGCGGCTTTTTCGCTGTCGGTTGAAGGCGCGGGAGTGTCCTGAGGCGCGGGCTTGCCCGCATCCGGCGGTGCGACGGGTTCGGGCGCGGGCTTCGCGTCAGCGGGTTTGGCGTCGGCGGGCGAAGCGGCCTCGGGGGACGCCTCCGGCGACGATGGAATTTGGGGCGAGGACGGCGGAGGCGTCGGGCGCACGGTGTCGGCCTTCGGCGCGGGCGCTTGCTGTCGCGGCGCGGCTCCAGTAGTCGGCGGTGTAATCAGCGACGGCGTCGGCGGAGGGGCGAGGGGCGTAGGCCGGGAGAGCGCGGGAGGCAATACGCGACGGGGCTGCTCCGTTGGCGCAGGCGGCAGCGAAGGCGCGGGCTTGTCCTTCACCTCGGGCTTGAGCGGTTCGGCAGGCTTTGGATCGGCCGACTTCTCAGGCGCGGAAGGCGTCTTCAGCGGCAGTTCTTTCAGCGGCTTTTCCGGTTTGACGGTTCGCGGCTCCTCCGGGCGCACCGCCGCGGTCTGCTTCGACTTGACGAGGTCGTTCACGAGCGATGCGCCGAGCGTCACCGAGTCGGGCGGGCAAGACCCCTGGCAGATGAGGAGCGCAGGAACGCCGCACAGGAAGAAAGGCCGGATTTCGTCGAAACGCGAGCCGCCGCGCTTCAGGCGGAAGCTCACATCGGCGAAACTCGCGTTGAAGTCGAGCAGCTTCGATGGCGCGAAGGCCACCATCTCCGCGTCCTCTTTCAGGTCTTCTCGCGAAGCACCCTGCCGCCCCACGAAGAAGACGGGCACCTTCATGGGCGCTTGCTGGGCGCCGTCACGCGCGAGAATGCAGGTGCGCGGCGCGCGGCTTGTGAAAAGCCCGATGCGATCCGAAACGTCGAGATAGAGAGCAAACGATTTCTGATAGGTGCTGCGCCCGGCGGACGACGGGAAAAATGGCATCACCTTCGCAGGGTCGCCGAATGGTTCGAGAAGGAAGCGGCGCGATTGCAGGTCGTGGCCGATGATGAGCCTGTTTTGCGGCCATTTGGTGCAGGCATCGGAAAGCCGGTCCGCAGCCGCCGGGGCAGCGCAGATTGCAGGCGCGAGACCGGCCAGGAGGGCCAGCGCGCTGATAACGCGACGATAGACGGGCGGTGCGGGCATGCAGGGAAGCGGCCGGATGGTTGATCCGCGCAATTTACCTCGAATTGCACAGTTTCGCAAAAGCACGCGCACGGCATCGTTAATCGAGTGTCGCTTTACAGCGGTGCGAGAACAAGAACCTTCGCGGCCATGGAAACGAAGTCTTGTCTTGGCGCATGTTACGGCTAAATGAATGGCGAGTTTTAGGACATCCCACAGCGATCATGGCTGACCCTTATACAATTCTCGGCGTCGCCAAGACGGCGACCGAAGACGAGATCCGCAAGGCATACAAGTCCCTCGCGAAGAAAAATCATCCCGATCTGAACCCGGGCGACAAGGACGCGGAAGCCCGCTTCAAGGACATTTCCGCCGCGCACGCATTCCTCAGCGACAAGGAAAAGCGGCGCGCTTTCGATGCAGGCGAAATCGACGAACACGGCCAGGAAAAACCGCAGCGGCGCTATTACCGCGACTACGCGGATGCGAGCGGAAGCGAGCGCTATTACACGAGCCCCGAGGGCGGGTTCGAGGGCTTCGGCGGTTCGGGCGATTTCAGCGACCTGTTCGGCGACATCCTCCGCCGCCGCGGCGCGGGCACCGGTACGGGCGCGGGGACGGGCGGCGCGCAGTTCCGCATGCGCGGCGGCGACGCCCATTACGCGCTTCCGGTCGACTTCCTCGAAGCGGTCAACGGCGCGAAAAAGCGCGTCGACATGCCCGACGGCAAGACGCTCGACATCTCTATCCCCGCAGGCGTGGAAGACGGCCAGACGTTGCGCCTGAAGGGGCAGGGCATGCCCGGCATCGGCGGCGGCCCCGCCGGCGACGCGCTCATCACCGTCAGCGTCTTGCCGCATCCCGTTTTCCGGCGCGAGGGGCTGGACATCAGGTCCGTGTTGCCGGTCACGCTCGGCGAAGCGCTGGCGGGCGGGTCCGTCCCGGTCGAAACCGTCACCGGCACGGTCAACGTCAAGATCCCGAAGAACTCGAACACCGGGCGCGTGCTGCGACTGCGCGGCAAGGGCGTGCAGGGCGGGGCGAAGGGAGATCATCTCGTGGAGCTTCAGGTGATGCTGCCGCCCGAGCCGGACGCCGCGCTCGAAGAGTTCGTGACGGCATGGGAGCGCGACCACCCCTATAATCCGAGGCAGGGAGGCTAAAAATGATGATCGGCGAAACCGAGATCGTCGCCCGCTTCAGGCTCGACGAAAAGGTTCTCCAACGGTGGATCGCCGCGGGGTGGGTGAAGCCGAGACGCGGCCCGCAGGGCTTCCTGTTCGACGAGATCGACGTGGCGCGCACGCATTTCCTGTGCGACCTCAGCTACGACATGGACCTCGGCGACGAGGAAATGACCATGGTGCTGTCGCTCGTCGATCAGCTTCACGGCGCGCGCGCGCTTCTTCGGGCGATGACGGAGGCGGTTCATAACCAGCCCGATCCGGTCCGCGAGGCGATCCTGACACACGTCCGCGTCGTCGTGCGCCCGCGCGAATAGGCGCGGCAAAGCGCCGCCCGCCGCGCGGCGATCCGCGTTCATTATCTTGACGCGTGGCAACGCACTCGCTTTATGCTCGGCGCGAGCAAAAGAAGGCAGGGTGAGCGCGTGGCGCCGACGAAGGAAATCGTGCTGATCGGAGCGGGCCTCGCGCACGCCAACGCCTTGCGCGCGATGTGCAAGAGCGTGCATGACCACGCCCGTCTCACCGTCGTCACCCGTCAGCCGCGTACCCCTTATGCCGCGATGCTGCCCGGCTTGATGGCGGGGATCTATTCGAGCGACGACATCCATATCGAAATTGCCGCGCTCTGCCGGTTCGCGGGCGCGAAGCTTGTCTTGGGCGAGGTGTCCGGCATCGACCTCGACGCGCGCCGCGTGTTCTGCGAGGGGCGCGATCCCATCCGGTTCGACATCCTGTCCATCGACACCGGCTCGACGCCGAACACGCACGACGTGCCGGGCGCGAACGCGCACGCCGTCGCAATCAAGCCGGTCGACAAATTCCTCGCGGGCTTCGAGGCGGCGCGGGCGCGGCTCCTGCAACAACGGGGCGCGACGAAATTCGTGATCGTGGGCGGCGGCGCGAGCGGCGTGGAACTCATCTGCACCATGGAGCGCGTCCTGCGCGCCGATCTGAAGCGCGAGGGGCTTGACCCCGCCGCCGTCACCTTTACGCTGCTGACGCGCAAGGCGGCGATCCTCGACATGTTTTCACGCGGGCTCGCCGCGCGCTTCGAGAAAATCCTCGTCGCGCGCGGCATCGAGGTCGTCACCGGAAAGAACGCGCGCCGGGTTGCGGCGGGCGCGGTCATCACCGATTGCGGTACGGTCGTGCCCTATGACGAACTGTTCTGGACGGTCGAAGCCTCCGCCGCGCCGTGGCTTGGCGACACCGACCTCGCGCTCGACGAACGCGGGTTCATCGAGGTTCAGCCCACCATGGAAAGCACGTCGCATGCGGATGTTTTCGCGGCGGGCGACGTGGCGTCGTTCATCGGGCGAACCGTGCCGAAGGCGGGCATCTATGCCGTGCGCCAAAGCGTCGTGCTGGCCGAAAACCTTCGTTTGGCCGCCGAGCGGGCGCCGCTCAAGCCTTTCATCCCGCAGAAACATTACCTTCAGCTCATCACCGCGGGCGAACATTACGCGGTAGGCGCGCGCGGGGGCCTCAGCTTCGAGGGGCGCTGGGTCTGGCACCTGAAGGATCGCATCGACCGGGGCTTCGTCGCCGGGTTCAAAAAACTTGCTCCGATGGCGGAAATGGTCAAGTCGGCGTGAGAACCGCTTGGCGAGACGCCGCCGCATCCCTTATCCGCATGTGAAGCATACGGAGCCCCAATGCATCAGGCCGCACCCGCATCGAACAGCCGCCAATCGAGCGCGGCGGAAAAGTTCGCCGACCCTGTCTGGACCGCGAACGGCGAGCGGCGCGCATCGGTGTCGCTGACGCGCCTCGATACGGTGTGGTTCAACACCGGCACGCTATGCAACATCGCCTGCGAGCATTGCTATATCGAAAGCTCGCCGAAGAACGACCGGCTCGCATGGCTGACCCTTGCCGACGCCCTGCCCTTCCTCGACGAGATGGCGCGCCTGCCGCGTCCGGTCTCGCTCGTCGGCTTTACGGGCGGCGAGCCCTTCATGAATGCGGACTTCGTCGCCATCCTTGAGGAGACGCTCGCGCGCGGCTTCGAAACGCTGACGCTCACCAACGCGCTGAAACCGCTGGAGCACAGCAAGGCGGACATCGCGCGCCTCGCGGCGGCCCATGGCGCGCGCCTTCGCATCCGCGTCTCGCTCGACGATTTTCGCGAGGGCACGCACGACCGCGAGCGCGGCGGCGGGGCTTTCGCCCTTGCGCTCGACGGGCTGGAATGGCTGTGGCGCGCGGGCGTTCGCATCGAGATCGCCGCGCGCTCCCTTCAAAGCGATAGCGAACACGCGATCCGAAGCGGCTTCGCGGCGCTGTTCGCGACGCGCGGCATCTTACTGGATTGCGACGACCGCCAAGCGCTCGTGCTCTTGCCCGAGATGCGCCCCGATGTCTCGCCGCCCGAAATCACCGAAGCTTGCTGGGGCATCCTTCGCAAGACACCCGACGACGCGATGTGTTCGAACGCGCGCATGGTGGTGAAGCGCAAGGGCGCCGCGCGGCCCGCAGTCGTGGCTTGTACGCTGCTGCCGTATGACGAGCGCTTCGAACTGGGCGCGACGCTCGATGCAGCGGCCGGCGCGGTGCCGCTCGTGCATCCCTGGTGCGCGACGTTCTGCGTGCTTGGCGGCGGCTCATGCGGCTCGATGCGGGCCGCTGGCTGATGCGCGCCCGCCTGAAAGATCCGCTGTTCTGGCTCGCTCTCATCGCAATCGGCCTTGCGCTGACGGTGCATGTCATCGGCTGGCCGAGTTTTCTCACCTTCACGCATCTGAAGGCGCACCGGCAGGAAATCCTCGCCTTCGTCGCGCAGCATTACGCGCTGTCCGCCGCCGCCTATGTCGCGCTTTATATTTTCGTGGTGGCGATGTCGCTGCCGTCCGCCGTGCTGCTCACGCTCACCGGCGGGTTCCTGTTCGGCGCGGTTGCGGGCACGATCCTGACCGTGATCGGGGCGACGACGGGCGCGGCACTCGTTTTTCTCCTGGCGCGCGCGCTGGCGGGCGACACGCTCATCGACCGCTTCGGCGCCACGGGGCAGAAGCTTGTGTACGAAATCCGCGCGAACGCATGGTCCTATCTGCTCGTGCTGCGGCTCGTGCCTGTGTTCCCGTTCTTCCTCGTGAACATCGTGCCCGCCTTCGCGGGCGTGCGCCTCGCCACTTTCGTGCTGACGACTTTTTTCGGCATCATGCCGGGCACCGCGGTTTATTCGATGTCCGGCGCGGGCCTCGGCTCGATCCTCGATAGCGGCGAAACGATTTCGTTCAGCGCCATCATGACGCCCGAAATACTCGGCGCGCTCATCGGACTTGCAGTCCTGAGCCTCGCCATGATCCCGATAAGGCGCAGATTTTCGAGGGCGGCCGAAAAGAAGCAGGCTTGCAAGCCGGATGAAACACATCCCGTTCGCGAGCATTCTCATTGACGCGGGCGCGCCTTTGCCGCACATCTAGCCCCAAATCTCGCATTGCAACACGACGGAAAGAAAGGCGCGGCTCGGCATGGACTTGCGCAACATCGCCATTATTGCCCACGTTGACCATGGCAAGACGACGCTTATCGACGTACTTCTGAAGCAATCCGGTTCGTTTCGCGACAACCAGCGCGTCGCCGAACGCGCGATGGATTCGAACGACCTCGAACGCGAGCGCGGCATCACGATCCTTGCGAAGGTGACATCCATTCACTGGAAGGATGCGCGCATCAACATCGTGGATACGCCCGGCCACGCCGATTTCGGCGGCGAGGTGGAGCGCATCCTGAACATGGTGGATGGCGCCATCGTGCTGGTTGACGCGGCCGAAGGCCCGATGCCGCAGACAAAATTCGTCGTGTCGAAGGCGCTGAAGATCGGCCTTCGCCCCATCGTTGCGATCAACAAGATCGACAAGCCGGAAGAGCGCCATGTCGAAGTGGTGAACGAGGTGTTCGACCTGTTCGCGAACCTCGACGCGACGGAGGAACAGCTCGATTTCCCGATCCTCTACGGCTCCGCGAAACAGGGCTGGATGGCGCTCGACCCGCATGGCCCGCGCGAAAACATGGCCCCGCTGTTCGATCTAGTGCTGAAGCATTTCAACCCGCCGAAAGCCGAGGGCGGCCCGTTCCGCATGCTGGCTACCACCATCGAAGCCGATCCGTTCCTTGGCCGCATCCTCACGGGGCGCGTGTCGAACGGCATCGTGAAGCCGAACATGGCGATCAAGGCGCTGTCCCGCGACGGCAAGGTGATCGAACAGGGCCGCATCTCGAAGGTGCTCGGCTTTCGCGGTCTTGAGCGCACCCCCATCGACGAGGGCACGGCGGGCGACATCATCGCCATCTCGGGCCTGACCAAGGCAACCGTCGCCGACACCATCTGCGACATGTCGGTGACCGAGGCGCTCGAAGCGCAGCCAATCGATCCGCCGACGCTGACCATGACCTTCCGCATCAATGACGGGCCGTTCGCCGGTCAGGAAGGCGACAAGGTCCAGAGCCGCGTGATCCGCGAGCGCCTGCTTCGCGAGGCGGAAGGCAACGTCGCGCTGCGCATCGGCGAGACGCCGGACGCCGACGCGTTCGAGGTTTCCGGCCGCGGCGAACTCCAGCTCGGCATTCTCATCGAGACCATGCGCCGCGAAGGCTTTGAGCTGACCGTGTCGCGCCCGCGTGTCGTGTTCGACATCGACCCGGCCACCGGCCAGCGCCTCGAACCGGTCGAGGAAGTCATCATCGACGTGGACGAGGAGCATTCGGGCGCGGTCGTGTCGAAGCTCTCCGAGCGGCGCGGCGAACTCATCGACATGCGGCCTTCGGGCGGCGGGCGACAGCGGCTCATCTTCTATGTGCCGACGCGCGGCCTCATCGGCTATCAGGGCGAGCTTCTCACCGACACGCGCGGGACGGCCATCATGAACCGGCTGTTCCACAATTATTCGCCGTACAAGGGCGAAATTCAGGGGCGCCGTGCGGGCGTGCTGATCTCGAACAGCACGGGCGAGGCTGTCGCCTATGCGCTGTGGAACCTCGAAGATCGCGGACCGATGATGATCGATCCGCAGATGAAGGTTTATCCCGGCATGATCGTCGGCGAGCACACCCGCGAAAACGACCTCGAAGTGAACGTGATCAAGGGCAAGCAGCTCACCAACATCCGCGCGGCGGGCAAGGACGAGGCGGTGCGCCTTACGCCTCCGATCAAGATGCCGCTCGAAAAGGCGCTGGCCTACATTCAGGACGACGAACTCGTCGAGGTGACGCCGAAGTCGATCCGCCTGCGCAAGCGCTATCTCGATCCGAACGAACGGAAGCGCATGGAGCGCGCGGCGTCTGCCGCGAATGCGGGCTGACCGCTTTTCTTTAACGGACGACCGTTCCAAGCGCCGCACGAGCGGCGCTTTTTATTGCATGCCGCTGCCCTGACGCCGCGCCTGAACGACGCTGCGCGGCCCATCAAGCAGGCGGCGAGCAGTCGGGTTCGGGCTTTCCTGCCGCGCGCGCCGTTTCCTGCACGCAGGCGTCGGTGACGGGCGCCGCAGTATCGGCGAGCCCGATCCAGGCGCGCACCCGCTCCGTGTCGAAGCCTGCTTCGCGACGGCCATCCACTTCCATCAGCGGGCGCCGGATCAGAAGGGGATCGCCGAGCATGAGCGCGATGGCTTCCTCGGGTTCGAGCGCCGCGGGCACGATCTCGCCGGACTTGACGCGCGGCGAGGACATGTTGAACCACTCCGCCACGGGGCGCGCGCCGAAAAAGCTGCGGAGCCGCGTGGCGTCCCAATCCTCGGCGAGGACGCTCTTCACGTCGAGCGTATGGCCGCTCGCCTTGAGCAGCGCCTTCTGCCTCGCGTTGCCCGCGCAACCGGGCTTCTCCCAGAAAAAGATATGCGCCATTGAAATCAACCCGATTGCCGCGCGGAGAACCGCTTCGCCGCAGCGACCTTCGCGGGGCGCGGCTGGCCATAGGTCAGCGCCGTGATGATCGCCTGCGCGATGTCCCGGCCGCCCTTGTCGACGCCTTCCCATGAGGCGGAACGGCCGCGCGGATCGATTTCCAGGATTTTCGTCCCGGCAAACACCTCCGTACCGTCGCGGACGATGCCGCGCACGATTCCGTCGATCGGTGCCGTAACAGCCTCGCGATTGAGGAGGCCAACCGGAAAATTCCTGAACACACGCGTGCCGATCTCGACGGCGCAATGCCATCGGCCCGGCGATTTGGCGATGGCGAACCGCTCCGACCCCACCGCGCCAAGACGGCGCTCCTTCGAGGCTGGCGCGGCGGTACGGCCCGCGAAAAGCGTGATGCCGTTTTTCGTCGGCTGCGTCTCGATGGCGATATCGCAGTTTTCGCCGACGCTGAAGCCGGGACCGACGCCGACGGTTATGCTTGCGAGATGGCGAATATCCGGAACGATGGCCCGATCCTGCATGCGCGCGTCGACAAGAAGATGCACGGTGGCCATCGGAATGAGGTCGAGCAGGCCGAGCCGCGTGACGGCAACGCAATCGCCGCTGCCGAGCAGCGTCGCGGTCGCAAGCGTCGTTTCAGCATATCTGGCCTTGACGCCTTCAAGTTCGGCGCAATCGCCGAACAAGGCGTCGTGAAAAGCCATCTGCCGCCGTATCACGGGCGGGTGCGGATCGTGGGAGAGGACGGCGCTCCAGCCCGCGCGATGAAGATCGACGGCAATGGCCGAGGCGATCTCGTTCGTACCGAGGATCACCGCGAAGGCGGAGCGGAAGCTGCGAGGCGAATGGGGGGGACGCGGCATTATGGTCATGATGGACCCCTTGGCAGGGAACCGGAGGCGCGGCCATTGCGGCCATGCTCTCCGGCGCACCTTTGTGCCGCTCGTTAGACCGGACGATGCTCGTACTTGTTGCGGACCGGCAGCATGATGCCGAGACCTTCTTCGTAAGTGATCTCCGGGTAGCTTTCGTCGAAGGCGGCGGCGGCGTCGGCAATCGCATCGAGCTTGCCGGCCGTGTCCTTCTTCTTCAGCGTCTGCTTGTCGAGATAGAGAAGGTCGAGGATCTCTGCGTACACGCCCGCTTCGTCGATCGGCAGGATGTAGTACGTGATGCCGTTATGGGTCGCGCGGAACTTCTTCGAGAGATCGATATTGTTGCAGTAAAGGAAGTACTTGCCCGAGGGCGTCAGCGCATCGCCCAGAGCTTCGGCGACGTCCTTCAGATATTCGAACGAGTGCAGGTAGGTGGTGAAGAACGAGATGGTCGTTTCGCCTTCCTGCGAGGCAGCCATCACCTGATCGATCTTCAATTCCGGCGGACGCGCCTCGTCGGCGAGCTTCGGCGCGAACTTCAGCGCGATGTCGCCGCGAAAACCGAAGCGGCCAGCCTTGTGAGTCGGCGCCTTCAGAATCGGGTTCATCAAACGCCCCTCGGCCTCAAGCTTCGCGAACCCCGTGTTCGAGATATCCGTCATTGATATTTTTCCTCGTCGTTGCGGAGTTGATCCGCGAGTTGATAAAGCCGGTCTTCCAGTTCCGAGCGGACTTTTTCGTCCGTCACCACCGCGCGCAAGGCTTCCCGCATGCACTGCATCCAGGCGTCGCGCTCGCTCGCGCCAATGGGCATGGTGGCGTGGCGCGATGCCAGGCCGGTTTGCCCATGCGGCGTTGAGATCCCCGCGGGCCGGTTGAGCCATTCGCTGAAGTAGCGTTTCATCACGCCCTTGGTCTTCGCGAGGTCTTCCTGGTGCAGGTCGCGAACCGAGCGCGCCTCTGGCAACGCTTCCATCCGCTTGAAAAACTCTTCGATGATTCGGTCGACGGCTTGAGCGCCGCCAATCTTGTTCAAATACGTCATAGTCGGGCCCGTCATGTGTGGCGTGAGGATAAGCAACCTTCATACCAAATCAATTTGGCAGGAGCATAGGTCACTTTTCAATGACTTATGTCACTTGCCATGGGGACATGTCGCAAGCACGACAGCGCGTGTCAGACTTCACACACCGGCGCCCGTCCTCGGCACCCGGGGAAAGAGCTGGACCTTGGGTTTCGCGCTGATCCGGCCGAGCATGATGTCGGTCTGGCGCCGGACGGCCTCGATGGTCAAAGGCTTGACGATGATCCCGTGCGCGCCCGTTCCGATCCAGGCTTTGGCGTCTCCGCTATCTGTTTCCTCGACCACGATAGCGATTTTCGCTCCGGGCAGCCGATTGGCGATGTCCTGAAGAACAGACAGCCCCTGCGTCTTCACAAGGGCGGCATCGACGAGAAGAAGATCGGGCTTCCACTCCGCACCCTTCTCGAAGGCAGCCTCGATGTCGCGCAATTCGTGCGTCTCGTTCCCGTCGGCCAGCATGAAAGTCAGGATCGCGCTCGTGACCTCGTCGCCCGATACGACGAAGACGCGCCTGTTATCCGTTCGCGATGTGTCGACGCCGACGCGCATCGTGTCTCCTCCTTATGGGTGGCTCCATGGGCGATAACCGTAACCCGGCCCTGCAATTTCCGCGCCCGTTCATGTTCATGGCCTGTCCGTTTTCATACACGCAGGGTGTGCGTGTCGGCTTTGAAACACGTTCGCCGAGCCGCCTTTGCGACATTCTTCCGTTAAGTCCTGTTTAGAACGGTTCTTTCGGGATTGGCACGGCGCTTGCTGTTAATGGGCTGCGGGCGAGGAACTGCCAGATGCTCCGCCCTTTCGAGGAGCAAAAGCCCCGCACCTGAGCTGTTGGCGACGGCGCTCGTTGGGCGTTTCGATCACTGGCGATGAATACGCTTCCGGCCGACTGGCCGTTTGCGACACGTACGGACTACGAAGGAGACTTGCAATGGCATTGCGCCAAATCGCATTCTACGGAAAGGGCGGTATCGGTAAATCGACTACCTCCCAGAACACGCTCGCGGCGCTCGCCGAGATGGGGAACAAGATCCTCATCGTCGGTTGCGATCCGAAAGCTGACTCGACCCGCCTTATCCTTCACGCAAAGGCGCAGGACACCATCCTGAGCCTTGCGGCTGAACACGGCTCCGTCGAGGATCTCGAACTCGAAGACGTGATGAAGATCGGCTATCTCGGCATCAAGTGCACCGAGTCGGGCGGTCCGGAGCCGGGAGTTGGTTGCGCCGGTCGTGGCGTTATCACCGCCATCAACTTCCTTGAAGAGAACGGCGCTTACGAAGACGTCGACTACGTCTCCTACGACGTGCTCGGCGACGTGGTATGCGGCGGCTTCGCGATGCCGATTCGCGAAAACAAGGCGCAGGAAATTTACATCGTCATGTCGGGCGAGATGATGGCCATGTACGCGGCCAACAACATCTCGAAGGGCATTCTCAAATACGCCAATGCCGGCGGCGTTCGGTTGGGCGGCCTCGTCTGCAACGAGCGCAAGACCGACAAGGAATACGAGCTTGCGGAATCCCTCGCGGCGAAGCTCGGCACCAAGCTCATCTACTTCGTGCCGCGCGACAATATCGTGCAGCACGCCGAACTGCGCCGCATGACCGTGATCGAGTATGCGCCGGACTCGGGTCAGGCCGCGCACTATCGCAACCTCGCCACCAAGGTCCACGCGAACGCGGGCAATGGTGCAATCCCGACGCCGATCACCATGGACGAACTTGAAGACCTGCTCATGGAACACGGCATCCTGGAACAGGTGGACGAGTCGATCATCGGCAAGTCTGCCGCCGAACTCGCGGCGTAACCCTCGGGCCGCAAGGCCCATTCGCTAAGCGTCCCCGTCAGCCCTTGCCAAAGGGCTGACGGCGGGAGCGCAAAACCCAGTTTGAAAGGCTAGCGGCATGAGCCTGGGACTCGCAGAAACAGAAGATCTGAAGGCCAAGAACAAGGCACTTGTTGAAGAAGTGCTGAAGGTTTATCCGGACAAGACAGCAAAGCGTCGTGCAAAGCATCTTGGTGTTTACCAGGACGGCAAACCCGACTGCGGCGTCAAGTCCAACATCAAGTCGATCCCCGGCGTCATGACAATCCGCGGCTGCGCTTACGCAGGCTCGAAGGGCGTGGTCTGGGGTCCGATCAAGGACATGGTTCACATCAGCCACGGCCCGGTGGGCTGCGGTCAGTATTCCTGGGGTTCGCGCCGCAACTATTATGTCGGCACGACGGGCATCGACAGCTTCGGCACGATGCAGTTTACCTCGGACTTTCAGGAAAACGACATCGTCTTCGGCGGCGACAAGAAGCTCGCCAAGCTGATGGACGAAGTCCAGGAGCTTTTCCCGCTCAACAAGGGCCTTTCGGTGCAGTCCGAATGTCCGATCGGTCTGATTGGCGACGATATCGAAGCCGTCTCGAAGAAGAAGTCTAAGGAATATGGCGGCAAGCCGATCGTTCCTGTCCGCTGCGAAGGGTTTCGCGGCGTGTCGCAGTCGCTCGGTCACCATATCGCCAACGACGCGGTTCGCGACTGGGTCTTCGACAAGGCGGAAGGCAAGCCCGCGCGCTTTGAAGCGACGGAATACGACATCGCCATCCTCGCCGACTACAACATCGGCGGCGACGCCTGGGCCTCGCGCATTCTGCTTGAGGAAATGGGTCTGCGCGTCGTTGCGCAGTGGTCGGGCGACGGCACCATCGCCGAGCTTGAAGCCACGCCCCGCGCCAAGCTGAACGTGCTGCACTGCTACCGTTCGATGAACTATGTGGCGCGCCACATGGAAGAGAAGTACGGGGTGCCGTGGGTTGAGTACAACTTCTTTGGTCCGACGAAGATCCTTGAGTCGCTGCGCAAGATCGCCGCTCAGTTCGACGACAAGATCAAGGAAAACGCCGAGAAGGTCATCGCGAAGTACCAGCCGCTCATGGATGCGGTTGTCGCGAAGTATCGCCCGCGCCTCGAAGGCAAGAAGGTGATGCTGTACGTCGGCGGCCTTCGTCCTCGCCACGTGATCGGCGCCTACGAAGATCTCGGCATGGAAGTGGTCGGCACGGGCTACGAGTTCGCGCACAACGACGACTACCAGCGCACAACGCACTACATCAAGGACGGCACGCTCGTTTATGACGACGTCACCGCCTACGAGCTTGAGAAGTTCGTCGAAGCGATCAAGCCGGACCTCGTCGGCTCGGGCATCAAGGAAAAGTATGTCTTCCAGAAGATGGGCATTCCCTTCCGTCAGATGCACTCGTGGGACTATTCGGGCCCGTATCACGGTTACGACGGCTTCGCGATCTTCGCCCGCGACATGGACATGGCGATCAACTCGCCGATCTGGAAAATGACAAAGGCGCCGTTCTAAGCCGGGAACGTCACACACGCGAAAGCGGTCCGCCCTCGCTGAGGGCGGAGACCGCGAACGAGAGCGGCACGCCCGCGCCCTGAGAGACTAGAAGGTCACACAATGGTTCAGAATGCAGAAAACGTCGTTGACCATTTCCAACTATTCCGCGGACCGGAATACCGGGAAATGTTCAAGAACAAGCGCGACAATTTCGAGAACAGCACTCCCGACGAGGAAGTGATCCGCGTTGCCGAATGGACGAAGACAGTCGAATACCAGGAAAAGAACTTCGCTCGCGAAGCTCTGACGATCAACCCGGCGAAGGCCTGCCAGCCTCTCGGCGCGGTGTTCGCGGCGGTCGGTTTCGAAGGCACGCTGCCCTTCGTCCACGGTTCGCAGGGCTGCGTGGCGTATTATCGCTCTCACTTCTCGCGTCACTTCAAGGAGCCGACTTCTGCGGTTTCCTCGTCGATGACGGAAGACGCGGCGGTGTTCGGCGGTCTCACCAACATGGTGGACGGCCTCGCCAACGCCTATAACATGTACAAGCCGAAGATGATCGCCGTTTCCACCACCTGCATGGCGGAAGTGATCGGCGACGACCTGAACGCCTTCATCAAGACGTCCCGCGAAAAGGGTTCGATCCCGCAGGACTACGATGTGACGTTCGCTCATACGCCCGCGTTCGTCGGCAGCCACATCACCGGCTACGACAACACCATGAAGGGCGTGGTCGAATATTTCTGGGGCGGCAAGGCCGGTCTCGCGCCGAAGCTTGAGCGCACCCCGAACAACTCGATCAACTTCTTCGGCGGCTTCGACGGCTACACTGTCGGCAACCTGCGCGAAGTGAAGCGCATCTTCGACCTGATCGGCGCCGAATATACCATCATCGGCGACAACTCCGATGTGTGGGATACGCCCGCCGACGGCGAGTACCGCATGTATGACGGCGGCACGAAGCTTGAAGACGTTGCCAACGCGGTAAACGCCAAGGCCACGATCTCCATGCAGCAGTACTCCACGGAGAAGACGCTCGACTATATCAAGACGTGGGGCCAGGAAACGGTTGCGCTCAATCATCCGATCGGCGTGGCTGGCACCGACAAGTTCCTGATGGAAGTTTCGCGCCTTACCGGCAAGCCGATCCCGGACGCGCTGAAGAAGGAGCGCGGCCGCCTCGTCGACGCGATCGCCGACTCGCACAACCACATCCACGGCAAGAAGTTCGCGATCTACGGCGACCCGGACCTCTGCCTCGGCCTCGCGGCGTTCCTTCTCGAACTCGGCGCCGAGCCGACCACGATCCTGTCCACCAATGGCGGCAAGACGTGGGAAAAGAAGGTTCGCGAGCTGCTCGCTTCCTCGCCTTACGGCAAGGATTGCGAAGTGTACGCGGGCAAGGATCTCTGGCACCTGCGTTCGCTGCTCTTCACGCGCCCGGTCGATTTCCTCATCGGAAACACCTACGGCAAGTATCTTGAGCGCGACACCGGCACGCCGCTGATCCGCATCGGCTTCCCGATCTTCGATCGCCACCATCTGCACCGTTACCCGGTGTGGGGTTATCAAGGCGCGCTGAACGTTCTCGTCTGGATCCTCGACAAGGTGTTCAGCGAAATGGACGCTCACTCGAACGTGGCCGGCAAGACCGACATCAGCTTCGACATCATCCGCTAAACGATATGCGATGGCCCGCTTGCCGCGGGCCATCGCCGGAATACGCGGTTTCGGCCGCAAGCCTTCGGAGATTTGCATGAGCACGGTGGCGAACAAGATCCAGGACGTTTTCAACGAACCCGGCTGCGACATCAATCAGGGCAAATCGCAGAAGGAGCGCAAGAAGGGCTGCTCCAAGGCGTTGCAGCCCGGCGGTGCCGCCGGCGGATGCGCTTTCGACGGCGCGAAGATCGCGCTTCAGCCCATCACCGACGTCGCCCACCTCGTGCACGGTCCCATCGCGTGCGAGGGCAATTCATGGGACAACCGTCATTCCTCCTCGTCGGGCTCCAAGCTCTACCGTATGAGCTTCACCACCGACATGAGCGAGCAGGACGTGATTTTCGGCGGCGAAAAGCGTCTCTGGAAATCCATCAAGGAAATCGTCGAGAAATACGCGCCCCCGGCCGTGTTCGTGTATCAGACCTGCGTGCCCGCCATGATCGGCGACGACATCGACGCGGTGTGCAGGAAGGCGAGCGAGAAATTCGGCACGCCGTGCATTCCGGTGCAGGCGCCCGGCTTCGTCGGCTCGAAGAGCCTCGGTAACAAGCTCGGCGGCGAGGCGCTCCTCGATCACGTCATCGGCACTCAAGAGCCGGACTATACGACGCCCTACGACATCAACATCATCGGCGAATACAACCTCGTCGGCGAATTGTGGCAGGTGAAGCCGCTTCTCGACGAACTCGGCATCCGCATCCTCGCCAGCATCTCCGGCGACGCGAAATATCATGAAGTCGCCCGCTCGCACCGCGCCAAGGCCGCGATGATGGTGTGCAGCCGCGCCATGATCAACGTCGCGCGCAAGATGGAAGAGCGCTACGGCATTCCGTTCTTCGAGGGATCGTTCTACGGCATCGGCGACATGAGCGACACGCTTCGCCAGATGGCCGCGCTGCTCGTGAAGCAGGGCGCGCCGGACGACATTCTCGCGCGCACCGAAGCCGTGATCGAGCGCGAGGAAAAGAAGGCCTGGGCCAGCATCGCGACATTCCGCGAGCGGCTTCTCGGCAAGCGCGTTCTCCTCATCACGGGTGGCGTGAAAAGCTGGTCGATGGTCGCCGCGCTTCAGGAAGGCGGCATGGAGATCGCCGGCACGAGCGTCAAGAAGTCCACGAAAGAGGACAAGGAGAAGATCAAGGAGATCATGGGCCAGGATGCCCACATGATCGAAGACATGAAGCCGCGCGAGATGTATGCGATGCTGAAGGAAGCGAAGGCCGACATCATGCTGTCCGGCGGTCGCTCGCAGTTCGTCGCGCTGAAAGCCAAGATGCCTTGGCTCGACATCAATCAGGAGCGCCACTACGCCTATGCGGGCTATGTCGGCATGGTGGAACTCGTCCGCCAGATCGACAAGGCGCTGTCGAATCCCGTCTGGCAGCAGGTCCGCAGCCCCGCGCCGTGGGACGAGGTGAGCTGGGAAGCGCGCGCCGACGAGGCGAACGCCGCTGAAGCCGCCGCTCTCGCGGCCAACGCCGAGGCGAAGGCCAAGGCGGAGCGCGCGAAGATCCTCTGCAACTGCAATGGCGTCGAAACCGGCTTCGTCGAAGACATCATCCGCGCGAACAAGCTGACGCGCGCCGAGGATGTCGCCGCCTATGTGAAGATCGGCACCGGCTGCAAATCCTGCGCGCCGCATCTCGACGCGCTTCTCGAACGCGTCAACGGCACGGAAATCGTCCCCGCCAACTCCAACAAGGCAGCGTGAGGACACCATGGCGCGCGTTGAACTCTCGAAAAAAGCCTGCTCGGTCAATCCGCTGAAGATGAGCCAGCCCATCGGCGGCGCACTTGCCTTCCTCGGACTCAACAAGTGCATGCCGCTGCTTCACGGCAGCCAGGGCTGCACCTCCTTCGGGCTGGTGCTGTTCGTGCGCCATTTCCGCGAGGCGATCCCGATGCAGACGACGGCCATGAGCGAGGTTTCGACCGTGCTCGGCGGCTTCGAGAACGTCGAACAGGCCATCGTCACCATCGCGACCCGCACGAAGCCCGAGGTCATCGGCATCTGTTCGACGGGCGTCACGGAGGTCAAGGGCGACGACGTCGACGGCTTCCTGAAGCTCGTGCGGCAGAACCATCCCGAACTCGATCACGTCAAGCTTGTGTACGTCTCCACGCCCGACTTCGAGGGCGCGCTTGAGGACGGCTGGCGCAAGGCCGTCACGCGCATGGTGGAAGAGCTTGTCGATGCGCCGCCGCCGGGCAGTGCGCGTGAGGCGAACCGCGTGAATATCCTGCCGGGCTCGCATCTGACGCCGGGCGACCTCGACGAATTGCGCGACATCTGCGAGGCGTTCGGCCTTGAGACGACCTTCCTGCCGGACCTGTCCGGCTCGCTCGACGGCCACATGCCCGAGGAATTTTCTCCGACCACCATCGGCGGCGCCAGCGTGAGCGACATTGCCGGAATGGGCCGCGCGGCGTTCACCATCGCCATCGGCGAGCAGATGCGCGACGCCGCTGTTGCGCTCGAAGCCAAGACCGGCGTGCCGTTTCGCGTGTTCGACCGTCTCACAGGGCTCGCGCCGAACGACGCGCTCATGGCGCTTCTGATGAAGATCAGCGGCCGCCCCGCACCGAACAAGATCAGGCGTCAGCGCTCGCAGCTTCTCGACGCCATGCTCGACGGGCATTTTTCATTCGGCGGCAAGACCGTCGCAGTCGGTGCCGAGCCGGACCTGCTCTTCAGCATCACGAGCTTCCTGACCGAGATGGGCGCAACCATCGGCGCAGCCGTCACTTCGACGCAATCGCCGATCCTCCACAAGGTTCCGGCTGAGGACGTGCTCGTCGGCGACCTTGAGGATTTCGAGCACCGCGCGAAGGGCATGGACCTTCTCGTAACGCACAGCCACGGGCGACAGGCTTCCGAGCGCTTGCATATTCCGCTGTTCCGCTACGGCCTGCCGACGTTCGACCGCCTCGGCGCGGCGCATCGCGTCTCGGTCGGCTATCGCGGCACGCGTTCCCTGATCTTCGATATCGGGAACGTCTTCATGAGTGAAATTCACGAAGCGACGCCCGACATTTGGGCTGATAATTTGGCATCGCGCGGCGAGGGAAGCCATGATGATACGCCGACTGCGGCTCATTGACCCCGATGCGAGCGAACAAAAGACGATCAAGGAAAGGCCGGGCGCTATGAAAGTAGCTTTTGCAACCCAAGACCTGAAGCGCGTGGATTCGCATTTCGGATGGTCGCCGAACATAGCGGTGTATGAGATTTCCGCCGAGGACTCGAAGCTCATCGAAGTTTTCGTGTTCGAGCCGACCGGGCAGGACGGAAACGACGACAAGCTCGCGCCGAAGATCGAGGCGATCAGGGATTGCGCCATCGTCTACGTGACAGCAATCGGCGGCTCGGGCGCGGCCCGCATCGTGCAGGCGGGGCTGCATCCCATCAAGCTCGCGCAGCCGGAAGCCATCGAAGACCTCATCGCCAAGCTTCAGACCGTTCTGAAGGGCAACCCGCCCCCGTGGCTGCGCAAGGCGCTGCTCAAGGGCAAGGAACGCAAGCTCGATTTCGAAGACGAGGAGGAAGCGGTTCATGGCTGACGCCGAAACGGTCGACAAGGATCTCACGAAATCGGTATTCTTCACCGAACTCGTCAAACAATGGCGCGCGCAGGATTCCTATGGCGCGTGGGACAAGAAGTCCGATCTCGAACTTCTTGAGCCATACGTAATCGACAAGGAAAAGCGCAAGCAGATGCCGCTCATGGGCGATCCCGACCCGGAGACGATCTGGCGCCTCGAAATTTTCTATAATGCCGTGGGCCTCTCCATCGAACGCGCGACCGGAATCATGGTCTCGCCGATCATGAAGATGCATCACGAGGGCTTCGGCCGCATGGTGCTGACGGCGGGCCGCCTCGTTGTCGTGAACAAGCACCTGCGTGACGTTCACCGCTTCGGCTTCGACAGCTACGAAAAGCTCGTTTCGGAAGGCGAGAAGCTCGTGGCTGCGGGCGTCGAGATGATCGAGAAATTCCCCGAAGTGGCGAAATACTGAGGAGCCAGGCCGCATGAGCGCAATCGATGAGTTGAAGGCGGAGCTGAAAAAGCTTTCGGCCAAGGCCACGCAGGCGAAGATGGACCTGCATGACCTTTCGGAAGAATTGCCGATCAACTGGCAGCAGATCATGGACGTGGCGCAGAAGGCGCACGACGCCTATGCGATCCTCGAAAAGAAGCGCGCCGAGCTGAAGCAGCTCGAAGCAGCGTAACGACGATATCGAGGCGGGCGCGCGTTACGCCCGCTTCAAGCCGTAAGGCGACAATCGCGGACGATGAGACGCAAGGCCGGGAAAAAGCGCGGTCCTGCGATTTGCCATGTCCGAATTTGAATTTAGAGCGCCTCTAATTCCAGTTCCAGCAGGCGCGACGCAGACATCTCTAGACTGAAGGAAAAGGGCACATGGCAAACTTGACACGCGACGGCCGCGAGTGGGAGCCGCAATTTCTCATCGAAATCAATCCGGAAACCTGTATCGGCTGCGGCCGCTGCTTCAAGGTGTGCGACCGCAGTGTCATGACGCTGAAGGGCATCACGGATGAAGGCGAACTCGTCACCCTCGATGGCGACGACGACGAGGATTGCGACGACGAATTTGAACGCAAGATCATGGTTCTGTCCGACGCGGGCAACTGCATCGGGTGCAGCGCATGCCATCGCGTCTGCCCGCGCGCCTGCCAGACCTTTTCGACGACACCGCCCGCGCTTTGATCAGTGGCCGGACGGCAGCAGCGCCTTGACCGTCCGGCACATTCTTCACGATCAGGCATGCTCCTTGCATTTATGATGGCCGAACCGGGAGCGTCGTCATCGCGACACTTGCCGGTAAGCGATGCGAGGAGACCCGCAAAGCGGGGGTAATCGGCGATGTCAGTGCAGAAAGCGTCCGAAAGCCTCCCACTTTCTTCCGCGCGGGACGTCTATTCCATGCTGATGGAGGCGAGAGCCCCAGATGTCGATGCCTTCGATGCGCATGTGATTGCGTGCATCCTTGCGCTGTCCTTTGCCGAGGCGAAAGCCGAGGACATGTCGCTCGCCGCCGCCGCCGGTCTTGAGGCGGACGATCTGCTCGATCTCGTCGCATCGTGCTTCCCGGCTGCGCTCGCGTGGTTGAAGCGCGACATCGGCCATCGTCCCATCGAGCGCAGCGCCGACGAAGCCTGCCTTCTCGATCTTCTCAAGAGCGGCGCCACGGCGCAAACCGTCCTGGCGCACCGGCTTGCCGCTCTCGTGGCGCGCCGCGCGCAGCGCCCGAACCACCTCTGGCAGGATCTCGGCTTTCGCCATCGCGGCGACCTCTCCGAGCTGATGCAGCGCCATTTCGCGCCGCTCGCCCGCCGCAACAATCACGACATGAAGTGGAAGAAATTCCTCTATCGCATGATCTGCGCCGACGCGGCCTTTTCGCTCTGCACCGCGCCGAGTTGCGCGGAGTGCGACGACTTCGAAACCTGCTTCGGGGAAGAGACGGGCGAGTCGCTGCTGGCGCGTGGTCGCCGCGCCGCCGATTTGCATGGCAGCCGTGCCGGCGCTTGATACGGCAGGTTTGCACCCGATTTTCAGGACATAGTGTCACGGCCGTGACATGCCGCGCGGCGAATAAGGATGCGGCGTCGCTTCCAGCAGTGAACGATTGGGGTTTCGATGAGAATTGCCTTCTTCAGCGAACATGCCTTCCAGACGCCGTTTCTGATCGAGGCGAATCAGGAGTACGGGCACGAACTGGTGTTCTTCAAGGAGCAGCTCTCGCGGCGCACGGCACAGCTCGCGGCCGGTTTCGTCGCCGTCTGCCCCTTCGTCACCGACAAGCTCGACGCCGAGACACTGCAAATCCTGGCGGATGGCGGCACAAAACTCCTCGCGCTGCGCTCTGCGGGTTTCAATAACCTCGACCTCGAAGCAGCCGAGAGGCTCGGGCTGTGCGTCATGCGCGTTCCGGCCTACGCGCCGACCGCCATCGCGGAACATGCCGTCGCGCTGATGCTCGCCCTTAACCGCCGCATCAACCACGCCTATAACCGCGTGCGTGAGGGCAATTTTTCGCTCGACCACCTGGTGGGCTTCAATATGGAGGGCCGCACGGTCGGCATCGTCGGCACCGGCAAGATCGGCGAGTCGCTCGCGCGCATCATGCACGGCTTCGGCTGCAAGATCCTCGGCTACGACATCTACCAGAACCCGGCTTGCATTGCACTCGGCATGAAATATGTCGACCTTCCGACACTGCTATCGGAGTCCGACATCGTCTCGCTGCACTGCCCGCTGACGCCGGAAACGAAGCACCTCATCAATGAGGAGTCGTTGAGGCTCATGAAGCCCGGCTCAATGCTGATCAACACGGCGCGCGGCGGCCTCGTGAACGCGGAGGCCGTGATCGAGGCGCTGAAGCGGAAGGACGGCCTGGCCTATGTCGGCATGGATGTCTACGAGCGCGAGGAAGGGCTGTTCTTTTCGGATCATTCCTCCACGATCATTCAGGACGACGTGTTCGAACTGCTGACCACCTTCCGCAACGTGATCGTGACGGGGCATCAGGCGTTCCTCACGCGCGAGGCACTGGCGGAAATCGCGCATACGACGCTCGCAAACGTCGCCGATTACGAGCGCGGCACGCCGAACCCGAAAAACGTGTTGAGCGCGGGTGTGAAAGGCCCCGGCGGCCCGCTGCATCAGAGCCCGCGCGAATAGCCCACGCTCCGCATCGGGCGGCCGGTTCACAAAGCCCTTACTCTTGGTGGGGCGAAGTCACGGCGCGTGCTTTTGATGTGCCGAGCAGATAGACGCGGATCGCAGCGGAAAGGCCCGCAGGTCCGCGCGCCGCGTCGATCTCGGCCACGAGCGCAGCGACGGTGCGCCCTTGCTCCTCGGCCGCGGCCTTCAGTTCGCGCCAGAACGCGTCTTCGAGTGTGATCGACGTGCGGTGCCCGGCGATGGCGAGCGAGCGCTTTTTCGGCAAGGCGAGCGCGGGGGCGAACGCGGCCGCCGCGGAGCCGGGTTCCGCGCCGTTAACAGGCCCGCCGCCGGTCCTTCTGCTATGCACGATCGCTTTCCGCATCGGCTCCCGCCTCACCGGACGTAAAAAGAGGGCCGGGGAATCCCGGCCCGCCGTTGCCTCGCCGCTCGTCACACGCCCGGCTTGATCATCAGCTCAGGCTTCATCAGCGCGTTGAAGTCTTCCTCGGAGATCACGCCGAGTTTCATCGCTTCCTCGCGCAGCGTCGTGCCGTTCTTGTGCGCCGTCTTCGCGATCTTGGCGGCGGCGTCGTAGCCGATCTTCGGCGCGAGCGCGGTCACGAGCATCAGCGAGCGTTCAAGCAGATCTTCGATGCGCGCGCGGTTCGGAACGATGCCGACGACGCAATGGTCGGTGAAGCTCACCGCCGCGTCCGCGATCAGGCGGATCGATTGCAGCAGGTTGTAGATGATGACGGGCTTGTAGACGTTCAGCTCGAAATGGCCCTGGCTGCCCGCCACCGTGATCGCCACGTTGTTGCCCATCACCTGCGTGCAGACCATGGTCAGCGCCTCGCACTGCGTCGGGTTCACCTTGCCCGGCATGATCGACGAGCCCGGCTCATTCTCGGGCAGCGAGATTTCCGCGATACCGGAGCGCGGGCCGGAGCCCATCAGGCGGATATCGCTCGCGATCTTGAACAGGCTCGTCGCAAGCACGTTCAGTGCGCCGGAAAGCTCCACCTCGGCATCGTTGGACGCCAGCGCCTCGAACTTGTTCGGCGCGGTGACGAACGGCAAGCCGGTTTCGCTTGCCACTTCGTCCGCGAACTTCTCCGCGAAGCCGATGGGCGTGTTAAGGCCGGTGCCGACAGCGGTGCCGCCCTGCGCGAGGAGATAGAGGCGCGGCAGCGTGGCCTTCACGCGCTCGATGCCGAAACGCAGTTGCGTCGCGTAGCCGGAGAACTCCTGCCCGAGCGTGACCGGCGTCGCGTCCTGAAGGTGCGTGCGGCCGATCTTGATGATGTCTTTGAACTCTTCCGCCTTCGCCTCGATGGCGCCGGCCAGATGGTCGAGCGCGGGCAGCAGCGCCTCGTTCACCTGCACGGCGGCGGCGATGCGCATCGCGGTCGGGAAGGTGTCGTTGGAAGACTGCGAGCGATTCACGTGGTCGTTCGGGTGGACGGGCTTCTTCGAGCCCTTCTCGCCGCCGAGCAGTTCGATTGCGCGGTTCGAGATCACCTCGTTCGCGTTCATGTTCGACTGCGTGCCGGAGCCGGTCTGCCAGACGACGAGCGGAAATTCAGCGTCGAGCTTGCCCGCGATCACCTCTTCCGCCGCCGTTACGATGGCGTCGTGCAGGGGTTGCTCCAGATTGCCGAGCGCGAGGTTTGTCTTCGCCGCCGCCTTCTTCACGACCCCGAGCGCATGCACCAGCGGAATGGGCATGCGCTCGCCGCCGATCTTGAAATTACCGAGGCTGCGCTGCGTCTGCGCGCCCCAGTAATGGTTGGCGGGCACGTCGATAGGGCCGAATGTGTCGGTTTCGGTGCGCGTGGCGGACGGGGAGACGTTTTCTGTCATGGCCGGTCTCTGCTGATTTGCGTGGAAAGGTTGAGGGCTGGTCTATCATGCCCGCGCCGTTCGCGCCAAGCCGCACCGATTGGCGCAAAACCGCACGCTGGCGTTACAGCGGAAAGCGGCCCGACGCGATGAGCGGGCGCGCATCGACGTTGCCCGCGTAAGGGTAAACCCACACGGCGAGCGTGCCGCCGCGATGAAGCCGCACCTCAATGATCGTGCGATAAAACAGGTCGGGCTTGGTGCCGACGCCCGCACAGCCTTCGTAGGCATCGAGCGCGGCCAGCACCGCCGGGCCGTTCAGCTTGAACACCTCGCCATGGATGCGGGTTCGCGCCGCCTCCTCGAACACCGCCCCCGGAAAGCGCCCGAGATTATAAAGCCGCCCCGGCGCGCAGGCTTCGCCGACGAAACGCGCGCGCGTTTCGAGCAGCCGCGCATAGGGGCTGCGGCTCGCGCGCATCAGCGTGCCGTAGACGAAGATATGCTTCGGCTCTGCGACCGGGCGGCTTTCGCTCGCTGCCCGATGATCGGTTTCATCATTCATCCTGCTGCCCCGTTTCCCTCACGGCTTGACGACGATCTTGCCCTTGATCGTCCGCGCATCCAGCGCCTTGATCGCGTCCTTCGTCTCATCGAGGCTGAACACGCGGTCGATATGCGGGCTGATTTTCGCCGCCGCGCACCAGTCGAGCAACTTCGCCATCTGCGCGCGGAAGGCGCCCGGATCGGTGTCCACGTGACGGCCGAAGAACACGCCGCGAATATCGCAGCCCTTCAGCAGCACGAGGTTGAGCGGAATTTTCGGGATGTCGCCCGCCGCGAAGCCGATGACGAGATAGCGCCCGCCCCAGGCGATGCCGCGCAGCGCCGGTTCCGCATACGGGCCGCCGATGCAATCGTAGATCGCGTCCGGCCCCTTGCCGCCCCGAATGGCCCGCACGGCTTCCTTCACGTCGGCGCCGGTGAGGTTCAGAAGGTGCGCCGCGCCGCGATCCGCGCACAGCTTCAGCTTTTCGTCCGACGTGCCCGCCGCGATCACCTCCGCGCCGAGCGCCGCCGCCACCTCCACCGCCGCGAGCCCCGCGCCGCCCGTCGCGCCGAGCACGAGCACCGCGTCGCCCTCGCGGACGCGTCCGCGATCTTCGAGGCCGTGCAGCGCCGTGCCGTAGGCGATGGGAATGGACGCCGCCGCCTCGTCCGCGATGCCGTCCGGCACGACCACCGTGCGCGCCGCCGGGGCGATGGCCTGCTCGCGGCAACCGCCATAACCGACATAGGCGAGCACGCGCTCACCCGGCGCGAAACCCTCGACGCCCGCGCCGGTCGCGATGACGCGCCCCACCACCTCGCCGCCGGGAGAGAACGGCAGCGCGGGCTTTGTCTGATATTTTCCGCGCGTGATCAGCGTATCGAAAAAATTAAGCGCAACCGCTGTAACTTGAATCGCGACCTCGCCCGGACCCGGTATCGCGTCGGGCAGGTCCGCCATCTCAAGCGCGTCCGGTCCTTCGAGGGACTTGCACAGCACAGCCTTCATCGCCTACCTCATCGCATGCCATTTCCCGAACGAAGCTATAGCATGCGCGGATATTTCGCCATCGGAGCCGAACGGATCTCGAAGCCGATGAATCTCGGCGCCCTGATGCGGTCCGCCCATGCTTTCGGCGCGAATTTCTTTTTCACCATCGCGGCGCACGAGAAGGCTTTCGATGCCAAGTCCGACACGTCAAGATCGGTCGACCATCTGCCCTGCTATCACTGGGCGAGCGTCGCCGAGATGACGCTGCCACTACGTTGCAAGCTCGTCGGCGTGGAACTGATCGAGGGCGCAATCGATCTGCCCGCGTTCAAGCATCCGCTCCACGCGGCCTATGTGCTCGGCCCGGAACTCGGCGTGCTGTCGGACGAGATGCTCGCGCGCTGCGATCACGTCATCAAAATTCCGACCGCATTCTGCATCAATGTCGGCACGGCGGGTGCCATCGTGATGTACGACCGCGTGCGAAGCCTCGGCTCGTTCCCGGATCGGACGGATGCACTGTCGAACGCGTTCAAGCTGCGTTCGGACTAGCTTTCCGTGGACCAATGACCGACGTTCTGCTTAGGTCGAGGCTCCAGATCGTGTCTTTCAAACGGGAATTTTCATGCGGCGCCGTCTGACCCTTCCGCTTTTGTCCGTCGCAGCCTTGTCCTCGGGCGCGACCGCTCAACAGGTTCAGGTCCAGCAAATTCCGCAGACGCTTCCGCAAGGGCCGTCAGCCGTGCCGAACCCGACCCAGCCGCCACGCCCGGCGGCGCAAAGGAAACCGAAGCCGAAACCCGCACCCAAGCCAGCTTCCGTTCCCGAGGTGAAGGCAAAGCTCGTGGAGAAAGTCGGCGACTGGAATGTTTTCCTGCATGACAGCCGCGAAGGGCGCATCTGCTTCGCCGCCAGCGCGCCGACCGACATGCTGCCGAAGACGGCGAAGCGCACGTCCGTCATCTTCTACGTCAGCTCATGGCAGACGGACGGGATCTATAATGAGGTGAGCGTGCGGCAGGGCTATGCCATGAAGGCAAACGCGCAGACGACGATCACGCTCGGCGGCCAGTCCTTCGCGCTCTATGCGCTCGGCGACAAGGCCTATGCGAGAGACCCGGCAGTGGAGCGCAGGCTGCTCTCGGCGATGGCGATGGGCGGGCCGATGACGGTCAAGGCCACGTCTGCGAGGGGCACAGCCACGACGGATCAATATTCCCTCGAAGGCGCGTCCGCCGCAGTGCAGAAGCTTCGCGAGATTTGCCCCTAGAGACGGATTCACCGATCAGGTCGACCCGACCTGATCGGTGAATCCGTCTCTAAACTTCAGAAAAGAGACCGTTTTACCGATCTGATTGCGATTCAATCAGATCGGAACGGGCTTTAGCCGCCGACGCCGCGACCGCTTCACGCTTTGGAGACGAGATGCCCGGACTTTATCTGGAACCGACCGGCTTTCTTTATGGCGAGACCGCGCGCGAGGCGATTGCCGCGGGGGAAGCGCTGCCGCTTGCCGCAAGCCCGCGCATCGCGTTTTCCGCCGCACTGCTCCGGGAGGGTGGCTCCGGCCGCATCCGCAACATCTTTCTGCGCGCATCGGCCCTGCCGCAATTGAGCGAACCGCGCGTGCAGGATTTGCTCGCACGCCTCGTCGCGCCTCGTGCGGATATCGCGGGCGTGCCGATGGATGGTCCGCGTATCATGGGCATTCTGAACGTCACGCCGGACAGCTTCTCGGATGGCGGCGAGCATATCGGGGCAGATGCCGCGCTGGCGCATGCGGCGGATCTGGTGCGACAAGGCAGCGACTTCATCGACGTGGGCGGGGAGTCGACGCGGCCCGGTTCCGACCCGGTGGACGCCGAGGAAGAGTTGCGCCGCGTCCTGCCGGTGCTCGAAGGACTCGCCGCCTGGCAGACGCCGGTCTCCGTCGATACGCGCCGCCCGGAAATCATGCGCGCGGCTGCGGGGGCGCGGCTCGACATGATCAACGACGTGTCCGCGCTCACCTTTGCAAGCGACAGCCTGTCCACGGCGGCCGATCTCGGCAGGCCGGTGGTGCTCATGCACGCGCAGGGCGACACGAAAACGATGCAGGACGCGCCGTCCTATGCCGACGTCGTGACCGAGGTGTTCGACTGGCTCGAAGCGCGGATCGAAGCGGCGGTCGCGGCAGGCATCGACCGCGCAAGGATTGCGGTGGATCCCGGCATCGGCTTCGGCAAGACGCTGGCGCACAACGCGGCCCTGCTGCGCGGCATCGCGCTGTTCCACGGTCTCGGCGTGCCGCTGCTCGTCGGCACATCGCGGAAGCGGACGTTGCAGCGCATCGTGGCCGCCGAGCGTCCGGCCGACATCGACCCCGCCAGCGTTGCAGCAGCCCTCGACGCGGCCTCGCGTGGCGTTCAGATCGTCCGGGTTCACAATGTCGGAGCCACCGCGCAGGCGCTTGCGGTCTGGCGCTGGCTCAACGGCCGCAACCCATAGAATACCCGCCACGAACGCGGGCGGCTGCCATGCTTGAGAGAGCCTTGCCGGAAGCGGCGACGGTTTGTATGCAAGACACCACCACCAGTATTCATTGCGCTCTGAAACAACCAGGCTCAATTCCGTCAAACATCCGAATATAATGGTGACCTGACCGGCGTACAGAAGACGGACCCATTGATCCGTTCCAGTCAGTCGGTCTCGGTCAGTAGCGGCACAGTTTTCTTGGGATCGGACATGCGGCAAAAACTTTTTGGCACGGACGGCATTCGCGGACAGGCAAACACCTGGCCGATGACGGCCGAGATCGCACTGAAGGTCGGCATGGCGGCTGGCTACATGTTCACGAATGGCGGCCGCCGCCACAGCGTGGTGATCGGCAAGGACACCCGGCTGTCGGGCTACACCATCGAGAATGCGCTCGTATCCGGCTTCACCTCGGTGGGCATGGACGTGGTGCAGCTCGGCCCGATCCCGACGCCCGCCGTCGCCATGCTCGTCCGCTCGCTTCGCGCCGACCTCGGCGTCATGATCTCGGCCTCGCACAACCCTTATAAAGACAACGGCATCAAGCTTTTCGGCCCCGACGGCTACAAGCTCTCGGACGAGGTGGAAGCTGAAATCGAAGCCCAGGTGTTCGGCGACATCGACCGCCTGCTCGCCGAGCCGGACCATATCGGCAAGTCGCGTCGTATCGACGGCATCGTCGACCGCTATATCGAATTCGCCAAACGCACGCTCGACCGCACCATCAGCCTGTCCGGCCTCAAGATCGTCATCGACTGCGCGAACGGCGCGGCCTATCGCGTCGCCCCCGCCGCGCTGTGGGAACTCGGCGCCGAGGTGGTGCCGCTGGGTATCGCGCCGGACGGCCGCAACATCAACCGCGAATGCGGCTCGACGGTGCCGGACCACATCTGCCGCAAGGTTCGCGAGACCGGCGCACACATCGGGATCGCGCTCGATGGCGACGCCGACCGCGTCCTGATTTCGGACGAAAACGGCCAGATCGTCGACGGCGACCAGATCCTCGCCGTCATCGGGGAGAACTTCCGCGAAACGGGGCGTCTGCGGGGCGGCGGCGTCGTGGCAACGGTGATGTCCAATCTCGGCCTGGAGCGCCATTTCGAGAGGCTCGACCTCGCGCTGATCCGCACCAAGGTGGGCGACCGTTACGTGGTCGAGGCCATGCGGCGCGGCGATTACAATGTCGGCGGCGAGCAGTCGGGCCACGTGGTGCTGTCCGACTTCACCACCACGGGCGACGGCCTCGTGACCGCGCTTCAGGTCTTGAGCGTCGTGATCCAGAGCGAGAAGCCCGTCAGCGAGGTCTGCCGCCGCTTCGAACCGGTGCCGCAACTTCTGAAGAACCTGCGCTTCTCCGGCCCGAGCCCGCTCGAAAGCGAAGCGGTCAAAGCCGTCATCGCCGCGCAGGAAATGCGCCTCGGAAGGGCGGGGCGGCTCCTCATCCGCAAATCCGGCACGGAACCGTTGATCCGCGTCATGGCGCAGGGTGAGGATCAGACGCTCATCAACGGCGTCGTCGCCGAGATCGTCGCCGCCGTGCAGGCCGCCGAACAGGGCGAGCCGGTGGCCGGGGCGTCGTGAACGAGCCGCCGGCGGGACGTTTTCAGATGTTCCGCCTCTGTTCACGAAATACTTAGGATTACTTTATCCTTCAGTAACCATAATGAGCCCGATGATATTTTCGAGTAAAAAAAGCCAACCTGAAAGTGATATTTAACCTTACCGGTTTACCAATGATGCCAGACCGAATTCGCCCGTCCCATGCTGCATCAGTGGATAAAACCATGAGCTTTATGTCAGATTACGACGCCACCTCCGAAGGCCTGCTAGGCGCGGCCAGCCGTTTCGACGCCTATTTCGACGTTTACGGCCTCAGCCTCAAACAGGAGGCCGACGAGGTTCAGCGAACCGTTACTCTGATCGCCCGTTCCCCCATTTCTCCATGCGCGAAGGCGCTGGCGCTGAACCTCGCCCGCTTCCAGCCTCGCTCTGTCGAAGTCAACGTCATCTTCTCGCAGATCGCGCCCGCCGACGAGCTTGATTTCTTCGTCCGTTCGCTCGCCGACGCCTGCGGCCGGGCTCCCGAAATCATCGTCCGCTGGGCCAAGAACCGCGCCCTTCTCGATGCGCATGAGCGCCTGACGCTGGGCCGCACGCTCTGCTGGACGGGGGATTCCATGCGCCGCTCGGAGGATACGCGCAGCGCCATCGACCGCGTGGAAGATTGCACGCCGCTCGTGCTTGCCGAAGCGATCGCCAGTTTCTCGGCGCTGTGGCGCGCATCGGTCCCGCTGCCGCGCACCGCTTTTGCGCCGGTCAGGGAACCGGCCCTCGCGCGCGCGGTGGCGTCGTCCCCGATGATGGAAGCGCCGATGTCCCTCGAAGCCAACATCGTGCGCCTCGATGAATATTTGCGCTGGCGGCGGCATTAGCGCCGAATCCGAGCGAAAAATTTTGCAAGGGCGGCCGCGTGCCGCCCTTTTTCGTTTCTCAGCGGACCTTGAGCAAATTTCTCAGCGCGAGCAGGAAGAGGAAGATCAGCGCCGCGCTCAGGATCGCCTGAAAGAGCGCCAGAGACGACACGACGAGCGGCATGATCGGCGTACCGCCCGGCTCCAGACCGTAGAGGCAGCCGAAAACGCGGCGGGCGTTCATGGAATCGTGCCAGTCGATTTGCAGGAGCGCGCTTCTGAGCGAGAGATAGATCGCTTCGAGGACCGGGTTCGACGTGCCCGAAGCGCAAGGCGAACCGATTGCGGCGGGCGGCCATTTCAGGAGCGAAGCGGCGCTCCCGCGCGCGGCGAGATAGAAGCACGCGAACGCCAGGACAGACAGCACCCACAGCGCCGCCGGTCTCAAAAGCGAGCGGCCGAAATTCGCAACGCCGCCGTAAATGTAGCCGAGCCAGAAGCGGCCGATGCCCGAGCCGAACGGCCGGTCGCTCCAGAACCTCCGGCAGCGGAACTCCTGCGCGAAAAATTCCTGCTCGCGGGGAAGATCTTGCGCCTCGGATGCCAGCTTCTTCAGACGGCGGAACTTGGCCGAAGCGTCCGGGTCGGCGCAAACCTTCGCCGCCTTGAAGAACGGCCCGCGCGGATCGGCAATTCCCGCCTTTTTCCACGAGTGGAAGCGCTTCAGCGGATCGGCCACCGTCATGTTGTCGAGGCGCGGCGGCTCGTGGAAGTTCGCTTCGAGGAAATCCGGCACGGCCTTGAAGTTTGCGCGCGCGAGCACGAACGCGACGCGGCTTTGCGCGGCACTGAAGTCGGCCTTTGCGACGAAAGCGGCCGAAGCGAACGAAACGGGCGCTTCAAATCTTGCCTCGCGGAACACCGCGTCGCCTTCGAACCGGCTTTCGGCGAATGTGGATGTCTTGCCGAGGCTGAAGCCCGCGAAATCTGCATGACTGAGGAACCGCGCACCCGCGAAGGTTACGCCGCCGGAAAATCCCGTCTGGCGGAAAATCGCGGGCGCGCCGAACTCGGCGGCCGAAAAATCGCTCTCGCCCGAAAAACGCGCGTCGGTAAAGGTCGCGTCGAGCGCGAACTTTGCGCCCGGAAAGCGGGCTTTTCCTTCGGCGCGCATGTCCACGAAAGAGGCGGGCTTGTCGAACCGCGCATCGCGGAACGAAACGTCGTTCCAGAACTGGCCGCGATCGAACCGCACCTCACCCTTGAACGCCGCCTCCGCAAACCGCGCATCGCCGGTGAACTGCGCCTCCACGAACCCGGTATTGCCGAGAAACTGCGCGGCGTTGAACCCGGCCGAGGCGGAGAACACCGCGCCGTCGAACATGGCGTCCGAGAGAAAGCGCGCCTCGTCGAACCGCGCGGCGGCGGCAAACTGCGCCTTCGAGAAATCGGCGCTGCCGGAAATCAGGCTGGAGCGGAAATCCGCCTTGCCGGTGAAGCGCGTCCGCTGGAACTTCGCGCCATGGCTAAGTGGCCCGTTCTTCTCCTTCAGAAATTGCGCGCGCTCGAAGTCGGACGCGCCGTCGAAAAGCGCGTCGTCGAAGACCGCCTGCCCGGAAAATTTCGCAGCCTTGAAGGTCGCATCCGCCTGAAAATGGGCGCGCGCGAACGTGGCGGAAAGCCCGAACTCCGCACCGGCAAACGAAACCGGACGCTCGAACACCGCGCCTGTGAGGTTGACGGGGCCAGGGAAGATGAAGCCGTCGAAATCGATATCGTCTTCGAAACGCTCGTTCGCGAAGTCGGCCTTCGCCACTTTGAGCCAGAGGCGCGTTTCATCGTTGTCGCCATCGCCGAACCAGTTCAGCGAAAGCGTTCCCGCCTCCTCGAAATTCGCTTTCGATTTCAGAACCTGCGATGCCCAGTCGTTCCAGGCCGCGCGGCCCATGTCGAACAGCGCCCGCGTCTCCTGCCCATTCATGCAGCCCCAAGCCCCATCGCCCGCCGCGGCGATTTCCAGAACCCAACTTCACACCCCGAGTGATGAACAGCCTTTCCATCATGAATTGGGCGGGCGTGAGGTATTCCCCCGGAAATTAGGCTATGAAACGCGCCTTGCAGTTGTGATTACCTTTCCCGCCGGATTCCCGCCACCAGGAGCATTGCCATGGTCGAATGGTTCACCGTCCTCATCGTTTTCCAGCTTGCGGGAGAAATCCTCTCGGCGGCGACGAAACTGCCCGTTCCGGGGCCTGTGTGCGGAATGGCGCTGCTGTTTGTCGCGTTGGTGATCTACCGGGGCGTGCCCGAGGGGCTTGCGAAAACCGCCGAAGGCTTACTGACGAACCTGTCCCTGCTGTTCGTGCCCGCGGGAGCGGGCGTGATGCTGCATTTCGGCGTGCTCGGCCACGACTGGTTACCCATCGGCGCATCGCTCATCCTGAGCACGCTTCTCACCATCGCAGTGACGGCGGCGCTGATGGCATGGCTGTCACGCAAGGCTTCGGGGAGTGCGCAGGGGCCGAAGCCTGCCGCGCCGGAGCCGGAGGCGCGCTCATGACGAGCATCGCCGACATCTGGGTTTACCTCTCCGCGAGTCCGCTGCTGCATCTCGCGCTGACGCTCGTCGCCTATCAGGCGGGCTACGCCGTCTATCGCTGGCGGAAATTCAACCCCCTGTTCAACCCGGTGCTGATCGCAATCCTGATCCTTGTCACGATCCTGCTCGTGACGCATACGAGCTACCAGACCTATTTCCAGGGCGCGCAGTTCGTGCATTTCCTGCTCGGTCCGGCGACAGTGGCGCTCGCGATCCCGCTTTACCGTCAGGTGGCGCGGGTGCGGAAGTCGGCCCTCGCCGTGACCGTGAGCCTCATCGTCGGCTCGATCACGGCGGCGGCAAGCGCTGTCTTGATTACGTGGGTTCTCGGTGGCACACGCGATTCGTTCGTCTCGATGGCCGCCAAATCGGTGACGACGCCCATCGCCATGGGCATCACCGAGCAGATCGGCGGCCTGCCGACATTGACGGCGATGTTCGTCATCCTCACCGGCATCACGGGCGCAATGCTCGGCGCGCCGCTGCTGAACGCACTCGGCATCAAGGACTGGGCCGCGCGCGGTCTCGCCATGGGCACGGCGTCGCACGGCATCGGCACGGCGCGCGCGCTACAGGTCAACGAGGTCGCGGGCGCGTTCGCGGGGCTTGCGATGGGGCTGAACGCGCTGGCGTCGGCCCTGCTGATCCCCGCCGCGTGGCATCTCTTCTTCGGGGGATAGGCGGGAGAATGCGGCCGCTTCCGTCGCTACGGTTTGATGAGTTCGATCGCGATGCGCACCTGCGCCGAGAGCGTTTCCTCGCCGACTTCGACCGGCACGGACTGCGCCTTCGCGTATGCCGCCCCGCGGAACACGGGTGCCGGCGATCCCGCGCCGTCCTCCGCGATGGAAAGCACCGCACCGAGCTTCATCCCGGCGGCTTCGGCATAGGTTTTCGCCTTCGCAAGCGCGGCCTCCACCGCCTTGCGGCGGGCGTCGCCGAGATATTTCTCAGGCTCCGACACCGCGAAATCCGGCCCGGAAATCCGGTTCGACCCGGCGGCGACCGATGCACCGAGGATTTCGCCCAGCCGGTCGAGGTTGCGCACGGTGACGCTTACCGTGTTCGAGGCGCGGAACGTCGTGATGCCGGCACCGTCCTTGCGCGGGTAACTCGCCGTCGCCGTCTGCGGATACAGAGAGAATTGCGATGTCTGCAAATCCTTCTTCTCGATTCCCGCCGCCGCGACTTCGGACAGCACCTTCGCCGTGGCCGCGCTGTTTTTCGCGACAGCCGCTTCCGCGTTGGCGTCCTCGGTGGCGACGCCGATGCGGATCACCGCGATGTCGGGCTTGACCTGCACGCTGCCCGTACCAGATACCTCGATCATAGGCGTACGCTGTGCGGGAACGTTCAATTGCTGCGGCTCGGCCCATGCGGCTGTCGAAAAGGCCACCGCAAAGGCCGCCACCGGAACAAGGAATGCTTTTCTCATGGTGCTTTCTTCGCTAAGAATCGGATTGGCACCGCATATGAGACTTGGCATCCGGCAGCGTTAGCTGTGCCGCATATTAAGTTTCGGTAGGCTTTTCCGAGATCGGCCGGATGAAAGGGACGTCTCGCTTCAGGGCGTGTAGCTCAATGGTCAGAGCTAGCGGCTCATAACCGCTTGGTTGCAGGTTCGAGTCCTGCCGCGCCCACCACATTCCGATTTTCCGACATCCGGCCGGGTCCAAAACGGCAATTAATATCCAATTAAATCAGCACTTTTGTGTCCGAAGCGGATTGAGGATGGGAAGCGTGAGCTTGCGAACCTCTGCCCAGAACGGCCCATGGACCCGACGCCCTGCCCACGAAAGCGATTGACGATCTGCGAGCCGAAGCCTTGGCGGAAGGTTTGCAAAACGCGGCTGGAACCTTCCGGCTCAGAAGCAGTTTATCTGACAGTAAAATGGAGGACATTTCCATGAATTGGGATCAGATCTCGGGAAACTGGAAGCAGTTCGAGGGCAAGGTGCAACAGCAATGGGGCAAGCTTACCGACGACGACCTGTCTGAAGCCAAGGGCGATGCGAAAGTACTCGCGGGTAAAATTCAGGAACGCTACGGCGTCACAAAGGAAGAGGCTGAACGCCAGGTCGACGAGTGGCATCGCTCGCTTCACTGATACGCTTCGGCGCGCGCGCCAAGCGTACACGCGAAAATCGTGGCGTCGGCCAGTCAGCGACTCGGGATGATGCGAACCTCGCACGAGCCTCGGTGGACGCTCGCCCCCGGCAAGGCTGGATCGGCATAAACGATCCGGCCGCAATGCCACCTACACAGCATGACTCACGCAGATCTGAAAAGATCGGCGTGAGTTGTTTCGTCTGGGAGAGATGTTAGCTCGCGACGCGAACCGGTCGCATCAAAAAGGCCGGAACGTGATCGCCAAGGCCGACCACCGGGGCCGATGTCGCCGGCGGCAGAAGTTCACGATGGTAGCGCGACACACTGGAACCGTCGCCATTGCGGCGGTTCCGCGCAGGGCGCTCCGCTGTCGATGTCGAAGCGGCTCGCATCGGACGAGCGTCATCCGCAGATGGCGTCTCCTGCCGGATCGGGCGAACTTCCGCGGTTTCGCGCGGCTTGGCTGCGACTACCGCTTCCTTGCTTCGCCCACGGCCCGCGCCGCCGCGCTCACCGCGACGCGACCGCTCGCGGCGCTCGCTGAAGTCTGTGGCGGCGAGGTTCTCCGTCGAAGGCTCGCCGTCGATCCATTCGATCTTCGCCTTGCAGAGATTTTCGATGGCGCGGACGCCCTTCATCTCCTTCGGCGTGACGATCATGGCGGCGTAGCCGTCACGGCCCGCACGGCCCGTGCGGCCGATGCGATGCACATAATCTTCGGGGCTGATCGGCACATCGAAGTTGAACACATGGCTCACTTCGGGGATGTCGAGGCCGCGCGCGGCGACGTCGGACGCCGCGAGATAGGTGATTTCGCCCTTCCGGAAGGCTTCGAGCGTCGCCATGCGCTGGCGCTGGTCGAGATCGCCGTGGAGAGCGCCCGCGTTGAAGCCGTGCTTGACGAGGGATTTATGAAGAACCGCGACGTCGCGCTTGCGATTGCAGAAGATGATCGCGTTCTGGATCGTCGCCACCTCGGACCGCATCAGTTCGCGGAGCACATGGCGCTTCGTCTTCGAATCGGCGGGGGAAAATTTCAGCTTCTGCGTGATGTTCTTCGCCGCGGTGGCCGGAGCGCTGACGCGAACCTGCTCGGGGTTCTTGAGGAACTGGTCTGTCAGCTTCTGGATTTCCGGCGGCATCGTCGCCGAGAAGAAGAGCGTTTGCCGCGAGGGCGGAAGCAGCTTGCAGATGCGCTCGATGTCGGGGATGAAGCCCATGTCGAGCATGCGGTCCGCTTCGTCGATGACGAGATAATCGACTGCGTTCATGAGAAGCTTGCCGCGTCCGAAATGGTCGAGAAGTCGGCCCGGCGTTGCGATCAGAATATCCGCACCGCGTTCGAGCTTTTTTTCCTGGTCATCGAAGGACACGCCGCCGATGAGAAGGGCGACGGTCAATTTGTGCTGCGAACCGAGCGTCTCGAAGGCTTCGGCCACCTGGGCGGCCAATTCGCGCGTCGGCTCAAGGATGAGCGAGCGCGGCATGCGGGCGCGGGCGCGCCCCTGTTCGAGCATGTTCAACAGCGGTAGAACGAAGGAAGCGGTCTTGCCAGTTCCCGTCTGGGCGATGCCGACGACATCGCGGCCCTCCAGGGCGAAGGGAATTGCCTGGGCTTGAATTGGGGTGGGTATCGTATACCCTGCTGCGTCGATGGCAGCCAGCACTTTGTCGCTGAGCTTAAGGTCTTTAAAAGTCATATCCCGTTGGGTTTTTGGAACCACGTCATCATGGGTTCAGTGAGTATCATCCGCACAATGCAGATAGATGACAGCATGCGTCAGGCACTAGTTTCCAGCGTCGCATCAGCGGGCAGATTGCGACCCACATCGGATTACCATGCTGCCAGGAAGTGCTGCGATGGCAGAATTTCAAAATTCTGCCTTGACGCTTGGCTGGAATATGATCTCAACGCCAACCGCAGTCAACCCCGAACCGGCCAATAGTGCCGATTAGCGCAGGATCATGACGCCGCTGCAACAGGCTCACGCCGACGCGGGCGCCTTTTCGAGCGCGGCCTCGACAAGGCGTTCGCTTTCCGTCCAGAGGCGTTGCGAGGCATGGCGGTCTTCCACGATGGGGTTCGACCGCGCGGGGCGCTCCTTGACGAAATAAAGCCCTGTCTTGCCTTCGATTTCCTGCGCGGTCGCGACGTAAAGGGAATTTTCCGCGCCCTGCTCCGGCGTGAGAACCAGCGGCTTCAGAATCGACCAGGCCGCGCCCATGACGCCGCCGACATTGCCGATCCCCGTGCCGACGACGCCCGGATGCAGGCAGTTCGCCGTGACGGGCTTCGGCGGAAGGCGGCGGGCCAGTTCCACCGTGAAGAGCACATTCGCCAGCTTCGACTGCGCATAGGCGCCGAACACGCTGTAGCGTCGGCTCGACATGAGGTCGCCGAAGTCGATGGAGGCGCGGTTGGAAGCGTTCGACGCCACGGTCACGATGCGCGCCTTGCGGCGCTCCTCGCCGCTGCCCGCAAGCGTCGGAATGAGCGTGTTCGTGAACAGGAACGGCGCGAGGTGGTTCACGGCGAACGTCGTTTCGTAACCGTCGACCGTCAATTCGCGGACGGGCGCGAACGCACCGACATTGTTCACAAGGATGTGGACTTCCTTATAGGCGTTGGCGATCCGGTTTGCCGCGTCGCGGACGGACTTCAGGCTCGCGAAATCCGCCAGCACCAGATCCGGTTCGTTGCCGCCCTGCCGGGCGATCAGACGCTTTGCGTCTTCGCCGCGCTCCTGGCTGCGGCAAACGAGAACGACTTTCGCACCCGCCTTTGCAAGGCCGAGCGCGGTGTAAAGACCGATGCCGGAACTCGCGCCGGTAATGACCGCGGTCCGACCGGCCTGACTCGGGATCGGCTGCTTTTCCTTCCGGTTGAGCGGAATTCTCATGCGCGTCTCCGGGGCAGGGGGTTATGATGACCCTTTCATTCTTACTATATAGATGTTGCGTGGACATTTGCGACACGCGCGCGAGACGATCTTTCGTCGATCACCAACCGGGCCGCCCGAAGAAATCGCGCAAAGCCCTATTCGATGGCGGCGCCGGGCTCGCTCTTCGCCGTCTTGATCGTGAAGGAGGTCTTCACCGAGCTGACATTCGGCGCCGCGGTCAATTCGCGGATGATGAAATTCTGGAAGGTCACGAGATCGGGCGCAACGCATTTGAGGAGGAAGTCTGTGTCGCCCGAGAGCATGAAAGCTTCGCGCACAATCTCCCACTGGCGAATGCGGGCCTCGAAGGCGGAGAGATCGGCCTCGGACTGGCTTTCGAGCCGCACGAAAGCAAAGGCTGTCAGGTGGAAGCCAAGGCGCGGGAGATTGAAGACGGCATGATAGCCGGCGATGATGCCGGTTCTTTCGAGTTCGCGCACGCGCCTCAGGCACGGCGGCGCCGAAAGCCCGACGCGCGCCGCCAGTTCGACATTGGTTATCCGACCGTCCCGCTGCAACTCGGCAAGGATCTTCCAATCGGTTGCATCGAGTTTGGTTGGAATTGTCGAATCTTCCAGTGTTCGCACCGACGCCATTGGGATTCCCTCGGGCTGTTGGCCAATCCCGCCCAGCGAGATATGTGGTGGCCGCTCTGTTGCAACGCAACAATTTTTGATCCCAACGTCGGCGCAGCAGCAAAAAAAGTCAACAGAGGTTTGTATGTCAACGCCCGCGACCACAGGCTTGACCGAAACGCCTTGGCAGCAGGCGCCGTAGCGCCTATTTTGCGATGCGAAATGCTAATTCAGAAGGGATGAGCCTGCAATGGCGGCACGTCATCACAGGGTGGTCATCGTCGGTTCGGGGCCTGCGGGCTACACGGCCGCTATCTACGCCGCGCGCGCGATGCTGAACCCTCTCCTCATCGAGGGCATGCAGCCCGGCGGCCAGCTCACCACCACCACCGAGGTGGAAAACTATCCGGGTTTCGCCGAGCCGATCCAGGGGCCGTGGCTCATGGAGCAGATGCGCGCACAGGCCCTTCACGTCGGCGCGGAGATCGTCCAGGATCTGATAACATCGGTCGATTTCTCGCGCCTTCCGCTCGTGCTCCACGGCGACAGCGGCGCGATTTACCACGCCCGGTCCGTCATCATATCGACCGGCGCACAGGCCCGCTGGCTCGGCATCCCGAGCGAACAGGACTTTCGCGGCTACGGCGTGTCGGCCTGCGCCACATGCGACGGCTTCTTTTATCGCGGCAAGGACGTGCTCGTGATCGGCGGCGGCAACACGGCGGTCGAGGAAGCGCTTTTCCTCACGAGGTTCGCGAGGAGCGTCACCGTGGCGCACCGCCGCGATTCCTTCCGCGCGGAGAAGATCCTCCAGAACCGCCTGTTTTCGAACCCGAAGGTCAAGGTGCTCTGGAACACGGTTCTTGACGAGGTCGTGGGAACCGAAAAACCGAAGGCGGTGACAGGCGCGCGGCTTCGGGATACCGTGACGGATGAGGTAACGGTGTTGCCGGTGGATGGAATATTCATCGCGATCGGCCATGCTCCGGCAACCGAAATATTCAAAGGACAACTCGATACGACGTCCGGCGGGTATCTCGTCACGGCGGCGAAATCGACAGCCACGAATGTTGCGGGCGTTTTCGCCGCGGGCGACGTGACGGACGACATCTACCGCCAGGCCGTGACAGCGGCCGGCATGGGATGCATGGCGGCGCTCGACGCCGAGCGTTATCTCGCGAGTTTGGAAACACTGGCGCGGGCGGCCGAGTAAGGCCCCGGGCGCCACGCATGAAAGGGCCCGGCCTCCGTATGGATTGGGACAAGCTCAGGATTTTTCATGCCGCTGCGGAGGCTGGCAGTTTCACGCATGCGGGCGAGACGCTGACGATCAGCCAGTCGGCCGTGAGCAGGCATATCGCCTCGCTCGAACGCGATCTCAACGTGCCGCTCTTCCACCGACATGCGCGCGGCCTTGTTCTCACCGAGCAGGGCGAACTTCTCTATCGCACGGCGCAGGAGGTTTTTTCCAAGCTCGCCACGACCCAGATCCTGCTTGCCGATAGTCGAGGCAAACCCAACGGTCAGTTGAAAGTCACGACCACCATGGCGCTCGGCACGGGCTGGCTGACGCCGCGCCTCAACGAGTTCTTGAAGCTCTATCCCGACATCCAGCTCCAGCTCATCCTCGATGACGAAACGCTGAACCTTACAATGCGGGAAGCCGATGTCGCCATCTGGTTCGGTCCGCCTTCGCAGCAGGATTTCGTCCGGCGCAAACTGTTCACCGCCCATTTCCACGTCTACGCTTCGGTGGACTATGTTAAAAGGAACGGTCGGCCACGCAATCTGGAAGATCTGGACCGCCACCGCATTCTGACTTATGGCGGCGTGTTGCCGAGCCCCTTCAAGGAAATGAACTGGCTGGAGACAGCGGGCCGCGACGGCCGCAGTCTTCGCGATCCGTCGATGCGCATCAACAGTCTCTTGGCTCTGCGTGAAGCCGTGCTGCAAGGCATCGGCATCGCGGTGCTGCCGGACTACCTTGCGAAGGATCACCAGCGGCTCGTCAACGTGCTCGAAGAAGCCGAGATGCCCGTTTTCGACACCTACTTCGTCTATCCCGCCGACCTGAAGGACACGAAGCGCGTGAACGCCTTCCGCGACTTCCTCGTCGAGAAGTCTCGCGAGTGGTCGTTCTGAGGTCAGACGGACCGTGTCCCGGCGCTCTGCACGCTGACGCTGACACATCCACCTCATAGAATCGAGCCGCGTCGCATGCAAATGCCGGTTGCAGCCGGAATGCGTTACTGAGGCTTTCCTGCAACAGATGTGGTCGATTAGACCGCTTTCCCCGGGCGGGATCTTGCACGGTCTTCGCGCGACGGGTTCCGATCCCGTACACTTTCTATTGGTAGTGTTGATTCGCCTCGCTTCCCGCGATGCGAGTGACGGCAGTCCTGCGTAGAGCGATTTTCGAAAGCCCGGAGGTGCGTTTCCTCGGGTGGGTCAGGCTGTACGAGGCGAGCCATGAAGCTTTTTCATATCATAGCAGGCGCTCAAAATAAGAGGGCTTTCAGCAATATGGGGCAGGTGTTCGGCTTCAGCGACGAGGTCATGGCACAAACGCTCCGCTACTTCATTCCGCCGATCTCGAAGGCCATCGAAAAGCGCGCGCAAACGCCGGACGGAGTCATTTCGATCCTCGAATTGCTCGGTTCGCGCCGCTACGACCGCTTCCTCGACGATCCACGCATTTTCGGCCACCCGCAGATCGCGAAGGAAGGCCAGCGCATCCTCGACTTCCTTTTCGAGCGCGAGGCACGCCTCCAGAAGATCGTCGAAAACCGCGCGCGCGTGCTGCCGGTCAATGCCGCGACGTTACGGCGTCTGTTTCCGTTCATCGCCGTCATGGTGATGGGCGCGGTTGAGGTTCGCACGCGGCGGCCGCTCGGCGTCATCCTGCATCGCGTGGCGAAGGGCGAAACCGACGACCGCGCCATCGCCAATCCGTTCATGGCGCTTGCGCAGCACCTGCGCAAGCAGGAGAAGCAGGAGCGCGATGGCCGCAAGCGCCGGCTTTTCTCGTTCTTCGGCGTCACGCAACCCGCCCCCCAGCCCGCGAAGGCTCAGGCGGGCTCGGCGGGCGGCTTGTTCGAATCGGCGTGAGGGGGGGCCTGAAAGCGCCCTCTCGGTCGCTCTTATCCCTTTGCGTCGGAGTATAGTCGACGCAACCGGGCCCGCCTCACGGCTTTAAAGCGTGAAGCTCATTCCGTCGGCGGCGATCTCCCATCCCGCCTCGCGCACGGTCGTGGCCGCAGCGCCGTTCGGGTCGAGGATGGGGTTTGTCGTGTTGATGTGGATGTAGATCTTGCGCCGGATTTTCGCGCGGTCGAACGCGTTGAGCGACCCTCCCGGCCCCATGATCGGCACATGCCCCATGCGACGGCCCGTCTTATCCCCCACATCCGCATCGCGGAGTTCGCCGTCATTATAAACGGTGCCGTCGAAGAAAAGACAGGCCGCGCCGTCAACTTGGTCCAGCAGGTCCTCGTTGATGGAGGAGCAACCCGGAACATAAAAAAGCGTTCCGCCGTCGCGCCCCGAAATGCAAAGGCCGATGGTTTCGCCGGACATCAGCCCCGTGTCGGGGGCTTCGTCCGCCTGCTCGCGATAGAGCGGGATCTTGCCGGGCACGGCGAAGGCTTCGAATGTGAGCCCGTCGAGCGGTGTCACCCTTTCTCCGGGCATGACCGCGATGCGCTCTACAAGATCGAGCGCCAGTACATCGAAAACCCGGTTTTCGCCGATGGTGGCGAGCACCGCTTCCGACGCATACAGCCGAAGCCGCTGACGCTCCCGCAGGGTGAGCAAGCCGGCGATGGCGTCGACATCGGCGTTGGTCAGGAAAATCGCCTCGATGGGCGAATTGCGCAAGGAGCCGCGGCGGCGCGGCCACAACTCGCGGTTATCGAGGATTTGCGTCCGCAGGTCGGGAGAGGTGTTCACGATCACGAAGCGCTCGCCATCCGGCGATACGGCAAGGCTCGACTGCGTTCGGCGAAGCGCCGGATCGTCCCATGCGAGCCGCGAAACGCGGGCGTTGCAGTTCCATTGCGGGAAGCCGCCGCCCGCCGCCGATCCGAGCACCTTGACGAACACGCCCGGCCTACTTCGGACAGGCGCGCTTCGCAGCGACGTCCAGCGTCGAGGGAAGATATCGCGTCACTTCGAAACCGGCCTCGACTGTGGCGGCGACTGGCTTTGACCAGACCTTCATGTGTCCTCCATCGATTGGCCCATCAGGGCATGAGTCGCTGTTTCCAGTCGACAGGCGGAGAACACGCGAAACTCTGGAAAGGCACATGTACACAAGTTGCGCAACCGTGGCGAAACGCGGTGCCATCCCGCCGCACCCGTTAATCGCTGGGCGACAGGGCGGCGGGCTTCATTCGCGGCACCTTTACGACCTCCGGTTTATGATCGGATCGCAGCCGAATCCACGGCTGCGATCCGGGAGGCGCGAGGCTATGACGAAAACGGCCGGTTTTCTGCTTTTTGGGGTGTTGCTTGCCGCGACATCGCCCGGCATTCGCGACGAGGCCGATGCGTCGGGATGGCGCTCGAAACGCGCGCATGCTGCAACGGTCTATAATCCGCCGCGCGCGAGGCGGCTCTACTGGGTCTATCGCAGCCCGCGCTTCGTTCCGCCTCCGCCGACGCCGGAAATCTTCACTTTCGAGTGTTGCCTCACCAACCGGGTGAACACCCACATGTATTGAGCCCGCCACCGCCATGGACCGGAAGCCGCAAGCGCGGGGACGGCGTCAAGAGGTTGCCGCCCCCGGCAATGACAGGTTCTCTTCCGCGGCTTTATCGGTCGCCGACAGCGCTACCCAACAGCGAGCGCCGCGAGCGGGGTGCCGCGACGCTGCTCCCTGAGGGACCGTGAAACGCTTGTTCGGTACGGCTTCAGTAACGCGGGCCGTCGAAACGGCGAAGCGGCACGCGATCGTCGTCATACGGGCGTTCGAAACGCGTATATCCGTAGCCGTCGTAGCGGGGCCTGTGCCGATAGGCGTACGACCGGGGGTATTCAACCGTGCGATAGCCGGTTTCGTATCGGACGCGCTCGCGATAGGTTTCGCAACCATGGCCGCAATAGCCCGTCCTCACGCGCTTGTACCAGCAGGACACGCCGCAATCGCCGCCGCAGCCGCGAACCCGGCACCGGTATGAACTCTTGTCATAACCGTGGCGCCAGCGATAGGATTTGGAATGGGAGCGACGCTCGCCGTTCGAATATACGTTCACCGTGCCGTAGTTGTTCTTGATATAGACCTGCGAATTTCCCCCCTTGTAATAGCGCTTGCCATATGACCGGCGGGGTTCGCACGGATAATCCCAGCCACAGCCGCGGCGGGGCCTTTCGTAACGCGGATAGCCATAGCGGTAGGCGTAACCCGAACCATGGCCGTAGCCCTGGGCGTTGCTATAGCGATAACGGTAGTCGTATTCCTCGCCGACCTTGATCACCGACGATCTGACGTCGATTGCTTTCGCAAGGCCCGATGCCTGCGACAGAGGAACGGCTTTCGCCTCGACGGTCGCCTGATACCCGACAGCCACCGCGAAGAGCGCCAGCGCAGCAAACACGCGCCTGATCATGAAACCCTCCAGACATAACTCTAACTTGTAACGATTTTTCCTAAAACCCGAAGCAAGCACCAGCTTATTTCGGAAACTCGGTTAATTTTCGCAAGCGCCGCGCTCTTGCATATTTCCTGCGCACCCCATTTCCGCTATTCACGGCTGTCACTCTCGGGGACCAACATGTCACAGCATTCTGTCATCCGCCGCGTCACGGCGCCGGACATTCGCGCGAGAAAGGGCGGCGACAAGATCGTGTCGCTGACTTGCTACCATGCGCATACCGCCCGGCTCGTCGATCCGCACATGGATTTCCTGCTCGTGGGCGATTCGCTCGGCATGGTCATGCACGGGCTTGAGACGACGGTTCCGGTTCCGCTCGACATGATGATCATGCACGGCGCGGCGGTGGTGCGCGGCTCCCGCCATGCGCTCGTCGTCGTCGACATGCCGTTCGGCTCCTACGAGGAAAGCCCGGCGATTGCGTTTCGCAACGCGGCGCGGGTGATGAAGGAGACGGGCTGCGGCGCGGTGAAGCTGGAAGGCGGCGCGCGCATGGCGGAGACGGTCGCATTTCTCACGCAGCGCGGCATTCCGGTTATGGCGCATATAGGCCTGACGCCGCAGTCGGTGAACATGATGGGCGGCTTCAAGACGCAAGGTCGCAGGCAGGAGGAATGGGCCGCCATCGAGGCCGACGCGGCGGCGGTCGCCGAGGCGGGCGCGTTCGCCGTCGTGCTCGAAGGCATGGCGGAGCTGCTCGCGGCGAAAATTACCCGCGCCATCCCGATCCCGACCATCGGCATCGGCGCTTCCGCGGAATGCGACGGGCAGATTCTCGTGCTCGAAGACATGCTCGGCCTCTCGCCCACGGTGCCGAAATTCGTCAAGAAGTTTGCTGAACTCGGCGCGGCCATCGAAGACGCGGTCAAGGATTACGCGACGGAGGTGCGCGCGCGCGCATTCCCCGCGAAGGACCACGTCTATGCCATGGCGAAGCCTGCGGGGGAGAAGCCGCGAGTCACGAAAATGTCCAAAACGAAGCCCAACTGATCGGCAGTTTTTTCGTGGAGAAGCGCGCGCTTTGTCCCGCTGCGACAGGGCGTGCGCCGAAAGCCGCTTCCACTGGAGCGAGCGCTGCCCTATCTGTTGCAAAACGGTGACATCATAATGAAGGCAGAAACGCCATGAGCAGTGACGAAAGCTTCATCCGCGAGGTCAATGAGGAACACCGCCGCCAGCAGGCCGCGCTTTTCTTCAAGAAATACGGCATCTATCTTGGCGTCGCCGCGCTGGTGATCGCCGCTGGCATCGGTGGATACAAGTGGGATCAGGCGCGCCGCGCGGCGGATGCCGCCCGTGGGGGCGACGCGCTCGTTACCGCCATCACACTGCACGAGGATGGCAAGGCGGCAGAGGCCGAGAAGGCGCTCGCGGACCTCGCCGGTTCCGGCCCCGGCAATTATCGCGTTCTGGCGCGTCTGCATGCGGCCGCCGAATCGCTGGCTCAGAAGAAGTACGAACAGGCCGCCGAAGATTATCGCGGTGTCGCCAGCGACGACAACGCGCCGGCAACGCTCCGCGATTTTGCGCGCGTGCAGATCGCGGCGCTCTCTGTGGATAAGGAAAGTTACGAGTCGCTGTCGCAAACCCTTGCGCCCTATCGTTCGGGAACGAGCGAATGGCGATTCGCCGCCAAGGACGTTCTCGGCATTGCCGCGTTCAAGGAAGGCAAGCGCGAGGAAGCCGAACGCATTTTCGGCGAGATCGCAAGCGATGGTGCTGCGCCTGCGGGAATGCGGCAGCGTGCGCAGATCATGCTGGCGCTTCTCTTCGATCAGCCGAAGGCGGCACAAGCCGGACAAACGGGGACAAAGGACGGAGCGAATGAAGCAAAAACACAATAGCGCGCGTTACGGCCGTCGGTTTTTGCTTGTTTCATCCGTCAGTGTTTTATCGGCCGCCCTGCTCCTCGGCGGGTGCGAGTCGATAGGTTTGGGCGAGCCGAGCATGCCGAGCATCTCCTCGGTCACGTCTGTCTTCGACAAGAAGGAAGAGAAGCTGCCCGGCAAGCGCGTGTCCGTTCTCGGCGGTGTCGAGGATAAGGGGAGCATCGCCGCTGCCGAGGTCGCAAGCCCGGTCTCGCTGCCCCCAGCCGTCATGAACGCGTCCTGGAGCCAACCGGGCGGCGTTCCAACGAACGCTCCGGGCCATCTCGCCTTCGGCCAGAATATGCGTACCGCGTGGACTGCCTCGGCGGGTGAAGGTTCGTCGAAGCGCATGCGGCTGACAGCCATCCCGATCGTCTATGACGGCAAGGTTTATACGCTCGACGCCGAAGGCACCGTTCGCGCCATCTCGATGGAGAACGGCGGAACTGTCTGGAGAATGAGCACCGTGCCCGATGAAAAGGCCGAGTTCGACATTTTCCGGCCGTTCAACAGCAACAACCACTCGCGCGCCGGCTTCGGCGGCGGGCTTGCGGCCGACAGCGGCAAGATTTTCGTAGCCACCGGCTTCGGCACGGTGCTTGCGCTCGACGCGGGAACCGGATCGCCCATCTGGACGAAGAAGATCCTGATTCCCATTCGCGAAGCTCCGACAGCCGCCGATGGGCGTGTCTATATCGTCAATGCCGAGAGCGAGCTTTACTGTCTCAGTGCGAATGACGGCTCGGAACTGTGGACGCAGAAGGGCCTGCCCGAAAACGCGGCCGTGCTGACGAGCGCGAGCCCGGCCGTTTCCGGCAACCTCGTCTTCGTGCCGTTTCCTTCCGGCGAAATTACCGCCATCGACGTGAAGACCGGCGAGCCGAAATGGACGGAGATGCTTTCGAAGACCGACATCACGAATTCGTCGGCAGCCATCGGCGAGGCGGCGCGCCCCGTGGTGGATCGCGACATGCTGTTCGCGATGAGTCGGGCCGGGCAGTTGATCGCCACGTCCAGGGACAAGGGCCAGCGCATCTGGACGCGCGACATCCGAGGTTCGCAGACGCCGTGGGTGGCGGGCGACACCGTTTTCGTGGTCGACACGACGGGCAAGCTGATCGCGCTGAACCGCAAGGACGGCAAGGCGCGGTGGGTTGCGCAGCTCCCCGGCGACGGGCGCTGGAGCGGGCCGGTGCTCGCAGGCGGCAAGCTTTGGCTTGCCTCGTCGAAGGGGCTGTTTGCGGGAGTCGACGCCGCGAACGGGCAAATCCAGACGCAGGCCAATCTCGGCTCGCCGGTCATGATCTCACCTGTCGTTGCGAACGGCTGGCTCTTCGTGCTGACCGACAAGGCTGAACTCATCGCAATGAACTAGTGGAGCGAATTTGACATTTGAGTCCCGGTTGCAGAAAGCTCTCGCTCAAATGTCAAATTCAGAAGCTCCACTAGAATCAAGGGTTTGCTAGTGGTCCCTTGATTCCGGCATTTGCTTGCGAGGGTGCTGCAAAGGTAAGCAAATGCCGGAATCGGACCACTAGTGGAGCGAATTTGACATTTGAGTCCCGGTTGCTGAAGCTCTCGCTCAAATGTCAAATTCAGAAGCTCCACTAGAATCAAGGGTTTGCTAGGTGGTCCCTTGATTCCGGCATTTGCTTGCGAGGGTGCTGCAAAGGTAAGCAAATGGCGGAATCGGACCACTAGGTGCCCGCTTCGGCGAGGCGGACCGCTCCGCCCCACCCCACGCGGCTCGAATCGATGTCGGCACAGGGCCGAATCGCTCTCTTTTCCGCCGCAAAATTATCCTGCCGGTGTCGCATGACATGCTATGACGTTGACGATCAGCGCGCGCATGCGCAGCTTTACATGGTCAACTCTTCGAGGCAGTCACATCGATGGCTTACACCGTCGCCATCATAGGCCGGCCCAACGTCGGTAAATCCACGCTCTTCAACCGGGTCGCCGGCAAAAGGCTCGCGCTCGTCGACGATTTGCCCGGCCTGACGCGCGACCGCAAGGAAACGCAGATCCGCATCGACCGCCGCGACGCGGTGCTCACCGACACCGCTGGCCTCGAAGACGCGGAGCCGGGCAGCATCGCGGCGCGCATGCGCGAACAGTCCGAGCAGGCCATCGCGGAATCGGATCTCATCCTGTTCGTGATCGACGCGAAGGCGGAACTGACCTCGGTGGATCGCGGCATCGCCGACCTTGTACGCAGTTCCGGCAAGCCGTTCATTCTCGTGGCGAACAAGAGCGAGAGCCGCGCTTCGGACGCGGGTTTCTACGGCTCCTACGAACTCGGCCTTGGCGAGCCTCTGCCCGTTTCAGCCGAGCACAATATGGGCCTAGGCGACCTCATGGCGGAGGTGGCGAACAGGCTCGACGAAATCGCGGCGGCGCGCGGCGACGAGCCGGAGCCCGAAGACGACGAACTCACCGAGGAGCAGGCGCGCGCGCGGCCCTTGAAGCTCGCCATCGCGGGGCGCCCGAACGCGGGCAAGTCCACGCTCGTGAACGCGCTTCTCGGCGAGGAACGCATGATCACCGGCCCCGAAGCGGGCCTCACGCGTGACGCGATCGCAGCCGATTTCCAATGGCGCGGCCGAAAGGTGCGGCTCTACGATACGGCGGGCCTGCGCCGCAAGGCGCGAATCACCGTGCGCTCGGAGACGCTCGCCGTCGGCGACGCGCTGCGCGCCATCCGTTTCGCCGAAATCGTGGTGCTGTTGCTGGACGCCCAATCGCCGCTCGACAAGCAGGATCTCACCATTGCCGACCTCGTGGAACGCGAGGGGCGCGGTCTCGTCTTCGCGGTCAACAAGTGGGATCTCGTGCCCGAGCCGCAGGCTTACCTCGCCGAACTCAGGAAATCCGCCGAGCGTATCCTGCCGCAGCTTGCGGGCGCGCCGCTCGTGCCGGTCAGCGCGATCTCCGGGCGCGGCCTCGACAAGGTGATGGATGCCGCGTTCAAGGTGAATGAGGCGTGGAACAAGCGCATCTCGACCGCCGCGCTCAATCGCTGGTTCGCCACCGCGCTCGACAAGCACCAGCCGCCCGCCGTCGCGGGACGCCGCCTCAAGCTGCGCTACATCACGCAGTCGAACGCGCGGCCGCCGACATTCATCGTGTTCTCGTCGCGGCCCGAGGCGCTGCCCGATTCCTATCTGCGCTACCTCGTCAACGACCTGAAGAAGTCTTTCGGGCTTGGGCCGTCGCCCGTCCGCCTGCATGTGCGCAAGACGAATAATCCTTATGTCGACGAGGGCGGTAGGCCCGGCAGAAAATGAGCGACGGCGGCGGGGCGGATGCGCGCCCCGAGTTCTGGTTTTATCATCTGGAGCGGCAACCGCTTCAGGCGGTGCTGCCGGTTCTGGTCGAGAAGACGCTGGCGCGGGGCTGGCGCGCGTCCTTGCGCTTCTCAAGCGCGGAGCGGCTCGACGCCATCGACACCGCGCTCTGGACCTGGCGCGAGGACTCATTTCTCCCGCACGGTACAGCGCGCGATGGCCACGCCGACCGCCAGCCCGTGTTCCTCACCGTCGATGACGCCAACCCGAATAGCGCGGACGTCCTGTTTCTGCTCGAAGCGGCGCGCGAAACCGAGCCGGAGCGTTTTGTCCGCGTCATCCGGCTTTTCGACGATGCCGACGACGAGGCGAAGGCCATCGCGCGCGAGGAATGGCGCGGTGCGAAGGCGGTGGGGCGGCCCGTCAGCTACTGGCGGCAGGACGAGAGCGGCGGGTGGAAGAAGTTTGCCTGAAGCCGGGCTCGCGCCTTGACAGGTGCGCGCGCCTGCGCCTAAATGAGCGTCGAAGGGGCCATAGCTCAGTTGGGAGAGCGCTGCAATCGCACTGCAGAGGTCGTGAGTTCGAATCTCATTGGCTCCACCATTACCCTCAAATCGGATCGCAAGGTTACTGCGTGAGTAGCGTCGCGGCCTCCCTTTCGGGCCGTCAGCGCTCGATTGTTGGAACGCGATGGCCCAGCATCCAGCCCGCGAACGCGAGCGAGGCGCTTGCTCCGGAGCGCAAGCGCATGGCCGCACTTAACGGCGCGCGGGCACGCCGGGGCGACCCCGCAGTCTGCCCGTCAGGCGAAGGCCGTCGCGGAAGCTCATGCCGATCAGCACGATATTCACGCCTCCGGCGATGAATTCGATCGTTTGCAGCGCCGCGAAGGTCGCGTCGAACTCGCCCGCCTCTGCCTTCCAGAAGAGGAATATGGCAGCGGGCACCAGCACAAAAATGCCGTTCACCGCAATGACCCGCATGCCCGCAAGCTTGCGGGCTGCGAGCCCGCGCGGAGAAGGTCCGGCGAGCGCGAAGCCGGTTGCGCCCGCGACGGCAAGCGCGACGATCAGGACCGGAAGACGCCAGACGATGCAGGACTTCGCCGCCAGAATGGCGGCGGCGTCGCCGTAAAGCTCCGCATAAGCGGTGGTTCCCAGAAAGCGGAGAATGATGACGAGGCCCACGAATCCGGCGATGGCATGGAGGAGGCGAAGCGGTGTACGCATGGGAAAAGCTCCTTGCTTTGGAATTAACATAGTGTGCTATATAACGCATGACGGATAAAGATAGCAAGCTATATAATATCGACCGCACGGCTTCGGCCGGATATATGACGAACTGGGCGGCGCGGCTCTTCGCACGCGAGATGGATCGCCGGCTCAAGCCTCTCGGGCTGTCGACGGGCCATTTGCCGATGTTCTTCGCCTTGGGAAACGGCGGAGCGCTTTCGCAAAAGGCGCTGACGGAATTCGCCGCAATCGAGCAGCCGACCATGGCGGCGACGCTCTCACGCATGGAGCGCGATGGGCTGATCCACCGGGAGCCCGATCCCGACGACGGGCGAAGCATGCTGATCTCGCTGACACCGCTCGCGCTGGAAAAATTTCCCGCCGTGCGCGAGGCAATCGATATGCTCAACGAAAAGGCGCTGGGCGCGCTCGGCGAGGACGAGCGCAACGCGTTTCTGGCCAGCCTGGCAAAAATCGTGGCGGCGCTGGCTGACGAGTAAGAAAATTGCTTCTACAAGCGGCCTAAGCTATGCACCTTCCCATGAACAGACTTTACGGCGGAGGAGATCGCGCAATGCCGCTTTACAGCTTTCAATGTCCCGACTGCGGCAAGGAAACGGAAATGCTCGTCGCTTTCGGCGATACTCCGCCCTGCCCCGCCTGCGGAAGTGCCGCGATGACGCGTTTGCTGTCGCGCGTGGCTCCGCATGCGAATGCGGACGGTGCCGGAACCCCATGCGCGCAAGCCGCGCGCGACGGCGCGCTCGCCAGCTTCAGCCCGTCGGAATGCCGCGGCTGCGCCTGTCATCAGTGAAGGGGCGCGGCGCGCTTGATCCCCGCATCCCGCGCGGCTACCGTGCGCTGAAATCGCACCAATCGGTTCCTATTCCATGAAACACGTCAAGCCCGCAACGGCGCTCGATCCCGCTCACTCCTTTCAGGATCTGATCCTCACGCTTCAGCACTATTGGGCGGAGCAGGGCTGCGTCATCCTGCAACCCTACGACATGGAAGTGGGCGCGGGCACGTTCCACCCGGCCACGACGCTGCGCGCGCTCGGGCCGAAGCCGTGGCACGCCGCCTTCGTGCAGCCGTCGCGGCGGCCGAAGGACGGGCGCTATGGCGAGAACCCGAACCGGCTCCAGCACTATTACCAGTTTCAGGTAATTCTGAAGCCGTCGCCCGAGAACATTCAGGAGCTTTACCTCGAAAGCCTCGTGCGCCTCGGCATCGATCCCCGCGTGCATGACATCCGCTTCGTCGAGGACGACTGGGAAAGCCCGACGCTCGGCGCGTGGGGGCTCGGCTGGGAAGTGTGGTGCGACGGCATGGAAGTGTCGCAGTTCACTTATTTCCAGCAGGTCGGCGGCTTCGACTGCGATCCCGTGGCGGGCGAACTCACCTACGGGCTTGAGCGCCTGGCTATGTACATTCAGGGCGTCGACAGCATCTACGACCTCAACTACAACGGGCGCGACGACGACAAACGCGTGCTCTACGGCGATGTCTTCCGCCAGGCCGAGCAGGAATATTCGCGCCACAATTTCGAATACGCCGACACGGCAATCCTGCTCCAGCGCTTCCGCGACGCCGAGAAGGAGTGCAAGGCGCTTCTCGCGGCGGGCGAGCCGAAGGATGACGGCGCGCGCCATTTGCAGGTGCTGCCCGCCTACGACCAGTGCATCAAGGCGAGCCACATCTTCAACCTGCTCGACGCGCGCGGCGTGATCTCCGTGACCGAGCGGCAAAGCTACATCCTGCGCGTGCGCGACCTCGCGAAAGCGTGCTGCGCGGCGTGGCTCAAGACGGAAGCCGGCGGCGCGGCATAGGCGGCAGGAATGACAATCGTCCGAGACCGGATTATAACAAAGTGGGGAGTTGTTATAATCTGACGGCTAGAAGTGGCACGGGAGACGATTTTCTATCTCGGGCACGGACCAACGGACATGAAACGCGAAGAGTTTGCTCATTCTCCTTCAGGCACTCTCGTTCCAACCGATAGAGAGCAATGGGCGTTTCTCCCGAACGACTTGCCGCCTTCCAAGTTGGATATGGGAGCTATGGCGGTCCACCTCGAGAAAGCCTCTCAACTTCTGGGGGAGCTGAATGGCATTGGTAGAGTATTGCCAAATCCTTATATTCTTATCGGCCCACTTCAAACTCGCGAAGCGTTAACTTCGTCGAGTATGGAAGGCAATATACGACGATTGATGATCTTCTGCTCATGGAAGCAGGAGCGACAGAACATTCAGGCGTTTCCGACACTCGTGAGGTTTCGAACTACAGGCGCGCGTTAAGCGCAGCGATCGAAAGCCTCGAAACGTTGCCGTTGTCTCTTCGCACATTGAAAGATGCTCATCGCACTCTTTTGGGCGGAGTCGCCCGTAACAGAGGGCACGTCGCGACCCCGGGAGAGTTGTTAGCGGTGTTCTCAGACCATGGGATCAGCGTTTTGGCTGGCGGCATAGGCCCAAGGCATGAGTTCATCGATTTTGCGCATCGGCCAGCCGTTGACGAGGCGTGAGAGAA
>NZ_JAHFZG010000007.1 GCF_018619475.1 Rhodomicrobium sp. Az07
GGACCTCGGCATCGGACTAGCCGGTTCATCCCCGCGTGGGCGGGGAACACTCTGCATCTTCGCTAAGTTTTGTTTGCTGTTGCGGTTCATCCCCGCGTGGGCGGGGAACACATGGCCGGTCGTGAGGATGCGCGCGGGCAGGTCGGTTCATCCCCGCGTGGGCGGGGAACACTTCCTTGCTTTCGATCTTGATTTCGCCATGCACGGTTCATCCCCGCGTGGGCGGGGAACACCGTGTGCGATGTTGTTCATGGGGAAACGGCGGCGGTTCATCCCCGCGTGGGCGGGGAACACCACCTATATCAGCGACGCCCTCGGCAAGTGACCGGTTCATCCCCGCGTGGGCGGGGAACACCCGATGACGGCATTGCGTGTCGTGCCGCCGAGCGGTTCATCCCCGCGTGGGCGGGGAACACGCGCGGCAATGACCGGACGACTAGCCCGATCTCGGTTCATCCCCGCGTGGGCGGGGAACACTGGAACATGTAGTTCTTCTCAGAAGCGGTCGTCGGTTCATCCCCGCGTGGGCGGGGAACACCACGCTGTCGGAATGACCTGGAAATCGGCGTCCGGTTCATCGCCCACGCGGGGATGAACCGTCCGTGAGCGAGGTACACCTAATTTCGAGTTGGTGTTCCCCGCCCACGCGGGGATGAACCGATTTGTCGCTTGAAAATACTAAACGTTACGACGTGTTCCCCGCCCACGCGGGGATGAACCGGCCGCGTCCCCTGGTTTACTTTCGTACATCACGTGTTCCCCGCCCACGCGGGGATGAACCGCTGTGCGTCAGTGCGTTGATCTTGGCCATGTCGTGTTCCCCGCCCACGCGGGGATGAACCGCCGGGTCTACCGAAATCGCTGCCGCGAGCACGGTGTTCCCCGCCCACGCGGGGATGAACCGGCCGCGCTTCTGTAGCAGCACGAGATAAGAGCGTGTTCCCCGCCCACGCGGGGATGAACCGGTTCTCTGTACGAAGCGTGTCTTCCATCTCTTGTGTTCCCCGCCCACGCGGGGATGAACCGGAATGGGTTAGGTCTGAAGCGGTTGCTGCCGGGTGTTCCCCGCCCACGCGGGGATGAACCGCCGAATATCTTTCGGTCCTCGCGTCGACCGGAGTGTTCCCCGCCCACGCGGGGATGAACCGCTTCTGCGTGCCGCGCTGCGGGTCGAAGAACCGTGTTCCCCGCCCACGCGGGGATGAACCGACGATTGCAGAGTTGGCCGCGATTGGCAAACCGTGTTCCCCGCCCACGCGGGGATGAACCGCTAGGTAATCCTTGTAGCTGAACTCAACGAGTGTGTTCCCCGCCCACGCGGGGATGAACCGGCTTCATCCTCAACCGCGATCTGTTTCGGCTCGTGTTCCCCGCCCACGCGGGGATGAACCGTGGGCTAATCACCCGCCCCACCGTCTAGGGGAGTGTTCCCCGCCCACGCGGGGATGAACCGCACAGCGGTTCCCGAAGGAAACGGTCCTTGATGTGTTCCCCGCCCACGCGGGGATGAACCGGACGTTGATTCTACGACGAAAATACACAAACCGTGTTCCCCGCCCACGCGGGGATGAACCGGCGTCAGCCTTGTTCCTGTCATACGCTGACACGTGTTCCCCGCCCACGCGGGGATGAACCGAATTTGAACGGGGTCGGCGAAGCGTTGCGCTTGTGTTCCCCGCCCACGCGGGGATGAACCGCCTCGACCTCATAGGGGTTGGCGCGGTATCCGGTGTTCCCCGCCCACGCGGGGATGAACCGGTGCGCTATGGGACAGGGGTAGCTGCTCGTTCGTGTTCCCCGCCCACGCGGGGATGAACCGCGTAGGGTCCAAATCCGGTTTGCAATGCAGTCGTGTTCCCCGCCCACGCGGGGATGAACCGCCCGACGATGGAGACGAAAATGACAGTCGAAAGTGTTCCCCGCCCACGCGGGGATGAACCGCAAAGAGGCGGTGAGCATGCTCACATTCGGGCGTGTTCCCCGCCCACGCGGGGATGAACCGCTTGTCGCCCTGGAACTTGCGGACCATGGCGCGTGTTCCCCGCCCACGCGGGGATGAACCGTGTTTTTCTTCTTCGCTGCTTCCGCGTCCGCAGTGTTCCCCGCCCACGCGGGGATGAACCGTGACAAACACGATTCAGGCGGCTCTTTACGATGTGTTCCCCGCCCACGCGGGGATGAACCGTCGCCCGGATCGCGGCGCAACGGGCTGCAACTGTGTTCCCCCCCGCGTGGGCGGGGAACACTTTGGAACGGTTCGGAATCCGTAGTATCCGCTCGGTTCATCCCCGCGTGGGCGGGGAACACTTTCGTCGTCGCGTATGCGGTGCGCTGATGGGCGGTTCATCCCCGCGTGGGCGGGGAACACTTGATATAGTGACCGTCAGCATCCTTCACCCGCGGTTCATCCCCGCGTGGGCGGGGAACACCACAGCCGAGGGCACTTCAGCGGGTCAGTTCGCGGTTCATCCCCGCGTGGGCGGGGAACACAGCACTAAAACTGCGTCCACGATGGAAATAACCGGTTCATCCCCGCGTGGGCGGGGAACACTCGGCTTTTTGCGCCGCCTGGTCGCCCTTGGCCGGTTCATCCCCGCGTGGGCGGGGAACACTGCAAGATCGGCGGCGTCTTTCCGCGTGATCACGGTTCATCCCCGCGTGGGCGGGGAACACCAAGCCCGTTCGTAAAGAGCGTCCTGTTTCGTCGGTTCATCCCCGCGTGGGCGGGGAACACGCGGCGGTTTCGACAACAGGCGCGGTAGCGGTCGGTTCATCCCCGCGTGGGCGGGGAACACGAAAACACGAACAGTTGCTCTAACTACCGTTCCGGTTCATCCCCGCGTGGGCGGGGAACACACAGCATCCACCTTCTCAGGCGGAATGTGCTCCGGTTCATCCCCGCGTGGGCGGGGAACACCGGGCGGCGCACAGGCTGTCGGCAAAAAGTTTCGGTTCATCCCCGCGTGGGCGGGGAACACCCGTCCGCCGTGTCGGCGATAGCGTCCCCGTTCGGTTCATCCCCGCGTGGGCGGGGAACACGGCCATCGCCCGCCAACAGGTCTCGACATCGTCGGTTCATCCCCGCGTGGGCGGGGAACACCGACTATTTTGCTGGTCATGCGACGATCCTCGCGGTTCATCCCCGCGTGGGCGGGGAACACTGTGACGCCAAATGCGCCTTTGCCGTCATGTTCGGTTCATCCCCGCGTGGGCGGGGAACACCGAATTCTGGACGGCGCGCCCAGTCATCGACGCGGTTCATCCCCGCGTGGGCGGGGAACACCACTTTTTCAGGCGGCATGACTTGAGCAATTCCGGTTCATCCCCGCGTGGGCGGGGAACACAGCGCAGCGATGTGGAAGCCCATCACCACCACCGGTTCATCCCCGCGTGGGCGGGGAACACATCATTCAGCCCCACAGCTACGACGGCAAGACCGGTTCATCCCCGCGTGGGCGGGGAACACCGCGGCGACATCGGGTCCAAGACGGCCGAGGGCGGTTCATCCCCGCGTGGGCGGGGAACACAGGTCCGCGAAGTGCCGCGCCCACTTGGCCGCCGGTTCATCCCCGCGTGGGCGGGGAACACGCAATATTGCTCAAATACAGAGCGAAAATGAGCGGTTCATCCCCGCGTGGGCGGGGAACACTTTTAATCACAACTAATACATTGACTGTTAATCGGTTCATCCCCGCGTGGGCGGGGAACACCTGTGCGAGCGGCGGAACATAGTTTTCCACGACGGTTCATCCCCGCGTGGGCGGGGAACACGTCGAGTGCCATGGTCTTATTCCTTTGCTGTTGGGTTCATCCCCGCGTGGGCGGGGAACACGTCGTGCTTTGCCCACGCCTTGACGCCGAGCGCGGTTCATCCCCGCGTGGGCGGGGAACACGTGTTAAGCCCCTGCCAGGCTGTGCCCGTGTCCGGTTCATCCCCGCGTGGGCGGGGAACACCCGTCTTGGCCTTCCACGCGACTCGCCCCGCGCGGTTCATCCCCGCGTGGGCGGGGAACACCTGTTAATGATGCACAATGGTTCTGCCGCGTGCGGTTCATCCCCGCGTGGGCGGGGAACACGCAAGCGGTAACGTTTGCGAGCTTTCTTTTTGCGGTTCATCCCCGCGTGGGCGGGGAACACGTTACATGCTGCTCGACGAAATCCCCATGGATCGGTTCATCCCCGCGTGGGCGGGGAACACGCGCAGATCAAGGTCACGTATCACGGCTATGGCGGTTCATCCCCGCGTGGGCGGGGAACACGAAGCCCCAAACTTCCACGAGGATTTCGAGGACGGTTCATCCCCGCGTGGGCGGGGAACACCCCCGGGTCTATGCCTAGGACGAAAGTCATTGCGGTTCATCCCCGCGTGGGCGGGGAACACACGCCTTCGACGCCCGCCAGCGCATGGTTGACCGGTTCATCCCCGCGTGGGCGGGGAACACGGCCTATACCTATCCCGGGAGGACGCCACGGCCGGTTCATCCCCGCGTGGGCGGGGAACACGTTGTCGCGCGCGCCATGCTGCGCCATGAGTGGGGTTCATCCCCGCGTGGGCGGGGAACACTTTACGGCAAGGCGAACGTCGAGCAGATTGCGCGGTTCATCCCCGCGTGGGCGGGGAACACCCGACGATGTTGTAACCGAAGCTCGCGAAGCGCGGTTCATCCCCGCGTGGGCGGGGAACACTCTTCCTCGTAACGAATTGATCGCACGAACGAATCACGATGTCAAAGAACGCCACCGAAGTTCCCGCTTCGTTCCAGCGGTTTAAAACGGCGGCTTCAGCGGGTCTTCGGCAGGCGGCGCGGGCTTGAACTTCACCAGCAGAAACCCGTCGAAATCGGCCTGCTCCCGCCGGTTCGCACCCACGGTTGCGAAGTCGAACCCGGCCTCGTTCACCGCCGTCCAGGCGATCACGGCGTTGCCCTCGCCGATCATCGCGCAAACCTCGCCCCACATTCGCTCTCGCGCGCGCCGGGAGTAATTTCCCACATACACCCCCGCGCGCACCTCCAGCAGCCAGAGCGAAAGCCGACCCCGCAAACGTGGCGGCGCGTTCTCAGTTACGATGACCATCATCGCCGGATGCCTCCTCGCGCGGGATTGCCGCTTCCACGCCCTCGGGCGCTTCTTCCGGAGGCTCAAGGCCGCCCGCCTTGAGCACGTCCTCGATCAGCGGAATGATGCGGTCGAGAATCTTCGCGCGGCGGAAGCTGTCGCGGCAGGCGACGCGCACCTGACGCTCGGCGGGCGTGCCGTCGCCCCGGCCCTTGGCGACGCGCGCCGCTACCTCGAACGCGGTCGGCACCACGGTCTCGAACTTCACGATGTCGGCGATGTCGTAGACGAAACTCTGCGGCTTGCCGCGATGCAGAAAGCCGATGGCCGGCGCATAGCCCGCCGCGAGGATGGCCGCTTCGGAAAGCCCGTAGAGGCACGCCGTCGCCGCCGAAAGGCACTGGTTCGGAAGGTCGCCCTTGTCCCAGGCCTTCACATCGTAGTTGCGCGCCTTCCATTCGACGCCGTAGCGGCGCGCAAGCAGCTTGTACATCTCGCGGACCCGCACGCCCTCGATGCCGCGAAGCTGATCGATCGATCGGCGCTCGGGCGCGGGTTCGCCGAAACGCAGCTCGTACATCTTGCGCACCACGTTGAGCCGCGCCGTTTCGTCGAGCGCGTTCTTCGCCTGATAGAGGAGCTTGTCCGCGCGCGCCCCGCCGGGCTGGCCGGACGCGTAAAGCCGCACGCCCCCTTCGCCCACCCAGACGAGCAGGCAGCCGACGCGCGCGGCGAGCACCACGGCGGCGTGGCTGACGCGCGTGCCGGGTTCGAGCATGAGACAGGCGAGCCCACCGACCGGGATCTGCACGCGCACGCCGTTCTGGTCGACGAGCACGAACGCGCTGTCGAGCACGTCGAGTTCGCCATATTGCAGGAACACGATGCTGGCCCGGTCCCGCATGGGGATCGGGCGCAGCGGAATGAAAGGCGCTGGCGCGGCTTCGGCCATGGCTCACCCCCGGCGAATGAGCATCAGCCCGCAGCCGAAGGCCTTGGCCGAGCCGAAGCCGTCGACGAGCCGCGCGAGGAACAGCGCCGGATCCGTGATCTCGATCAGCCCCTCGAAGTCGAGCACGCCAAAGGTTGCGCCGTCGCCGCGAATGCGCGGGATGCGGACGGTTTCGTAGTTCGAGGCGGCGAGGAAAACGCTGTCTGCCTCATCCGCATCGGGATTCGGGACCAGCGCGAAGCCAGCCTTGCGCCCCTGTGCTTCGAGCCACACTCGCGCGGCCTTCGCGGTCTCGGCCTCGCGTTTTTCTGCCCGCTCGGTGGGCTCCAGCCTTTCCTTGTCGGTCGGTTCCGTTCGCTTGTCGCGGTCCCGCTTCCCCTCGAACGGTTTCAGCGCGGCCATGACGATATCGCAGCGCTTTCCGCGCACGCGTCCCTTGCCGTCGCGCTTCTCCTTGCCTTCGTCCCAGCCGCTCTTGGGCGAAACAACCGGGTTTGCCCGGAGCGTGAAACGCAAGGTGTCGCCCGCTGCGAGCTTCGGCGTGAACTCCTGCGTATCGAGATCGAACAGGCCGTGACGGTTGTCGGGGGCCTCGCGCGACAGGATGTAATATTCGCCGGGAGATTTCTCGCGCCAGAGGAACAACCGGTCTTCGCCGCCCGCGTTGATGGGCCGGTCGCTGCCGTCGTTGAACAGCATCCACACGATGCGGTGCGCCTGCGCGATGACGTCGCCTTTGGTGGCGCCCAGAAGCGCACGGGCGAGCGGCGCAAGCGCCTCGCCGCGCCCGGCCCGAAGCCGCGCGCGAGAAAAATAGAGAGCGCTCATGTCTGCCCCCCTCGCGGCGCGATCACCGCCTCCTGCCGCACGCCGAACCGCCACTTCGTCCGGCTTTCCGGCACATCGCGGCGCTGTTCGATGCGGCTGCTCGAAGCCGCCGCAGGGTCGTCGGCGTCGCTATAGATGGTCGGCTGAGGTGCGGCCTGCCCCTCGCTCTCGAAATAACTCCTTTTGAACTCCGCTACGCGCTTCGTCGCGTCATCGTAGGCGGCGAAAGCAGCTAGCACATCGCCAGCCGCGACCACCTCCGGCGCGCAAGGCAGCATCAGCGGATGCGACTTCCGACCGGCGTAAAGATTGAAGCGGGGAGCCTTGAGCGCGGCGGAGATGCTCCAGAGCGAGAATGGAGCCTCGATGACGCCCGCCCTGAACCACAGCGCGGATGTCGCGAAAGCGTTCGTCCGATATTCACGCGTTGAGAGGACGGTCTTGAGTTCATGCTTTGACACGGCGAGTTCGTCCGCGCGCGTTGCGAAACGGCGATTGCGCTTTTGCGGCGGCACCTGCGCGGTGTGATAGTCGTAGGCGGGTTGGCCCGGCTGATCGACGCGCACTGCGAAGTTCAGCACCTGGAGTGCATCGATACGATGCTGCTCGTCGCGTTCGATGCCGAGCGCCGCCGCGATGAGCCCGAGGACGCCCGATTTCGATGGCCGGTTCGACGAGTTGCGCCACTCTCCCGGATCGTATTTCATGCCGAAGGACGCCATCGGCGCGGCGATGGTGAAGACGAGATAATTGCGCATGAGCTTTACTCGCCCGCCGCGAAGGCGACGATCTGTTCAAGCGTATGGTCGTGAGCGTGATCCCACGGGCGGCCGGGGATGACGCGCATGGTGCGGGAATCCTCGATGCAAGCACCGTAGACAGTGTCCATCTGCGCGATCAGCCCGCCCTTGCGGTCATCGCCTTCGAGCGCTTCGACCGACTTTGCAAGGAGATCGTCGCCCCAGATCGGCTTGAAGAACGCCGCCGCGAGGCTGCGCGGCTGTTGCGCGCCCTTCTCCACCCGCAGATAGTTGGCGAGCGCGAGCGCCGCGAAGCTGTTCTGCTTGCCGGATGGCCGTGCCTTGGCGAAGCCTTCCACAAACGCCTCGATCGCCTTCCGCGCCAGCGCCGGATCGCCACCGAGGTTCCTCAGCAGCAACTCGCGGTCGATGCAGGCATAGAGATAGAAGACGCCTGAGCCGAAACCCAGTTCGCCGATAAAGCCCGCGCCCGCGTCTTCAGCGCTCGTCTTCAGATCGTCGACGGCGGTGTAATAGTCGTCCTCGACCACGACCTTGTGCGTGGTGATGGCGTGGGCGACCTGCACCGCTGCCTCGCGGTTGAAGTCGGGGTTGTCGGCGAGCATGCGCCCGAACATGGCAATGTCGGCGGCCGTGTCGGCGCGACGCAGAAGCTTCGCCGCGAGGTCGGACGACTTCACATCTTTCAGTGCGTCCGCGCCTTCCGCGACCAGCTTGTCGGCAAGCTCGAACGCGGCGATCCGCTCCTCCGGCGATACGAAGGCAAGCTGCTTGATATAGGTTTGCGGCTTATCCTTCGCGTCTTCGATTTTGCCGAAGGCTCCTGCAACGAGGCGCGCAATTTCGAGCGCTTTCGCGTCATCCACGTTGTTCTTCCTGAGATGCGCGGAAATGAAATCGCCGAGCCGCTGCGTCCGCTCGCCGAGATTGCCCGCGAGCCGGTCCTTGAAATTGGCCGAGGTTCGGATGGCGCGCTTCAGGGCCTGGCTTGAAATGCGAAGCCGCTCTGCGCCGCCGAACTTCGCCGTTTTCGGGCGCCCGGTGTCGTCGCGGTTGAGGTTGGACGGCGCGTAAACAGTGAGGGCGTGAAGCTGAATGAATTTCGTCATGATGAGTTCCTTTGAAATGACGTGGGATCAGGCTGCGGGCGTTTCGTTGGAGGCTCCGTCTTTCGGAGTTTCGCGAGGGGCCGCCTCGCCCGCCTGCCAGTAGTCGAAGGCGAAGCGCATGCGCCTGTCTTCGCGATGCCAGTTCAGGATGATTTCGGCCAGATCGGCGACGTTGGCCTTGCCGCCCTTCAGCGCGACGAGGCGGCGAAACGCGGTCAGGATCTCGTCGTCTCCGCTCGCGGTGAGAAGCCGGCGAAGGCGAAGCTGACTCAGTTGCGCCGTGGCCTCGTCACCCTTCTGCGGGCCGACGGAAGAGGCAATTTTTGTCGTTTCGTTCTCGCGGACGTGGGCGAGCACAGCCGCCAGAACCGCTGCGCGGCAGAGCCTTTGCTCGTTGCCGCTGCCGACGCGCCTGAACAGCAACGCCGTTTCGCGCTCGGCCGCCGCCTCAATCCAGGTTGAACAACGCCTCAGCTTGGCGAGCGCCGCGCGGTTGCCGCCGCCATTGGCGTCTTCGCCACTCTTTGCGGGCTGAAGGCTCTCCCACCATTTGCGGGCTTCGTCTCCAATCGCGTTTTTTTTCGTCGCGCCGTTTTTGGGGGCGGCTGTGCCGATTTGCGCCTCCGCTGTATTCGCCGATGCTTCGCTCATGCCGCTTTCCTCCGCGTCCCGTTCGGCTTGGCCTTCTTCTCTCCTTTATCCGGCGGCGCGAGGCCAAGCGCCTTCCAGATTATTGGCCCGCTCAGGCCAAAGAACAGCATGCTGCGCGCGTTGACGATGTTCTTGAGGTCGGGGCTGTCAGGCGCCTCGATCGGCGCCAGGTCATCGAAAATGGCAAGCGCTGCGGCGCGAATCATCCCTCGCCACGCCTTTCTTGCCTCGACGTAAACCTTGCCGTCGGCGTCTTCGGTGGTTTTGGCGAGATCGCGAAGCGTATCGTAGAATGCGTTCTCCGTATCGGCCCAGAACCGCGCGCGGGCAGCGGCGAGCGGCGCCTTGCCGCTTTCGGGTTGAGCCTTCTTCTTGTCGGTGTAGAGCGCCGTCTTCAGGGCGGCGAGAAGCAACTGCGAAGCCGCTTCGGCCGCCTGCACCATCGCCGTCGCACAGCCTGCGAGGTCATAGTCGCGCTTCTCGTCGCCGGTGGAAATCAGCGGCAGCATCGCTTCGGTAAAGTCGAGCGGCTTCATGTTGTCCATGGCGTAGCCCGCGGCGAGAAGGCCGACGCTGTTCGGCTGCCTGACGTCAAGGCCGATATCCGCCGCGCGCTTCCTCAAAAAAGCGGTGACGATATCCGCCGGGAGCGACGCCACGTCGGACTCGGCGGACCTCTCCTTGAGCGTCAGCCCCACCCAATCGCGATAGCCGACGCCCGATGCCTTGAAATGCAACGGCAGCCATATTTCGCCAAGCACCTTGTCTTTCGTCTTGTAATAGGGACTGAGCGGGTGCCGCCAGGTGTGGGTGAGATACTTCGTTCCATTCGGCCGAGTAACGTAAGACCTGACGACAACATCGTCGGTATCGCCCGTAATGGCGCAGCGCTCACCGTTGCCCGGCACAAAGGTGAGGCGTATCCGGCGTGGCATGCCGAACAACGCTTGGGACTTGTGCACATGTTCGGTCGTCGTCCCGCCGAGCTTGTCGGCGCAACGCGTAGGCGCAAGCCACGGCAGTGCGGCTTCGACCTCCTCCTTCGGGATCACGTAGTCGTCGGGCACATTCGCCCAGATCAGTTGCCAGAGCGTCGGGGATCTTTTCTCAGGACGCGGTATGACGAGAGTGGAGGCTCCTCCCCCGCCTCTGAGAGAAGTGAAATGCCCTCGCCCACCCGTGGGCGCGCTCGTCTGCAAGGTTATCAGCGCGATTGCCGCCCCCCGCCTCGACAGCGCCGAGACTGTCCCTTCCTTGACGAAATGACCAGCCGGCGTCTCCATGAAAAGCGAAGCGATGGGTTCTCGGGCGGCGTCAGCCAGCAACTCCAGATCTTCAAAATCCTGGAAGAAGCGCGGGCCGTCTCCGTCGAGCACGAGAGCATGGGCGAACGGCGCGATGGCCGCCTCGATCTCGTCGGGCGTGGGCGGCGTCTCGAAGCGGTCCGGCCAGTCGTCATTGTCGGTTGGCCCCATGCTGATGGCGATGAGGCCGATCACAAATTCGGTCACGCTGATGTCGCAGTCGGCGCGGCCTGTGTCGATGCGCAGCAAGTCGGCGCGGCCGATATCGCGAAGGCGGACGAACTTGCGCTCCCCCTCGACCGTGGCGACGGGCAGCCACGGCTCAACTGCGAGCGAATAAGGCTCGGTCATAATGAAACTCTCTTTTGTCAAATGGGCGCGAATATTCAGCCAGTGAGCGCTGAGTCGCGCTCACCGGAAAGCCTCGGATCAGGCTTGTCGACTGGTATATCAGGCGAGCGTCGTCAGATGAGGCAAAGACGATGCGCCGCCTCGCTCATCAGCTGGAACGACTGCCGGAACTGAACGAGATTAGGATCCGGGAAATGGACATCGGGCTGTGGCAGGCGGCCGAGATCAACCGCACGAATGTATGCGTATCGCTCGTCTGTCAGGGCCGCAAATACAAATTCCGGCGCCAACTCCATTGCGATGCCGATCTGAGCCGGAGTCTCACGACGTTCATGCCGCGCCTTGATTTCCGCGACCTGTTCTTCAGACAAAATGATGTTTTCCGCAAAATTGCATTGCGGTTCTACGTCGATGACGGTATCCAAGAGATACCTCCTTTTCGATTTGTGCTGGCTGCGCAATCAATTTGAGGTCACAAGCCGGAATGGGACTCCACTCCCATCCGGCTTTTTCGTGCCGGATTTCGCCGACCATTTTCTTATAGCCAGCATTTTAGATAAACGCAAGCCCATCATTACTCGCTTACGCTCTATGCCTTCTGTTTTTCCCCGCGTGGGCGGGGAACGTAGACCAGCCTTACATATCGTTGACGCTGTATGCCGGTTCATCCCCGCGAGGGCGAGGACAAGTCGGACGCTAAAGCCTTCCTGCAAACCTGTCAAACGCCGAGCTGGCATCCAGTGGGATGTGCGGCATATGCCACGAGGCAAGTGCGCCAAAAGCGGCTGCCCGGACGCTGACCGATTCGATGACCTCTGCTGCCGGTGGCTTCTCTCCAAAAGCGGCAGCCCAGAATCCACCTCCGCGTCCCCCGTCCGCTCACACCTCGAACCGCAGCCCCAGTCGATCATCGTAAACCGCCGTCGCTGCCGGGCCATCCTTGCGCAGCACGGCTCCCCGCCACGGTTCGCCCTCGCCGCATTCCTCAAGAAGCAACAGCGGGATCTCCTGCTCCCACCTGCCCCAGTCCTTCTTCGCGGCGTCGACGGCGCGGGCGAGTTCGCCCTCCGGCTTCGGCACACCCTTCGCAAGCCGTTCCTGCACGCGCACCTCGGACAGCGCCCACGCACGCCGAGGCGCCGACGCACAGTTGCCTGTCGGCTTGCACCACGGCACCACCGCCCCGCCTTCCAGCCGCGCGAGCCTGAGCGTCACCGATAGTTCGTCTTCGAGGCGCGTAGAAATTTCCACGTCCGAGGTCCACGCAGTGTTGTCGATGCCGTAGCCTTCCTTGAGAGTCAGAAGGTTGATTCCGGCCACGCACCTGCCCGATATCGCCCCAGCCTCCGCTTTTATCGACGCGGCGTTCAAGGCGTCCGGAAACTGGAGCGGATCAGGGCCGTAAACCTTCGCGATGAGGTCGCGCAGCCCCTCGGGCGCGCGGATCTCGCCTGCGTCGAACAGCGCGCTGGCCGAACGCCAGACAATGCCGTGATGATCGTAGACGGCTGCTGCGCGCTTGCTCATGCCGCGATACCAGTCGGCATCCACCGCGCTGTTTGGGTCCGGCGAGAAGATCAGCAGTTCGCGCGGCGCGAGGCGGCCTTCGCGGCCGGGATGCCGCCAGAGCCTTCCCGCGCGCTGGATGATGAGGTCGACCGGGGCGAGGTCGCTCACCATCGCGTCGACATCGTAGTCGAGGGATTGTTCCAGAATCTGCGTGCCGACGAGCACGAAACCGCGACGCTCGTCCGGCGTGCTGTCGCGCCCCAGCCTCGCCTGAATTTTCGCCTCGCGGTCGATGCGGTCGCCCATCGCGAAGCGCGCATGCAGAAGAAGCGGCTGAAGCCCCGCCTTCTCCAGCGCGTCGCAGGCTTCGATGGCGTCGTCCACCGCATTCCTGATCCAGGCGACCGGCGCGCCGTCACGGGCGAACGCCGCCACATGCGCGACGGCCTCCTCGAACGAGGCGATGCGACGGACCGGAACGCTTCGGCAAAGCTCCGCGCGCGCTTCGACCGGCGTCTCCTCGCATGAGCCGCGCGACACGGCGGTGATCAGCGGATAGGCGGCGCTCGACAGCAATGCGGGCTCACCGCCCGAGCCCTTGCGCCACGCGTTGACGAGCCTGTTGCGCGTATCCTCCGCGAGAGTGGCCGAAAGGATGATCGTGGAGCCGCCGAGTGCCGCGTGAAACTCGATCAAACGCTCAAGCTCGCGCGAAACGTAAGCGTCGTAGCTGTGCGCCTCGTCCACGATCAGCACGCGGTCGGCGAGCGCCCAGAGGCGAAGCGCCTGATATTTGCGCGGCAACACCGCCAGAAGCGCCTGATCGACCGTGCCGACGCCGACATGCGCGAAGAACGCCTTGCGCCGGTCGTCCGCGATCCAGCTTGCACAGGCATGCTGCGCCGTCTCATTGGCGTCGTCGCTTGCCGGATGGCTCACGGGCTTTGAGGCGTCGGCGTCCAGGATCGAGCCGGTGAACCGGTCGTCGAGATCGCGGCGGCCATGCGCGAGCACCAGAGACGGCGCAGCATTCTGCGCGAACAGCCGACGATAAACGTCAGCCATTCGGCCGTACATGGCGTTGGATGTGGCCATGGTCGGCAGCGCGAAGTAAATGCCGCTTGCGGCGTCGGCGGCGAGCAGGCGCTCGGCCAGGATCAGCGCGGCTTCTGTCTTTCCCGCGCCCGTCATATCTTCCACGATGAACAAATTCGGCCCGGCCGCAATCGGGATGGCTGCGGCACCCTTTTGCAGCGGGCTCAGTTCGGCATGCCCCCTGCTTATAGGCAGCAGGTCCGAAGCATCGAAAGCCTCGCGCGCGGCGGCGGGCAAAATCCCGGCTTTTTCGACTGCTTTGGTCGCCTGGCTGCGCGCATGCAGCCAGTAGCTCGAAAGATCGTCGGCGGTCTCGCGATATGCAAAGTATTCTTCATTCGAGCCGATCCAGTCGGCGAGAACCACGAGGCCAGCAAGCGCCCATGAAAATGCCGCGAGTTGCTTTGCGGACGGCTTGCCGCGAAGCACGGGGCCATCGCAGGGAATCAGCGCGAAGGCGCGGTCGAGAAAATCGTTGATCGGAGGCGCGATCGTTTCGACGCTCCGGCGCCAGAGGGTTGCGTTGGCCGGGATTTCCTTCGGGCGCCCGTGATGCGACATAACCGCGGTCAACAGCAGCGAAATGCCGCTGGCGCGGACTCCCGGCAGTTGTTCCTTGAAAAGAGACGCAAGTTCGAGTTCTCGGGCGATTCCGAAACCGAGTTCGGTGTGGTGCAGCGGTGCCTCTCCCGTGCCCGCGAAGCGGCGCAGTTCTTCCGGGCAGCGATCGGGAAGCTTCGACTGGAAATCGGGATGAAACTTGCCGAGATCGTGCAGCGCGGCGAGCCGCACAATAAGGCCGCGAAGCGCTTGGCGGTCCGCATCGAGAAGTTCCGCGAGCCGTTCGAGGTGCTTCGGAAGCCGATCCAGCAGGACATCGGCAACGGCCGCGACATCGAGCAGATGGAACGGGAGCGCGTGCAAATCGAGCGAGCCGTCAACTTTGAGACGCGATTTGGCCCAGAAAGAAAACATATTCACTGGTTATCTTCCTTAAAATCTTATCATCAATATAATTGATTAGGCTTGCGCGTGTGCGATCAAGCCGAAAATGGGACGTTTCCAATCTTTCCACAAAGACCCATCGCAAGGCGGCGCGCTGGTTCACGGCACCCGGCATGCGCGCGCGAGATCAAGACTGGCGCCCCTTCAGGCCATCGTCCAAAGCAGATGCGCCTTGAAAAGGTTGGATGCGTCACGCATGAACTGCAACTTTCTCGCCGGTCAGCAGCGCGAAAGAAGCAGGTGGGAAAATCCGGCGCGCTTGCTTGCCTCCCTGCTCTTTTCAGACTCGAACGGGCTCAACCGCCCTCCCCCGCCGCGCCGTCGCCACGAACCAAACCCCGAGCGCGATCATCGGCAGCGAATACACCACGCCCTCCGAGAAATACGCCGTCGTGAAGAACTGGCCGTAGTCCCACTCCTTGAAATACTCCGCGATGATGCGGAATACGCCATACGCCGCGAGGAAGACGCCGGTCACAAACCCCGGCGCCCGCAGCGCAAGCCGCGTGTGCGTGAAGTAGCGCAGCAGAAGGAACATCACGACGCCCTCAAGCGCGGCCTCGTAAAGCTGCGTCGGATGGCGCGGCCCGGCGGCGTCGCCCGCCAGCAGCACGCGCGCGGGAAAGTCCACCGCCCACGGAACATCGGCGAGTCGCCCGTAAATCTCGCCGTTTATGAAATTCGCCAGCCGCCCGAAGAACAGCCCGAACGGCACCGCCGCCGCCGACAAATCCATCAGCGAGCGCACGGGAATGCGGTTCAGCCGCGCGAAAATCCAGATCGCGAAGCCGACGCCAAGCAGCCCGCCGTGAAACGCCATGCCGCCTTCCCAGATGCGGAAAAAGCGCAAGGGATCGGCAAGAAGCGTCGACGGTTCATAAAGGAGGAAAAAGCCGAGCCGCCCGCCCAGCACGGTGCCGAGCGTCGCCCAGAACAGGAAATCGTCGGCCTGATACGATGTGATCGGCGATGACCCACCCCATATCCGCGCGTTCGCGCAGAGCTGCCGCATATAGAGCCAGCCGAGCAAAAGCCCGGCCATGTAGGCGAGGCCATACCAGCGCACGCCGAGCGGCCCGATATGCACCGCCACCGGGTCGTTGAACGGGAACGCAATCGCCATCAGGTCCATCGTCAGCCTCCGCGCGCTTCGCTAGCTCCGCTTTAGCAGGAGACGGAGCGACCGCCAACCGGCGGTTGACGCTTGGCGTTCCGGCGGTCGCGCTCATCCGCGCGATAACCTCACGCAAGATCCATCGTTCAAAATCTTTGAGCACACGTCCCTCCTCGCCCGAGCGCCGAGTTTCGCAGCCTGACGGCGCTTCCGGTCCACGCAGTATTTGCTCTATATTAAACATATTATCGTTCTAAATTAGATATTTACCATTGAAAACTGCCCTCGCGGCAGACTATACTGCCGCAAATTCAGGGCGAGGAGGACCGGATGTTGGACGACGACATCCCGGCCCGTGGCAAGCGGCTTCGGGGCGGCGCACTCAGGGAAGCCATGCTTCGGCTGAGGGAAGAGGAAAAGCTTCGCGCGCGCGATGCCGCCACGCGTCTCGGCGTCAGCGAGGCGGAGTTCGTGGCGGCGAAGGTCGGTCACGAGGCGATCCGCCTGCAACCCGATTTCCCCGGTATGCTTCTCGCGCTTTCCGGCGTGGGCGAGGTGCTGGCGCTCACGCGCAACGAGCATTGCGTCCACGAGAAGCACGGCACGTTCGAAACCGTCGCCATCGAAGGCGAGCGGGGCATCGTGCGCGGCGGAGGTCTGGACCTCCAGCTCTTCCTGCACCGCTGGCGGCACGCCTACAAGCTCACCGACGAGGGCGAGATGGGCATGATCATGACCAGCCTTCAGTTTTTCGACGCAGGCGGCATTGCGGTGCACAAGGTCTATCTCACCGAGAATACCGACCGCGACGCCTTCGATGCCATCGTCGGGCGCTTCATGCATGCCGAACAGTCCGATGAACTCGACGTGATGCCGGCGGACGCGCCTAGGCCCGCCGCTCCCGCAGACGGCGACCGCACCCGCGTCGCGCCGCGCGCACTCCGCATCCTGCTCGAAAAGGCGGCGGAAACGGCCACGCCGATCAGCGTCGTCGTGGAAAATTCCGGTGCGATCCAGAGCTACACCGGACCGATCTCGAAGGTCATGGCCACCGGCCCCTGGTACAACATCCTCGACCCGCGCTTCAACATGCACCTGCATGAAGACGCCATCGATGCCGCGTGGGTGGTGCACGAACCATACGCCGACGGGATCGTTACCTCGCTCGAACTTTTTGACGCGCAAGGGCTCCGCATCGTGCGGATCCTTGCCCCCGGTCACCCTCAATCCCCGGTTTGGCACGCGATCGTGGCAAGCCTCCCCCTTCCTCATGCTGCTTAGAGAGGTTCGAATGAAGCCTGCGACTTCATTGCGGCTCCTTTTGCTTATGGCCGCTTTTGTTCTGGCCACGCTCCCCGCCGCACGCGCGGCCGAAAGCGGAAAGCGGGTCGTCACCGTCGGCGGTGACGTCACCGAGATCGTCTTCGCGCTCGGCGAAGGGGAGCGCGTCGTCGGGCGGGACACCACCTCCACCTTTCCGCCGGAGGCCGGACGCGTGCCCGATGTCGGCTATATGCGCCAGCTCGGCGCGGAGGGCGTGCTTTCGCTCAGGCCAGACGTCGTGATCGCTTCCGCCGGGGCCGGTCCCGCCGAGGTGCTGAAACAGATCGAATCCGCAGGCGTGCGCGTCGTGCGCGTCCCCGATCCGCACAGCGTCGACGGTCTTATCCAGAAAGTGACGGCCATCGCCGATGCGCTCGACGCGAAGGCGGCGGGCGCCGCGCTCACCGCAAAGCTTCAGCAAGACCTCACGAAGGCGAGATCCGAGGTTGCCGGCATGCCGGGCCACCCGCGCGTTCTCTTCATCATCACCGCCGGGAGCGGGCCGCCGATGGCCGCCGGGACCGGAACCGCGGCGGACGCGCTGATCAAGCTCGCGGGCGGCGAGAACGTTTTCGCCGCGCACACAGGCTACAAGCCGATCTCGCTCGAAGCCGCCGCAGCAGCATCACCCGAAGCCATCGGGCTGATGGATCAGACGCTTCGAGAGATGGGCGGCGTCGACGCCGTCGCAAGCAATGCCGCGCTCCGGCTCACACCCGCCGCGAAGGAAAAGCGCATCTTCGGCCGCGAAGGCAGTTATCTCCTGAGCTTCGGCCCGCGCCTGCCGCAGGCATTGTCCGACTTCGCCCACGCCATCCGCGAGAAAGCGGCGGAGAAAGGAGCGCTGTGACAAGCGCCGCCATCGACGTGACTGCCCGCATCCGCGACATGCGCGCGGCGCAGATCCGGACAAGACGGCTTTTCCTCGTGTGCCTCGCGGGGGGGCTGTGCGTCGCATCCCTCGCGGCCCTGGTCATCGGAGCGGTTCCGATTCCGCTCGGGGACGTCTTCGGCTCGCTCTCGCCCTTTCACGACGCTGAAGGGCAATATGGCGAGATCGTGCAATCGATCCGCATGCCGCGCCTCGTGCTCGGCTTGTGCGTCGGCGCGGTGCTGGGTCTGTCCGGCGCTGCGCTGCAGGGGCTGTTCCGCAACCCGCTGGCCGATCCCGGCATCATCGGCGTGTCGAGCGGCGCGGCGCTCGGCGTCGCGTTCGTGATCGTACTTGGCAATGCCGTCATGCCGGGCGCGCTTGCCATCGCCGGACCGTTTGCCCTTCCCGTGGCCGCGTTCGGCGGCGGCATCGCGGCGCTGCTCGGCGTCTATACCCTGTCGCGGCGGGCGGGCGCGCTGTCCGGCTCGTCGCTGATTCTCGCAGGCATCGCGATCAACGCGATTGCGGGCGCAGCGCTCGGCTATCTTTCCTTCGCGAGCACGGACGAACAGCTTCGCCAGGTGACGTTCTGGACGCTCGGCAGCCTCGGCCGCACGAACTGGGCGAGCCTGATCCCGGCCGCAATCGCCATGATCGCGGCGTCGGTGCTGCTCTTGCGCCTCGCGCCGGTGCTGAACGTCTATCTGCTCGGCGAGCGCGAGGCGGAACATCTCGGCGTGAACGCGGGCCGCCTCAAGAATCAGGTCATCATGCTGTCGGCGCTCGGCGCGGGCGCGGCCGTGGCGGTCTCCGGCATCATCGGGTTCGTCGGGCTCGCCGCGCCGCACATCGTGCGCCTGTTCGCGGGCGCGGATCACCGCGTGGTGCTGCCGGGTTCGGCGCTGCTCGGAGCGTTGCTGCTCGTCTCGGCCGACCTCATCGCGCGGACAGCCGTAGCGCCTGCGGAACTGCCGGTCGGCATCCTCACGAGCGCGCTCGGCGGACCGTTCTTCCTGTGGCTGCTTGGCCGTTATCGCCGCGAACTCTTGTAGCGTTCACGGACGCGAGCGCGGGGCGAGCCTCGGGCGCTCACACGACATTGTCGGGCGCGAGAGCACAGGACTGTGCATCGCCGCGCTCGATTTGCAGCGTGACATGCTCGATGCCGAATTCGTCGCGCAGATCGTGGGCCGCGCGCGCGATGAACGCGTCGCCCGGATGGCCTTCCGGCATGACGAGATGACAGGTCAGCGCGGTTTCGGTGGTGCTCATCGCCCATATATGCAGATCGTGGATGCAGGCGACGCCCGGCAGCGCTTCCAGATGACGGCGCACCGCCACCGGATCGATCCCGGGCGGCACGCCTTGCAGCGCCATGTTCACCGAATCGCGCAACAATCCCCAGGTTCCAGCCACAATGATGCCGGCGATGACGAGGCTGACGGCGGGATCGATCCACATCGAGCCCGTTTGCCAGATCGCAAACGCCGACAGCAGCACGCCGACCGACACGCCCGCGTCCGCTGCGAGATGAAGATAAGCGCCGCGAATATTGATGTCGCCATGTCGGCCGCGCATGAACAAAAGCGCGGTCCCGCCGTTGATCACGATACCGATGGCGGACGCGATCATCACGCCGCCCGCCGCGACCGGCTCGGGGTAGAAAAACCGGCGCGCCGCTTCCAGCGCGATGGCTCCCACCGCAATAAGGAGAATGATGGCATTCGCGAGCGCGGCGAGGATCGAGGTGGAGCGATAGCCATAGGTGAAGCGCTCGGTCGGCGGCCTTTTCGCCGCCGTCGCCGCGCCCCAGGCAAGCAGAAGGCCGAAGACGTCGGAAAGGTTGTGTCCGGCATCGGCGAGGAGCGCGACCGAGTTCGCGATCAACCCATAGACGACCTGAGCCGCCACGAGCGCGATATTAAGCGCCACGCTGATGGCGAAAGCCGACTGGAAGTTTTGCGGGGCGTGGATGTGGCCGTGGTTGTGCGAATGGCCGTGGCCATTTCCGTGATCATGTCCGTGCATGCGGCAGCTTCATTGTTTCCCTGTCCGCCACAATAGAGGCTTTTCAAGCAAGTTGAACACAGGTCTGCAAAAAAATGGCTTGGAAGCATAGGAAGGGGACATTGGCGCTCAACGATGGTCCGCCCGCTTTACTTTTCCGCCGCCATCGCCGAAATTCCGGCGGCGCGGCTGGAGGCCCTTTCATGAGCGTATTTACGTCCGACGGCGTGGACATCTCCTATACGGTGGAGGGCGAAGGCGACCCGATCCTGCTGGTCCACGGCTTCGCGTCGAACGCGGCCACGAACTGGAAGGATACCGGCTGGGTAGGGTGGCTCACCGGCAACGGCTTTCGCGTCGTGACCTTCGACAATCGCGGCCACGGCGCAAGCGGCAAGTTCTACGAACCCGACGCCTACGCCGGGCCCGCGATGGCGGAAGACGCGCGCCGCCTGCTCGATCATCTCGATATCGCGCGCGCGGATGTCATGGGCTATTCCATGGGCGCGCGCATCGCGGCTTTCCTCGCGCTGGCGCATCCCGAGCGGGTGAAGCGCGCGATCTTCGCGGGACTCGGCGCGAACATGATCCACGGCGTCGGCGACCCGAAGCCCATCGCGGATGCGCTGCTCGCTGACGATCCGGCCACTATCGCCGACCCGAACGCACGCGGATTCCGCATCTTCGCCGACAGCACAAGAAGCGACCGCGCGGCGCTCGCCGCCTGTATCGTGGCATCGCGCGACCGGGTCTCCGGCGATGAACTCGCTCTGCTGCAAATGCCGGTTCTCGTCGCGGTCGGCACCGACGACGCCATTGCCGGACCCGCAAAGCCGCTCGCGGACGCTATTCCCGGCGCGCGGGCGCTCGACATTCCCGGCCGCGATCACATGAAGGCTGTCGGCGACCGCGCCTTCAAGGACGGCGTGCTGGCCTTCCTGCGGGAGCAGCCATGATTATTTTCTATGCAACGTCTAGGACTGGCAAAACTTTGCACAGTTCCGCGCGATCGGATAGACTGCGCGGAACTTTTTCGGGGTCAAGAGGACTGTCGCCACATGCTGAAAACCGACCGTAGGCGCAAATCTGCGGGTGTGGCGGCCTGCGATCCAGTCTGGGAAGTGATCCGCGAGGAGGCGCACGACATCGCGCGCCGCGAACCGGAACTTACCGCATTCATCTACGCCACCGTGCTGAACCAGCGCACGCTCGAACAGGCGGTTTGCCACCGGCTGGCCTCGCGCCTCGGCCATGAGGATGTCGATGCGGATCTCATCCGCCAGATTTTTCTCGGCGTGATCGAGTCGAAGAGAGAACTCGGCGCGATCTTCCGCGCGGATCTTTCCGCCGTCTACGACCGCGACCCCGCTTGCAGCCGCCTCATCGACCCGCTCCTCTATTTCAAGGGCTTCCACGCGCTGGAAACCCAGCGCTTCGCACATGCGCTTTGGCAACAGGGGCGGCTGGATTTCGCGATGTATCTGCAAAGCCAGTCGTCGCGCGTCTTCGGGATCGACATTCACCCGGCCGCGAAAATCGGGCGCGGCATCATGTTCGACCACGGGTCCGGCATTGTCATCGGCGAAACGGCGGAGATCGGCGACAACACCTCGCTTCTGCATAGCGTAACGCTCGGCGGCAGCGGCAAGGAGACGGGCGACCGCCATCCGAAGATCGGCCGTGGCGTGATGATCGGCGCGGGTTCGAAGATCCTCGGAAACATCCGCGTCGGCGACTGCGCGCGCATCGCAGCCGGCAGCGTCGTCCTGAAGGACGTGCCGCCGAAAACGACTGTTGCAGGGGTGCCTGCGAGAGTGGTAGGCGAAGCGGGCTGTGCGCAGCCCTCACGGATGATGGATCAGGCCCTCAACGGTGATTGCGGCTGCTATGAACAAAGCGCCGAACAGACAGGCACACAATGACGCCCGCAGAGATCAAGACCCTCGAAAAGTACCTCAGGAAAACCTTCAGTCTGGAGGCCATCGAGGTCAAGAAACGCACGAAAAAGCAAGACTCCGTCGAAGTATTCGTCAAGGAGGAGTTTATCGGCGTCATCTACAAGGACGACGAGGACGACGAAGTAAGCTATCAATTCCAGATGGCTATCCTCGAAGACGATCTGAAAGACTAGGAAAGGCGCCCCATGGCGATCTACGCTCTCGACGGTATTTCTCCCGAGCTGCCGCCCGAAGGCGATTATTGGATCGCCCCGACCGCCGTGCTTCTCGGCCGCATCCTGCTCGGCCGCGAAGCCTCGGTGTGGTTCGGTTCGGTCTTGCGCGGCGATAACGATCCCATCGAAATCGGCGACGGCACCAATATTCAGGACATGACGATGATTCACACGGATCTCGGCGCGCCGGTGCGTGTCGGCCGTGGCTGCACCGTCGGCCACCATGTCACGCTGCACGGCTGTATGATCGGCGACAACTGCCTCATAGGCATGGGCGCGACAATCCTCAACCACGCCGTGATCGGCGACAATTGTCTCATCGGCGCAGGCGCGCTCATTACCGAGGGCAAGCAGATCCCGGCGGGGTCGGTCGTGCTCGGCGCGCCCGGCAAGATCGCGCGGGACGTCACGGCGGCCGAGATCGAAGGTTTCAGGCGTTCGGCGGAAGGTTATATGGCCAATGCGCGCCGCTTCCGGGCCGGACTCGCCGCGGCGAGCGTTTGAACGCAAGAGCCCTATCGCGCGTTTGCCGTGGGCGGGCACCCACGAAAGCTGAACACAAAAAAGCGGCCGGTGCTTTGGCGTAAGGCACCGGCCTTTTCCTTTGACGCCGGCGGGGACGGGACTTGGGGGGCAAGGGAGCCGACGCCATCGGTTTCGTGAATAACGCCCCCGCCGCCCGACGGTTCCGGCACGTTCGAAAAATCTTCGAACTCATTCAACCGCGAAGCCCGACCGCATCACCAGAGTGCCATGGGCGAAATGCTTTCCTCGGTTCCGGGAATTGCTTCCGAACAGAGACAGGAAAGTTCACCTCGCGCGCGCGTCAGCGACACCCGAGCGATGGCATCGCTTGCGCGTTTCCCGCTTCGCGGGCATCATGACGATTGCTCGAAACGCAAAAATGCGGCGGGCACCGCGGCAACAGGCTCGCCGCTACCGTATTCTGGGAGGAATACCATGAGCGTTGCAGGAATTCTCAAAGGCAAAGGCCGCAAGGTCCTCAGCGTGCTGCCGGATCGAACGGTTTTCGAGATCGTTCATCTGCTTCACGCCAACCGCATCGGCGCCGTCGTGGTGGTTGACGAGCAGCACCGCGTGCTTGGGATCGTCTCGGAACGGGACATCGTGCGCATCCTCGCCGAGCGCGGAGCGGCCGCCCTCGATGAAACCGTCGCCGACCACATGACGCGCCCCGTTTCGACCTGTTCGGAGCATCACAGCATCGACTGGGTCATGGCGGAGATGACGGAGCATCGCTTCCGGCATGTTCCCGTCACCGAGAAGGAGCGCCTCGTGGGCATCGTCTCCATCGGCGACGTGGTGAAGGCGAAACTTCAGGTGGCGGAGGCCGAAGCGGCGCAGATGCGGCAGTATTTCGCCGCCGGGTAAGCGGGCGCGGATTACAGCGTGGTGCCGCATCTGCTTACGGCACGACGCTGTGTAGAGCACGATCCGCAAATGGACGTCGGCTTTGCGAAGATGTCGCTCAAGAGGTTTCGTGTCATCCGAAAGCGCCTCTATGCGCTGATGCTCGGCCGCTCGACGCCTTCGCGCCGAAGCGACGCAAGATAACGCTGCGCCGCAAGGCGCCCCTGTTCGATGGCGAATTCCGCCTTGTGAAAGTCGAACAGGCCGATGCCGTCGAGATGAACCTGGATGGTGGCGTCCGGCGGATCCCCCGCAAGCCTTGATCGAGCGATGCGGTTCTGCGTGATGTTGAACGCTTCGAGCACCACACGCGGAATACCGGGCGACGCATCGCGGTCGCGCTTGCGCCCGCCGCCGCCCCACATCTGACGCCGTACCAGCGCGAAACGGCTTCTCCGCGCTCGCTCGTCGACATCGGTTCGCTCCGTTGGCTGGTCGAAAGACGCCTCTGCCTCGATGGGGAACAGGGTGTTGCGGACGTAGTGGCCGGAATGAAGCGTTACCGCGATCACGAAATTCGCGCCCATCGCTCGCGCCGCCGTCACCGGAACCGGGTTCACGAGCGCGCCATCCATGAGCCAACGCCCGCCGATCCGCACCGGCTTGAAAATGCCCGGCAGCGCGTAAGATGCGCGAAGCGCCGCCGCGAGCGAACCTTTCGTAAGCCACACCTCCTGCCCAGTGCCGAGTTCGGTGGCGATGGCCGCGAATTTCTTCGGAAGCTCCTCAATGTGAAGATCGCCGATGTGGGACGCGAGCGTCTTCTCCAGCCGCTTGCCGGACACGAGGCTCGATCCCGCGAGGTTGACGTCGAGATACCGGATCAGCTTGCGCATGGTCATCTCGCGCGCGAAACTTTTCAGGTCGCCAAGCTGCCCCGCCGCGTAATATCCGCCGGCGACCGCACCGATCGACGTGCCCGCGACGACGTCCGGCTCGAACCCGGCTTCGATCAGAACTTCCAGCACGCCGATATGCGCGAGTCCGCGCGCTGCGCCGCCTCCGAGAGCAAGTCCGACCTGCGCCTTTCTCATGCCCTTTCCCGCTTCTGAATCGCCATCCCGGCGGATGAGAAACGGGATTTAAGGAGCAAGTGCGACGTTCTGACGACGGTTCTGTGGTTCGCGGTTCGGTGGTTTGTAGTTCGGTGACTTGACATTGGTCCTTCGTTTCGACCGGTGTCTCCGCACTGTAACCGATCCTGCGATAACAAACGGATTAAACGTCTTTGCCGCAGCATCTTATTTTGTAACGAGTTCGAGAGCGACGCCGTCCGTGCCCGCCTCGATGCGCCGGTAGAAGCAGGAGCGGCGGCCCGTGTGGCAGGCGGCTTCGCCCTGAAGCTCGACCTTCACCCAGAGCACATCCTGATCGCAGTCGGTGAGAAGCTCGCGCACGCGCAAGACATTGCCGCTCGTTTCGCCCTTCTTCCACAGCGACTTGCGCGAGCGGCTGTAGAAATGCGCCTCGCCCGTTTCGATGGTGAGCCGCAGCGCCTCCGCGTTCATGAAGGCGAACATGAGCACGTCGCCGCCGTCCTCGTCCGTCACGATGGCCCCGATCAGGCCGTGTTCGTCGAAGCGCGGCGTGAAGGCGGCGCCTTCCTCAAGCTCCGCCTTGCTGGCAGACGGCGCGGCGAACGATAGTTTGCTATCGGTGCTCATTGTTCCCTCATCGGCTCGCCAAAACGCGTGTGCCGTTCACCAGCTGCATGAAGCGGTCGCGCTCGGCCTTGTCTTCACCGAACACGCCGGTGAACCGCGTGGTGATCGTGGTCGTGCCCTTCTTGTGAACGCCGCGCATCGTCATGCATTGATGCAGCGCGTCGATCATCACGGCGACACCCTTCGGCTTCAGCGTCTCCTGAATGCAATCGGCGATCTGCGCCGTCATTGTCTCCTGCGTTTGCAGCCGCTTGGCGTAGATGTCGACCACGCGGGCGAGCTTCGAGATCCCCACGATGCGCCGGTCCGGGATGTAGGCGACATGCGCCACGCCGATGATCGGCACCATGTGATGCTCGCAATGCGACGCAAAATCGATGTCGCGCAGCATGACGATGTCGTCATAGCCCTGCACATCCTCGAAGGTGCGCGAAAGCTCGTCGACCGGATCGCCGTCATAGCCCCAGAAATATTCGGCATAGGAGTCGACAACGCGCTTCGGCGTGTCGAGCAGCCCTTCGCGTGCCGGATCGTCGCCCGTCCACGCGAGCAGCGTGCGGACGGCGGCTTCGGCTTCCTCGCGCGTCGGACGGAGCCTGTCGCCTGGTTCGCGCAAGCCCACCTGCGGTCCCCGCGTTGGCGGTACCGGCTCTGACGCTTTTCTTTCCATGAAGCGAACCTCTGCACAGGGCCCGAAACGGGCCTCGCATGATGTGAAACCGGACGCGCAACCACCTCGAAGAGGAGGCGATTGCATGCATCGCGTCAAAACAGCATATAATCGTAACGCAGAGGGCGGCAAGCCCGCAACGCCGCGCTTCAGGCGGGCGGGCACGCCAGTTCAGGACAAAGATGGCCAATCCGGAAGACATCTACACCGGCAGAGTGCTTGAGCTTTCGGCGAACATGCCTCGCTCGGGGCGTCTCGAAACCCCCGACGCGACGGCCTCGGCGCATTCGAGACTTTGCGGCTCGCGCATCACAGTCGACCTCAGAATGGAGGGCGACCGCGTGACCGATTATGCGCAGGACGTGCGCGCCTGCCTTCTCGGCCAGACGTCGGCCGCAGTCATGGGCGCGAACATCGTCGGCTCGACGGCGGCGGAGCTTCGCTCGGTGGGTGCAAAGATGCGGCGTATGCTGAAGGAGGGCGGGGAGCCGCCGTCCGGGCGCTGGGCCGACCTCGCGATCCTCGAAATGGTGCGCGAATACAAGGCGCGGCACGCGTCCACGCTCCTCGTTTTCGACGCGGTGGAAGACGCGATTGCCGAAATCGAGGCGGCGCGCAAACGCTGACGCGACACTTTTGAACCGCGCGTTGTGCCGCCGCTGTTGCAAGCGCCGGGCGTTCGTGGGAAAGCTGTCGGGAAATTTCCGCCCATATTCCAACGGCACGCACTCCCATGAAATTCACGCTTTCCTGGCTCAAGGACCATCTCGACACCGACGCCACGCTCGACGAGATCGCGGCGAAGCTCACGCTGATCGGCCTCGAAGTCGAAGGCATCGAGAACAAAGCCGCGAAGCTCGAAAGCTTCATCGTGGCGCGCGTCGTGGAGGCGGAGCCGCATCCGAACGCCGACAAGCTGCGTGTGCTGAAGGTCGACAACGGCAGCGAAGTGTTGCAGGTCGTCTGCGGCGCGCCGAACGCGCGGGCGGGCCTCCTCGGCGTGTTTGCCCAGCCCGGCACCTACGTTCCCGGCCTCGACGTGACGCTCGGCAAGGCGAGCATTCGCGGCGTCGAATCGCTCGGCATGATGTGTTCCGAGCGCGAGCTTCTGCTGTCCACCGAGCATAACGGCATCATCGAACTGCCGGAGGCGGCAACGGAGCATGTCGGCAAGCGCTTCGTGGATTTCGCCGGTCTCGACGATCCGGTGATCGAAATCGCAATCACGCCGAACCGCCCCGATTGCCTCGGCGTGCGCGGCGTTGCGCGCGACCTCGCGGCGGCTGGGCTCGGCACGCTGAAGCCCGCGCCGGAAGGCTTCGAGGGCGGCGCATTCCCCTCCCCCATCGCCATCGAATTGCCGTTCCCCGAAGGCGCGGAAAACGCCTGCCCGCATTTCGTCGGCCGTCTCGTGCGCGGCGTGAAGGTCGGTCCCTCGCCCGAATGGATGCAGCGCCGCCTGAAGGCCATCGGCCTGCGCCCGATCAATGCGGCGGTGGACGTGACGAACTATGTCTCCTACGACCGCGCCCGCCCGCTCCACGTCTACGACGCGGACAAGCTCGAAGGCCCCATCGCGGCGCGTCTCGGTCGGCCAGCCGAAAGCTTCGTCGCGCTCGACGGCAAGACCTATGAAGTGGACGACACGATGTGCGTGATCGCCGATGCGGCGCGCGTGCTGGGTCTCGGCGGCGTCATGGGCGGCGAGGCGTCGGGCACCACCGAAGCGACGACATCGATCTTCATCGAAAGCGCCTATTTCGATCCGGCGCGCACCGCCGCCACCGGCCGCAAGACCGGCATCAATTCGGATGCGCGCTTCCGCTTCGAGCGCGGCATCGACCCGCAAAGCCAGTTCGAGGGGCTGGCGCTGGCGACGAAGCTGATCCTCGATTTCTGCGGCGGCGAGCCGAGCGACGCGGTTTCGGCCGGTGTGGCGCCGTCCGGCAAGCCCGCCGTGGCGTTCGACCCGGCGCTTGTGCAAAAACTGTCCGGCGCGCGCTTCTCCGGGGCGGAAATCGCCACCGCGCTCAAGCATCTCGGCTTCACCATCGCGGGCACCGGGCCCACTTTCACCGTCACGCCGCCGTCATGGCGCCCGGACATCAACGGCGCGGCCGACCTCGTGGAAGAGGTGGTGCGGCTCTCAGGCGCCGAGCGGATCCCGTCAACGCCGCTGCCGCGCGATCCCGGCATCGCGCGCGCCGTGCTCACGCAGAGCCAGAAGCGCGTGCTTGCCGCACGCCGCACGCTCGCCACGCGCGGCCTCGTCGAAGCCGTCACCTGGTCCTTCATCGCCGAGGCCGAGGCGCGGCACTTCGGCGGCGGCGCGGCCGCGCTGAAGCTCGCCAACCCGATTTCGAGCGAAATGACCGACATGCGGCCGAGCCTTCTGCCCGGCCTTCTGCAAGCGGCGCGCGCGAACGCCAATCGCGGTTTCGCCGATGCGGCGCTGTTCGAGGTCGGCCAGTTTTTCCGGGGCGCGAAGCCGGAGGATCAGGCGAACGCGGCGAGCGGCGTCCGCACCGGCACGGCGCGGCTCGGCGGCGCTGGCCGAAACTGGGACGGCGCGGGCAAGGCGGTCGACGTGTTCGACGCGAAGGCGGACGCGCTCGCCGTGCTCGAAGCGCTTGGGCTCGACCCGGCCCGCGTGCAGGTCACGCGCGAAGCGCCCGCGTGGTATCACCCCGGCCGGTCGGGCGCGCTGAAGCTCGGGCCGAAAACCGTGCTCGGTCATTTCGGCGAGCTTCATCCCGAAACGCTGAAGGTGCTCGACATTTCCGGCCCGGTCGCCGTGTTCGAAATTGTCCTCGACGCCGTGCCCGCGCCACGCAAGAAGGGCACCGCCAAGGGCGCGCTCGTCATCTCGGGCTTCCAGCCCGTCCAGCGCGACTTCGCCTTCCTCGTCGACAAGGATGTCGAGGCCGCCGCGGTGCTGCGCGCCGCCGAGGGTGCGGAAAAGGCGCTCATCAGCCGCGTCGCAATGTTCGACGTGTTCGAGGGCAAGGGCGTGCCGGAAGGCAAGAAGTCGCTCGCCATCGAGGTGACGCTCACGCCGCCGGACCGCACGCTCACCGAGGCCGAGATTGAGGCCGTATCGCAGAAGGTCGTCGCGCAGGTGCAGAAGGCGACGGGGGCGGAGTTGCGGGGGTAGGCAGCGGCACCGGTTGCCCGTCAGCGCGTGACGCTCTGACGGGCGGCGTGCGTCAGGCGAGCGTGCGCGCGACGCGGAAGCCGAAATTGCCGAGGCGGATGTCGGCGTAGAGGCGGCTGCGGCTCGCCGCGCGAAGGAATTGCGGGCCGTCGTTCCACGAGCCGCCGCGAAGCACATGACCGGAATTGCCGTTGACCTGCGGGCCGCCGCTCGCCTTCAGGTGGTCCTTCTTCTCCCAATAGCCGCGGTGCCACTTGTCCGCGCACCACTCCCAGACATTGCCGTGAACCTGATACAGGCCCCACGGGTTCGCCTCGAACTCCAGCACCGGCACCGTGCCCTTGCGGTGCGCGCCCGCCTCGCCGCCGCCTTCGTAGACATGCGTGCCGTCGTAATTCGCCTGATTCGGCGTGATCGACGCGCCCCACCAGAACGGCGTCGTCGTCCCTGCGCGGGCGGCATATTCCCATTCGGCCTCGGAGGGCAGCCGGTATGGCTTGCGCGCAATCTTGGCGAGCCACTCGACATAGGCAGTGGCGTCCTTCCAGCTCACGCCGACGATGGGGTGACTGTCGTCTTGCGCAAAGCCGTGACTGCGAAGCGTGCCCGCGTCGTGGCCGGTCGCCGCGACGAACGCCTTGAACTCTCCGCGCGTCACCGCCGCGCGCCCGATGGCGAACGGCTTCGGGATCGTCGTCTCGTGTTGCGGGCTCTCCGCGCCGACCTCCCACGCCTCGCGCTGCGGCTCGTCGTTCGGCGCGCCTTGCAGGAAGCGGCCCGACGGCACGAGGACCAGTTCCGGCCCTTGCTCGATGTCCCTGAACCACTCGGTCTTGCCCGCGCCCGGCAGGAACCATTGCCCGTGCTCGTTCGTGGGGTGCGGCGTGTCGACCTCGATCCGGCCTTCATCCTTGTAGAGCGCCTCCAGCCGGTCGCGCTCGGCGCGCTCCTCCCCGGTTTCGACGCGGACGGGCGCGGCCGGAGCCTCCACTACGGGCGCGAACGCAAGAAGGTCATCGGCGGTCGGAGACCGCGATCCGAAGATGATCGAGAGAATTGAACGGCCCATTTCCGGCTCCCTTGCCCGCCTCCGCGGCGCGCCCGTTCCACGCCGAACGGCGGAGCCGCTGAAACTCGTTTGCTCGCATGGGTACGCCAAGCCGAGGGCCAGTGCAAGACGCGAGAGGCGGCAGCGTGAACGCGGCCTCCTCCGGCGGGTGAACCGTTCTGCTACCTCCAGCCGATAGCCCGCCCCGTCTTTTTCGACGGGCCTGATCCCGGCTCGCTGTGCCGCTGCCAGTCGGGGTCCGTTTGTGCGCCGCGAACGGTTTGGCGATGCGCACTTCGTGCTGCGGCCTCCTCCTTCCGACCTCACGCTCGAATTGCATGAAAATCGATCGCGGCGGACTAACCGGATGCCTTACAGCGCGCTCTTGTTCCGGCGCGCGCCGGTGAGGCGGAGCCTGAGCGCGTTCAGCTTGATGAACCCCGCCGCGTCGTGCTGATCGTAGGCCACCGCGCCTTCCTCGAACGTCACAAGCTCCTGATTGTAGAGCGAGAACGGGCTTTCGCGGCCGACCACATGCGCGCTTCCCTTGTAGAGCTTCAGCCGCACGGTGCCGGTGACGAACTCCTGGCTCTTGTCGATGGCGGCTTGCAGCATCTCGCGTTCGGGCGAAAACCAGAAGCCGTTATAGATCAGCTCGGCGTATTTCGGCATCAGCTCGTCCTTCAGATGCGCCGCGCCTCGGTCGAGCGTGATGCTCTCGATGCCGCGATGCGCCTGAAGCAGGATCGTGCCGCCGGGCGTCTCGTACACGCCGCGCGACTTCATGCCGACGAAACGGTTTTCCACGAGGTCGAGCCGCCCGATGCCGTGCTTCTTGCCGTAGTCGTTGAGGCGCGTGAGCAGCGTCGCGGGCGAAAGCCGCTCGCCGTCGATCGACACCGCGTCGCCCTTCTCGAAGCCGACCTCGATGATTTCGGGCGTGTTCGGCGCGTCTTCGGGCGAAACGGTGCGCTGATAGACGTAGTCCGGCGCTTCGATGGCCGGATCTTCGAGCAGCTTGCCCTCGGACGAGGTGTGCAGCAGGTTCGCGTCCACCGAGAACGGCGCATCGCCGCGCTTGTCCTTCGTCACGAGGATCTGGTTCTTCTCCGCGAAGTCGATCAGCGCCGTGCGCGACTTGAAATCCCACTCGCGCCACGGCGCAACGACGGTGATGTTCGGGTCGAGCGCGTAATAGGACAGCTCGAAGCGCACCTGATCGTTGCCCTTGCCGGTGGCGCCATGGCAGACCGCGTCAGCGCCCGTCTCATGCGCGATTTCGATCTGGCGCTTGGCGATGAGCGGCCGCGCAATCGACGTGCCGAGCAGGTAGATGCCTTCATAGACGGCGTTCGCGCGGAACATCGGGAACACGTAATCGCGCACGAACTCCTCGCGCAGATCCTCGATGTAGATCTGCTGGATGCCGAGCAGCTCCGCCTTCCGGCGCGCGGGCTCAAGCTCCTCGCCCTGCCCGAGGTCGGCGGTGAAGGTCACGACCTCGCAGCCATAGGTGACTTGCAGCCATTTCAGGATGATCGACGTGTCGAGGCCGCCGGAATAGGCGAGGACGACTTTCTTGATGCTCTTCTTGTCGGACATTTCGGGCTCTTCGCGGATGTTGGGCGCTCGCGCGCAAGCTTGCTTCGCCCGGCGAACGGCTCGCGGACGAGGGGAAAACATGCCGCTACAAAAGCCCATGTCGACAAGATTGGGAAGACGATTCTGATCGCGGAGTCCGGTCGCGGGCGTGGCCATAGATTTGGCGCTAAAGTTCTTGATCGAAATCAACGGGATGAGGACGCGCAAGCGCGCCATGAGCTGGTATGCAAAAGACCTTCACTATTCAGCCGAAGCTGTGGCCCATTTGCATCATAGGCGCGGCCTATCATGACAGCGTAAGTCTTTCTAATTCTTGCAGGTATTTTCTTGGCAATTTTAGGTTGCACAACTCGCTCCTGTTGCGCAACCCCACGTTAGTAACCGCCCGATGTCCCCGAGGCTAATCCTTTCAATAGCTCACGCCTGTGCGTGGCAATCTCGGCTTTTGGGGGATTTATGAAAAAGATCATTTTGGGTGTGGCGAGCGTCGTTGCGCTCTCGTCTTCGGCTTTCGCGGCCGATCTCTACAAGGGCGGCAGCCTGAAGGACGCGCCCGTTTACGAAGCTCCGGCGACTTGGACGGGGTTCTATCTCGGCGTGCATGGTGGCTACGGCTTCGGCGATCTCGATGGTCGCGTATATTATAACCCGGGCACCCCGGTTTACGACATTGCTGACAAGCAGAAGACGCAGTTTGACGGCGGCTTCGGCGGCGGCCAGATCGGTTACAACAAGCAGATCAGCAGCATTGTCCTCGGTATCGAAGCCGACATTTCGGGGAGCGCCATCGAAGGGAAAGACACCTTCACAACTAAATCCTATTGGGGAAATGGGGCCGGCACCTACTCCAAGACCTTTGATGCAACGGTCGACTATTTTGGGACAGTGCGTGGACGTATCGGCTACGCGTTCGGCGGTGTGCTGCCTTATGTCACCGGTGGCTTCGCTTGGGGCCATGTTGAGTTGGATAACACCGTTTTCGGCAATGGTGAAGGCGCCGTCACCGACAAGGGCAACGCCGACGCTACTTTGACAGGCTGGACGGCTGGCGGCGGATTGGAAGCCGCACTCACCGGAAACTGGAGTCTGAAAACGGAATACCTGTATGTCGATCTTGGAGACGAAGATTTTCACGTCATAGGCAAAAAAACTAACGGTAATGTCTTCGACACCGACCACTACAAGGGCGACGTGACCTTCCACACCGTTAAGCTCGGCCTGAACTACAAGTTCGGCGGCAACGTTTACGAGCCCCTGAAATAGTCCGTACCCCATCCGGACTTCGGAAGCGGCGCCGAGAGGCGCCGTCTTTTGTTTCCGGGTGTCTGCGAAGGCACGATGCGGGCGCGCGCCCGCTCCCCACTTCCCCGCTCGGCGGCGAGCGCCCGGTACCACCGCACGCCGCGCCGCGCATCGCCACCCACCGCCTCACACGCCGCCGTCTCTGGACATCGCGCGCGGGCGCGTCCATGTTATCGCCCATGCAGGCGGAGCTTCTTTCGAACATCGCGGAATTCACAGTCTCCGAGCTTTCCTTCGCCATCAAGCGCACGGTGGAGGACGCTTACGGCCTTGTACGCCTGCGCGGTGAAATCTCCGGCTATCGCGGGCCGCACTCCTCCGGCCACGCCTATCTCTCCCTCAAGGACGACAAGGCGCGCATCGACGCGGTGATCTGGCGCGGCACGTTCAATCACCTGAAGTTCAAGCCCGAGGAAGGGCTTGAGGTGATCGTCACCGGCCGCGTCACCACTTTCCCCGGCAAGTCGAGCTATCAGATCGTCATCGAGCAACTCGAACCGGCGGGCGCGGGCGCGCTCATGGCGCTGCTCGAAGAGCGCAAGAAGAAGCTCGCCGCCGAAGGGCTGTTCGACGAGAGCCGCAAGCGGCCGTTGCCGTTCTGGCCCGAGGTGGTCGGCATCGTCACGTCGCCCACGGGCGCGGTGATCCGCGACATGCTGCACGGCTTCACCGAGCGCTGCCCGACGCGCGTCATCGTGTGGCCCGTGCGCGTGCAGGGCGAAACCAGCGGCGCGGAAGTGTCCGCCGCGATCCGCGGATTCAACGCGCTCGACGGGTTCGGCCCGCTGCCGAGGCCCGACCTGTTGATCGTCGCGCGTGGCGGCGGCAGCCTCGAAGACCTCTGGGGCTTCAACGAGGAAGCCGTGGTCCGCGCCGTCGCCGAGAGCGCCATCCCGCTGATCTCCGCCGTCGGCCATGAAACCGACTGGACGCTGATCGATCTCGTCGCCGATGCGCGCGCGCCGACGCCCACGAAGGCCGCCGAGTGGGCCGTGCCGAAGCATGCCGATCTCGTCCTCCGCCTCGCCGAGTGCATCGAGCGCGCGCGACGCTGCGTCCGCCGCAACCTCGAACGCATGCGCGCGGAATTTCGCGGCGCGGAACGAGGGCTGCCACGCCCGCACACGCTTCTTCAGGTGCCGCGCCAGCGCCTCGACACGGCGGGCGCGCGGCTCGGCCACGCCCTCATCTATTTCACGGAGCGCTCGCGCGGACGCTTCGAACGGTCCGCCGTGCGCCTCTCGCCGCGCCTTGTCGCTCGCCCCATCGTCGAGGCTCGCGAGCGTCTCGACCGCGCCGCCACCTTCAACGCGCGGGCTTTCCGCGATGTCGTCGTCCGCAAGCGCGAGCGCTGGACTGTGCGCGCCGATCGGCTCAATGCGGGCCTTCTCGCCACGCCGACCCAGCGCGGCATCGAGCGGATGCTCATGCTCGCCGCGCGCGCCGATCAGGCCGTGACGAACCTCGCGCAGCGCCATAGGCAGCGGGTTGCGGCACTCAGCCAGCTTCTCCAGAGCCTTAGCCACAAGAGCGTGCTCGAACGCGGCTTCGCGCTCGTGCGCGGCGCTGACGGCCGGGTGATACGCCGCGCCGCATCGGTGCCCGCCGCCGCCGCCCTTGACATCGAATTCGCGGATGGTCACGTTCAGGCTCACAGGGCCGCCGCCGATGCGGAAGCCGAGCCTGCGCCGACGCGTCGACGCTCGACCACGCAACAGCCACCCCGGCGCGCGACTTCCAAAGACAAGGACGGGCAGGGCACGCTGCTTTAGGGACCGACAGAGATGAATCGCATGGAGCGCCCCTTCGCCTTCGGGCAGGAAGCTAAAATCCGCTATCTCGACGGCGAGTTTCAGGTGTTGAAGCACGGCGCCTATGTGCGCTGCGCTGTCACGGGCGAGCCGATCCGCGTCGAGGAACTGAAATACTGGAGCGTGGCGTATCAGGAGCCGTATATCAACGCGGCGGCCTCGCTGCGTCGCCATCTCGAACGCCAGCGCGCGAAGGGCTGACACGCTCCTTATCTTACGCGTCGCGACGCGGGACTGAGCGCGCGATGGCGGCCAGCAGCGCGGCTTCGTCGCCCGCCCGGAAGCGCACGTCGATGGGCAGCGCGGCGGCGGCTTCGTAAAGCTCGGCCAGCGCGCCGGAACGGCCCTTCAGCCGCGCCCGGTCCTTCTCTGTCGTGACGAGAAGGGCGCTGAGTGCCCGAGCGCGCGATTGCAGCCCGCGCGCATCGGCCTCCGAGAACGGATGATGATCCGGGAACGCGCGCGCCTCCGCCACCGGGACGCCCGCCTCTTTCAGCGTATCGAAGAACTTGCCGGGTCTGCCGATGCCGCAAAAGGCCAGCACCGGCTGCCCCCGTAGCGCGTCGTCGATCAGCGGCACGATCTCCGCGCGGAAGACGGGTACACCGGCGCGCTTCAATCGGTCGTCGCCGGGAAAGGCCCCCGCCGAACCGCCGAGGATGACGATGGCATCGGCGCGAGCGAGTTGCGCATCGAGCGGCGCGCGCAACGGCCCCAGCGGAAACACGCGCGCGTTGCCAATCCCTACGCCGCCATCCACCACCACAACGCAGAAATCCTTGACGAGCAACGGGTTCTGAAAGCCATCGTCCATGATGATCGTGTCGGGCGGCGCCGTTTCCTGCGAGCCGCGCGCGATGGTTCCGCTCGCCGCAAGAGGCTCGCTCCCTCCGCCCATCGCCTCGATGAGCCGCGCCCCCGCCCGCCGATCCCGGCTCACCACGGTTGGCGCGGCGCGGGCCAGAAGCAGCGGCTCGTCGCCGACTCGTTCCGCGCCGTCTGCCTCGCCGTCGATGAGACAAGGGCCGCGTTCGCTGCCGCCGTAGCCGCGCGTGAGAAAGGCGGGGCGCCGACCGATCCCTTGCAGCAGAGCGGCGAGTTTCAGCGCGACCGGCGTCTTGCCCGCGCCACCCATCGTGAAATTGCCGACGCAAAGAACGGGCAAGGTGCTGCGATAAGGCTCGGCCTTGCGAAGCCGACGTTCGGCGATGCCGCCATAAGCGGCCGAGACGGGCCAGAGCGCCCACGCCGCGAGCGGCGTTGCGCCGCCGTACCACCAGCGAGGCGGCTCAAGGCGCATCGTGCGGGAGAAGTTCGGGTTGCGGCGCGGCTTCGCGCGGCGCGGACGCCGGGAGCCACGGCGCGAGCGCTTCGAGCGTCTTTTCCAGCGCGCCGCCGAGCGTGGCAATCGCGGCGGAAGCGTTGCCCTTCACTTGCGCGCCCGCCTCGGCATCGGCGAAAATCTGTTGCGCGGCGGCGGCGATTTCGGCTGCGTCGCCCACAAGGCGGAAACCTTCGAACCGCGCAAGCGTCTCGTAGGTTTCGCTGAAGTTGAAGGTATGCGGCCCGGAAAGAATGGCCGCGCCGAGCTTGATCGCCTCGATGGGGTTTTGTCCGCCATGCTTCACGAGCGAGCCGCCGATGAAGGCAGCCTCAGCCAGCGTATAGAACAGCCCAAGCTCGCCGATCGTGTCGGCGACATAGATGCGCGTGGCGTCGTCGATGGTGTCGCCCGTCGTCCTCCGCGCGACCGCATCGCCGCGCGCGCGGGCGAGCGCCGCAACGTCTTCGCCGCGTTCGGGATGGCGCGGCGCGATCACGGTCAGAAGCGACGGGATGGCCGCGCGAAGAATCTCGGCAGCGCGCAGCACGATTTCGTCTTCGCCCGGATGCGTGCTCGCGGCGAGAAAGACAGGGCGCTCGCCGATGGCGCGGCGAAGTGCGTTCAGCGCTGCGGCATCGACAGGCGGCGGCGGCGCATCGTATTTCAGATTGCCGGTCACGACGATCTTGCGCGCGCCGATGCTCTTGAGCCGCTTCGCAAACCGCCGGTTCTGCGCAAGCACGAGGTCGAAGCGCGAGAACAACGGCTGGCTTAGGCTCGAAAGCCGCCGCCATCGTTGCGTGGAACGCAGCGACATGCGCCCATTGACGAGCGCGAGCGGCACGCCCACGTCGCTCGCCTCGACGATGAGGTTCGGCCAGATTTCGGATTCGACGAAAAGGCCGAGATCGGGGCGCCAATGCTCGACGAAGCGCTTGCAAAACGCAGGATTGTCGAGCGGCACGAACTGATGGATCGCGCCATCGGGAAGCCGCTCCTTCGCGATTCTCGCCGAGGTCGCCGTGATAGTTGTCAGGAGCAGGTTCAGTGACGGATGGCGGCGCTTCAACTCGTCCATCAGCGCAAGGACGGAGTTCGTCTCGCCGACGCTCGCCGCATGGAACCACGCGAGCGCTCCTTCGGGGCGCGACGCGGACGCGATGCCGAGGCGTTCGCCAAGCCGCTCGGGGACTTCCTTGCCGCGCGCGGCGCGCCGCTTGAGGAGGGTCATCGCTGCGGGGCGAGCCGCCCATGTCGCGCCGCGATAGGCTGAAAGCAGGAAGCCCGACTTGCGCGGCGGCCGTTTTTCCTGCGGCAGCGTGCGAGTCATATCGCCTCCCGCGAGTTCATAGGCGCGAACCGTGGTGGCGTTCATCGCGTCTTCCACCAACTGGCGGTAACGCTCCAACTCGGCCTCGTCCGCATCGCGCGGCACGTGGATCGGATCGCCGACGACCAGGGCGAGCCGGGTGAACGGCAGGTTGATCGTCATGCGGCTCCACGTGGGCAGCGTAAAAAAGCGCCCCGTGGCGACGGCGGCCGGGAGGATGGGCCGCCCGGACATGCGCGCTATGGTGACGATGCCAAGCCCCGCGACACGCGCGGGCCCCGGCGGAATGTCGGTCGTCATAGCGACGGTGGTGCCGCCTTTCAGCGCTTTCAGCGCAGCCCGAAGCGCGCCCGCGCCGCCGCGATCCTTGCCGGAATCGCCCGCGCCCGCGCCGCGGATCAGCCCCATGTCGAAGTGCAGAAGCGTCCGGCCGATCATCTCGCCGTCAGCGTGCTTGGCCACCATGTTGCTGACCGGCATCGTTTTCGGCTTGATCAGCGGCACGCAGAGGAATTGGCCGTGCCACATCGCGACGATGGACGGATGGTGAGCCAGCAGGCGCGCGTCGGTGTCGACGGGGTCGCGAACGACCTTCGACGTGGCAAGCACCATGCGGACGTGCCTTGCCGCCAGCCCGCTGATCGTGTCCAGGAACAGACTCGATTGCTGCACCCGTCGGAGGAGTTTCTCTGGCTTTGGGGGAGCTGACGTCATCAATCGCTGCAATCATGTCCTGAGGCATGGACGGTGTTAGCCCAAAGGTTAGCGGCATGAAAGCCCTAAGCTTCGGCGCGCGCCGCTTATTCATTTTGAGCGACTCAGAGGGCGTCGCCCATGCGTTCCGCGAGGAGAGGATGGAGGAGCGGCCCCGCCGCGAGATAGCCCGGCACCTTCGCGCTTTGGTTGTTGAAGCGGAACGCCTTGCCGTTCGCATCGGTGACCGTGCCGCCAGCCTCGGCGACGAGGAGCGAGCCGGGCGCAACGTCCCATTCCCATTTCGGCGGCAGCGCGAAAGACGCATCGCCTACGCCGCTGGCGACAAGGCAAAGGCGATAGGTCATCGAGCAAATGTGGACAGGGTTCACCTCAGGCCACGGGCGGGTCCACCGGCTCCCTTTCAGGTGCCATGGCGAGACCATAAGCGTCGAGCCGGCAAGGGCGTCGCGCGTGCCGACGGAGATCGGCTGGCCGTTGAGGAAGGCGCCGCCGCCGCGGCGCGCTTCATAGAATTCGCCGCGAACGGGGTTGACTACCGCCGAAAGAACGACCTCGCCATCCTCGACGAGCGACAGCGCGACGGTCCAGTCGTCCCGCGCCTGAATGAAGGACTGCGTGCCGTCGATGGGATCGAGAACGAAAACGCACCGCGCCGAAAGCCGCGACTCATGCTCGGCGCTCTCCTCGGACAGCCAGCCGTAATCGGGGCGCGCCTCGCGAAGCTTCTGCGCGAAGAGGGCGTCCACCGCGCGGTCGGCTTCCGTGATGGCCGTTCCGTCCGCCTTCGTTTCACTGCGGATACCCTGCCCCCAGTAGGACAGCGCAAGATTTCCTGCCTCGCGCGCCGTCTCGCGAACCAGGTCGAAATCCCGTGCGAGGTCATCCGTCATGTGCGTCAACCCGGGATCGGTATCATGTCGAGGATCAGGGCGAAAAAGACCATTGCGCCGAACGAGTGGTTGCTCCGAAAGCGGTCGAGGCAATTCTGCCCGTCGTCCATGTCGAGCGTCGCGATCTGCCAGATGAGATGTCCGGCTGCGAGCGCCATGCCGGTATAGAAGACATAGCCCGCGCCCACAAGCGAGCCCGCCAGCGTGATCCCGACGATGGTGATGCCATAGAAGAGCGCGAGCCACGCGGGCGTGTTCTTGCCGAAGCGCAGCGCCGTGGATTTCAACCCGATGACGGCGTCGTCTTCCTTGTCCTGATGGGCGTAGATCGTGTCGTAACCGATGGTCCACGCCACCGCCGCCGCGTAAAGCAGGATCGGCGCGACGCCGAGCGAGCCGAAAATGGCGGCCCAGCCCATGAGCGCGCCCCAGGAAAAGGCGAGTCCAAGCACCGCCTGCGGCCAGAAGGTGACGCGCTTCATCAGAGGATAGATGAGCACGATGCCGATGGACGCGAAACCGAGCGCGATGGCGAAGGCGTTGAATTGAATCAGCACCGCGAGGCCGACGAGACAGAGCGCCACGATCAGCGCGAACGCGGCCTTGACGGAGATGCGTCCGCTTGCGAGCGGTCGGCTTTGCGTGCGAGCAACCTTCGCGTCGATATCGCGGTCGAGGATATCGTTATAGACGCAGCCCGCGCTCCGCATGACGAAGGAGCCTATGGCGAAAAGAACGAGGAGCCACACATAGGGAAGCGTCGATGCGACGTCCGGGAAGTCGTTGAGATATCGGGCGGCCAGCGCCACCGACCACCAGCAGGGCCACATCAGGAGCCACACTCCGATGGGCCGGTCGGCCCGCATGAGCCGGAGCCAGGGCTTGAGGCTCTCGGGCGCCAGACGGTCGACGAAATTGCGGTTTGGCGCGTCGGGAATCGTCTCGGCGGGGGACGCGCCCGCGCTCACCTTGTTTCCCGTTTCAGGCCATGTCGCTGGCATCGAATCCTCGTTCCCGGCCGCTTTTTCCCCGTCGCGCGAAATTGCAGCAACTCCTATGCTAAGTTTCAGTCACTGTCCTCACAACACCCAAGCATCAAATTTTGACGCCATGACCATGCAACGGATATTTGTCGCAAATAAACTCGATCCCGACGGGGAAATCGCGCTGGATTCCGCGCAGGCGCACTACCTGCTGCATGTTTTGCGCCTGTCGGAGGGGGCGGAGCTTCTGGCGTTCGACGGTACGAGCGGAGAATGGCTCGCCGAGATCGTCAAGGCAAGAAAAAGCACCTGCTCGATCCGCCTCACGGAGAAGGTGCGCGAACAAACCGCGCCGACCGGCATTCATTATGCGTTTGCGCCGCTGAAACAGGCGCGGCTCGATTACATGGTGCAGAAGGCCGTGGAGATGGGCGCGTCCCTTTTGCAGCCGGTGATCACACAGCACACCGCCGTATCTCGCATCGGTGCGGATCGGATGCGGGCGAACGCCATCGAGGCGGCGGAGCAATGCGGCGTGCTCACCTTGCCGGAGATCGGTGCGCCGATGAAGCTTGCGGCGTTCCTCCAGGCGTTCGACAAGGAGCGCGCGCTGGTCTTCTGCGACGAACGCGCGGAGGTCGCCTCCCCCCTCGACGCGCTTGAGGCGCTCTCGGGCAAGAAGGTGACGGCGCTTATCGGGCCTGAAGGGGGCTTTTCGGAAAATGAACGCGCCGATCTCCTCGCGCGGAGTTTCGTTTGCCCGATTTCGCTCGGGCCGCGCATCATGCGTGCGGACACGGCGGCCGTCGCGGTGCTCGCATTGCTTAACGCGACAGCGGGAGACTGGCGGCGTTGAAAAAGCGTCGCACGATTCACTATAGTGTCGCCAAATCCGGAACCCCAGGCGGCGACAAGGCGGGCCTTCATGTTAGCGAATCACGATAAAGCGCCTTTGATCGAAAGCCGCGACGACCTTGTGGCGGAGATTTCCAAGGGCGAAAAGCCGAAGTCGGAATGGCGCATCGGCTCGGAACACGAGAAGATTCCGTTTTATCGCGATACGCTGAGACCCGTGCCCTATGAAGGCGATTTGGGAATTTCGGCCCTTCTTCATGGCCTCGCCGAGCGTTTCGGTTGGCAGCCGGTCTACGATCTCGACAAAGTGATTGCGCTCGAAGCGCCCGCCGATCATGCGGGCGGCTCCATCACGCTTGAGCCAGGGGGGCAGTTCGAGCTTTCCGGCGCGCCGCTGAAGACGCTGTTCGAAACCTCCGAGGAAGTCGGCCGGCATCTCGAGCAGGTGCAGGAAATCGCCGATCCGCTCGGCATCTCGTTTCTCGCGCTCGGCTTTTCGCCGCTTTGGACCATCGCCGAAACGCCGCGCATGCCGAAGAGCCGGTACAAGATCATGACCGAATACATGCCGAAGGTCGGCCGTTACGGCCTCGACATGATGTACCGCACCGCCACGGTGCAGGTGAACCTCGACTTCGCGAGCGAGGCGGACATGGTGAAGAAGATGCGCGTCTCGCTCGCGCTTCAGCCCATCGCGACGGCGCTGTTCGCCAATTCCCCGTTCACGGATGGAAAGCCCAACGGCTATCTGAGTTTCCGCAGCGCCATCTGGCTCGACACGGACAACGCGCGCGCGGGCATGCTCCCATTCGCCTTCGAAGACGGCATGGGCTACGAGCGCTATGTCGATTACGCGCTCGACGTGCCGATGTACTTTGTGCGCCGCGATCACAAATATATCGATGCGGCGGGCCAGTCCTTCAGAGCCTTCCTCGAAGGGAAGCTGCCGCAATTGCCGGGCGAAAAGCCCACCGTCGAGGACTGGGCCGACCACCTCACCACGATCTTCCCCGAGGTTCGCCTCAAGCGCTTCCTCGAAATGCGCGGGGCCGACAGCGGCCCGTGGCATGCAACGCTCTGCGTGCTTCCCGCGCTATGGGCCGGACTTCTCTACGATCAATCGGCGCTCGACGCGGCGTGGGATCTCGTAAAGGACTGGACGGACGAAGAGCGCCAGCAGCTTCGCGACGATGTTCCGCGCCTCGGCCTCGCCACGCCGTTCCGTGGCGGCACGCTGCGCGAGCTGGCCAGCGCAACGGTAAGGATCGCCGAAGCGGGCCTGACCTCCCGCGCCCGCGAGCACGGCTTCAGGGACGAAAGCCCCTTTCTGAAGCCGCTTCACGACATTCTGGAAAGCGGTCTCACGCAGGCCGATGTCCTGCTTCGGCGCTATCATCTCGAATGGGGTGGCGACGTGCGCCCGGTCTTTACCGAAAACGCATACTGAAACCGAATCTCTTCTTTCGAAAACTGAGAGTCTGCGACTCAAAATCCGGGGCTTTTCGCCGCTGAACGGGAGGTCGCGCTTGGAATTTGGCCTCGTTGTTACCGGCCCTGGGGTTGCGGCGAGGACGAAAACTGTTGCAGTTTTTCAACAGATTTTTGTCACACCATTTTATAACAGATTGAAATAATTGCGCTTTCCACGAGGTCGCCTTTCCCCGCCTCTGAAAAAGTGTGCCAACCAACCCCAACAATCTTGAGTTTAGAAAAACGTCGTGCGATCACAAGTTCCAGTTGAGTTCACATCACGTTACAACTCTCGCGGGGAAAGAGGAGAGACATGACTCTCACGAAATTCGCTCTGGCCAGCACTGTGGCCCTCGGCACGCTTGCAATCGCTGCTCAGGCCAACGCTGCCGACATCTACACGCCCAGCATGAAGGACGCTCCGATCATCGTTGTTCCTCCGACATGGACCGGCTTCTACTTCGGTGGACATCTCGGTTCCGGCTGGGGCTCGTTCGATACGAAGCGCAACTGGTATTATAATGACCTTGAGCCCATTACCGACTTCACCTACGGCACCGTCGGCGGACGTAGCATGAATGACCAGAACGCCTTCGGTGGCGGTCAGTTCGGCTACAACTGGCAGACGGGCGGCAACTTCGTGTTCGGTATCGAAGTCGACATCGGCGGTCTCGGTGGCGAGAACCAGCGGACCTTTGTTGCCGACACGCTTATCTTGGGTGGTCTTCTCTCGGATCGGGCAATCGTGAATGTCAAATCCGAAGGTGGCTTCTACGGGGACGTGACGGGTCGTCTCGGCTATACTTGGGGCAACACGCTGCTTTACGCGAAGGGCGGTTTCGCCTGGATCCAGCCGGAGATCAAAGTTTCTATTGCCGAGACGCCCTACCTGCTGGGTATTCCGGGGGAAACGGAGTACTTCCGTCGCACCTATGACGATACGCTCACCGGCTGGACGGTTGGCGGCGGTCTCGAGTTCATGCTGAACCCGAACTGGACGGTGAAGGTCGAGTATCTGCACTATAACTTCGAACTCGACAATAATCGCTGGGGCTGGAACGATTTCAACGACTGGCGCCTGCTCGACGACAGCTACACCGTCGACACCGTCAAGCTCGGCGTCAACTACAAGCTGTCGCAAGCTCCTGTCTACGCGCCGCTCAAGTAGGCTGGTCCCGTACCGCCAAAATGAAGGCCCCCACTCCGGGGGCCTTTCTTTTTTACCAACGCGCTTCCCCGAATCTTCGCCGCTGCGGGGCGGAGCCGAAATCGTCGCGCTACGCCGCAGGGATTCCCGTTGCGCGCGGGCGTGAACGCGAAGATGATGGCCGGTGTCATTGAAAGGGAGCCGATCTTCCTTGTCGAACGCCACGCACCACGGCAATCCGGAAAGCGACGGACAGGCACCCGTCATCGCCTTTCTGTCCGAGCCGGAGACCTACGGCGTTTCCGAAGTGGAGCGTGTCGATACGCATGGGGCCATCGTTTTTCTGGCCGGGGATCGCGCCTACAAGCTCAAGCGCGCGGTCAAGCTTCCCTATCTCGACTTCTCGACGCTCGAAAAGCGCCACGCCATCATCTCACGCGAGTTCGGCATCAATTCCCACGCATCGCCTGAACTTTATCTGTCGATCCAGCCGGTGACCCGCAGGGAGAACGGCGCGCTCGCGCTCGGCGGTCCCGGCGAGACGGTCGACTGGGTGCTGGTCATGCGCCGTTTCGACGAGACACTCCTGCTCGACGCGCTGGCCCGCGACGGCCTCTTCGACCGCGCGATTGCCGTTGACCTCGCCAACACGGTGGAGCATTTCCACCGGCACGCGTCCGTCGTGACGAATTCGGGCTTCGCCCGGTCGCTGCTCGGCGTCGCGGATACGCTGGAAGCCACCCTTTGCGGCCCGGGACCGAAATCCCACGGATTGGAAGTCTGCCCCTACATCGCGACACTCAGGCGCGAACTCGACGACAATCTTGCGTTCCTTGAGGCGCGGCAGCGCGAGGGCTTCGTGCGGCGTTGCCATGGCGATCTCCATCTCAAGAACATCGTGCTGTGGGACGGAAAGCCCGCGCTGTTCGACGCGCTGGAATTCGACGACAGGCTTTCCACAATCGATGTGCTTTACGATCTGGCTTTTCTCCTGATGGACTTGTGGCAACGCGGGCTGAAACTTCAGGCGAATATCATTCTCAACCATTACCTTGAAATGGCTGCGATCAGTGAGGTGAAGGGGCTGGCGCTGCTCCCGCTGTTCCTGTCATTCCGCTCGGCGATCCGCGCGATGACCGGCATTCACGGGCTGGCGGTTTGCGCGCCGCGCGACCACGGGCGCATTCTGCGCGAGGTTCGCGAATATGCTGCCTTCGCCACGCGTGTGATCGAGCCGGGGCAGCCCCGACTTGTCGCAATCGGCGGCCTGTCCGGCACGGGTAAGACGACGGTCGCGCGCGAAGCGGCGCCCTTCATCGGCGCGGCCCCGGGTGCGCTCCATATCCGCACGGATGTCGAGCGCAAAAGCATGCATGGCGTCCAGCTCACGCACCGCCTGCCGCGCGAAACCTACACCCCGGAAAGCCGCGATGAGGTTTATCGCCGCGTCATCAAGAAGGCCGAGGTTGCGCTGGACAGCGGGCATTCGGTCATCCTGGACGCGGTGTTCCCGGAAGCGATGCAGCGCAGTCGGCTTCGGGAAGTCGCGCAGCGGGCGGGCGCCGGATTCCTTGGCGTCTGGCTCGACGCTGGACCCGAGATACTTCGCGAACGTGTCATCGCACGCCAAGGCGATGCTTCCGACGCCGACATCGCGGTGGTCGAACACCAGTTGCGGATGATCGAACCGCCCGCCGACTGGCTTCGCGTCGATGCGAGCGGTGAAAAGGGCGCGTGTGCCGCGGCCATTGAGCGGGAACTCGACGCGAGAGCGTTTTAGTCACCGACTCGTAAGCGCGAAGCCATGTCCGACCCGGCGGAGCGCGCTTCCTCTCCCACCCCACGCTTGCCGTTTACGACGTTCGTGTATTGTTCTCGCCAGTCCAAGTGCTATGCTGCCCGAATGCCCGATAAGGAAACCCGCCTCCTGCGCCTGTTCGACCTCGCCCCGCGTGAGGTTATCGAAGTCCAGTGCCCATGCGGCAAGATCGTCCATTTTCCCAATGGCTACCTTCAGCGCAAGCGTGGACTGCCCTCGGACACGCTCATCTTCGATCTGCAATTCAAGCTCCGCTGCCGCCAGTGTGGCGGGCGCGACGGCTTCAGAATCGCCATCGTCGATCTCTCGGATGTTGGGGATAGCTCGAAACCAGCGCGGGGGCGTCTCGTGGCTGAGGGGGTAGGCTGCCCAAATGGCGGGTAAGGCGGTCTGCCGCATACGCGGCTTCTATTTCGCTGGCGCTCCGCAGGGGTGTTTCGGCGATTTTTAGCGAGCCAGCTTAAGTCTCTATTTTATTGGTCGGAGCGAGAGGATTTGAACCTCCGACCCCCGGTCCCCCAGACCGGTGCGCTAACCGGGCTGCGCTACGCTCCGTTGCCGCGCACTTTGCGGGCAATCGGCCCGCCCGTCAAGCACTGTAACGGGCCGATTTCACTATGACGCGCCGATCAGGATGAGACGACGCGCTTTTTCGACGACGAGGTTTTCGGTGTGGCCGAGCGTTTCGGCGCGGCTTCGGCCTTGGCCTTACCGTCGCCTCCTGCTGCCTTCGGCACAGCCGACTTCACGCCGGCCTCTTTCGCGGCGGGCTTGGGCGCAGCCTTGACGGACTTCGCCTTCTCCGCCTTCGGCGCCGCCTTCGCGGGCGCGGCCTTCTCCTCGACGGGAGCCGCCTTCGCCGACGCCTTCGCGGGCTTCGGTTTCGGCCCTTCATCGGCCTTTGGTGCGGCCGCCGCTTTCGCCCCCGCCTTAGCGGATGCCTTCGCCGGCGCAACCTTCACCGCAGGCGGAGGAGGCACAACCTTTGCCAGACCGGCATTGATCCGGTCTTTCATGATGTTGCTGGCCTTGAACACGATCACGCGTCGCGGCGTGATCGGAACGATCTCGCCGGTTTTCGGGTTGCGTCCAACGCGCTCGGATTTCTGACGAAGTCCGAATGAACCGAAGGAAGAAAGCTTGATTGGTTCGCCACGCTCAAGCGCGTAAACGATTTGTTTGAGAACTAACTCTACAAGTTCAGCTGCCTCGTTGCGAGGTAGGCCGACTTTCTCGAAGACTGCCTCGGCCAAGTCGGCTCGGGTCAGTGTTTTCCCGTTAAGCGCCATGACGCGCCGTGTCCCTCCCCATAGAACGAAGCGCAGACAATGTTAACGCTCGGCCTGTGCCATAGCAAACACTAATCTTGTAAAAATCCCTTTGGAAACAGCTATTTTTGGGCAAAAATGCCGCAGGGACGCTGCACGTTAACCTTATGTTGTGAAAATTCCCGGCTCACCACCGGATGAGGTTGGCGCCCCAGGTGAACCCGCCGCCCATTGCTTCGAGCAGGACGAGATCCCCGCGCTTGATCCGGCCGTCCTGAACGGCCGTCGAAAGTGCAAGCGGGATCGACGCCGCCGACGTGTTGCCATGGCGATCCAGCGTGATGACGATCTTGTCCTCGGCTATGCCGACTTTCTTCGCCGTGCCATCAAGGATGCGCTTGTTGGCCTGATGCGGAACGAACCAGTCGATATCGCTTGGACGAAGGTTGTGAGCAGCGAGCGTGCGCTCGACCACGTCCGAGATCGCATTGACGGCAAAGCGGAAAACCTCCTTGCCCTGCATGCGCAGATAACCGACCGTCTTCGTGGAAGACGGTCCGCCGTCCACATAGAGCTTGTCCTTGTGGCGGCCATCCGAGAACAGCATCGAGCCGATGATGCAGCGCTCGCGCATCGGATCCTGCACCTGGGTTGCTTCGAGAACCACCGCGCCCGCACCGTCGCCGAACAGCACGCAGGTGCCGCGGTCCTCCCAGTCGAGGATGCGGGAAAACGTTTCCGCGCCGATCACAAGGGCACGCTTGCCCTGCCCCGCCCTGATGAAATTATCCGCCGTCGCCAGCGCATAGGAGAACCCCGAGCACACCGCCTGGATGTCGAAGGCGAAGCCGTGGTTGAGGCCGAGGGCTGCCTGGATCGTCGTCGCGGTCGAGGGGAAGGTGTTGTCGGGCGTGGACGTCGCCAGAATGATGAAATCGATCGCCTGCGGATCGATCCCCGCGTGATCGAGCGCCGCGCGCGCCGCCGCAATGCCGAGGTCCGAGGTGTTCTCGCCGTCGGCCGCGATGTGGCGCGTCTTGATGCCGGTTCGCTCGCTGATCCACTCGTCCGACGTATCGACGATGCGAGCCATATCCTGATTGGTAAGCATGCGCGCCGGGAGGTACGACCCGCAGCCTAGAACGACCGATCTCGTTTGTTTCACTGGGCAACCGCTTTCAGGACTTGTTCCGGTTGGGCCTGAAGAGAGTTATGGAAGCTCTCGACGCCGCGCTGGATATCCGCGACCAGACCGCTGGCTGCCATGTCGTAGCCCAGGTCGATGGCGCTTGCAAAGCCCACCGCGTCAGCACCGCCATGACTTTTTATTACAACGCCATTCAAACCGAGGAACATCCCGCCGTTCATCGTTCGCGTGTCCATCTTTGCGCGGAGCGCCTTGAACGCGCCTTGCGCGAGAACCGCGCCCAGCCTCGACATCAGCGAGCGCGTCATCGCGGCCTTGAGATAGGCGCCGATCTGCTTCGCTGTGCCTTCCGCCGTCTTGAGCGCAATGTTGCCTGCGAATCCCTCGGTGACGACCACGTCGACGACACCCTTGCCGAGGTCGGTGCCCTCCACGAAGCCGTAATAGCTGATCGGCAGTCCCGGCGTCTTCAGCGCCGCCGCCGCGCGCTTGATCTCTTCGAGCCCCTTCACTTCCTCCGAGCCGATGTTGAGAAGGCCGATTGTCGGCTTCTCCACCTGGAACAGCGCACGGGCCAGCGCCGCGCCCATATTGGCGTTATCGAGGAGCCCCTTGGCGGTCGCCCCGACATTCGCGCCGACATCGAGCACGATGCTCTCGCTCCTGAGCGTCGGCCAGAGCGCGGCGATGGCGGGGCGTTCGATGCCGGGCAGCATGCGCAGGCAGAATTTCGCCATCGCCATCAGAGCGCCGGTGTTCCCGGCCGAAACCGCCGCCTGCGCCTCGCCCTGCTTCACCGCTTCGAGCGCCATCCACATGCTGCTCTTCCAGCGGCCGTAGCGCAGCGCCTGACTCGGCTTGTCGTCCATCGCAATGGCGATGTCGGAGTGAACGATCTTCGACACGGCGGCCAGCGGCGAATCCTTCGACAGATGCGCGCGGATCTCGTCTTCGCGGCCGAATATGATGTAGCGCGTATCGGGATGCCGGATGAGCGAGAGCGCCGCGGCCGGTATCACCACGGACGGGCCGAAATCTCCTCCCATCGCGTCGAGCGCAATCGTGATTGGCGTTCCCATGCTTGAAACCAGAAGCCCCGCATTGCCCCGACTAGGCTCTAACCGTGTCCAACAGACGCGGCACCATACTGTATAACGGTTTTGTGACAACGAAAAAGATGGCCGCGATTTAGGTCTGCGTCTTCTTATCCATCCCCGCTGTCGCCGGTCCGCGGCCGAAGGCGGATAAGTTCGGCAAAGGGATGCGCGTTGCTTTCGTCGGGCGCCTGCCAGGCGAGGCTGTCGCCCTCGTTACGCGGATAAGGTTCGAGCGAAACCGAAAACAGCTCGCAGAGAAAGGCGCCGACAGGGATTTGCGCGCCCGAGAGCGCCTCGGGCGGCTCCTGCTCGAAAGACGGCTCATCGTCGCCATTGCCCCGGATCATCTCCGGCGGCCAGAATTCCACCTGAAAGCTCTCGTCGAGGCTCGCGGGCACGTCGGCGAGGTCGACCACGCTCGCCTGCACGATGTCCGCCTCAAGCCGTCCGCTGACCCTGAAGCGGCCCCCGTTCAGCAGAACGACCTGCACAGACGCCGAAAAGCTCTTGATCTCGCGCACCTCGGCGTAGGTGGCGAGAGCCTCGCGCTCGGAAGCGTCGGCCTCGAAGGAGAGCTTCTCGACGGCGCGCGTCAGCGTATGCGTATCGATCGACCAGCGAAGCGGCGGTGTTTTCGGCATCGTCAGACCGCCTGCTTCAAGCCGTAGACTTCAGGGAAGTTCAGGTGCCCCTGCAGGAGCATGTTGAGCGGCATTTCCCCAACATTCTTTATGGAATGAAAGATGTAATCGGCGAGTTCGTCGGCCGCGACATCGGCGTTCTCGTCGCCGGACTGGAAGCTCTTCCAGATCGCCTCGGCCAGCGCCGCCTTGTTCTTCTGCTCGACGGCATTCGTATAGACAACGAGCTGGCGATAGAAAAGGTCGGCGATCTTGCGGACTTCCTGCGCCACATAAGCGTCGGCGATGCCCAGATCGCGCACCATGCTATCCATCTCGCGCACGAAAGCCTCGATGATTTCCTTGCCGAGGAGCTTCCCCTCGTTCGCACCGAGCTTCAGGTTCTGCATGACGATGAACATGTGGATCACCAGCATGTCGAATCGTCCCGACAGCGTATCGGGCACCCCGCATCGCACATAGAAAACCGGATTGCGCGACTGCGCGACTATCGAATCGTATATTTTCTCAGCGGCCTCACGGCGGGCTGAGCGTTCTGCAAACCAGCGGAACATCGTTCGGCCTGACTCCAGTTTTGCGCTCTTGGGGCAACGTACCTTATAAAGCCTTAATCGCATCCAAAAAGGGTGCAATCACGTCGGGGCATGTTTGGTCAGAACGCGAGGCGCTGACAGCAGACAGCAAATTTGAGGGCGAAATGTCAAATCAATCCTCGAAGGAATTCGGACGAAAATGCCGGCGGGCGAAGACGGTCGTCAGGGCTGTCGCCATTTCGTCGGCACTGGCGGCCGGATGCTTCATGCTCCCCGGCTGCGCGGGTAACGTCATCAAGCAGGGACATCAGTTTCAGGAAGAAGATCTCAATCAGGTCCGCGTCGGAATGGGCAAGGATGAGGTCGTCCTGGCGCTCGGCACGCCGGACACGCAGTCGGCCATCGCGGGCGGCACCTATTACTACGTGTCCCAGACCGCCCAACAGCCCATGGCCTTCATGAAGCCGGAGGTTATCGACCGGCACGTCGTGGCCGTATACTTCGACAAGAAGGACAAGGTCGAGCAGATCGCCAATTACGGGCTGAAGGACGGCAAGGTGTTCGACTTCATCCGCCGCGAAACGCCCGTCTACACGCGCGATCAAGGCATGCTGAAGGAAATCTTCCGCAATATCGGCATGGGTCCGGCGATCCCGGGCGTGCAGAAATAAGCTTTCCGACCAATTCTCGCCCCCCGTATGTGCCGCACGCGGGGGCGAGGATTAATCAACGCACCTTCACCACCAGTCCGTCCGGCCCGTTCTCCACGTCCAGCCCCTGCCCGGCCGCCATCGCCGTCAGCCGCGCCGCGCCGCCCGGAAAGTCGAACGCAATCGAGGCGCTCCTCGGATTGACGGATCGCAAATCCCAATTCTGCACGCCGGGAAGGCCCTGAAGCTGGCGGCGGATCGTCTGCCACTCCTTGAGGCCCGCATAAAGCGCGGTTACCTGAAGCGTCTCCATGCTTCCGGCATAGGCCGGGGCGGAATTTCCGTCATAAGGACCGGGCGCGGTGCCGCCATAGCCGTCCGGCGTAGCCGGAGCCGACGCCTCGCGCGCCAGTTTCCAGCGCTCCTGAACCGTGTCGAAGGCAAGGTCGGCCGCCGCGTCGAGCGCCGTTCCTTCACCAGCGCCCCTCCCCTTGACCTTGCGCTGCACCGTGAACTGGCCACCCGAATCGAGGCCGATCAACTTCAGGGAGATGGTCTCGCCATCGCCTTCCGTTTCGGCGAGCGCGAACATGATCTGCTGCGTCCGATATTGCGTCTTCAGCGTTTCGAGGGTTGCGGCGGGGCTTGCGATGTAGGCGCTCGCGATCGCGGCGGTGATGTCGGACCGCGCGGGCGCGACCTTCGCCGGAACGAGCGCGTGCGTAAGATCGAGCGAAGTGAGCGCCATGCGCCAGGCGTTGCGGTCGGCGGTGCGCGCGGCGCCGCCCTCGACATAGACGGGTACAATCAGGATTTCCGGCCCTCGGTCGGTGATCGCGGCAACGCCGTAGCGGGCAAGCAGCGCCTGCACCGCGCGCTCCGAGAAACTCACGCCGAAGGTCGCGACATAGCGGGTGCCGCTCACCCCTTCGCCGCGCACATCCATATCGGAAACAAGCGCTTCGATCTCGTTGAGCGCGAGGTCGGGAATGTGCGACTGCGAGCGGTAATCCACGATGCGCGACACGAGCTTGCGGAAGGCGCGGCTCTGCGCCTGCCCTAGCGCGATTTTCTTCGCCTCGACAGCATTCTCGGCCTCGGCCGACACCTTCACGTTCGAAACCGCGAACACGCTCGCGGGCCGCGTCTGCGCGATCCCCTCGGCGGCGGTCAGCCCCAGACCAAAGCACGCGAGCGCGATCAACGCACCCGCCTTCGTCAATGCCCTTTTCATCGCCATGAAAGGATCTCCCCGCTCGTAAGGCTTGTGGCGCTTGTGTACCATGCGGCTAAGATGTTAGCCCCTGTCTTTAAATCGTGGACCACGCCCTCGCAAGCCTTTGCCGGGGCATTAAGGCGGCCTTGCGGAAAGCATGACAACGGATTCGGACGGTTCTTACAAAAGCGCGGGCGTCGACATCGACGCGGGCGAGGCGCTGGTGGAGCGCATCAAGCCGCTGGCGAAGGCCACGGCGCGCGCGGGTTCGGGCGCGGCGCTGGGCGGGTTCGGCGGCCTTTTCGATCTCAAGGCGGCGGGCTTCACCGATCCGGTGCTCGTCGCGGGCAATGACGGCGTCGGCACCAAGCTCAAGATCGCCATCGAGACGGGCCTTCACGACACGGTGGGCATCGACCTCGTCGCCATGTGCGTGAACGATGTCGTCGTGCAGGGCGCGGAGCCGCTGTTCTTCCTCGACTATTTCGCGAGCGGACGCCTCGATATCGACACCGCCACCACCATCGTCGCGGGCATCGCCGAGGGCTGCAAGCGCGCGGGCGCGGCCCTCATCGGCGGCGAGACGGCCGAAATGCCTGGCATGTATGCCGATGGCGACTACGATCTCGCGGGCTTCGCGGTGGGCGCGGCCGAGCGCGGCACGCTGCTTCCGCGCAACGATTTGGCGGCGGGCGATGTGGTGATCGGCCTCGCCTCCTCGGGCGTCCACTCGAACGGCTTCTCGCTCGTGCGCAAGATTATCCGCGACCACGGCCTGTCCTTCGCCGACGCCGCGCCCTTCGATCCCGCGCGGCCGCTCGGCCGCGCGCTGCTCGACCCGACGCGCATCTATGTGAAGCCCGCGCTCGCCGCGCATAAGACCGGCCTGGTGAAAGCCTTCGCGCATATCACCGGCGGCGGCCTTCCCGGCAACGTCAACCGCGTGCTGCCGGAAGCGCTCGCCGCGCGCATCGACCTCGGCGCGGTGCCATATCTGCCCGTGTTCCGCTGGCTATCGGCGGCGGGCGGCGTCGCGCAAAGCGAGATGCTGCGCACGTTCAATTGCGGCGTCGGCTTCGTGGCGGTGGCGACGCGCGAGGATGCGGGCGCTGTGATCGACGCATTCACGGCGGCGGGCGAAACGGCGTTCCCGCTCGGCGAGATCGAAGCGCGCGGCGAAGGCGCGCCGCAAGTGCTGTTCTCCGGCTCGCTCGGGGGCGGGCGATGACGGCCAAAAAACGCATTGGCGTGCTCATCTCGGGGCGCGGCTCGAACCTCGTCTCGCTGATCGAGGCGACGCGCGCGCCCGACTTCCCCGCCGAAATCGTGCTCGTGCTGTCGAACAAGGCGGACGCGGGCGGCCTTCAGCGCGCCGCCGACGCCGGAATCGCGACCCGAATCATCTCGCACAAGGGCCTTGCGCGCGAGGCGCTCGACGAGGCGATGGTGGCGGCGCTGCGCGAGGCGGGCGTGGACATCGTCTGCAACGCGGGCTTCATGCGGCTGCACTCGCCCGTCTTCGTGCGCGCGTGGCACGGCCGCCAGCTCAACATTCACCCCTCGCTGCTGCCGTCGTTTCGCGGCCTGCACCCGCAACAGCGCGCCATCGACGCGGGCGCGCGCATCGCGGGCGCGACCGTGCATTTCGTGAGCGAGGAGATGGACGCGGGGCCGATCGTCGCGCAGGGCGCGGTGCCGGTGCTGCCCGGCGACGACGAAGATTCGCTCTCCGCCCGCATCCTCGCGATGGAGCACCGGCTCTACCCGCTGGCGCTGCGGCTCGTGGCGTCCGGCGCGGCGCGGCTCGAAGGCGACCGCGTGGTGTTCGCGGACGGCGCGCCGCCGCCGTTCCTGTTTTAGCGAATAGTTACTTTCCCCATTGCGAACCTAAGCAGTTTCTGGCTTAACCATAGCCGGGGGCGATGCCGCGCGGCTGCGCGGCGCGAGGGGGACCGCCATGAACCGGGACGAGACTGTTGCGCTGTTTCTGAGAGGCCGCGAGGCGTGGAACGCGTGGGCAAACCGCATGCTCGCCGAGCGCAAGGCGCTGCAAGGGGCAGGAAAGTGGGCTGCGCGGAAACTGCCTTGGGGTGAGTTGGAATCGCAAAACGACGACACGCGACAATGGCTTGAAGATGCCCGCGCCGACTTTTCCCGCTGCGTCTTTCTCGTAAGGGGGAAAACGGAGACCGAAGACGCGCCGGAAAAAGACAATGAAGGTGATGCTTCGGCCAGCGTGCCCGTCATATCGATTTCCGTTGATGCAGACCGAATCGACTTCGGCGGCATCCGTTTATATGGCGACGCTTCGGGCAGCGAGCCTTTCAAAACGATTTCTGTTGATGCCGATCTGATCGACTTTGGCGGCTTCGTTTTTCCCGGCCCCGCATCCTTCCTGAGCGCGACCTTTTCCGGCCCCGCGAGGTTCCGGAAGGCGATTTTTTCCGGCGAAGCCTCCTTCCGGAGGGCGACCTTTTCCGGCTATGCCACCTTCGTTAGCGCGACCTATTCCGATACCGCCTCCTTCTGGAGAGCAACTTTTTCCGGCGAAGCTGTCTTCCCGAGTACGACCTTTTCCGGCATCGCCTATTTTGAGAGAGCGACCTTTTCAAGATACGCCTCTTTCGAGCGTACGACCTTTTTCGGCGAAGCCCGCTTCTTGACCGCAACCTTTTCCGGCGACGCCGACTTCCAGAGCGCGACCTTCATCGGCGACGCCAACTTCCGGAGCGCGACCTTTTCCGGCAACAGCGCGTTCGACGATGCGCGGTTCAACAAAGCCGCGATCTTCAAGCTCGCCGGGTTCAGGAAATACGCTTCTTTCGAGTGCGTAAGCATCGAAGGTCCGGCCTCGTTCCGCGCTATCCACTGCGAAGGGGCCTTCATCATGGCGGGAGCGACGTTCGAGAAGGTGCCGGATTTCATTCAGGCGCATTTCGCGGAAGCGCCGCGCCTCGACGATATAATGGTTGTGGGCCGCGTTTCGGAGAAGCATCCCCGCCCGGTGTATGAGGAGGAGAAGGGCAAAGACCCATCATGGCGTACCCGGCAGTGGCGGAAAGTCCGCCATGTCGGCGGACGCATCCGCACCGCGCCGCGCCGCAAGATCGCGGGTATTTGGACACTCCTCCGCTATGGCGACAGCAACAATCTGGGCCGCTGGCGCGCGCTGCAGCGGCTCGCCGTGCAGGGCCACGACACCGAGCGCGAGCTTGAGTTCAACACGCGCGAAATCCGCTCGCAACGCTATCTCAGCGACTGGCCGCTGTTCTGGCTACTTCCGAGAGTTTCTTGGGTCGGCTTCTTACGCTTCTGGGCCGGCCTCGCCTATGGCCTGTCCTCGAATTACGGGCGCTCGCTCGCGCTACCGCTCGCCTGGTGGCTCGCCGCCATTGCCATCGGCGCGGTGGTCTATGCGAGCCAGAGCCCGGACCTCGTGAAAGCGCGCGAGACCAACCGCTCGGGCGGCAGTTCCGCGCTCGCTGCCACCGTCGGCGCGGCGTGGGACGCATGGACCGAGGATAAACGCTGCTACGAGGGCGAGGCGCGGCCCGCCGATCCGGAGAAGGCGCCGCCCTATATCGGCGCGCTTACTGAAACGCTGCGTAAAGATACCGGCATCGCCGCCGAAGCCCTCCACCTCGCGTTCCGCAACGCGTTGATCGTGCTCGACGGGTCGAGCGACGCGGCGCACCGCACCTATGGCTGCCTCTACGGCGTGGAGCTTTACGGCGGGTCGAACCCGGTCGCGGTGGTGCCGAGCGCGGTGTCGAGCATGAGCGCCGCGCAAAAGCTGTTCTCGGCGCTGATGATCTTCCTGTTCGGCCTCGCGCTCCGCAACATGCTGAAGGTGAAGTAGCGCGCCGCAGGAACCGCTTACGCCTTCGCTTCGACGGGTTCCGGCGCAAGTGCCGCTTCGGGCGCCGCGGGCGGCGTGGCCGTCTCCCAAAAGCGGGCATGCCATGCGAGCACGCGCGGGTTCATGAGGCGGACGAAGCGCTCGGGCCAGAGCGTGGCGAGCAGCGCCATCGCGCAGAAGCCGCCGGGCAAGCGCGGCGCGTCGCCCGTCGCGCTCCACGCATGCTGCGGCCCGAGCGGCTCGAAATGCCCCTGCCCCAGCGGACGGCGCAGCAGCCCGTACCGCGCGACATAAGCGCCCGCGTCGATCGCCACCCACGCCACGAAAGCCTGCACGGCGAGCGCCATCGCGCCGAGCGCGCCGCCGATGAGGAACGCCGCCTCGATCAGCACGGCATAGGCGATGAACGCGCGAACGAACGCGTTCGACAGGCTCCATGTGGAGCGCGCTTGCGCGTGAAGCCGCTCCTCCTCCGCGTCCCAGGCCGCGAACAGGCCGATGAAGGTGGAGCGCAGGAAATAGCCGTAGAAGCCTTCGCCGAAGCGCGGCGTGGCGGGGTCTTTGGGCGTCGCGACAAGCGCTGAGTTTTCGCCGCCATGGCGGACCGCGAGGGAGCCGTAGAGGATCGGCCATGTCAGGAGTTCGGCCGCCGCGCGATTGAGGCGGCCGCCGCGTTCGAGGAGCGCAAGGGCCGATGCGCCGCCGACGCCGCCGGTCGCGAGGCCGACGCCGATGGCCGCGACGAACAGCGCCGAGCCGCCGAGCGTGTCCGCCGACGCCGCGAGGCCGAGCACCGCCGCGAGTTGCACCGGCACCCACGCGAAGGCGAAGGCGCGCTGTATCCGGCTCGCGGGCGCGGCTTGCGCGCAAAACCCGATGAGGTGATCGGCGGCCGGAACGAGAACGAGGCCGTAAACGAGGAGAGCCGGAAGCCACGGCCCGCCGTGAAGCATCGCCAGCGCGGCGAGCGGCACGAAGGCAAGCGAAACGAGGACGGGCAGCGCGCGCATGCAAGAATCCCGTGTCGGCAACCGGCGGCGGTTGCGGATTGGCCGAATGAAAAGCTTCGCGACCTTAGCGCAGCATCGCGGCGCGGTAAAATACTCGCGAGGCCGCACCGTGCCGTGGCCGCGCGCTCACCGCTTGCGCACGAACACCGTGCCCGCCGAATAACCCGCGCCGAAGCTGCAAATAAGCCCGGTATCGTCCGGTGCGAGATCGTCGGAATGCTTGTGGAAGGCGATGATCGAGCCCGCCGACGATGTGTTCGCATATTCGTCGAGGATGATGACGTTCTCGCCCGCCTCTGGCTCGCGGCCCAGCACGCGCTGGCCGATCAGGTGGTTCATGTTGATGTTGGCCTGATGCAGCCAAAGCCGCTTCAGCCGATGCGTGTCGATGCCGATGTCGGCGGCGTGCTCCGCGATGAGCGCCGACACCATCGGCACCACCTCCTTGAACACCTTGCGCCCCTGCTGCACGAAAAGCTTGTCCGGCAGGTCGCGTCCCTCGGGCCACGCGCGGTTAAGGAAACCCGAATTGTTGCGGATATTGTTGGAAAATTGCGTCTTGAGCCGCGCGCCGAGAATGTCCCAGCCGCCCGCCGCCTCGTCGCCGCGCTCCACGATCACGGCGGTGGCGACATCGCCGAAGATGAAATGGCTGTCGCGGTCGCGGAAATTCAGGTGGCCGGAACAAATCTCCGGATTCACCATCAGCACGGCGTCGGCCGTCCCGGTGGCAACATAATCCGCAGCGGTCTTGATGCCGAAGGTGGCCGACGAACACGCGACGTTCATGTCGAAGGCGAAGCCGTGAAGCCCGAGCGCGTTCTGCACCTCGATCGCCATCGCCGGATAGGACCGCTGCATGTTAGACGCCGCACACAGCACCGCACCGATGCGTTCGCGCGGCTTGCCCCAGCGGGCTAACGCCTCCTCGGCAGCCTTCACGGCCATTTCGGCGAGCAGCGAAAGCTCTTCGTTCGAGCGCTCGGGGATGATGGGCCGCATCACGGCGGGATCGAGAATGCCCGACTTCTGCATCACATAGCGCGACTTGATGCCGGACGCCTTTTCGATGAACTCGGCCGACGACGGCTGAAGCGCCGCGATGCGCCCCTCCGCGATTGCGGCCGCGTTTTCCTCGTTGAACCGCGCTACATAGGCGTTGAAGGCCTCGACCAGTTCGTCGTTCGAGATGCTTTCGGGCGGTGTGTAAAGGCCGGTCGCGGCGATGACGGCAGAGCGCAAAGCGTGCTCCTGTGAGGTTGGGATCTGCTGCGGCTCATGCCGCCCGTCGATCCCCGGGCTGTTCCAGTCTCCACCGTTACAGCGCTCATCGCTATGTCGTCTAGAGAGCCTTCCGATCTATGCCGCCGCGCGAAAGGTCGCGGCGACCGATAGCGAGCGTGACCGGAAGGGCCATCGTCGTGCAACCGATTAGCGCGCGAAACCCTTGAAAATGGAGGCGACGCCGCGAAAGAAGGGCACGTTGGGTCCGCGCGTCTGGCGGGAACGCGGTTGCGGCCGCGCTCGTCTCCGCTGTGCGTCGGCCTGCCTCGGTGCCGTGTTGGCGGCTCTGGCTGCGGCAACTGCGCCCGCGCCGGAAGCCGCAACCGGGGCTGCGGCTGTCGCGGGCGAAGCGCTCGCGCGGTCGTTTTTCTGCATCCACGGCGGAAGGTAGGATTTGCTTTCGGTCTTCGGCGTGGCGTTGGCGGGCGCCTCATCGGTCGCGGCGAGCGCGGCGGCACCTGCCGTCATGGTCAGCGCCAGAAGCGACGCACCCAGAAGTTTCGCCGTTTTTGCCATGATGACCCCCTCGAAAACACTTCGGCCTGCGCAAAACTCGCGGACCCGGATAAACAGATCTGCGACGATGGCGGAACCGCCTATGCGTGCCGTGCCCGCAGGCATAACACGCGGCAATGCGAACGAGCTTAAGCTGGCCGCGCCAATCTCTGCGCGAAAAATTGTATCGCGCTTACCACTCCGCCGAGCTTTGACGAGTAGCGCGAATTTTTCGCGTGCCTATAGCCGCGCATGGCGAAGGCGAAGCGCGTTCGCGATCACGCTCACCGACGACAACGCCATCGCTGCGGCGGCGATCATCGGCGAAAGCAGGATGCCGAAGGCGGGATAGAGCACGCCCGCCGCTATCGGCACGCCCGCCGCGTTATAGATGAAGGCAAAGCCGAGATTCTGGCGGATGTTCGCAAGGGTCGCGGTCGACAGCCGCCTTGCGCGCACGAGCCCCATCGGATCGCCGTTGAGCAGCGTGATGCCCGCGCTTTCAATCGCAACGTCCGCGCCGGTGCCCATGGCGATGCCGACATCGGCGGCAGCGAGCGCGGGCGCGTCGTTGACGCCATCGCCAGCCATCGCGACGACGCGGCCTTCAGCGCGCAGCCGCTCCACCACCTTCGCCTTGTCCTGCGGAAGCACGTCCGCCTCAACTTCATCGATGCCGAGTTTATCGGCGACGGCGCGCGCGGTGGCGGCGTTGTCGCCCGTCAACATGACGACGCGGATGCCGTCAGCCTTCAGCGCGGCAAGAGCCTCGGGCGTGCTCGCCTTGATCGGGTCCGCGATGGCGGCCACGCCCGCGAGCGCGCCGTCGATGGCGATGAAGACCGCCGTTGCTCCTTCGGAGCGCATGCGCTGGGCTTCGGCTTCAAGCGTGGCGGCGTCGACGCCGGCTTCGCCCAGCATGCGCGCATTGCCTATGACGACGTTCTTGCCGTCGACGGTACCGATCACGCCCTTGCCGGATGGCGCGTCGAAATCCGTCGCGTCGGCGAGCAGCAGCCCGCGCGCAACCGCCGCCTTCACGATGGCCTCGCCCAGCGGATGCTGACTCGCGCGTTCGAGGCTGGCCGCGAGGCGCAACACCTTTGTCTCATCGAAGCCCGGCGCGGTATGAAGGGCGGCGAGCGCGGGCCTGCCCTCCGTCAGCGTGCCGGTCTTGTCGACGACAAGCGTGTCGACGCGCTCCAGCCGCTCAAGCGCCTCGGCGTTCTTCACGAGCACGCCCGCTTGCGCGCCGCGCCCCACGCCGACCATGATCGACATCGGCGTCGCAAGGCCGAGCGCGCAGGGGCACGCGATGATGAGCACCGATACGGCGGCGACCAGCGCGAAGGTGAAGCGCGGCTCTGGCCCGAACAGCGCCCACGCGGCGAACGCCGCCGCCGCCGCCGCCAGCACGAGCGGCACGAACCAGCCGGAGACGCGGTCGGCGAGGCGCTGAATCGGCGCGCGGCTCCGCTGCGCGTTCGCCACCATCGCGACGATCTGCGAGAGCAGCGTCTCGCGGCCGACCTTCTCCGCGCGCATGACGAAGCTGCCGCTCTTGTTGATGGTGCCGCCGATGACCTTTGCGCCCGGCTCCTTCGAGACCGGCATGGCCTCGCCCGTGACGAGCGACTCGTCCAGGGCGCTGGCACCTTCGATCACCTCGCCATCGACGGGCACGGCCTCGCCGGGGCGCACGCGCAAACGGTCGCCCTGTCCCACGAGGTCGAGCGCGATGTCTTCCTCGCCGCCATCGCCTCGGATGCGGCGCGCCTGCTTCGGCGCAAGATTGAGCAGCGCCCGGATCGCGCCGCCGGTTGCCGCGCGGGCGCGCAGTTCCAGCACTTGGCCGAGCGCGACGAGCACCGTGATGACCGCCGCCGCCTCGAAATAGACCGGCACCGCGCCGTCATGCCCGCGGAAAGCGGCCGGGAACAAGCCGGGGGCGAGCGTCGCGACGACACTGTAGGCGTAGGCTACGCCGGTGCCGATGGCGATGAGCGTAAACATATTGAGGTGGCCGGTTCGCACCGACTGCCAGCCGCGCGCGAAGAACGGCCAGCCGCACCAGAGCACGACTGGCGTTGCGAGCGCGAATTGCAGCGAGTTCAAGCTTTGCCGGTCGAGCGCGTGCCAGCCGAAAAAGTGCGCGCCCATTTCGGTGACGAACACCGGCAGCGTCAGCGCGAGGCCGATCCGGAAGCGGCGCGTCATGTCGATGAGTTCGGGGTCGGGGCCGGTATCGATGGCGGGCATCTCGGGTTCGAGCGCCATGCCGCAGATCGGGCAGGTGCCGGGGCCGATCTGGCGGATTTCAAGGTGCATCGGGCAGGTGTAGACCGTGCCTTCCGGCACCGGCGCGGACGGCGGGGCGCTGTCCTTTTCGAGGTAGCGGCGCGGGTCGGCCTCGAACTTCGCCTTGCAGCCGCCGCAGCAGAAGTAATAGTCGCGGCCTTCGTGAACGGCGCGATGCTGCGCGGTGTGCGGGTCGACGCTCATGCCGCAGACGGGATCGACGGCGCCCACACTTTCCGCGTTCTTTCTGCCGCCGCAACAAGAATGTGTGCCCGCGTTCTCGGCCATGTCTGGAACTCCCTCGGTCATGCACCGAAGGTAATACCCCCATGGGGTATTCGTCAATGACGTGAAGCGTCCGACGCGTTCAACTCCGGGCAGCGGCGAGCAGGCGCTCGACGTAGCTCGGCACGACCTCCGTCGCCGGGCCGTGGATCGCGTCGATGAAGCGGCTGATGCCGTGCGACGGCTCAAGATTGAGTTCGACCGTATGCGCGCCGACGCGAAGCGCCTCCTCCACGAACCCCGCAGCGGGATAAACCGTTCCACTCGTGCCGATGGACATGAACAGGTCGCAGCCGAGAATTGCGCGATAGATGCGCTCCATCTGGTAGGGCAACTCTCCGAACCAGACCACATCGGGGCGCAGCACGCCGGTTCGCCCGCAGGACGGACAGACGTTTGCCAACGTGATGTCGTGATCGATGGCGTGGCATGACGCGCAGGCCGCGCACAGCGCCTTCATGATTTCGCCGTGCATGTGAATGAGCTTCTTCGCGCCCGCCATCTCATGCAGCGGGTCGATGTTCTGCGTCACGATCAGCACTTCGCCCGGATAGTCCGCTTCGAGGCGGGCGAGCGCCAGATGCGCCGCGTTAGGTTGCACGTCCGCATTCTGCCTGCGCCGCTCATTATAGAACTCCAGCACAAGCTTCGGATTGCGTTTGTAGCCCTCGGGCGTCGCGACCTCGCGATAATCGTATCGCGCCCAGATTCCGTCCTTGTCGCGGAAGGTGTGGAGGCCAGACTCCGCTGAAAGACCCGCGCCTGTCAGGATGACGATGCTGTTATAGCGGCTCATCGAGGAGGCTTGTCCTCTTGACTTGTGCGGCATGCGCAACCCACTTCTGAAGCGATAGCTGTCCGATTACGACATTTGAGATAACCGATTTTCTGGAGGAGACGATATGTCAAATCGGCTTGAGGGGGTCGCGCATCTCGCGGGGCAGACGCTGCGCACGGTGGGTTATGCCGCGCTTTACCGATACACGACGCGGCGTTCGCTGGCGCTCGGCGCGGATGTCGGCAAGGTGCAGCTTACGAAACCGGCGCCGGGGCTTCTCCCGCTCGTGCAGGATGTGCTGAAGCTTCAGGCGAAGGACGCGAAGGCGGTGGCCGACGGGCTTTATCCCATTCCGCTGGAGGAAAGCGGCTCCTTCGCCGAGCGGGTCGAGGCCGTGCGCCGCATGCTCGACGACCTGCCGCAATCGGCGGAGCGGCGCGCGGAGAAGCGGTTCGACGAGGCCGCGTCGCTGCCCGAAGCGGTGGGGCTGCCCGCCTACTACACGCAGAATTTTCATTATCAGTCGGGCGGCTGGCTGACGGGCGAGTCGGCAAAGCTCTACGACATCCAGGTGGAAACGCTGTTCATGGGCGCGGCGGGCGCGATGCGTCGGCAGGCGATCCCGCCTATCGCCGAGTTCGTGAAGGGACACGACCAGCGGCAGCTTCGTCTCGTGGATGTCGCATGCGGCAGCGGCCGATTCCTCGGCCAACTCGCGCAGGCGTTTCCCGCGTTGCCGATGACCGGCACGGACATGAGCCAGGCTTATCTCGACGAGGCCGCGCGCTTCCTCGGCGACCGGCGAACCGTCGGCTTCCGTCAGGCGAACGCCGAGGCGCTGCCCTTCGAGACGGCAAGCTACGACATCGCGACGTGCATCTATCTCTTCCATGAATTGCCGCGCGAGGTGCGCCGCCGCGTGGCCGGCGAGATTGCCCGCATTCTGAGGCCGGGAGGGCTGTTCGTCTTCGTCGACTCGATCCAGTGGGGCGATGTCGAGGGCTATGACGGCTTGCTCGAAGCCTTCCCCCAGCGCTTCCACGAGCCGTATTTCCTCGATTATTGCGCCGACGATCTGACCGGCGCGACCGGTGTCTTCGCAGAAGCGGGCTTCGAAATTCGGGACGCTTTCCCGGCCTTCCTGTCGAAGATCGTGGTGTGTACGAAGAAGAAAAGCGCAAGCTGAAGCGTGATCCGTAACCGCAGGGGCGGGATTTATTTTATCCGCATTCGACTAACGGAACATGCGCGCGCAGACTTCATTGTCATGGAAAGCCCAAATGGAGGTATTACCATGGCAGAAGACGCCGAACGCGCCAATGACGTGTTCATAACCGGCCTTCAGAACGCCCATGCGCTGGAGAATCAGGCGCTCGAACTGATGCATCGTCAGGTGGAGCGCATCGAAAACTATCCCGATGTCAAGGCCAAGCTACAGCAGCATATCGACGAGACCCACGGGCAGATCGAGCGGCTGGAGAAGATCCTCGAACAGCACGGGCACAGCAGATCGGTTCTGAAAGACAATCTGCTCTCGATTACCGGCAATATGGCGGCGTTCACGCACGCCTTTACGCAGGATGAGATCATCAAGAACTCGATCGCCAATTTCGCTTTCGAGAATTTCGAGATTGCGTCCTACAAGTCGCTGCTGGAACTCGCCGAGTTGACCGGCCAGACGGATGCGAAACAACCGCTTGAGCAATCGCTTCGCGAGGAAGAGCAGATGGCGCAATGGCTCGACCAGCATCTGCCGGAGGTGACCTCGACCTATCTTCATCGCTATGCCGCGAACGAGAAGGCCGGGCTGTAGGGCTGATCCGCGAAAGCGGAGCGGCTGAGAAGAGCGTCGTGTCGTAATCGACACGACGGGCAACCCGGCGCAACCGGGGCTTGCTCATGAATCCGCGCGCGCCGACCGCGCTCATGTCGGCGCCGCTCAAACGGGCGTGACGAGCTTGCCGCCCTTGCGACCCTTGTAATACGCCCACAGCAACCGCGCGGCGGCGCTTCGCCACGGCGTCCAGGCGTCCGATATCTCGCGCAGCGCCTGCGTGGAGGGCCGCGCGTCGAGGTCGAACGCGAGCCGCATCGATTCCTGAAGCGCGACATCGGCCGCCGGGAAAATGTCGGGGTGCCCCGCCGCGAACAGCAGGTAGACTTCGGCGGTCCACGGCCCGATACCTCTGATCGCCGAAAGCTCGATAATGGCGCGTTCGGCGTCCATCGCCTCGATGGCGGCGAGGTTCAGGCCGCCTGCCAGCGCCGCCTCCTGAAGCGCACGCAACGTGCGCATCTTCGGCCTCGAATATCCCGCCGCGCGCAGAACATCGTCGTCGGCCGCCGCGAGCGTTTCGGCCGTGATGTCGCCGAGCGCGCCCTCAAGCCTGCCGAAGATCGCGCGCCCCGCCGCGACCGAAATCTGCTGCCCGGTGATGACGAAGACGAGCCCCTTGAAGCCCCTGTCGAGCCAGCGGACCGGAACCGCTCCCGCCGCCGCCTGAAGCGGCGCGAAGGATGGATGCGCCCGCACCAGTTCCGCGATGTGTCCTGCAAGGTCTTCATCCGAGCGAATGAAAGGCATCAGGCGGGGGCTGTCCTCTCGCTTTCCGAAGTCGGCACCGCTGCCGACGCACTCGCCAGAGCGGCGGCGAGGAGGTCTTCACCGATGACGAACCCGTCGGCGCTATTTTCGATCGGTCCGGCAAGATGGGCCGAGTAATCGTGCCCGATGAGCTGCGACATCAACCAGAAATTGAAGGTTGCGTTCCCGACTCGCCGCCCGCGCGCGTCGACATCTGGGAATAACTCCCGAACTTTCGCCCCAGGCTTCGCCCAGGCGATATGCGCAAGCCCGGCTCCGTGCGGCGCGACGACGGCTTCAGCGTTTCGGAACAGCGCAACCTGCCGTTCGATGGGAAGCTTTCCAAGCAGAACCCGCTCGAAACCGAAGCTCTTGAGGACCGGCAGCAAATCGTCTTCGTTCAGCACGCGTCGCAAGCGCGCATCGTTGCGGCTGATGTAAAGGCGCTTCGGATCGTCGGGCCGCGCAGAACCACCCGCGACGAACCGCCCGAGATCATCGAGCCGTGCAAGCGCCAGCGGCGACTGAAGACCGCGCGGATTATGGGGAACGGGAACGTCCGCCAGAAGGCGCGGCACCGTCGCCGCCTCGTCCGGCCCGAGCGCTTCCACCGCGTCAATGCCGTAGCGCTCCTTCAGATAGGCGACGGTGCGCTCTTGAAACGGGCTCGGATTCGCGTTCACGAGAAGCCCCGGCGCCCGTCCTGCCTGTCCACTTTCAAGGAAGGCGATCAGCGGCAGGATGTAATTGCACAGCCAGTGGAAGATGTGCCCGCGCGCAGGCACCGGCGTCATGAGGTTGAACCACGGGCGTTCGGCGGACAGGGCGCGCATGCGGTGCGGACGGGCGCGAAGGCCGCTCACCCAATTATGCTGCGGCCGCACGGTCAGCAGCAGCCCGTCCTTGATCATCGCTCCCGCCCAACCGGTCACGACGACATCTTCGAGCGTGTAGATATGGTCGGTCAGTTGCAGCGGCGTCGATGGGATGAGGCGCAGCGTCCGGTATGCGTCGGGGAGTGCCGCTTCGACATGGACCGACGGCAACGCGACATCGTCGACCGCGACCTCCCGGATCGGCCGGGACTCGACCGGCAGGAGCCAGCGGCGCTGGAGCGTCGGGAAGAGGCGAGCGGCCTGATCCGACAGCATGTAGCGCACGCTTCGCGCCGTAAACTTTCCACGGTGGATGCGGCCTTTGTACTGGAAGGAAACCATCGTCAGGGCTCCGCATTTTTGTGGTGCATAAGCACGGCAGGTGCTGGCACGCAAGCGATTTCCAGCCAAGAGGCCTCGTCCCGAAAGAGTCCGACGGGATGGATCGCAAGCTTCTCCGCCTTTCCCCCGCCGCTGCGGTGCACCGACGCCCATCGCTACCGCGACCGGAAATTCCCGGCCGAAAACCGGAAAATCTGCTTGTGCCGCCGTCGTCATGTGTTATGTAAGCGGAATGCGGACGCCACTCGCGCTGTTCGCTATTCCCCGGTAGCTCAGTCGGTAGAGCAAGCGGCTGTTAACCGCTGGGTCGCTGGTTCGAGTCCGGCCCGGGGAGCCACCTTCCTGTTTTCGTTGATGTTTCGGGAGTGGCTTCGACAAGGTCGGCTTCGAGATCACCGCCAGCGCTTGGCGCGGGCATCGTCCCCGTCGCGTGCGTCCACCCATCGCGCACCCTCCCTCCCTTCCTCGAATTTCCAGAACGGCGCGTCCGTCTTGAGCCGGTCGATGAGAAACTCGCACGCGGCGAATGCTTCCGCGCGATGTATCGCCGACACGCCGACAAAGACGATGACATCGCCGGGCACCATGCGCCCGACGCGATGCACGATGCGAATATCCCCCACCGGCCAGCGCGCCCGCGCCTCCGCCTCCAGAGCCTCCAGCGCGCGCTCCGTCATGCCTGGATAGTGTTCCAGCGTGAGCGCCAAGAGCGCGCCGCCTTCGTCGCGAACGACGCCCACAAACGTCGTCACGGCACCTGCTCCCGCCGCGCGGGCGAGTTGCCCGATTTCCTCGCCCGGATCGACGATGCCCGTTTGGACCCTTATCATCTCGACTCCTCGCGTGGCATATGGAGGCGCCTGCCGTCCGGCGACCGCTCGCGAAAATGCGAACACCGCCGCTTACGAGACGTTTATATCATAGGCAAAGGCAGGCAACGCGGGCTGGTTCAATGATCCCCATCGGCATCGTCACCGTTTCGGACAGGGCTTCGCGGGGCGTCTATCGCGACGAAGGCGGCCCCGCCATCGAGGCGTGGCTGTCGCGTGCGCTGGTCTCCCCGTGGCGGCCCGCAGCGCGCCTCGTCCCCGACGAACAACCGCTCATCGAAGCGGCGCTGCGAGCGCTCTGCGACGACGAAGGGTGTGCGCTTGTCGTGACCACGGGCGGCACCGGCCCCGCTCCGCGCGACGTGACCCCGGAAGCGACGACAGCCGTCTGCGAAAAAATGCTGCCCGGCTTCGGCGAACTCATGCGCCGCGAAAGCCTCAACGCCGTGCCGACCGCGATCCTTTCGCGACAAACCGCGGGCATCCGTGGGCGCTCGCTGATCGTGAACCTGCCCGGCAAACCCGCCGCGATCGATGTGTGCCTGCGCGCCGTCATGCCGGCGATCCCCTACTGCATCGATCTCATCGGCGGCGGACGCCTCGAAACGGACCCCGCCGTCTGCGGGACCTTTCGTCCGCGCTGACGGACGCGACAAAGCGGGTCGCCAGCGCCCGCCTTTCGGGATCCATGTTCCGGCGCGAGCTTGGGCTTGCGCGCATGGCGGCAATGATTTGCCTGCGTACGAAAACGAAAATTGATTGAGCCTGACGGCAGATATGTCTTGCCGCTGAATGACTTTTGGCTGTTATGAGACGGTCTGATAAACGGTTGTCATGGAACAAACGAGCCTGCAATTCAGGGAGAACGCGGCGCGCGCCCTCTCCGATCCCCAGCTTCAGCGCGCGCTTCGCAACGTGAAAACGGGCTTCATCCTGAAGCGCGCGGCCGCCCGCGCCGCGCTCCCGGAGTTCGACGCGCTGCGCGACGAGGCCGCCGCGATCAAGACGCACGTCATCGACCATCTCGACATTTACCTCGAAGAATACGAGCGCCGCGTGCTGGCGTCCGGCGGTCACGTCCATTGGGCGAGTGACGCGGCCGAGGCGCGCGACATCGTGCTCTCCATTTGCCGCGAGGCGGGCGCGAAGACCGTCACCAAGGGCAAATCAATGGTGTCGGAAGAAATCGGCCTGAACGCCGCGCTCGAAGCGGCGGACATCCGGCCGGTGGAAACCGACCTCGGCGAATACATCATCCAGCTTCGCCGGGAGACGCCGAGCCACATCATAGCGCCCGCCGTGCATCTGAACCGCGACCAGATCGAGGGCGACTTCCGCGTCGCGCACGCGCACCTGCCGCCCGAGCGCGACCTGTCGGCGATCCCGGAACTCGTGGGCGAGGCGCGCACCGTGCTCCGCCAGCAGTTTCTCGCCGCCGACGTGGGCATAACCGGCGCAAATTTCCTCATTGCGGAGACAGGCAGCTCCGTGATCGTGACGAACGAGGGCAATGGCGACCTTACTCAGCTTCTGCCGCGCACGCATATCGTGATCGCCAGCCTCGAAAAGCTCGTGCCGACGCTCGAAGACGCGTCCACACTCCTTCGCGTGCTCGCGCGCTCCGCCACCGGCCAGGAGATGACGAGCTACACCACATTCTCCACGGGCCCGCGCCGCGACGAAGACCCCGACGGCCCGGACGCCTATCACGTCGTGCTGCTCGACAATGGCCGCTCGGACATGCTCGGCACCGATTTTCAGGACATGCTGCGTTGCATCCGCTGCGGCGCGTGCCTCAACCACTGCCCGGTTTACGCGGCGGTGGGCGGCCATGCCTATGGCTCGGTCTATCCCGGCCCCATGGGCGCGGTGCTGACGCCGCAACTCATGGGCATCCACGACGCAGCGCATCTCCCGAACGCGTCGACCTTCTGCGGACGCTGTCAGGCTGTGTGCCCGGTGCACATCCCGCTGCCGAACATGATGCGCCGCTGGCGCGAGCGCTATTTTGCCAGCCAGTCCGCGCTTGCCGCCCCGAAACTCGCGCTCAGGGCCTGGGCCTTTTTTGCGAAGCGGGCGGGGCTTTACCGTTTCGCCACGGCCGCTCAGGGGCGCCTGCTCTCGCTTTTCCCTCGGTCGATGCTGGCCAGACTGCCGCTTGCGAAGGGCTGGACGGCCTTCCGCGTGCCACCGAAGCCCGCATCGCGTCCCTTCCTGGCGCAATGGCACGCGCGGGAGCAAGAAAAGGCGCGTCTTGGGAGGCTCCGTCATGGCTGAAAAGATCTCGGCCGAGAAAACGGTGAGCGCGCGCGACGCGATCATGGCCCGTGTGCGCAAGGGGCTTGGCGTGCGCGGCGACGAGCCGGGGCGGCGCGGCGTCGTTCAAACGAGGCTTCGCAACCCGGCGCCGAACCTCATTCCGGAGCGCGCCAAAGGCACGAAGCCGGAACTCGTGAAAAAGTTCCAGACCATGCTCGAAAACGGCGGTACGGGCGTCGTCCGCGTCCGCACGTACAAGGGCGTGCCCGAAGCGGTGGCCGCCACGCTTCGCGAGCGCAACCTGCCGAGCCGGGTGCGCCTCGGCACCGACCCATTCTTCAAGATATTCGAGGCGGAACCGGGCCTCCTCGAAATCCTCGGCGGCGCGGCGGATCCTGCGGATCTCGTCGGCCTCAGTCACGCCTTCGCGGGCGCGGCGGAAACCGGCACGCTGTTCCTCGCGTCCGGGCCGGACAACCCGTCGACGCTTAACTTTCTCCCCGAGCATCATTTCGTGCTGATCGACGCGGGCGACGTCTTCGGCTCGTATGAGGAGTGCTGGACGAAGCTGCGCGGCATCCATGGCGCGGGCATCATGCCGCGCACGGTCAACCTTATCAGCGGCGCGTCACGCACCGCCGACATCGAGCAGACCATCGTCAAGGGCGCGCACGGCCCGAAAACCCTCGTCGTGTTCATCGTCGGCTCGGCGCGCGAGTAGGCGAGATGCGCGGTCGCCTCTTTGCGGGCGCGGCTGTGAGCCGCTCGCGTGCCTTTTGCTGCGCCGCTGCCACACACCTGTCATGAGACATCGCGATGCTGTGATGCTGGAGGCTCAGATTACCTCCGGGAAGGGCACGGCCAAACCCCGCACCGGGCCCTTCCCCCTGCTTGGGATCGCCCTGATGCGATGAAGGGGCTTATCGGTCGATGCGCCCTCGTCGCGTTGCATTTCAAAACGTCGCCATGAACTCGCGATAGCCGGGGTTCTGCCTAAGCAGGCTCCCCGCCGACGAGATCAGCAGATCGACATCGTCCTTCGGCAGCTTGAAGCGCGTCGGGATCTTTTCGAGGCGCGTTCGCACGGACGGCTCGCGCATCTGGTCGAAGCTCACCTTGGACACCGTCAGCGTGAGGTCGCGGCAATTCCACCCCTCGGTCGTCCCACGGAACGAGACCACCTCGGGCGGCGTCAGCCCGCAGCGATATTCGATCATGCGGTCGCGCCAGTTTTCCATCTGCGCGACGAAGGCGTCGTAGGCCGCGCGCACGTTTGCATCCACCGCCGTATCGGACACGGCCTGAATCAGATCCATCAACTCGGGCGAATCGGCGCTTTTCGCGAGATCGCCTCCGGGCGGGCGGCCTGCGTCGACCACCACGAACAGGAAGCGCTTCAGGTTCACCACCTGCTTCGGCGTCAGCGGCTCGTAAGGCTTCGTCGCGGCGGCAAGTTCGAGCACGAAACCCGAGAGGCCGAGATTGTCCGTCATACCGCCGTCGAGAAGCTTCACGAACTGCACGTCAGTCTTCTCGCGATAGCGCTTCAGAGCACCCGCCGACGCGCGAAGGATCGCGGGCGCGCCCGGCCGATCCGCCGAATAGGTCCAGTCCGGCATGTCGAAGCGGCAGCGGTCGGCGTAATTCTCGATCACGATCGGCGCGAACACGAAGGGCACCGCCGCCGATGCGGCCACGGCCTCGGACAGCGGATAGCGGCGAAGGTCAGAGCACAGCGCGCCGAAATTCGTCGGGTTATAGATGAACGTCGTGCGATTGTAGATGTCGGACGCGTTGATCCACAGTTGCGGGCGTCCCGGCCGCATCACGTCGGCGAAGGTCGCGCCGCGGAAGAGGTTCTTTTCGAGCCATGTCGGCAGGCCGGAACGGTCGTTGACGCCGCCCTTGGCCAGCAGCATCAGGTTCGGCAGGTTGACGGAGGTCGAAAGCGAAGCCTCGACATCCTGCACCAGAAAGCGCTTGCGGAAGTCGGCGAGCGTGTCGCGGCCCTTGAGCGCGAAATAGGCCGCCGTGACGGAGCCGCCGGATACGCCCGAAACGAGCGAAACCTGATCGAGGAGCGGCTGCGGTCCGGCCTTCCCGCGCGCATTCGTGCGGGCGAGTTCCTGAAGGACGCCGAACGCGAACGCGCTCGCGCGCGTACCGCCGCCCGAGAAGCTGAGGCCGATCACCGTGTCGGACGCTTCGCCGCCCCCGGCGGAACTTGTGGTCTGGATGAAATCGCCTGTCTCGGCGGCTTCGGCGCTGTCGGTCAGGGCCGAGTTGATCGGGGCGTTGCGTATGGTGAGCCCCGCGCAGCCCGAAAGAGCGACGGCTGCTCCAAGACATGCGGCGGCCGCGGCAAGGGTGCGAACCCGCCCGGTTACTCCGGCACGAAAGGCAAAAAACGGCGGCAAAATCGCTACCCTCTGGTGGTCCGATCCGACATTTGCTTCCTTTTTGCAGCACACTCGCGAGCAAATGTCGGAATCGCAAGGTCTCGCCGACCGGCGTCACCGTCTCCGGACCCCGCGCCTATGCGCGACGGAAACGAAATCATCAGCCAAGGGAGGTGCATCATCGACACGTCCAAAATGTGGCGTCGCACAAATTCGGTCAGCGCGAGGCAGGGCTGGCAGGTTATACAAAGGCGGGCATTTTCGGATGTCTCGGAACACCCTTTCGAGTATAGTGGGGCCGATGTCTAAACCTTTTCAACGGTTAACTCTTTCGTGGCCGCGATGGTCTTCCTGCGCGCGCAATTTCACGCTCGCGCTGGGGCTCTTGCTGCCATTCGCCGCCGCAACTCATGCGCAGACGCCGCTTCAGGAGGCCATTGCGCGGCTTTCCCCGCAGCAGCAGGCGATCCTTCGCGCCTATGAGTCGGCGCGGGTCGCTCACGCGAAATCGGTGAACACCTACTGGAAGCGCGTGGAACTGAAGCGCAAGCGCCGCAAGACGAAAATCGCGCGCTCGCTTCCCCTGACGCTCGACGACTATGTCGCAGAACACCCCCCCGTTTATAAAGGCCCGAAGCGTCCGGCCGACATCATGGCGATGCTGCCGAAGCCGCCAAAGCCGCCCGTCACGAAAGCGTCGCCGCCGATCCCGGTGGTTTCCGATTTTCTGCGCGAGGCGGAGGCGACTTATGGTTTTCGCCCCGATCGCGTGCCTGAAGACGACTTCATGATCGCCTACGCGCTTGAAGCCGTGAAGCTCGGCCTCGGCCGCGATCAGGTCGTGCGCGTCTACGCGCTGGAGACGGGCGGGATGGGCACGCACGATCTGCAATCCGGCTATAATCCGAGAACCGGGCGAGCCGCGTCGACGGCGATCGGCTACGCGCAGCTTCTGGCGGCCAATTCCATCGAGCAGGTCCGCAAGGAAGGCAAAGAGTTCGCCTCGCGGCTCGAACGGCTCGCGCAAGACCCCGGCATGCCGCGCGACAGGGCGCAGGCGCTGCTTCGCAAGGCCGCGCTTGTCCGCCGCATGACCGCCGACGCCCGGCGCGTGCGGGACGGCTGGTCCGCGCATGTGAAATACGCAATGACGCCGAAGGGGCTTGCGATGCACGCGCTTAACCTCGACGGCCATATCGGCCCCTGGCTGCAGGTGATCAAGCTCCGCAGCGTGGTCGAATTCGCGCGCAAGAGAGGCTTCGTCAGGCTGACAGGCGGACAGCTTGAACTCATGAACCTCGCCGGTCCGGGCAGCGGCTTCGAGATGCTGGTTCCACCCGGCCGCGATATGCCCACTGCGAATTTTTTCGAGCGCGGCGGCTACGAGCGGAACCCGGTCGTGCATGAAAGGACCGGCGCGGAATTGCTGGCGAAGCTCGACGAGATCATGGATCGCAACGTCCAGAAGCCGGGCGCGCGGAGATTCGCCGCCATCTTCGACCGCATTCAGCGGCGTCTCGCTGCGGGCGGGCGCTCGCAGGGCGAGCATTCGCGCCACTGAGCCGTCTCCGCTCTCGATACTCACCCCTTCCCGCGTCGGGGGCTTTACGGGTTAACCACCGGCATCGGGTCGTCACGCGAAGGGGTTCTTCACCTTCGCGGTCGGCTCGGCGGAGGCAACCACGGTCGGCAGATCTCCGCCCGTCTCAAGCTCCTTCACGATCCGGTCCACGGCCTCCTTCAGCACTTTCGCGGCCTGAAGCCCGGCGCGGTCGCGGGTGATCGCCAGCGTGCCGTACATCGAAACGCGATCCTCGCGGTTCTCGATGGTGAGGCCACCGAGCGTGATCGCGTCCGTCTCATTCCTGAAAGGCGAAAAATTCATTATCTCCTCCCGCCGACCGCCTCGGAGGTCTGGAGCCGGCATCCGTAATGCGGCGTGGGCCTTGGCAGGATCATAGCACGCCGCCGCGCCACGCCGTCAAGTTGCGGGAAAACGTCGACACCAACCTTGGCTTCCAGTTCGTCGATGGAAAGCGTCTCCCACGACTGGCTGTCATCGTTCGGCGCAAAATAGGCGGCGGCCGCGTTCCGCGACGGCACGTAGACAGCCTTGAAGACATGCGTCGGCACGAGCACGCGGCCCTTCAGGCTCTCAAGCTCCGCGCCGAGGAAGGCAGGGCCGGTGACGACATAGACCGTCGTGCTTTCCGCGACATCGCGCACCGCCGATTCGATGCCTTCCCAAAGCACCTCGTTGTTGCAGGGATGCTGCGGGATCATGTTCGCGAGCGAGAACGACTCTTCCTGCGCCTTGCGCGTCGACATATCACCGTTGGGAGCCATGTGGCCACGGTCGAAACCGCTCCGCTTGAAGTCCGAAAGCTGCGAACGAACCTCCGTTGGAAGCCTCGTCTCATCGTGGAAGCTGTGCGAGCCGATACGCGTCAGCGTCCTCGCGGCGGCGATGCGCGCGGGGGTGAGCATCTCGGCGGCCCAGAGAGGCGTCCGCGACACGCCCGAGTAGAGGAGTGCGACCTCGGAGTAACACAGGCCGTAGGTCTCCCGCGCGAGTTGCTCGCTTTTGATGGCGGGAAACCCGCCGCGATAAAGCTGCGTTTCGCAGGCTCTATCCTGCGCCCGCCCTTGTGTGGCGTGTTGAAAGGAGGCGATAACGGTGACAAGGGCTATCAGAAGCGCCCGCGCGCGGCGAAGCAAAGCCATGGATTTCCCCGGAACAAGAGCATAAGCCCTTTCCGGGGTACGCGATTCGCAAGAGACGCCCTAAGGGTAGCGCGAGCGGCGCCCACTTATCCCGACCTTAGCGCGAGCAAAAAAATGGCCGGTGATCCGGCCATCTTCGTCGGGATTTGTCGAAGCCGCTACTTGCAGGATTTGGCAAGCCCGTCCAGCACATTCGAGGCGTCTTCGTCCATCTCGGAATCCATGACGTACTTTTCGAAGTCCGCGCCGAGCTTCTTGGCACCGTCCTGCATTTCCTTGTCGAGAGCTTCAAGCTTCTTCTCGTCCTTCTTCTCGGCGGCGGCCGTGAAGTCGTCCTGAAGCTTGACGAGCTTGCAGAACTGGGCCGTCTTGGCCTTGTCGGCCTTGATGCCGTCGACGACCTTCTGAATGTCGGCCTTGGTCGCCTTCGGCGCCGCGGGCTCTTCCTTCTGGGCCGGTTCCTTCGCGGGCGCTTCCTTTTGCTGCGCGATGACGGACGTGGAAACAAAAGCCGTCAAAACCGCGACGGCTACAGCGAATTTCGTGGTCATGAAAAACTCCTGAAAACGGGATGGTTCTGGGGTGCGGCGAGATCGAAGCTGGAGTTCAGGTTATCGACCGGCCCGATCCTTGCCAAGAAATGGCGGCGATTTCGCGACTCCCATAATGAATTCTTCTCAACTTTCCCACATCACCTCGCGCGCCGAAAACCATTTCGTCGCCCGAATAAAGCGCCCGGTGGGGGCGCGCGGGAAGCCAGCTTAAGCCACAAAAGGAGCGGAGAAAGCGGCGCGCCGAGAACTTTCGCGCTGCCGCTTTCTCCGGACGCCTGCTTAACGGGCTGTGCGAGCGAGCGCGCCAGAGCCGGTACCGATCTGATTGCGATTCAATCAGATCGGAATCGGACCGCTAGCGTGCCCTGCGCCGATGTTTCCCCGCATACCGCGAGCGCTTGCCGGACTTCGCGTAACGCGCCTTCCCCTTCGACTTGGCGGAACGGGTGTTGCGAACCCGCACGGTGCGGGTCGTCGTGCTGGACCGGACCATTTTAATGGGCTCGCGCAATTCCGCACTTTTCACGGTGCGGCTGCTGCCGTAGCTCACGACTTCGAGGCAGACCGGCGCAAGACCGTTGAACCCGAGCGCGTTCTTGGCGCCGGTCGAGAGGTCGATGATGCGACCGGCAATGAACGGGCCGCGGTCGTTGATGCGCACGGTGATACTGCGCCCCGTCCGCTGATTGCGAACGACGACACGTGTGCCGAACGGCAGGGTCTTGTGAGCTGCGGAAATGCCCATGTGATTGTAGGACTCCCCGTTCGCGGTACGCGAACCGGTGGAGTAGTGGGAGGCGATGCCGCACTCGGCAAACGCTTGCTGGCCGGTGAGAGCCATCGCCGCCATCAGGACAACCGCACGGATACGCTTCACGTTGTTCATCACAACCTTTCCTTGTCAACTTCGGACCGGCGCGATTGAGAGGGTAAATGAGGCGTAAATTGGGAAGCACCTTGCGGTGGGCTGGCATGCATAAATTGCATACCACGGCGTAGAGACGCATTATCCGTGAACGGAAACAGGTTGTTAAATTTGCAACGACCCTCGTTAATCTTTTTAAATGTAACGGGTTATGTCAGAATCTGTAAAAAGTTTTCACCATTTGAAAGACTGGACTTCAACGGTTTGTGCGTCAAACCAGCGCACGAATGTTTAAGACTTAAACGGCATCCTTTTCCAAGGCGCTTTCGACGAAATTTCGATTGTGCTCACAAAAAAATACGCTGATCGAAATGCCCCGGAAAGTGACCCGCAGGACACACCTCCTTCGGGGCACGAAAGACCGCACGAGCGGCGTAAGAAATACACGAACATAACTTGCGGGCTGTGACGAATAACAGGGGGTTTCGGCTTCCGTAAAATAATAATCAAATAAAAGCCGGGAGAACTTGTATGAAGTACTCACCCGCGAGCATGAGCGCCCTCTCACTCGGCCTGCTCTCGATCCTAGCCCTGTGGCTGGTAATCCAGCAACACCCGGTGCCGGTAAGCGTCGCGTTGATCCTCGCCCTGTTTTTTGCGCTGCTTCTCCCTGCGGTCTTCATGATCGTTCGTCATCAGACGCGCCTCAATCGGCTGCGCACGGCGGGCCTCATCCGCGAAACCCTCGATCCAGGCCCCCGCACCGACCTCTATTTCGAGTTCCTGAAGCGCAAATACCTGACACGCGAGGACGAAGCGCAGCAGGCAGCCAGCGCCGCGCCCGCGCGCTATCCTTTCACCACGGTCCATGACTGCCTGATCGGGGTGGCTTGCCTTCCATTCGTGCTTTTCACCGCCGGCGGATTCTTCGTTCTCTTCCTGCCCGCCGGACAGCTTCCGGATGTGCTCGGAGGCTCGCTCGGCGCCAATGTCTTCAGCATCGGCGGCCTCAGCGCGCCCTCGCCGAAGGATTATGAAAACGTCGTCACCATTGCCTCGCTCGCTTTTGCGGGGGCCTATCTCTACAGTGTCCGTCTTTTTATCAAGTCTCTGCTTTCATTCGATTTTTCTGTGATGACGCCGCTGCGCGCCTTCTTTCACATCCTCGTCGCCGTGATGCTCGCGGTGGTCGTCTGGCGCATCGCGCCGGAGACGAAAGCGGTGACGTCGCTGCTTGCATCGCCGCAACAGATTGCTGCCGAGCCGAAAGCGCAATTTATTACCGAAGCGGCGACACTCCCAGCGCCCGCGCCCATGCCGAAGATCTGGCTTCTGTTCGCCTTCGCCATCGGCTTCGTGCCGGACGGAGCCTTCACCTGGGCGGCGCGGAAGGCGCGTCTGACGCTCGACCGACGCTATTCGGGATCGAAGTTAAGCGCGGTAACGCCGCTCACCGTCATCGACGGGATCGACTTCATGACGTCGTACCGGCTCGACGAACGCCGCATCTCGAACGTCCAGAACCTTGCAGCCGCCAATCCCATCATGCTGCATGTCGAGACGCCGTTCTGCGTCTTCATTATAATGGACTGGATCGCACAGGCGCAGCTCTGCGCCGCAGTCGGTCCGCAGCGCTTCCTTCTTTTGAGGAAGCTCAACCTTAGGACCATTTTCGATCTCGAACACGCGGTCCTCGATCCGGCGGCTCCAATGGGACTGAAGCACATGGTCGGCTCTGTCCTGCTTGCGAACGACGGCAAGACCAGCATCATGCGCGACTACGGCATCCGCCCCCTCGAAGCAACTTATCGCGACTTCGACAAGGCGCTTGCATCCTGGGTCAACATCGAGGTCGTCGAACATCTCGTCCACGTGATCCTTGACGATCTTCACGTTCAGCGCCTGCGCCAGATCAGGCAGGACATCGAGGCGTCGATGCATCTCGAGCCGCGCGCCGAGCAGCCCCGTCCACAGCTCAAGATCCCGGCATCGGCCCCGCCGCCACGGTCCAACGGACACGCGAACGGCCACCGCGACGACCGCGAATATTCCCACGTGTCGGAATGACCGCGTGAGGGATAATATATAAAGTCTGTCTCGCTAACCGCGAGCGCGGCGCGGCCAAACCCCTGTCCGCGATCCCGGACCGCAGGACTCCCGCGAAATCGGCCCCCATTGATTGCAATCTCGGCGGAAGTTTTTATACTGCGCGCCTGAGATTGCTTCATGACCCCCGATAGAGGCCGTATGTCCGCCGCATCTTCCGCAGTTGCATCGTTTTTTTCCGCGCCGCTTTCCGACGCCGATCCAGACATTCATAAAGTGCTCGGCCGCGAACTCGAACGGCAGCGCGATGAAATCGAGTTGATCGCGTCCGAGAACTATGTGTCTCGCGCCGTACTTGAGGCGGCGGGATCGGTTCTCACCAACAAATATGCGGAAGGCTATCCCGGCAAACGCTATTACGGCGGCTGCCAGGAAGTCGACGTCGCCGAACAACTCGCCATCGACCGCGCCAAGCAGCTTTTCGGCTGCGACTTCGCGAATGTGCAGCCGCACTCCGGCAGCCAGGCCAATCAGGGCGTGTTCCTCGCCATGCTGAAGCCCGGCGACACCATCCTCGGCATGGGCATCGACATGGGCGGCCATCTCACCCACGGCGCCGCGCCGAACCAGTCGGGCAAATGGTTCAACGCCATTCATTACGGCGTGCGCCGCGAGGACGACTATATCGACTACGAACAGGTCGAGCGCCTCGCGAAGGAGCACAGGCCGAAGATGCTCATCGCCGGCGGCTCGGCCTATGCGCGGCAGTTCGATTTCAAGCGCTTCCGTGAGATCGCGGACGAAGTGGGCGCGCTGCTCCTCGTCGACATGGCGCATTTCGCGGGGCTCGTCGCGGGCGGCCAGCATCCGAGCCCGTTCCCGCACGCCCATTTCGCCACCTCCACCACGCACAAGACGCTGCGCGGCCCGCGCGGCGCGATCATCCTGACAAATGACGGCGACCTCGCGAAAAAGGTCAATTCCGCGATCTTCCCCGGCCTTCAGGGCGGCCCGCTGATGCACATCATCGCGGCGAAGGCGGTCGCGTTCGGCGAGGCGCTGAAGCCGGAATTCAAGCAATACGCGAAGGCCGTGGTCGAAAACGCGAAGGCGCTCGGCGCGAGCCTGAAGGAAGGCGGCGTCGACCTCGTCTCCGGCGGCACCGACAACCACCTGCTTCTCGTCGACCTGCGCCCCAAGGGGCTGACCGGCAAGGCTGTGGAAGCTGCCCTCGGCCATGCCCACATCACCGTCAACAAGAACGGCGTTCCCTACGATCCCGAGAAGCCGACCGTTACCTCCGGCATCCGCGTCGGTTCGCCTGCTGGAACCACGCGCGGCTTCGGCGTCGCCGAGTTCGCGAAGATCGGCGGGCTCATGGTCGACGTGCTGGAAGGTCTGAAGGCTGGCGGAGACGCAGCCACCAAGGCGCAGGAAAATGTCAAGGCCGAGGCGCTGGCGCTGTGCGAGCGCTTCCCGATCTATCCGGGTATCAAGGCGTAGAGACAAGCGGCGGTCGATCCGCCAGAGCAGGCCATACCATGCGGTGCCCTATTTGCGGTGCGCTTGATACCCAGGTGCGCGACAGCCGCCCGTCGGAGGATCACACGGCGATCCGGCGGCGGCGTTCATGCGCCGAATGCGGGGCGCGCTTCACCACCTTCGAGCGCGTTCAGCTTCGTGAACTGACGATCATCAAGCGGAGCGGGCGGCGCGTGCCGTTCGACCGCGAGAAGCTCAGGCGCTCGATCGAGATCGCGACCCGCAAGCGCTCCATCGGCGAGGATCGCATCGAGCAGTTGGTGAGCGAAATCGTGCGCAAGCTCGAAATCTCGAACGAGTCGGAAATCCCCTCCGAGATCGTGGGCTGCCATGTCATGGAGGGGCTGAAGGCGCTCGATGGCGTGGCCTATGTCCGTTACGCGAGCGTCTACCGCGATTTCAGCGAGGCGAAGGACTTTCACCGCGTGCTGGGCGAGCTTGACAGCGCCGCATTCGTGCGCGCCTCGGACGAGAAATGAGCGATCCTGCCGCTTCCTCCAGCGAAACGACCGCGAAGGCATCGGCTGATGCCGCGCGCTTGCCGTTGCCCGCGTCCGTCATAGACGCCCTTTGCCGCCGCGCTCTTTTCGTCGCGCAAACCAATATCGGCGCGACATCTCCCAACCCGAGCGTCGGCGCGGTTGTGGCCGACGCGCGCACCGGCGAGATCATCGCAAGCGCGGCCACCGCGCGCGGCGGGCGTCCTCATGCCGAAGTGCTGGCCCTTCGCGAGGCGGGCGAGCGGGCGAAAGGCGCGCTGATCATCACCACGCTCGAACCGTGCAGCCATTTCGGCGCGACGCCGCCTTGCGCGCACAGCATCGTTGGCGCTGGCATTTCGCATCTGATCTACGCCTCGCTCGACCCCGACACGCGCGTCGCGGGCCGTGGTCTGACCTATGTGGCGCAGCACGGTGTCCGCGCGACGCGGGGGACGCCCGCTTTCGTCCGCGATTGCGACTGGCTGAACCTCGGCCACTCTTTGCGCGTCACCGAGCGGCGGCCGTTCGTGCAGGTGAAGCTTGCGGTCGACGCGGCGGGCTTCGTACCGCGCGGGAACGGCAAGCCCGTGTTCATAACCGGCGATGTGGCGCGCGCGGCGGCCCATCTGCTGCGCGCCCGTGCCGATGCCATCCTCGTCGGCCGCAAGACGGTCGAAGCCGACGACCCCGAACTCACATGCCGCCTGCCGGGCCTCGCCGACCGCTCGCCGGTTCGCGTGGTGCTCGCCTCACGCTGCAATGTGCCGCCCGCCGCAAAGCTGTTCGCCGTTGAGCGCCCGCCGGTCTGGATCGTCTGCGGCGATTCATCGGAAGGCACGGCGTTCTTCGGCCGCCCCGGCGTGCGTGTCCTCGACATCGGCGCGTCGCTCACGGGCCGCCTCAACCTCAGACTTGCCATGATGCGGCTCGCGGCCGAAGGCATCACGCGCCTCCTCGTCGAGGGCGGACCGTCGACCGCGCGCGGCTTCATCGACGCAGGGCTTGCCGACGAAGTCGTCATCATGCAAGGCACGCAGACGCTCGACCCACAGGCGGGCATGCCGCCTTTCGGGGACGCCGGCCTCGCCCTCGTTGCCGCCTCGCCTCAATTCACCCTGTTCGAAAAAAGAAAAGCGGGCGCGGACACGATTTCCATTTATCGCTCAACCGCACACTGGCAGAATTGACGCATGTTCACCGGGATCATCACCGCACAAGGCACCGTCCTTGAGGCCGATAGCGGCCGTTTCGCCATCGCCTGTCCGTGGGAGGCCACGGGCATCGCGCATGGCGCGTCCATCGCCTGCGACGGCTGCTGCCTCACCGTCACCGGTGTCGAGTCCTTCGGCGGCGGCTCGATCTTCCGCGTCGACGTCTCGAACGAGACGCTGTCGAAGACGACGCTGGGCGAATGGGGCAACGGCCGAAAGATCAATCTCGAACGCTCCCTTCGCTTCGGCGACGAAATGGGTGGCCATCTCGTCTCGGGCCATGTCGATGGCGTGGCCCGTATCGAGAGCATCACGCCGGAAGGCTTCTCGAAGATCTTCGCCATCCGCGCGCCGGACGCGCTCGCGAAGTTCATCGCGCCAAAGGGATCGGTCGCGCTCGACGGCGTATCGCTCACCATCAACAATGTGAACGGCTCGCTTTTCACCATCAATCTCATTCCGACCACGCTCGAAGTCACCATATTCGGCGAGAAGCAGCCGGGCGACGCCATCAACATGGAAGTCGACCTCATCGCGCGCTATGTGGCGCGGCTGCTCGGACAACAGGCTGAAAACTCATGAAACCCGACCAGTTGCGCGTTCTCGATCCCGCCGCCATCCGCGAGCAACTCGCCTCGATCGATGAAATCCTCGAAGACGCGCGTCAGGGGCGCATGTTCATCCTCGTCGATGCCGAGGACCGCGAGAACGAAGGCGACCTCGTCATCCCGGCGCAGATGGCAACGCCCGACGCGATCAACTTCATGGCGCGCTTCGGGCGCGGGCTGATCTGCCTCGCCATCACGCCGGAACGCGCGGACGTGCTGCATCTTGAGCACATGGCGCGCTCGAACCGCTCGCGCAATCGCACCGCGTTCACCGTCTCCATCGAGGCGAAGGAAGGCATCACCACCGGAATTTCCGCCTTCGACCGCGCGCATACGGTCTCTGTCGCCATCAATCCCGAGAAGGATTTCCAGGACATCGTCAGCCCCGGCCACGTCTTCCCGCTCATCGCGCAGGAAGGCGGCGTGCTCGTCCGCGCAGGCCATACCGAAGCGGCCGTCGATCTTGCGCGGCTCGCGGGGCTGCTGCCGGCGGGCGTTATCTGCGAGGTGATGAACGACGACGGCACGATGGCGCGCATGCCGGATCTGCTCGCCTTCGCGCAACGGCACGGCCTCAGGATCGGCACCATCGCCGACCTTATCGCCCATCGCCGCCGCACCGAAAGCTTCGTCAAGAAGGTGGACGAGCGCGACATCACGAGCCCTTACGGCGGCGCGTTCAAGCTCCGCGTCTATGTGAACGAGGTCGACAACACCGAGCATCTTGCCCTTATCAAGGGCGACGTTTCCGGCGTCGAGCCGGTGCTGGTGCGCATGCACGCAGTGAACATCCTCGAAGATTTGTTCGGCGTTGGCCGCGGCGACGACAATCGCCGCTCGCTCGTCGAGCGCGCGATGCGCCGCATCGGCGAGGAGGAACGCGGCGTCGTCGTCGTCATCCGCGACGTGCGCGAAGGCGCGATCCGTTCGCGACTGTCGAACGTCGCCGCCATCGCCGAAGGGAAGACGCCCGACAACAGGCTTGTCGATTACGGCATCGGCGCGCAGATCCTGCTTGATCTCGGCGTCAGGAACATGATCCTTCTGTCAAACTCACCGACGCCGAAAGTCGTCGGCCTCGAAGGCTACGGCCTCAACATCATCGCGCGACGCCCCATCGAGGACCAATGACAAAGCCCGTTCATATCCTCATCATCGAAGGCCGCTATTATAGCCATATCGCGGATGCGCTGCTTGAGGGCGCAACGCGCGCTCTCGATGAAGCGGGCGCGACCTGGGAAGTGAGAACGGTTCCGGGCGCGCTCGAAATTCCGCAGGTTCTGGCGCTCGCCAAGGACGCGGATCTCTTCGACGAGGGCGGCGACCGGCCTTTTCACGGCTGCGTGGCGCTCGGCTGCGTGATCCGGGGCGAGACCTCGCATTACGACATCGTTGCGAACGAATCGGCGCATCAGCTTCTTTCGCTCGCGATCGGGCATGGCATTCCGTTCGGAAATGCGATCCTGACCGTCGAGAACGAGGCGCAGGCGCTTGCACGGGCCGACGTGAACCGCAAGAACAAGGGCCGCGAAGCCGTTCTCGCGTGCCTTGCAGTCCTCCGCCTGAAACGGGCGTTTCGCCGGTTGGCGTGACGCCCGCATTCCAGCGCCGCGTTAATTGGCGGCTGTATGCTATGATCGACGCGAGTTGCGCGGGCGACTCGCCGCCTTGAAACGAAAGCTTGAACGATGGACTTGGACGACGGTCGCGACGCAGGCCCGAAAGCGGACCTGCCGGCAGGGCAGCCTCGAACGCGCGCGCGTCTCGCCGCCGTGCAGGCGCTCTACCAGATGGAAATGACGCAGCGCGACCTCAGTCTTGTGCTTCAGGAATTCCTCGGCCGCCGTTTCGAGACCGTGGACATCTATGCGGGTGCGGACCGTTCGTTCTTCCGCGATATCGTCGAGGGCGTCGCGCGCGGACAGGCAAAGATCGATTCCGAGATCGCGGGATATCTCGCCGCGAGCTGGAAATTGTCGCGCATCGACAGCATTCTCAGGGCGATCTTGCGCTCCGGCGTTTACGAACTCACCGACCGCGACGATGTACCCGCACGCGCCGTCATTAACGAGTATGTGGAAATCGCCAAGGATTTCTTCGGCGGCGAGGAACCGGGCGTGGTGAACGGCGTTCTCGACCGCGTGGCGCGAGCCAGACGATCGCGTGAATTCGGACGGAAGGCGGGCGGCAAGAGCGGCCCGGCGAAGGCCGCGCCCAGGTTCGGGGATGATACGAGCAAGACCTGAGACGCAAGGCCCTTGGCGGTCCGGCGCGGCACGGCCTCGAACGGTATGGTGGCATGCGCAAACTGAGTGAAAACGCGCTGATAGCCGAGATTCTGGCTCCGCTCGCGACGCATCCCGGAACTTTCGGCCTTTCGGACGACGCCGCGCACCTGTCAGCGCTACCGCCGAGCGGGCTTGTGATCACCACCGACGCGCTTGTGTCGGGCGTGCATTTCTTCGAGAACGACGATCCGGGCGATGCGGCCTACAAGGCCGTCGCGGTGAACGTGTCCGACCTCGCCGCCAAGGCTGCAAAGCCGTTCGCCTATCTGCTGACGCTCGCGCTTCCGGCCGCGCCCACCGAAGAATGGGCGCATATTTTCGCGGGCGGGCTCGCCCGCGCGCAGGCGGCATTCGGCGTAAGCCTCATCGGCGGGGATACCGTCACGGCGAGAGGCCAATGGTGGCTTTCGGTAACGGCGCTCGGCGAGGCGCCCGCGCGCCCGCTCGTGCGCGGCGGCGGCAGCCCCGGCGACGTCCTCTATGTCACAGGCACGCTCGGCGACGCGGCGCTCGGCCTCAAGCTGCGGCTCGGCCTCGCGGACTTCGCCGAAGCGCTTTCTCCGGATGAAAGGGACCATCTCGCGCGCCGTTATCTTTATCCCGAGCCGCGCATGTCACTCAGCCATGCGCTTGCCGCGCACGCATCCGCCTCAATGGACCTCTCGGACGGGCTTGCGCTCGACCTTGCGCGGCTTTGCGCCGCCTCCGGCGTGACCGCGACGGTCGATACGTCCGCGCTTCCTTTGTCAGAGGCGGCGCACACGGCTCTCGTCGCCCACCCCGCCCTCATCGAAACGATTCTAACAGGCGGCGACGATTACGAGATCCTCGCCGCCGTGCCGCCCGACACCGCATCCTGTTTTGGACCAGACGCTCGCTCGCTCGCCTTCGAAGCCGCTGCCCGGGTCGCCGGTTGCCCCGTCTCCCGCATCGGGTCGCTCGCGGAAGGCACAACCTCCCCTTCCTTCCTCGGCCCGTCGGGCGAATCGCTCATCCTTTCGGCCAAAGGCTTCGAACATTTCGCACTTTGAGTTTTCTCGGACGCGCTTTCGCGTCAAAGTGCCGCTTAGGCTCGGTCTTCCTGAGCCGATCTATCGCAGCTGTATCCGCCTTTCGTTTCAACCGCGCCCCGGCCCCCCATGACTCTCGAACTCGTTCGCCTGCCGCCCGCCGCTCCCGAAAAGCCGGTGCGCCTTCTGTTCGTCCACGGCATCTGTACCGGCGCGTGGGTGTGGCGGCAAAGCTTCCTGCCCTATTTCGCGAACCTCGGCTACAACGCGTCCGCGCTTTCGCTGCGCGGACATGGCGAGAGCGAAGGCCGCGATCGCGTGCGCAGCTTCGGTCTCGGCGATTTCGCGAACGATGTGGAATGGGCCGTTAAGGAAATCGGCGGCCCCGTCGTGATCGTCGGCCATTCGCTCGGCGGCGGCGTGGTGCAGAATTATGTGAAGCGCGGCGGACGCGCCGCAGGCGTGGTGCTGATGTGCGCCGCGCCGCCCCATGGCCTGATGCGTTCATCCGCGGAGCTTTTCATCCGGAACCCCGCGCTCTTCCGCGAGTTGCAGCGCGTGCTCGAACGCGGCATCCGCAATGCCAACATCGACATCATCGAGGACGGGCTGTTCGCGGAGCCGCCCTCGCCGGCCCTGCGCCGCCTCTTTTTCGAGCGCATGGACGACATCGCGGAGGCCGCGAGCCGCCAGCTTTACGGGTTTACGCCCTTCGCGCCGCTGCCGTGGGGCATGCCGAAGCTCATGGTTCTCGGCTGCGAGAAGGACGAGTTCGTGCCGCCCGCCGATGTGCGTCTCACCGCGATCTACTACGGCGCGCGATCCGTGATCGTGAAGGGCGGCGGCCACGCCATCATGATGGATACGAACTGGCGCGACGCGGCGGAACCGATCGCCGGCTGGCTCACGCGCGAGTTCGGCAGCGCTGCGTAAGCCGCCGCGCGTCTCCGCGAGCCGCTTCAGGCACCCGTAATGCGCCGTTAGCCTTGATTCGCGCTCATGCACGCCTTGAATAAAACACGAACCGCCACAACCCTATGCTGCTAGGCTGACAGGCACCGCCCGTCGCTCCTTCCCGCATAGGAGGCCCCCCATGCCTAGACTTTTCACCGGACTTGAACTGCCTCGCGATGTGGTCGGACACCTGTCCGGTCTCAGAGCGGGCCTCTCAGGCGCAAGCTGGATCGACGCGGAGAATTATCACATCACGCTGCGCTTCGTGGGCGACATAACCGATGCGCAGGCCAACGATTTCGCCGACGCGCTGGCGGACATCCGTTTCGAAAGCTTCGACGCCGCGATTTCGGGGCTCGGCAGCTTCGGCGGAAACAAGCCGCGTTCTCTCTGGGCGGGTGTAAAGCCATCGCCCGCGCTGGAAACGCTGCAAAGGGCGCATGAACGCGCGGCACGCGTAGCGGGTCTGCCACCGGAGCCGCGCAACTTCACCCCGCATGTGACGCTCGCCCGGCTGCGCAATGTCAGTCCCTTTGCCGCCGCCGACTACCTCGCGCGGCATGGCGGCTTCGCCTGCGATCCGTTCACCGTGAGCCGATTCGTGCTATTCTCGTCGCGGCCCAATCAGGGAGGCGGCCCGTACATCGTCGAGGAGGCTTATTCAGCTTGGGACGCGCACTTCGCCGACGACGAAGACGCAGCCTTTCATGTGCATGGCAGCGTGTTCCCGAGCACGCAGTCGCGCTGAAGCGGGCGGGTTGGCGCGGGAGCGTCAGCGAAATATACACCACGGGATGGAACCTTGGGCCGCGCCGCCAACTTTGCAGAAAAAACAAGAGCGGGCGAAGGTGGAAACAGCGCGCGTGAAAAAGGCGCGTCTAGCTACGAGGACGGTGCGATGAGCGTGAATGGGAGTTGTCTCTGCGGCAGCGTACGCTATGAGGTCGAGCGTCTCGACGCGCCGATCCGCGTCTGCCACTGCCGGAGTTGCCGAAAGGCGCATGGATCGGCGTTCAATGTTTCCGCCAAGGTGGCGCGGGAACATTTTCACTGGATCGCGGGCGAGGACAAGCTCACCTGCTATGAATCCTCGCCGGGAAAATTCCGGCGCTTCTGCTCGATCTGCGGTTCGCAAATCGTCGCCGAATATCCAGACAAGCCTTATGTGACGCTGCGGGTCGCCACCCTCGACGAGGATCCGGGCGAGCGTCCGAGCCAGCGCATGTGGATGTCGCACGCCGTGCCATGGGCGGAGGCCGAGAGCGACATCCCGGCTTACGAGGAGTGGCACGAGGACGGTGCGATCCACACGCCGGAGACGGCGGACATGCCTGTCAAGGTCGCCCGCGCTGTTTGAAGGGTCAACCGCTTCGACCGCTGAAAAACGGGCCCCCGCAGCGTGCCGCGCAAGCGTGGCACGCAAAAGCCTGCGGCAAGCTTTCTTCACGGATGCGAAGGCTGAAAGCGTGCCGCGCAGAGCGTGGCACGCGACAGAGGCGTTTCAAGAACGTCAAACGGCAGCGGCGTGCCGCATCTCCTGGTTCTGCTGAAGGTAGTCGTCGAAAACGGAGCAAACCACGCGAAGCGCAGGCCGCGCCCCATCCGGCACGCGCACCTTGCTGCCGTCGAGTTCGCAAAGCCCTTCATCCTGGAGCGCGCGAAGCTGGGCAAGCTCGTCGTAGAATTCGTCGCGGTTCGGCGCGTGAAGGCGGCGCATCTCGTCGAGGTCGACTTCCATATCGCACATCAGGCGCTCGATGATCGCCGAGCGCAGCTTGTCCTCGCCACGGAACGTGACGCCCTTCGCCACGGGAAGCTCGCCCGAGTTCACCGCGCGCGAGTAGGCGCCCGTCTCGACGATATTCTGCATGAAGCCGTCCGGGGTCTCCGAGATGGCGCTCGCTCCAAAGGCCACGATGGCGCCCGCGAGGTCGTCTGTGTAGCCCTGGAAATTGCGGTACAGACGGCCCTCGCGCAGCGCGATCGCCATGCTGTCCTCCGGCCTCGCGAAGTGGTCGAGGCCGATGCGGATGTAGCCCGCCGCTTCCAGCGCGTCGCCCGCCGCCGTCGCCTGCTCGAAGCGCATCAACGCTGTCGGCAGCGCGTCTTCCGGGATCATGCGCTGGTTCTTCGCCATCCACGGCACATGCGCATAGCCGAACAGAGCGATGCGATCCGGGTTGAGCGTGGCGGCCTGCTCGACCGTGCGGGTGAGCATCTCGGCCGTCTGGTGCGGCAGGCCGTACATGAGGTCGAAGTTGAGCCCCCTCACATTCTGCTCGTGCAGCATGCGGATCGTATCTTCGATGACTTCCATCGGCTGGACGCGGTTGATCGCCTCCTGAACCGTGGTGTCGAATTCCTGAATGCCGAGGCTGGCGCGGGTGCAGCCGATCTTGCCGAGCGCGTCCGCGTTGTCCTGCGTGAAGGTGCGCGGATCGATCTCGACCGCGATTTCGGCGTTCGGCAGAATGTCGAAGCGGCTCGCAACCGCTTCATGGATGCGGACCATGTCTTCGCCGTTCAGCGCCGTCGGCGTGCCGCCACCCCAATGAATGTGGCGCACCTTCATGCCGCCCTTCGGGAGCTTTTCGCAGGCGAGGTCGATTTCCTTGATAAGCGTCTCGACGTATTCCGTGACGGGGGCATAACGCGCGATCACGCGCATGTTGCAGCCGCAATACCAGCACATGCGGCGGCAGAACGGGATGTGGAGGTAAAGCGAAAGGTCCATGTCGGGGTCGAGCCGCGACAGCCACGTGCCGTAGCGCTTCGCGTCCACTTCGCCCGTAAAATGCGGCGCGGTCGGATAGCTCGTATAGCGGGGAACCCGTGCGTGGAAGTATTTCGCGATACCTGGAATCATGATGCTAATTCCCGTTGACGATGGGCTGCGGGGGCGTGTTCTGCTTTTTGGGCCGCGGTCTTCGGCCACGCAATTTCAAAGACGCAGGCTTTGCCGCCCGCCGCTTCGCATTCGATCTCGCGGACAGTGGTATTGCGGCTGACGAGCGTCTCGAACAGGCGTTGAAACGTACCGGTGTAGAAGTCGCATTGCGGCTCGGTGCTGTGACGGCCACGGCAGAGCGGACAATTGGCGATGGAAACCAGCACCGGGTAGCCGGCCTTCGACTCGAAGGTGCCGCTTCCGGCGAACGTCCAGGCGTGCTTGCCGATGGCCGAAAGGAGCGTGCGGGCGGCCATGCGCGGCGGCAGGCGCTTCAGGACGAACTGCGCGAATTTCGGAATGCGGCGCGCCAGGAGATAGTCTCCCGTGCGGAGCCCGGCTTCGAAGGATATCCTTTTCGCGTCTTCTCCGGCGAGCCCATCGAAAAGAGCCGTTTGCAGCGCGCAGACTTCCGTTTCCGGGACCATGCTTTCGGGCGGCGTCGCAAGCCGCTCCTCAAGCTTCGCGCGAGCGAAGATATCCCGAGCCGTATCGTCGCCCAACCGCTCGCGAAGCGTTTCGGCAACCCGGATTATCGCATTGGGACCGATGAGGCCCGCATTCGCATGCGCCATAAAGCGCGCCTTCTGTTCTATGGCACCCCGGCGCGGCCGCAAGCGGCGCGCGGCGCTGGGCACCTCTTATGTCAGTCTAGCTTGACAAGGCATGTGTCAAGCTATCCTTACTCCTACTGAATAGCAGCGTTCTGATCTGGATCAAGGTTTTTTCGAGAATAGTTTGAAACAGGGTGAGTCTTCAGCAGCCTCGCCTTACGGCACCGACGGTCTCAAGTCCGGGAAGCGTCCGTGAGGCTCCGGCGCGTTCTCTTCGTCCGAGCGGCAGCGCCCATTTCACCAGCCTCGTGCCGTAAATCAGACGCGGCACAACGCTGTAAATTTCTGTTGTCGATCAGCTTTTCTGCGTCAAATCGAGTCCTATTAAACGCAGGCTGATCTAGCAATCGCGCATTTTCATTGCAAAATCAAGTACGGCTTTGAGCCAGTGCGGGCCGACGCTGACCGGGAGGGCTTACCCCAAGCTGACGCCGGAGAATTGTCCGGTGCCTGACCTTAAGAATGCGGAAAGAATGCGGACCCGCGCTCGGCGGGCTAAAATGACCGCAACCGGCCTGTTTCGACCTGGACCTCAGACCGCTGCGTCGAAGGGCGGGATTACGTTGCGTTGCTATCGCGAAGCCTCTGAAACTTGCGTCTGGCGTGCAAGCCATTCGTCGACAGCCAGTTCGATGACCCCCTGCATATCCGTCCCTCTTGCCACCGCTGCGTCCCGCAAGCGTGCGGCGGTCGCGCGCGGCATCGAAAACGTCATGTTCGTATCCGTGTTTTCGAGCCTTCCTCGCGGCTTCGTCAAAAAATGACTTAAATTTCGCTTTCTCATATTGATCCTCGTCGTCGTTTCGTGGGCTTTACCGATTGCGGCCCAAGTAGTACCGCTCCAGCGTTGTTCCTTAACGACGAGTATATGCCCTTTTGCGCGCCTCAGTTCATCCTCGGATGGCGTGACGGCACCGGCAGGCTGCGCGGCGGTGCGATGCGGGCGGTCTCTCGCTTCGATGGCAGTCTGTTCGCGGCGAGCGCGCGCAAGAGGATGCCGATGGTGGTGCCGTTGTGAAGGAAGGCCGTCGCGATGGGCGACAGCCTGCCGAGAACGGCGAGCGCCATGATCGCGGAGTTGATGCCCACCGACGCGCGGAAATTCGAGCGGATGAGCTTCAGGGTCTCGCCGGAGAGGCCACGAAGCTTGGCGAGACCGTCGAGCCTGTCGTCGAGAAGCAGGATGTCGGCGGTCGCCCGCGCGATATCGGCGGCGCGCGGCATGGCGATGCCCACATGGGCGGCCATGAGCGCCGGGCCGTCGTTCACGCCGTCGCCGACGAATGCCACAACGCGGCCCTCCGCCTTCAGCGCTTCGATGATGCTCGCCTTGTCCTCCGGCTTCTGGTCGTGATAGACGCGGTCGAGTTCGAGGATCTGGCCGATCTGCTTCGCCTTCGCCTCGTGGTCGCCGGTGATCATGATGATCGACTTCACGCCGTTCTCGCGAAGCTGGCGCAGCACGGGCAGCGCTTCCTCGCGAAGCCGGTCGCGCAGACCGATGACGCCGATGAGCCGGCCTTCCGCCGACACGAACAGCATGGACTTGCCCGCTGCGGCCAGCCGCTCGATGATCGCTTCCGCGCTCGCGAACGAAACGCCCTCATGCTCTTCGAGATAATGACGCGAGCCGATACGGATCGATTGCCCGTGGACATGCGAGCCGATGCCGTGGCCGACGAGAAAATCCACCTCTTCGTGACTGATATGCGCCAGACGGTGGCGGCGGGCGACGTCGACGACAGCGGCGGCAACGGGATGCGTTGTATGCTCGGCAAGCGAGGCGACAAGCGCGAGAAGAGCCTCGTCGTCGAGATCCGAGTCGGTCGGATGATGGATGTCCGTCACTTCGAGCGTGTTGTGCGTGAGCGTACCCGTCTTGTCGAATACGACGGTATCGACGGTGCCGATCGTTTCGAGCGCGTGCCCGTTCTTGATGAGACAGCCCTCTTTCGCGGCGCGATACATGGCGGACTTGAGCGCGATGGGCGTTCCGAATTTCACCGCGCAGGAATAGTCGACAAGAAACACCGATTCAAGCCGCCGCCAGTCGCCCGTCGCGGCGAAGACGCCAGCCCCCGAAGCGAGGGTTATGAACACGCGGCGATCGGCGAGGCGATGGCTCTCGCTCTGGATGCCGGTCGGATCGGTCAAGCCGTCGAGGATATAGCGCGAGATCCGCGCCGTGGTCGTGGTGTCGCCGACACGCTCGGCCACGATGACAAGACGGCCTTCGGTCACGACCGAACCGGACAGCACCTCGCCGCCCTCCTCACGCGGGATCGGCAGGCTCTCACCCGTGACGGCGGACTGGTTCACCCAGGCATTGCCCGAGAGGACGACGCCGTCCACCGGAATGCGGTCGCCCGTATTGACGACCACGCGCATGCCTTCGGTCACCTCGTCATAGGGGATAGTTCGAAGCGCGCCGTCGTCGGTCTCCACCGTGACAGCTTCCGGACGGGCCTTGAGAAGGTTGCGCAGCAGCGCGTCCGACCGTTTCGACGTGCTGGCCTCGATGTAACTGCCGAGGTCGAGCAGGAAACGGGTGAAGTTCGCGGTGCGCCAGTCCCGCCGGGTTGCGGGCAGCGTGATTGCGATGGCATCGAGCACCTCGACGGTGACGCCGCGATTGGCGAGCTTGCGCGCGCCGCGCACCACGACGGGCGCGACATTCGCCGCCGAGACAAGCGCGCGCAGCGGCGGCGGCAGGATGAAACTCCCCAGAAGGATGCCGCCCGAAACAAACACATGACCGAGGTCGGGGCCTTCGTCCTCGCTTGCCGCCGGGACGGCGTCCAGCGGAGCGGGGTGGTTGACGGCGCTCAGGATGCCGAGGCGCGTGCGCCGGTCTCCGTCATGATGCACGACGAGGCTTTTCGCAGGCGCATTGAGGCGAACCGACGCGACACCCGGCAGCGTTTCGATGCTGGCCGCGATACGCTGCCCCATCGACGCGGCGTCGGCGAGCCGAAACCGCAGGCGTGTCGGCGTCTCGTGGACAATGCGAATCGTCATGCGTCGTTTCCCCCGCCAAAGCGCTATGGCGCATTAAAATCTGACTACCCCCGGAGACGCACTCGCAAGCAAGCCGAGGCGCTCGAACAGCACCCGCTATTTGTTTCCAGTAAGTCCGATTTTGCATTCGATCATGTGCGCCACCAGCGGGAGTATCGAATGCGAAATCACGGCACGCGCAAGGCGCGAAGCTGGCTTTACCCTTCGCTCCGTGCGCTGCTGCCGAGGGCTATTGCTGGTGTCCGTCGGTATGAATCTCGGCTTCCGCATCGCGGAACCGCTCCTTCACTTCTTCCACCCCGCCTTGAAGCGTCGACCAGAGCTTCACCGCCGCCCCGATAAGGTTTTTCTGCACCGTCTCGTTTGTCAGAAGATAGGTCAGGCCGGCGCCGATCACGACGCCCTTGACCAGCGCGTCGTTATGAATGTCGAAGCCCGACGAGAAAAAGCCGCTGTTCGCTTTCTGCTGGGCCTGAGCTTCCGCCTGGGGCGACGGCTGCGGACCATAACCGTAACCGTAAGGCTGGAAATGCGGGTGGTGGTGATGCCCGAACCAGGGATGAGGGCCGTAGACGGGAGCGGGACCGTACCAGCCCGGCGCCTGCGGCTGGCCGCCTTGTTCCTGCGGCTGCGGCTGCGGCTGCGCGGCAGGCCCCCAGCCCTGATGACCATAAGGCGCGCCATATCCCGCCGCCGGATAGCCCGGATACCATCCTTGCGGAGCCTGAGCCGTGTTCGGCCCCTGCGCGGAATACGTCTTGTTTTCGTTGTTGTGGTCGCTCATGACTATCTCCTGCATGGTAGCCCGTCGACTGACGTCCGGGGCTCGATTTCCTGTGCGATGCGCGATCTCGTGCGCGATATCAGACCGTCTTCGGGTTCGCCCCCTGTGTCGATGACGCGAGGATGATATCGTCGCCGGGCTTTTGCGAAGGCTTCCCCCGGTTGTCCGGTCGCGTCGGAGGCGACATGACCCAGGCCGCCGCCGCGGCGCCTGCGAGAAAGGACGCCACGCGCGAGAAACCGTGGCCGCCGATTGCCGCCGCGGCGGCGCCGCCGACTGCGGCCGCGATACCGGCTTTCGTCGCAGCGGCGAGCGTATCGGTCACCGCCTGCGGAGCCGACTTGTCTCCCTGCTGCGCGGCCGAAATGGACTGGCCCGCAACGATACCGCCGCTTATGAGGGCGCCGAAAGCTCCGAAGCGAAGTGCCGCATCCGCAGCCTCGCCGGAAAGATGGTGCTTGTGCGACATTTTTTTCTCCTTGGGTATTTTCTTAATAGCGTCCGTTGGACCTCCGCAGTCCTTCGCCGTTCGTGAGCGGCGCATCCCCATCATCCTTCACAATCGTCAGCGCTTTCCTGTTCCGAACGGCCACCGCCACGAGCACGGCCGCCGCTCCGATGGCGGCACCCGTCCAGAAGCGGCGATCGGAGACGGTGGCACGATCGAGCAGGCCAACCTGAGCCATCGGATCGAAAAGCGAACCGTTTGAGCCATGCAGAAGCTGCTCGGCAACCTTGTCGCCGTGACGCATTGCGTGAAGCAGATTGGAAAGCGTGTCATCGTAGGACATGATGGCTCCGGATATGATTTGCGCCGACGCCGCGGGGGAAGATACTGCACGAGGCTAAAGGTTCTCTTCCAAACACCGGTTAACGCAGGCCTCTTCGCTGAATTGTGCAACGCAAGCGTTAATAATATGCGCCCCCCTTATACAGCTACATAAGAACAAAACCAAAAGTCAATGCAGAATTAAATATTAAGACTAGAACTATTCTAATTATAGCGTTCTTTTATCGATAGGCTCCCCTGCCTGCTTCCAATTGCAAGCAACGGGCCGACTCCAAAGCACGTCGGCCGGCGTATACGGCGCAAGGTAACCGTTTCGCGCCATTGGTCGCGCGGTTTCGGATGTGGCGCCGTCGGCCGCTCCCGATCACCCGTCGCCGGGCAAGAGCGGCGGAAATTCCGTTCACGATTTCCGCGCCTCCGCCAAAAACGAGGCTAACCATTTGCGGTGGCGCCCTTCGAGTGTTACCACGCTTGAGAATGCGCTATGTCCCCGTTACACACACTCTTGAGTCGGCTCACCTGCGTCCGTCAGGAGCGCCGATCATGCGAGCAAGCCTATCGGGGCACCAGAGCCGTACCATTTATATGTGAGACGTGAGCTGATCCATGGCCAGCTTCCATCCCCTCAGCCTTGCCTTAGACATGACCGTCAAAATCCTTGAAACCAATCTGCGTCTTGCAGAAAGTTTCGCCACGATCATGAACGGGCGACGGAACCCCCGGGAAACGGCTGCGGCAGGCTCCCGCGAAGGACAATCTGGCGACGGCTCGGGCGCAGCCGCCGGCGAAAATCGGAGCAATGAAATGTCGGGCGCGCAAAAATTCGTTTACCGCTTTGGAGCCGGCAAGGCCGATGGCTCGGCCGAGATGCGCGAGCTTCTGGGCGGAAAGGGTGCCAATCTCGCGGAGATGTCGAATCTCGGCCTCCCGGTGCCGCCCGGCTTCACGATCACGACCGAGGTCTGCAACGCCTATTACGCGAACGGCAAGCAGATGCCGGAAGGCCTCGTGGCTCAGGTCGATCAGTCGGTGCGCCATATCGGCGAGACTGTCGGCATGGTGCTCGGCGATGCCACGAACCCGCTTCTCGTTTCGGTGCGCTCGGGCAGCCGCGCGTCGATGCCCGGCATGATGGACACGATCCTCAATCTCGGCCTCAACGACGAGACGGTTGAAGGGCTCGCCGCCCGCTCCGGCGACCCCCGCTTCGCCTATGACAGCTACCGCCGCTTCATCCAGATGTATTCAAACGTCGTTCTCGACGTGAAGCACGAGAACTTCGAGGAAATCCTCGAACACTACAAGCATCAGAACGGCTACGACCTCGACACCGACATCACCGCCGAAGATTGGCGATCGCTGATCGAGCAATACAAGTCCGTGGTGGAGAGGAAGCTCGGCAAACCGTTCCCGCAGAACATCGAGGAGCAGCTCTGGGGCGCCATCTCGGCCGTTTTCGACAGCTGGCACAACGCCCGCGCCATAAAATATCGTGAGTTGAACCACATCCCGGAAAGCTGGGGCACTGCCGTTAACGTTCAGGCCATGGTGTTCGGCAATCGCGGCGACACCAGCGCGACCGGCGTCGCCTTCACGCGCAACCCGTCCACCGGCGAGGCGCGGCTCTACGGCGAGTTTCTCGTGAACGCGCAGGGCGAGGACGTGGTGGCGGGTATCCGTACACCGCAGAACATCACCGAAGTCGCACGCGTCGAGGCCGGCAGCGACAAGCCCTCGCTCGAAACCGTGATGCCGGAGGCTTTCGATGAGTTCGTGGCGATCTGCCAGACGCTCGAAAACCATTATCGAGACATGCAGGACATCGAATTCACCATCCAGGAAGGCAAGCTCTGGATGCTGCAATGCCGTAACGGCAAGCGCACGACGCCCGCCGCGCTCAAGATTGCCGTCGATATGGCGAACGAGGGCCTCATCAGCCGCGAGGACGCCATCGGCCGCATCGAGGCGGCGCAACTCGACCAGCTTCTGCATCCGACCATCGACCCCAAGGCGACGCGCAACATCCTCACCATCGGCCTGCCCGCCTCGCCGGGTGCGGCTTCGGGCGAAATCGTGTTCTCGCCTGACGACGCCGAGAAGCTGAAGGCGCTCGGCAAGAGCGTCATCCTCGTCCGCAACGAGACGAGCCCCGAAGACATCCACGGCATGCATGCGGCGGCAGGCATTCTCACCGCGCGCGGTGGCATGACGAGCCACGCGGCGGTGGTCGCGCGCGGCATGGGACGGCCTTGCGTGTCGGGGGCATCGGCGCTTCGCATCAACGCCGAATTGAAGACCGTATCGGCCTCGGGCGTCACGCTCAAGGAAGGCGACATCATCACGGTCGACGGCTCGACCGGTCAGGTTATGGTGGGCGAAATCGCGATGCGCCAGCCGGAGCTTACGGGCGACTTCGCCAAGCTCATGGAATGGGCCGATGGCGTGCGCCGCATGAAGGTGCGCACCAACGCCGACACCCCGCGCGATGCCGAGCAGGCACGCAAGTTCGGCGCGGAGGGCATCGGCCTTTGCCGCACAGAGCACATGTTCTTCGACACCGACCGCATCATGGCGATGCGCGAGATGATCGTGGCGACCGATACCCAAGGCCGCCGCGCCGCGCTCGCGAAGATTTTGCCCATGCAGCGTCAGGACTTCATCGACCTGTTCGAGATCATGCAGGGCCTGCCGGTCACGATCCGGCTTCTCGACCCGCCGCTCCACGAGTTCCTGCCGCACGGCCACACGGAAATCACAGAGCTTGCGCAGTCGCTCGACATCGATCCGGCGACGCTTCGCGCGCGCGTCAACCAGTTGACCGAGCAGAACCCGATGCTCGGCCATCGCGGCTGCCGCCTCGCGATCACCTATCCCGAAATCGCTGAAATGCAGGCGGCCGCCATCTTCGAGGCCGCCGTCGAAGCCGGGAAGCGTACCGGGAAGCCTGTCGTTCCGGAAATCATGGTGCCGCTGATCGCCACGAAGAAAGAACTCGACATCATCAAGGACATCATCGTCCGCGTGGCCAACGACGTCCAGCAGCACACCGGCACGAAGATCGACTATCAGGTCGGCACCATGATCGAACTGCCGCGCGCCGCGCTTCGGGCGGGCGAGATCGCGGAAGCGGCGGAGTTCTTCTCCTTCGGCACGAACGACCTCACGCAGACGACCTACGGCATCAGCCGCGACGATTCGGGCGCGTTCCTGGGCGATTATCTGAAGGCGGGCATCTACTCGGCCGATCCGTTCGTTTCGATCGACACGGTCGGCGTCGGCGAACTCGTCAAGCTTGCGGCCGAGCGCGGGCGCGCCACGCGCGACGAGCTGAAGCTCGGGATCTGCGGCGAGCACGGCGGCGACCCCGCGTCCATCGCGTTTTGCGAGACCATCGGCCTCGACTATGTGTCCTGCTCGCCGTTCCGCGTGCCGGTGGCACGCCTGGCGGCCGCGCAGGCAGCCATCGCGAGCAAGAAGGCCGCAAACCGGAGCCTCGAAGACCGCTGACCGAAAAAAGCCCGCGCTTGCTCTTTCGGCCAATGGACGATGGGACAGCGCGGGAGTTAACTCGGTAGCGGACGAGCGCTGATCGGCGCACGCTAACGCAAAATACTTCGCCGGACGAGCGCATGACAGCGAACGCGCCTTCACTCTTTCCCACGCTCGACGCCATCCGCGAAGGCGGCAAGGGAACGGTCGCTGCGGCGTTGTCTTCTATCGAGGCCAATCCCGGACCGGCAGCGAGCCTGCTCGACCAAGCCTATGAAGAGCCGAAGGGCATCGCCCTTGGCATCACCGGGCCGCCCGGCGCGGGCAAGTCCACCATGATCAACGCGCTCATCGCGGGATGGCGCAAGGCGGGGCAGACGGTTGCCGTGCTCGCGGTAGATCCGTCGTCACGCGCGAGTGGCGGCGCGTTGCTGGGCGACCGCGTGCGCATGCGAAGCGACCCCGAGGATAACGGCGTGTTCATCCGCTCGGTCGCCGCGCGCAACCGCCTCGGCGGCCTCGCCGACATCGCCTACCCCGCCGCGATCCTGCTCCGTGCCGTCTACGACCGCGTCATCATCGAAAGTGTCGGCGTCGGCCAGTCCGAGACGGACATCACGTCCGTGTCAGATACCGTGGTGCTGTGCATTCAGCCCGCTTCGGGGGATTCGCTCCAGTTCATGAAGGCGGGCATCGCCGAAATCCCCGATGTCGCCGTCGTCACGAAGGCCGATATCGGCGCCGCCGCCACGCGCGCGCTGTCCGACCTCAAAGGCGCGTTGTCGCTGGCCCATCGCGACGCGGATGTGTGGACCCCGGAATGCCTTGCCGTATCGGTCACGAGCGGCGCGGGCCTGTCGCCGCTGTTCGAGGCATTCGCCCGGCATGAGGCATGGCTACGCGAGGACGGCCGCCTCGCGCGACTTCGCGCCGTCAAGGCGCGCAACTGGGTCGAAACCGAAATCGCTTCGGAGTTCGGCCGCAAGGGTCTTGCCCTCGCAGAACGCGAATTCTTTAACGACTGGAATAACCGTCCGTTTACCACGATCCGGCGCGCCGCCGCCGAGTTCCGCGTTTCGCGCACACCGTCTCGCAGCGCCTGAACGCCCGCCGTAAAGCACTTCCGTAATTTTGACACCAACGAAGCTATAGCTGGATAGCTCGAATTGTTTGGCGTCGCCTAACCGGCTGTTAACCGTCGGGCGTTATGGTCTGCGTTGCGTAGGAGTGTCGATGAGAAGCAGTCGTCCGATGACCGGGGATCAGGGGCAAAGCAGGGCGCTCGTTTCGCGACCCCGGCAGCAATTCGAGGTCATCCGGAAGCCGACGTTCGCGGTCGAAGCGCCGCATGCCGTTCCACTCACACTGAAAGCACGCCGGTCTTTCGTTAAACTTGCCGGCTATACGATGCTCGCCGGTATTTTTGCCATCGGCGGTTATGCGTGGCGCGATCCCGACATCCGCCGCGCCATCGATTACCGCGTCACGCTGCTGACCACGACAGGCGTTTCGCAGGTCTCTCCCACCCTCGTCGAAACGGCCGAAGTGGCGGAGCCGCTTACACCGCAGGTCGCGCACCTCTTTTACGACAGCCAGAAAGGCCCTCGCGCCGACAAGTTCGCCTACGCGCTGAAAGTCGTCGGCACGGACACGATCGCGCGCCGCATGAAGGCCAATCCTTTGCGCCTCGATCCCGCGAAGGCTGCCTTCGATCCGACGCAAACCGCGGCGCTGGCGAGCGCCTCGCTGTTCATGACCGCATTCGCACCGCGCGACGAAGCGCTGGACGCACCGACCCCGCCGGAATCGCGCGAGCCGGAATGGGCCGGGCTGCTCAGGAACGCGAGCCTTTCGCCGGAGCAGCCGAAGACGTTGTTCGGCGGCTTGACCGAAGACGAATTTCGCGCGCGCGAGCTGCGCTGCATGGCCACCGCGATCTATTTCGAGGCGCGCGACGAACCGGCGAAGGGCCAGATCGCCGTCGCGCAGGTTGTGATGAACCGCATCAGAAGCCCGTTCTACCCGAAGACCATTTGCGGCGTCGTCTATCAGGGCGAGCGGCGGCGCACCGGCTGCCAGTTCTCGTTCACCTGCACCGGCAAGCGAAATTCCGTTAAGGAACGCAAGGAATGGGCAACGGCGGTGAAGCTCGCGAAGCAGGTGATCGCGGGCGAGGTTTGGCTCGACGAAGTGAGCTATGCCACGCATTACCACGCGACCTATGTTCATCCTTCTTGGCGGCATGAGTTGATCAAGGTGACACAAATCGGCGGCCACATCTTTTACAGGATGAAGCCGGGCACCGTGCAACTGGCGCTTCTGAAAGAAGGCCTTTGATCGTCGGCAAACGCGACGCAAGCACCACCTTCGTTTCGCACGCGCTTTACAGAAACAAGGCTATCGGCGCAATGTCCGTTTTGCGATTGGGTTCGCCCGTAACAAAATAAAACGGAATCCAGTCGATCTGCACAGGCGTAATTCCTTTTTTGTCAGTGCAGCCATGTTCATCTGGTCAAAATCTCACCGAAGCGTAAGTATTCGCAAGGAGCGTTCACGAATGCGTAACGCCGGGCATTGCGTCGGCGCGCGATGCCGAGGGTTATGGTTCCGTGTGTCTTGTCGAAATCCGGGCGCGCAGGGGCGCGTCACATCGAAACCGGGAGAGTGTCATGGCTGAGAAGAACCACACACCAGGACGGGGGCGCGTCTACGGGTCCATCACCGAGACCATCGGCGACACGCCCATCGTCCGACTCGACAAGCTTGCGAAGGAAAAAGGCGTCAAGGCGCACCTCCTCGCGAAGCTCGAATTCTTCAACCCCATCGCCAGCGTGAAGGATCGTATCGGCGTGTCGCTCATCGACTCGCTCGAAAAGCAGGGCAAGATCGAGCCGGGCAAGAGCACGCTGATCGAGCCGACCTCCGGCAATACCGGCATCGCCCTCGCCTTCGTCGCCGCCGCGCGCGGCTACAAGCTCATCCTCGTCATGCCGGAAACGATGTCCATCGAGCGGCGCAAGATGCTGGCGCTGCTTGGCGCGGAACTCGTGCTGACGCCGGGCGCGCAAGGAATGAAGGGCGCGGTGGCGAAGGCGAACGAGCTTCTCGCGGAATATCCGGACGCCGTGGTTCCGCAGCAATTCGAAAACCCGGCCAACCCGGAAATCCATCGCCGCACGACCGCCGAGGAAATCTGGAACGACACCGAGCACAAGGTCGACATCGTCGTGTCCGGTATCGGCACGGGCGGCACGATCACGGGCGTGGGCCAGGTGCTCAAGCCGCGCAAGCCGAGCCTGAAAATCATCGCGGTGGAGCCGGAGGAATCGCCGGTGCTGTCGGGCGGCAACCCCGGTCCGCACAAGATTCAGGGCATCGGCGCGGGTTTCGTGCCGGGCGTGCTGGATCGCGATGTGATCGACGAGATCGTGAAGGTCAACAGCGCGACGGCGCTGGAGACGGCGCGTCACGTCGCGCGGCTCGAAGGCATTCCGGTCGGCATCTCCTCGGGCGCGGCCATCGCGGCGGCGATTGAGGTCGGCTCGCGGCCCGAGAACGCAGGCAAGAACATCGTCATCATCGTGCCGAGCTTCGCCGAGCGCTATCTGTCGACGGCGCTTTTCGATGGGCTTGCCTAAGCTTCCGCGCTCCCCCTGCCTAATCGGGAATGTCGATCAACCCCCTGGCGTTGGGCTTCGGCTCGATGCCAAGGGACGCAAGACGGTCCAGAAGCACAGGCGTCGGCACAATGCCGTCTGCAAGCGAGTTCCGGCAGACGTTGCAGATAATGACGTCCCAGCTTTTGCAATAGCGTGCTCGATAGGCGTTCGGACCGAACCTCCTGTCGAAGCCGCATAAAAAGCATCGCTCCAGTACGCAAACTTCGATCATTTTTCCTCGCGAGCATGAGCACGCGAGACTTATCGCCATGCAAGCTTGCGCGGGTCTCGTGCCGCTGAAGGGGCGATTGTGTTTGTCCAGCCGCCTCCGTATGATCGGGCGTCTACCGCATAACTCCGCCGTTCGCCCGCACACACTCACCGCGCCGCATGTCCACCGTACACATCCTGAAGCTCTGCGTGGGCCGCGACAGCGTCGAAGCGCTCGCCGACTGGCAGAAGCAGCGCCTCGCGGCCGGAGATGCGCTCATCCACACGACGCGCCAGACGCCCCGCCGCGACGGCTTCGGCGAGGGGTCATCGCTCTATTGGGTGATGGGCGGCTTTGTCCGCGTCCGCCAGGGGATCGTGACGCTGCATGAAATTCGCGGCGCGGACGGCATCATGCGCTGCGGCTTCGAACTGGACCCGCAACTCGTGCCGACGGAGCCGGTACCGCGCCGCGCGTTTCAAGGCTGGCGCTATCTCGCCGAGAGCGAAGCGCCGCGCGACCTGAATGCCAAAGCGGCCGCCGAAGAAGGCGCGATGCCGCCGGAGATGCGCGCCGCGCTCGCCGAGCTTGCGCTGATCTGACCATGGATCGCGCACCCCGCAGACGCGTATTCCGCTTCGCGTATGGTTAATGAAACTGAACGAAACATTCATGTGCCGTTCAGGTGGAAAAGCGCAATCTCCCATTCATCCGATCCCTGACGGTTAACCATCACGAACCTTTCCTCGGCCCACACGGGAGGTATGCAGTTCAGGGGCTGCATACCTCTCTTTCTTTTTACCTGAAGCTCGTCCGCCGGCGCTTGTGAACCTTTCCTCGGGAACCTAGTTTTTGAAGCAAGATCAAAAGCAGGTTCAACAAAAAGGAGAAGCACGTGGCATTCGAACTTCCCGCCCTCCCCTACGCGTACGAGGCCTTGCAGCCCTATATGTCGGCGGAGACGCTGCAATATCACCACGACAAGCACCATCAGGCCTACGTCGACACGGGCAACAACCTGCTCAAGGGATCCGGCCTCGAAGACAAGAGCCTCGAGGACATCGTCAAGGCGGCCTACGGCAAGAACCAGCCGCTGTTCAACAACGCCGGCCAGCATTACAATCATCTGCACTTCTGGAAGTGGATGAAGCCGAACGGCGGCGGCAAATCGCTGCCCGGCAAGCTCGCGGCGAAGATCGACAGCGATCTCGGCGGCTACGACAAGTTCCGCGAGGCGTTCATCGAGGCGGGCAAGACGCAGTTCGGCTCCGGCTGGGCTTGGCTGACGTGGAAGGACGGCAAGCTCGAAGTCACGAAGACGCCGAACGGCGAAAACCCGCTCGTGCATGGCGGCGTGCCGCTTCTGGGCGTCGATGTCTGGGAACACTCCTACTACATCGACTATCGCAACGCGCGGCCGAAATATCTCGAAGCGTTCGTCGATAATCTCGTCAACTGGGAGTATGTCGAGGAGTTGTTCGACAAGGCCCACGGCTGACGCCCGCCGAGATACCGATTGCATGGAACGGCCGGGGATTTCCCCGGCCGTTTGTCTCGCGCGCGCTTCAGGCAACCGGCGCGGCGACGCCGCCCCATTGATTGCGGGCGAGCGCGTCATGAGCTAAGTGAGTTGCGTTGGTGGAGCGAGTTTGACATTTGCGCGCGGAGATGCCGCAAACGATGCAGATGTCGGATCGGGCCACGAGAAGCGCATGCTTGTCAGAGTATTCATGGATACGCGCCGCCCCCCACTGATTTCGGTCGTCCTTCCCGCCTATAATGAAAGCGAAGGGCTGCCCATCGTCGTCTCCTCGATTTTCCATGCGCTGGCAAATACCGGCTTGGCGCACGAGATCCTTGTCATCGACGACGGCAGCACCGACGGCACGCGCGAGGTGATGCTCGACCTGTGCGCGAAGCAGCCCTCGCTGCGCTACGTCCGCTTCTCCCGCAATTTCGGCAAGGAGGCCGCGCTATCGGCCGGGCTTCGGACGGCGGAAGGCGATGCCGTCATCCTGATGGATTCCGACGGGCAACATCCCCCTGCCCTTATCTCGCTGTTCCTCGACAAATGGCGCGAGGGCGCCGAGGTCGTCGCGGGCGTTCAGAACGAGCGCCTCGAAAGCTGGCTGAAACGCTGTTTCAAGGCCGGGTATTACTGGCTGATGCAGGCGGGCAGCAATGTCGTGATCCCGCCGGACGCGGGCGATTTCCGACTCATCGACCGCAAGGTTGTCGACGCCATCAACGCCCTGCCGGAACGCAACCGGCAGATGAAGGGGCTTTTCGCCTGGGTCGGCTTTCGCACGGTTTTCGTGCCGTTTCAGCCTGAGCAACGCGTTGCGGGCGTTACGAAATTCACATGGCGGCAGCTTATCAAGCTCGCCTTTACGGGCCTCACCTCGTTCAGCGTCGTGCCGCTGCGGCTCGTTTCGCTGACCGGACTTCTCATATCGAGCATCGCATTCCTTTACGGATGCTACCTCCTGTTCGAGCACTACGTGCAAGGCAGCCGCGTGCCGGGCTGGCCGACGCTCGCCGTCGGCATGATGTTCCTCTCGGGGGTGCAGCTTCTGGCGCTTGGCGTCATCGCGGAGTATCTCGGACGCACCTTCGAGGAGGCCAAGCAGCGCCCGATCTACATCGTCGCCGAGGATAACCGCGCGAAGTCTCCGCCACACGCGCCTTCCCCCGTCCACGACGGGACGCCATGTGTGGCAGAGGCGCGGGCCTCCGCTAAAGACGGGCTCTCGTGATGCGGCAGATCGCGATTTTCGTCGCCGTCGGCTGCGCCGCCGCGCTCACGCATCTCGGCGTCGTGGCGCTCGTGGTGGAACTTTTCGGCCTGTCGCCGCTCGCCGCGAACGTAATCGGCTTCGGCATCGCCTTTTTCGTCAGTTTCGGGGGGCATTCGCGCTTTACCTTTCCCGTGTCTCATGACAGCCTCGCGACGGCCAGGCGTCGCTTCTTCGCCGTCGCCTTTGCCGGGTTCGCGATCAATCAGGCCGCCTACGCGGAACTCTTGCGCGTATTCGGCCCAACCTATTATCTTCCAATGCTTGCGGCCGTGATCTTGGGTGTCGCTGTCGCCACGTTCCTCCTCTCGAAGCTCTGGGCCTTCGCTCAGCCGCAAGGCTAGCTCTCATGAAAAACATCATCATTAACGCGGACGACTACGCGCTGGACGAACGCGTGGATGCCGCGATCCTCGAACTGGCCGACAACGATGTCGTCACCGCTGCGAGCGCCATGGTGCTTTCGCCGCGATGGATGGTCGCGGCTCGCTCATTGAGGACCGCGCCGCTGTCCGGCGGTCTCCATCTCGACCTCACCAGTCCGTTCGCGGAAGGCGCAAAGCCGAACCATCGTCTTTCGACGCTGATCGCGTTGGCGCACGCACGCCGCCTCGACCTCAAGCTCGTGCGTCAGGCCATCGCGAAGCAACTCCTCATTTACGAGGAGGGCATGGGCGCCGCGCCGCACTTCGTCGACGGCCACCAGCACGTGCATCATCTTCCCGGTGTGGCGGAGGTTCTCGTCGACGTCCTGTCCGACCGTTACGCGGGCAATGCGCGGCTCATCGGCCTTCGCATCTGCACGCCTAAGATCAAGCGCGGCACGAAGGCGGCGGTGATCGCGCGAACGGGGGCGGAGCGGCTGTCGAAGCTCGCCGAGGAGCACGGCCACATCACCAACACGGATTTCGCGGGCGTTTACGACTTCTCCGAAAAAGCGAGCCTTCCGCAGCTTTGGCAGGGATGGCTCGAAAGCGCGTCCGGCGCATGGCCTCTCATCATGTGCCACGTCGCCAAGCCGGGCGGGGCCGATGGGGAAAGCGATCCCATCAGAGCCGCCCGCATCCGGGAATACGACTGGCTGCGAAGCCCGGCCTTCGCCGCTCTCAACCAGCGGGTTTCGGCGAAACCGGCAGGCTGGCCTCAGGCCTGATCCGCGGCGGACGGAGCGGCAGGCCCGGCTCAAGCGATTTCCCTTCTAGCCGCGCGCGGATTTCCCTGATCGCGCCTTCCACAGGTTTGAATTCGAACCGCACGAGATGCCTGCCCGCGGGCACCTGTATCGCCCGGAACAGCACATTCGCGCGGTAGATGTCGGCCGGTTTGCCGTCGACCGTGCCGAACCACCAAGGATGCCAGTTGTCGTTCAGGACGACAAAGCCGGGGGCGGGCGTTTCCACTTCCACCTCGACGACCGTATTCCGATAGGACTTGAGCGACGTCCGCGCCTCCGGCATCGACACGGGTTTGGGCGGCAGCACGACCATTTGCGGCCGTTCCGCGTGGAAAAGCACCGTGCGCCGTAGATCGAAGACCGGCCAGCGGCCATCCTTCTTGAGCTGGGTGAAGTTCGCGGGCTGCCAGTCGAAGGCGAAAAGCACGCGCGGCATGGCGCGCGGGTTCTCGTAAATGTAGGCGTCTTTCGTGTGCCCGACGAGCTTCAGATCGCCCGGCTTCAACTGCTTGTCGAGGTGCTCGATGGGCGCATCGATAGCGATGTAGCGAATGCCCATCATGTCGGCGAGCGTCGAACGGTAGGACGGGAACAGCGGCGTGAACTCGCGCTGATAGGTTTCGGCGGTCGTTTCGACATCGCCCATCGCTTCCACGAATTCCGCGATGCGAAGCGGGTTGTAACCAAGCGAATGGTCGAAGTTGTGTACGAGGCTCGTGTTGGGCCATTCGAAGCCGAGGCCGACAAGTTCCACCCGGTCGCGCCGTGCCGATCCCGGCGGCTGCGCCAACCGCTCCTTCAGAAGCGCGAGCGTCTCGTTCTTCGTATCGACGCGCAACTCGTCATAGGTGGACGGCGGCAGCGCGGTCGAACGATTCGGGCCGTTGTTAAGGACGAGATCGGCCGTCATGAAACCGCCAAGCGCGAGGACCGCCAGCGCGCCCTGCCCTGCAACGGCATATCGGCGCGCGAAGACGAGCGTGCCCCAGGCAAGCGCGAAGACGGCGAGCGCCAGCGCAACCGGCTCCAGCGCGTCGAAGAAGTGCTGATGAAAGGCCGCGACACCGAGGCCCGAAAGGCACAAGGCCCCGATCCCCAACGCGAGCCACTTCGCCTGCTCGCGCGTGAACTCATCCGCGCCGGAAAGGACACGGTGCAGCATGTAGCCGCCAAGGATCGCCGTCATGGCACAGAGCGCATAGGTGGCGTCGGCGGGCCTGCGGAACATGTCCACGCCGGGCAGATAGTGATAGAGAAGCGTAAAAACGCCCGTGTAGCGGCCGAGCGCGTAAAGCAGCAGGCCCAGGATGGCGAGGCTGAAGAAGCGGATTTCGCGCTCGAAGATGCGCCCCTTGATAAAGCCGACGCCAAGCAGCAAAAGCACGGGCAGCGCGCCGATATAGAGCTGGCCCATGTTTTCCGTCATCGCAAGCCAATCGGCGGGCCATTCGATGCTCGCCGGGCCCCAATAAGGCTCCTCGATCTTGACGCCGAAAAGATCGGGAATGAGCGTCGTCAGGAGCGACGCCGGATGCAGAGCACCGCGCGCGGCCTCGTCGAACGGGATTTCAGGGCGGTTCGAATGCTCCACGAAAAGGAAGGCAAGCACGATAGGCCCCGCCGCGATGAGCGTGGCCGCGATGGTTCCCCCGGCTAGCGGCAGGATGCTCTGGCGCACCGACTGCCAAAAGCGCGGCGCCGTCGCCCAGTAATGGACGGTATAGCCGAGCAGCACATAGGCGCCGATCAGCGCGATCTGTCCGGGCTGGATGATCATTCCCGAAGCCGCGACACCGGCGAGCGTGCCGTACAGGATCGATTTGCGGTCGAGCGCGCGCGCCAGAAGCCACAGGCAGAGCATGAAGAACGCGAAGGCTTCGATCTGCGCGATGTGCTGGATGCGCCAGATCGCCGAGCCGCCAAACGCTGCCCCTAGCGCCGCCACCGTCGCCGCCGCCGGATGCCAGCCCCGGTCGCGGAACAGCATCAGAACCGAAAAAGCGGCGAGCCCCAGCAACAGAAAGCAATAGAAATCGAGTTGCCGGAAGCTCGGGGCGGGGTCAAGATAGGCGAGAAGGAAGGCGGGCGAAAAAATCAGCGACTGCGGATCGGCGATCTGTGGCGATCCGCCGAAGACGTTCGGTGCCCAGAACGGCGACTGCCCCGTATGGAGAGCGTTGGCCAGAAACTGAAGCTGAGGCTGGAAATGCGCCTTTGCGTCATAGGGGATGGTCACCTCCCCCGACAGCCAAGGCCATGAGAACGCGAGCCAGCCGATCGCCACCGCGATGAGCGCCCCGATGTAGCCGCCGAGATGCCGTAACTTCATTGACTGCCGATCCCGAAATGAAAGATGCGCGCTTCTATGCAACCTCAATTTGTTCTTTTTTGTGAAAGCTTGCGCCTCGCGAATGGTCTGGCGGCGGGTGTAGCTTTCGAATTCGACGTTTGAGCGAAAGCTCTCAGAAACCGGAGACAATGCCAAATTCGCTCCACGAGAGCCCGTTCCGATCTGATTTCGATTCAATCAGATCGGATCCGGCTTTAGCCATTACGTCGAATGAATTCAGCTGGGTTGAACCGACTCGATTTGCCTCGGAGGGCTCCACCGCCGTTTATACGCCATCGCCCGACGTCTCGGCGCCTGCGACGCCGGTCTTGCCAAGCGGTTGCCAAATTGCTGATGCACCAGACATCCACTCGCGGCGCAGGATGGCGTATTGCATGGTGTTTTCGTAGATCGGATTGCCCGCATCGTCCTTGGTGAACGATACGAACTCGACGAACACACCTTCCCGGCGCATGCCCAGCTTTTCGCAGAGGCGCTGCGAGGGCTTGTTGTGGTCTTCGACATAGGCATAAAGCCGGCGAAATCCCTTTGCCCGGAAAAGATGGTCGAGCAGGGCCCTTGCAGCTTCGAACGCATATCCGCGACCACCGAATTGCGGATTGAGGTTCCAGCCGACCGAGGCCGTCTCGTCTTCCTCATCTTCTCCGGCGCCGCCGAACAGATCGCCGATGACCTGACCGGCCTGCTTCAGGCATATCGCCACGCAGCCCTCGTCGAGGGCGCGTTTCCTGACCTCGATCTCCGCCTCAGCCAGGTCTGCGAGCTTGAGCGAGAGGAAGCAGGGGGCGGTAGGCGCGCGCAGATAAGCGAAGAGGTCCGCTGCATCGCCCTCCCGGAACGGCCTGAGGATCAGGCGCTCGGTCTCAATGATCTGCATGTCCTATACTCTGGAAAAGGCTGTCAATGATGACGCACGGGAAAGGCTACGATACCCGGCGAGGGTGAGGAATACCACGACCGCCAGCATCGCGATCACCCCGGCAGCCGTCGTCAGGAGGACCGTGTGCGTTTGGGTGAAGGCGGCCTTGCCTGCCTCGATCAATGCCGCATAAAGGATTCGCACCTCGAACGCCGGACACCCGGCATTGTGACGCTGTCTTGAACCGTAGCAAAGAACTCGCGTCTCAGTGATGCCGTTTTCCCCTGCACCGGCGAAGAAAAGGCGTTCGTCTGCCGACTGCCTGTCTGGGCCGGGTCAAATCGTGCCAGTTCGCCTGCCTCGCTCCATCTTGCTCCACATGGAATATGTCCTTATTTCATCGGGATAACTTGTTTTTCTTCAATGAGTTATCGTGTTGCCGCGTCGCGGTTTATTCAAATTGAACCGCGGGTCTTAGCAGCGTGAAAGCAGTGGCTTATCCCTCTACGGCATTTCACTTGACCCTGACGCGCAAGCGCGCAGTTTGATGCGTAATTGATCGGGCTTATCGGTTTATAGCGTCTGATAGCTCACCGAGTTGTTCAACTCTCCTGTATGGATTTCGAGAGGTGATGATCCTGCAAACCCTTGCAAGGGAAGACCTGTGCGCTCCGCCGGATGACAGCATGCAAGATGCTGTCGTCGTGACGGACGAGACAGGCAAATTCCTCTGGGCCAACGCGGGCTTCGCGCGGCTCACCGGAGTTCCCCCGCACGAAATTGCCGCGCGCACACCATCGTCGCTGCTGCTGTCGCCCGGCATGAACAGCAATGCGGTGGCGGCCGCGCTTCTGCATGCGCTCGAAGCGCAAGAGCCGGTCAAGACGCAGGTTCTGGGCGAAAGACGGGGCGTTCCCGTCTGGTTCGACCTCGAAGTGATGCCGCTTCTGGACGCGGACGCGCGTATTCGCGGGTTCGTCGCCATCCAGCGCGACATAACTTTTTGCGTCGGCAGGGATTGCGATGTCACCAGGGCCGTGCTCGGAAGCAGCAAGGCCGAGGGACGCTTGCGCGCCGCGGTCGAGGCCATCTCGGACGGATTTGCCATTTACGATGAAAACGATCGACTGCTCATCGCCAACGAGGCGTTCAGCAAGCTTCATGAAGGCATCGAAGACGCTCTCGGCCCTGGAGCGTCGTTCGAAGAATTGTTGCGAAGCACGCTAGCGGAAGGGTTGATCGATATCGGCGATGAAAGTCCCCAGCGCTGGCTCGACCGTCAGCTTGCGGCCTCCAGACACGCTTTTTCAGAAATGCACATGCGGTTCGCCAACGGCTGCTGGATGTCGCGTCGCCACAAGCGGATGGAGAACAACGAAACCGTTCGCATATGGACCGATATCAGCTCGCTGAAACGTCAACAGGCCGAGCTTGAGGACGCGCGCGTGCGCGCCGAGTCGGCCGACAGGGCGAAAAGCCAGTTCCTCACGAACATGAGCCATGAAATGCGGACGCCCATGAACGGCATCATCGGCTTCAACGAGCTGCTGCTTCAGGGCAATTTGAGCGACACGCAGCGCGACTACGCGACGCTGATCCAATCGTCGTCCAAGTCGCTCATGTCGCTCATCGACGAGATCCTCGATCTCGGCAAGATCGAGCGTGGCACGCTCGAAATCCAGAGCGCGCCGTTCAAGCTGAATGAGCTGATTTCCGCTGCGCGCTCGCTTCAGGCGCTGGCCGAGGAAAAGGCGCTCGGCTTGAAGATTTGCAGTTCCCTGCCGTCGCAGACGATCGCCATCGGCGACGCGGAGCGTATTCGCCAGATCCTCGTCAACCTGCTCGGCAACGCGATCAAGTTCACCGAAACGGGCGAGGTGACGCTATCGATCGCGGGCGATGACAATGGGTTGGCCCTTACCGTCAGCGATACGGGGCCTGGCATCGCCGCCGATCGGGTTCGCAAGATTTTCAATCGCTTCTATCAGGACGATAACCTTTGCTCCGGCAAGGTTCAGGGCAGCGGCCTCGGCCTTGCCATCGCGAAGGAACTCACCGAACTGATGGGGGGCACAATCACGGTCGCGAGCGAGCGCGGACAAGGGGCGACGTTCCGGGTGTGGCTGCCGCTCTGGCTCGACAACGATCAGGCGCAATTACCCGCCGCGCTGGGCGGCGCGGGCGCGGAGGAGTCGGCGCGACTCACGCCGTGCGTCTACGACGTGCTCGTTGCGGAAGACCACCCGATCAATCTCAAGCTTGCGCTCGCGCTTCTGCAAGCGGCCGGATGCGAGACTCACTCGGCCGAGAACGGTCAGCAGGTGCTCCTGAAGCTCGAAAAGCGCGATTACGATCTCATTATCATGGATAGCCAGATGCCCATCATGAATGGCGTCGAAGCCATCAGGATCATCCGTCACCGGCTCGACTGGAAGCGGGACATCCCGATCCTGTCGCTCACCGCCGATGCGATGAAGGGAGCTGAAGCATATCACGCGTCCGCAGGGGCGGACGGGTATATGGCCAAACCGCTGAAAAGCGATTGTTTCATCTCGACGGTTAAGCGACTGGCGGAGCGGGGCCGCGATCTTCGTCTTCGCAATCAGGAGAAGGCCGCCTGACGGATCGACGAACCGCCGTTGCGCACAGTGCGAAAATCGTGCAAAAAGGAGAAACGTAGCGAAAGCGCAGCCGCTCCTTATCCGCGAACGAGCCCTCATGACCGAACTGCTTCAGCAATATTTTCCGCTTGTCATCTTCCTTGGCGTTTCGCTCATCATCGGGCTTGGCCTGCTCGTCGCGCCGTTTTTTGTCGCACCGAACAACCCGGACCCGGAGAAGGTCGCCGCGTATGAATGCGGCTTCCCGGCTTTCGACGACGCGCGCATGAAGTTTGACGTGCGGTTCTATCTGGTGGCGATCCTGTTCATTATCTTCGACCTCGAAGTGGCCTTCCTGTTCCCTTGGGCGGTCGCGTTCAAGGAGGCCGGTGTCGCCGGTTTCTGGGCGATGATGGTGTTTCTTGCGGTGCTCACCATCGGCTTCATCTACGAATGGAAGAAGGGCGCCCTCGACTGGGACTGAGCCGCCGCGTCATTTCGCCTTGTGTCAAAAACCGCTTGGCGTTTGCCTCCATCTCGCCATATATCGCTCATGGTTAAGCGCTCAACGTTGGATCGATGATCACGCCCGGATTTCCCCAGCCCTTTTATGACACGCCCGGTCGCGCCCAAGCCGGAGCGGCCGTCGATTTCGACGGATTGAACGCGCAGCTTGCGGACAAGGGGTTCCTCGTCACAAGCACGGAAGACGTCATCAACTGGGCGCGCACCGGCTCGCTCATGTGGATGACGTTCGGCCTCGCCTGCTGTGCCGTGGAAATGATCCAGGTGTCGATGCCGCGCTACGATCTGGAGCGTTTCGGCACGGCTCCGCGTGCAAGCCCGCGCCAGTCCGATCTGATGATCGTGGCGGGCACGCTGTGCAACAAGATGGCGCCCGCGCTCCGTAAGGTCTACGACCAGATGCCGGAGCCGCGCTACGTGATCTCGATGGGCTCCTGCGCCAATGGCGGCGGCTATTATCACTATTCCTATTCGGTGGTGCGCGGCTGCGACCGCATCGTGCCGGTGGATGTCTACATTCCCGGCTGCCCGCCGTCGGCCGAAGCGCTGCTTTACGGCATCATGCTGCTTCAGAAGAAAATCCGCCGCACCGGCACGATTGAACGATAGGCGAATCGATGACGAACACGGCGAAGCTCGAAGCGCTGGCCGAAGCCCTGAAAGGCGCTTTCCCCGAAGGCGTCACGGAGACGCGGTTCGCGTTCGGCGAGTTGACGGCGATCGTGGATCGCGCCGGCATTCCCGCCATCGCCGAGTTCCTGCGCGACGATCCCGCGTGGCGCTTCACCATCCTTATCGACATCTGCGGCGCGGATTACCCGGAGCGATCCGAGCGCTTCGAGGTGGTCTACCACTTCCTGAGCGTCTACCAGAATTTGCGCGTGAGGCTGAAAACCGCAACTGATGCGGCTTCTCCGGTGCCGAGCCTCGTCGGGGTGTTTCCCGCCGCGAACTGGTTCGAGCGCGAAGCCTACGATCTCTACGGCATCCTGTTCGAAGGCCATCCCGACCTTCGACGCATCCTCACCGACTACGGTTTCCGCGGCCATCCGCTGCGCAAGGACTTCCCCCTTACCGGTTTTGTCGAAGTGCGCTACGACGAAGAGCAGAAGCGCGTCGTCTACGAGCCGGTGAAGCTTCCGCAGGAATTCCGCAGCTTCGACTTCCTCTCGCCGTGGGAAGGGGCGGACTATCCGCTCCCGGGCGACGAGAAGGCGACAAAAGACGTGCGATGAGATGTTTCGCCAAGGCGTTGGCCTGTATAACGCTGAAAGGCTGAAGTTTCCATCTTGTTTACATTTCCGCTCTGGCCCCTTAGAACGTCATTGTTGCGGGCTTGGAGGGTGTGATGGCGATTGGCGAAACGAGCATGCCGAAAAACACGGGCTGGGGGCCGCAAAGCCGACATCGTCAAAGCTGGCATGACAGAAGCATTTTTGCGGCTCGTCTCCTCCGTGCCGGAGATGTCGTCTGCGACCTCGGTGCCGGTTCGCAATCGTTCAAACAGGTCTTGCCGGCAGGAGTCGGATATGTCCCTGTTGATTGCGTTGATGCCATCCCCGGCACTTATGTCGCGGATTTCAACCAATCGGCGTTCGCGCTTCCTGATGCGCCGTATAACGTGCTGACAGCATTAGGCTTGATCAACTGGCTGGACGATCCGCAGCGCTTTCTTTCGCGCCTCTGCAAGCTGGCAGACGGCAAGTTCTTCATTTTTACCTACGACCTGTGGCCAAGCAAAAAGAACACGCCGGGCCTCTCTCATCCAGAGATCGGCACGTTGGAAAGCGCTGTCTATTTGTTTTCGCCTTATATCCGCAATCTAACTCCAATTATAGTCTATCGCCGCCGCGTTTTGTTCTCAGGGACTTTAGGACTTGGCGAGGCATGCCACAGTGTTCTCCCGTCTACGACAAAAATATATTTAAGATATCTCCGTCCGCAGGAGTATATTTTAATGAAGTTTTTTGGGCTGGACATGATGCCCCGGCGGCTTGCATAAGTGTCAGGTTAAGAACCCCACTTCAAGACGAGCTGAGAGAGATGGCTGACGGCAGCGGCGCGGTAAGCGAGGCCTACAAGGTGGAAACGAAAAGCCAGGAGCGTCCGCCGGAGAACCGTAACTTCACGATCAATTTCGGGCCGCAGCATCCGGCCGCGCACGGCGTGCTCCGGCTGATCCTCGAACTCGACGGCGAGGTCGTGCATCGCGTCGATCCGCATATCGGACTGCTCCATCGCGGCACCGAGAAGCTGATCGAGCACAAGACCTATCTTCAGGCGATCCCCTATTTCGACCGGCTCGACTACGTCGCACCGATGAATCAGGAGCACGCTTTCTGCCTCGCGATCGAGAAGCTGCTCGGCGTGACGCCGCCGATTCGCGGCCAGCTTATCCGCGTGCTCTATTCGGAAATCGGCCGCATCCTCAACCATCTTCTGAACGTCACCACGTTCGCGCTCGACCTCGGCGCGCTGACGCCGCCCCTTTGGGGCTTCGAAGAGCGCGAAAAGCTGATGGTATTCTATGAGCGCGCGAGCGGTTCGCGGCTTCACGCCAATTATTTCCGGCCCGGCGGCGTTCATCAGGATCTGCCGCAGGCGCTTGTCGACGATATCGAGGCGTGGTGCGACAGCTTCCTCAAGGTGCTGGGCGACCTCGATACGCTTCTGACCGATAACCGCATCTTCAAGCAGCGCACGGTGGATATCGGCGTCGTCAGCCTCGAAGATGCGATGGCCTACGGCTTTACCGGCACGATGCTGCGCGGCTCCGGCGCTGCCTGGGACTTGCGCAAGAGCCAGCCATACGAATGCTACGCCGATCTCGACTTCGACATCCCGATCGGCAAGAACGGCGACAACTGGGACCGCTATCTCATCCGCATGGAAGAAATGCGCCAGTCCGTCCGCATCATGAAGCAGTGCATCGAACGCATGAATTCGCCCGCCGGCAAGGGGCCGGTGCTGATCCGGAACAACAAGGTGGCGCCGCCGCGCCGCGAGGAGATGAAGCGCTCGATGGAGGCGCTCATCCATCACTTCAAGCTTTATACCGAAGGCTTTCGCGTGCCGGAAGGCGAGGTTTACGCCGCCGTCGAAGCACCGAAGGGCGAGTTCGGCGTCTATCTCGTGGCGGACGGCACCAACCAGCCATATCGCTGCAAGATCCGCGCGCCCGGCTTCCCGCATCTCGCCGCGATGGACTTTCTGTGCAAGGGGCACATGCTGGCGGACGTGGCGGCCATCCTCGGCAGCATCGATATCGTTTTCGGCGAGATCGACCGCTGATCGCTGTTGCGGCGCGCAAACCGGCGTCGCACGCGTGCTTCGAGGCGAATTAGACGACGAGTCGGTGACGGGGCGCGCGGCGGCGCTTCGATGCGCGATAAATAAAGGGGGTCGGCGCGATGTGGAACGTGATTGCCGGGGTGTTGGCGGCGGTAATTGGCGCTGGCTTCGGTGCGTTTGCCAAGTCTACCGGCATACTCGGCATCGACGCCGGGCCGTTTTCGGTCGTCTTCATGTTCCTGTCGCTGGTGCTGATCTCGCTCATCTTCCAGTTTCGCGTCAATATGCGCGACAGGGGCGATGGCCGCGGCCTCAGGATTGCGCCCCCCTCGCCGGATATCATGATCGAGGCGGCGATCTTCTTTGCGGCCGCGCTTACGGCGATGCAGAATATCTGATCGCGGCGGCGGGGGAAGCGCGCTATGTGGGGTTTGCAACCTCCAGCGCTTCTGCGCCTGCATGAACGGCTTGCGTTCCGGCACGCGCCGGGTTCGCGCAAAAATGCGATCTTCACATCCCACCCCTCGAATGCCCGCGTCGGAAACAACCAGATCGGGATCGACGGGCAACAGCGTTTTCGAAACAATTGCCGGAGCGTCCCGCCCGCGCTAAGTGTCAAGACAAATGCGCAGTTCGAGGGATGGGGCGAATGACGGATCTGGCAGTGACGGAGCGAGCAGCCGCGGCGCCCGACAACGGTTTTTCCTCCCCGGAGCGCCTCGGCCTTCACCTCCTCGAAATCGGGCGCATCCAGAACAATTCCGGCTCGCTCCTGCAATTCGTCGCGATCCTGTTCGCGGTCTGCATCTACTTCTTCAACGCGCTCGTCTATCCGGCCTCGCCGAACCGCACGCTTTACGCCGTGATGCTCGCCTTGAACGCCACGCTTATCGTGGCCGCCTGCTTCTTCTACCTTCGCTGTCTGACGCTGTCGGTCGGATGGAGCGCGATCAGAAATCCGAAGACGAATTATCATCTTCTCTCGACGCTCGGCGAAAACGAGATGGAAGAGACGCTTCTGCGCGTCATCCGCTCTTTCCGGCGCGGCACCTACTGTTTCGCGGCGAGTTTCTTCACGACGCTCGTCTCGCTCGTGCTCGTCGCACTGGGATACACGAACATGCTGCCATCCTGAGCGCTTACCCGTCGATATTCCTACGGGATGCGCTCGCTTAACCTCTGGCGAAAGCGGCGTATCTCGGTTATTAACCAGCAAGAACTTCTGGGAACCCGCATGTCCGTCCGACGCCTCGATCCGAACCAGCCGAGCGACTTCGAATTCACGCCCGAAAATCTGGCGTGGGCGAAAGAGCAGATCAAGAAATACCCCGAAGGCCGCCATCAGGCCGCCGTCATCCCGCTTCTCTGGCGCGCGCAGGAGCAGCACGACCGCTGGCTGCCGGAGCCCGCGATCCGCTATGTCGGCGATCTTCTCGGCATGCCCTATATCCGGGTGTACGAGATCGCGACCTTCTACTCGATGTTCAACCTGTCGCCGGTCGGTCGCTACCATGTGCAGGTGTGCGGCACGACGCCGTGCATGCTTCGCGGCGCGGAAGACATCAAGAAGGTCTGCAAGCGCGAGATCGGCGCCGAGCGCGAGGTGACGCCCGAAGGCGTGTTCTCATGGATCGAGGTCGAATGCCTCGGCGCGTGCGTGAATGCGCCCATGGTGCAAATCAATGACGACTATTACGAAGACCTGACGCCGGAGAATTTCGAAGCCGTGCTGTCAGGGCTTCGGCGCGGCCGCGACGTGAAACCCGGCCCGCAGACAGGGCGTCAGTTCTCGGCCCCGGAAGGCGGCCCGACGACGCTTCTTTTCCGCGACGAAGAGAAGCAGGAGCCGCAGCCGGAGCGCGCAGCAGAGGAAGCGCAGACTCAGGCGGAGGTACAGGGCGCGGTCGAAGCCGCATCGCCGGTTCAGCCGCCCGAAGCAAAATCGGGCGATGTCGGCCGCGTCGAGGAAGAGCGCGCGCGCTTCGAGCGGCCGGACGGCGACCCCGACGATTTTACCAGGCTCGCAGACCTCGATCCCGACGCGCAGCACGCGCTGAATGCCATCGGCATCACCCGTTACGGGCAGGTCGGCCGCCTCACTGCCGAGGATGTGGAGTGGATCGAAACGCGCTATCCTCGGTTCAAGGGCAAGACATCGCAGTGGCTCACTGCCGCGAAGGCTCTTGACGAGACGAATACGCCGGGCGGCGCTGCCCCCGATGCGGCTGGACGCGAAACCGAGCCGAAGGACAAGGACTGAGCATGCTTTCCGATAAAGACCGCATCTTCAAGAACCTTTACGGACAGCACGACTGGGGCCTGAAGGGCGCGCGCGAGCGCGGCGCGTGGGACAACACGAAGGCGCTCCTCGAAAAGGGCCAGGACTGGATCATCGAGGAGATGAAGGCGAGCGGGCTGCGCGGTCGCGGCGGCGCGGGCTTCTCCACCGGCATGAAATGGTCTTTCATGCCCAAAAAGCCGGACGACCGCCCGCATTACCTCGTGGTGAACGCCGACGAGTCCGAGCCCGGCACCTGCAAGGACCGCGAAATCATCCGCCACGATCCGCACCTCCTCATCGAGGGCGCGCTCATCGGCGCTTTCGCGATGCAGGCGCACGTCGTCTACATCTACATTCGCGGCGAATTCATCCGCGAGCGCGAGCGCCTGCAAGCGGCCATCGATCAGGCTTACGAGGCGCGCCTCATTGGCAAGAACAACATCCATGGGTGGGACTGCGATATTTATGTCCACCATGGCGCGGGCGCCTATATCTGCGGCGAGGAAACGGCGCTCCTGGAAAGCATCGAAGGCAAGAAGGGCCAGCCGCGCCTGAAGCCGCCGTTCCCGGCCAATGCGGGCCTGTGGGGTGCGCCGACGACGGTCAACAATGTCGAGTCGATCGCCGTTGTGCCCGACATCCTCCGGCGCGGTGCGGCATGGTTTGCAGGCCTCGGCAAGCCGAACAACACGGGCACCAAGCTCTTCTGCATCTCGGGCCACGTCGAGCGGCCCTGCAATGTCGAAGAGGAAATGGGCATCTCCTTCCGCGAACTCGTTGAGAAGCACGCGGGCGGCGTTAGCGGCGGCTGGGACAATCTGCTTGCCATCATCCCCGGCGGCTCGTCGGTGCCGTGCGTGCCCGCGCATATGTGCAACGACCTCGGCATGGATTTCGACAGCCTCCGCAACGTCGGCTCCGGTCTCGGCACGGCGGCGGTGATCGTCATGGACAAGTCAACCGACATCGTGAAGGCCATCTCGCGCCTGTCGTACTTCTACAAGCACGAAAGTTGCGGCCAGTGTACGCCCTGCCGCGAGGGCACGGGCTGGATGTGGCGCGTGATGGAACGCATGGTCGAAGGCCGCGCGGAGCACGCCGAGATCGATATGCTGTGGGATGTCTCGAAGCAGATCGAAGGGCACACCATCTGCGCGCTCGGCGATGCCGCCGCGTGGCCGGTGCAGGGCCTGATCAGGCATTTCCGCCACGAGATGGAAGCGCGGATCGACGCGTTCCAAGCCAAGCACAAGGCGCGCGTCGCGGCGGAGTAGGTGTTTTGATGGGGTGCCAATGACGACAACCGCCGTTCCCGATTCCGCCCGCCTGAAGATCACGCTGCTCGATCTCGACCCCGCGCCGTGGCGCGAAGTCGAGGTGCCGCTGTCGATGACCTTCAAGGGGCTGCACGACACCATTCAGGCCGCCTTCCTGTGGCACAACAGCCATCTGTGGGAGTTCGAGGTCGGAGACCGGCGGTACGGGCTGCCGCTCGATGGCGATGACGACATCAAGGACGCTACGACCGCGCGTCTGGTCAAGTTGCGCGACGAGGGGATAGCGGAGTTGCTCTATACCTACGACATGGGCGACAATTGGGAGCACCATATCGAAGTCGTCTCTTTGTTCGAGGCCCCCTCGGACTCTCGCCTGCCCGCTTTCATCGCCGGACAGTGGCGCAGGCCCCCGGAGGACGTCGGCGGCGCTCCCGGTTTCGAGGCCTTCCTCGAAGCTCTCGCCGATCCCTCGCACGAGGAGCACGACGATCTGGTCGACTGGTATGGCGCCGACACCTTCGACCGCGAGGACATCGAGCCGGATGTCATCAAGATACAGATGGCCCGGCTTGCCGCCAGACGCCGCTCGAAAAAATAAGGCGCCGGTGGAGCAGCCTAACGCCCTTCGCGATACCAGGTCAGCGCAAGCAGGCCGAGTACGAACCCGAGCGCGGCGAAGCCTGCCATGAGAGGCGTATAGGACACGGCCTTGACCTCGAACGCGTCCTGCGACTTGAGCCCCATCCATGTGCCGCCCGCGAATCGATGGCCTGACTTCACAACCGATATAGAGGGCACGTCCTTCGCGGGGGCATCCATCGTGCCGCCGAGGTAAAAAGCGCCGCCGCCCGACTTGTCGAGGATCGGCCGCATCGGCTCGTCGGTGGCGATCACCTTGCGAAATTCGGGCGCGTTGAGGTCGCCCGCGATGGCGACTGCTGTCAGCCCGTCCATCGCGATGCGATGCACGCCCGCCTCGTTCGTCGCAACCGTCTTGGAAAAGCGCCCCGGCGCGGTTTCGTCGAGCGCGACCTTCACTTCCTTGCCCGAAGGCAACGTCAGGGTCGCCTCGCCGATTTCACCCTTTATCGTGCGGCGCTCGACAGTGATGTCGTTGCGGCCCGCGCGCGCGGCCAGCGCCTCTTCTTCGAGGTCCGGCTCCTTCATCAGCCAGTGCGCGAGGCGACGCAGCAAATCGACATGCGGGCCGCCGCCTTCATAGCCGCGCGCCCAGAGCCAGGCGTGATCGGACAGCAGCAGCGCCACGCGGCCCTCGCCGCGCCGGTCGAGTACGAGCAGCGGCTTGCCTTCCGCGCCGCTCATCACCACCTCGCCGCGCTCGGCATGACTGTCCACCACGCGGAACCAGTGGCCCCATTTCGGCTCCTGCCCGTCCTTCTGCGGTGCGCCGGGAAGCCGGGCCGTGACCGGATGCTTCTCGCCTTCCTTCGTGATCGCCGGGCGGAACGGCTCCTCCACCACGCGGCCCGTGGGCCGCGCGGGCAGCACCGCGCCAAGCGGCGTCCGGGCCAGACTCACGGGCGAGGCGTAATCCGTTCCCGCCGCCACCAGCACAGCGCCGCCCTGTTCGACGTACCGCGCGACGTTGTCGAGATAGATCATCGGCAGGACGGCGCGGCGTTGATAACGGTCGAAGATGATGAGATCGAACTGGTTCAGCTTCTCGGAAAAAAGCTCGCGCGTCGGAAAGGCGATGAGCGAAAGCTGGTCGATGGGCGTGCCGTCGTGCTTTTCCGGCGGCCGAAGGATAGTGAAATGCACGAGGTCGACCGCCGCGTCGGAGCGCAGCAGGTTGCGCCAGGTGCGTTCGCCCGCATGCGGCTCGCCCGACACCAGCAGCACGCGCAGATTCTCGCGCACACCCTGCGCCTGAATAACCGTCTTGTTGTTGATCGTGGTGAGTTCGCCCGGTTCCGGCTTCAGATCCACTTCGACGATGTTCGGCCCGGCGCGGTCGAAGCGCATCCTGATCGGCACGGTCTTGCCGTAGGGTGCGGTGATGGTCTCCACCGGGCCTGAGGCGCGGTGTATCAGGATGGTCGCAAGCCCTGAGCCGTCCTTGCCGCTTTTCTCCGCGCGAATTTCGGCCGTCTGCTCGGAGCCGACGAGACCGAAGCGCGGCGCGGACACCACCTCGATGCGGTTGTCCTTTTCGTTCGGCGCGCCCGCGATCAGCGCATGAACCGGCGCATCGAAGCCGAGCCGCGCCTTGTCCTGCGGCACATCGTGGATTTGCCCGTCGGTGATGAACACTGCCCCCGCCACGCGTCCCGGCGGGATGTCGCCCATGGCCTTGTCCAGCGCGGCGAAAAGCTCGGTCGATTCGCCGCCTTGCTGATCGGTCGGCGTGGCATGGACCCAGCGCACTTCGAGATCGGGAACTCCCGCGAATTTCTCCTTCAGCGCGGCTTCGATGTCGCGGGCGCGGTCGGCGCGACCGGCAAGCTGCATGCTGGAGCTTTCGTCCACCACCACCACGGCGATGTTCGACAAAGGCTGACGCACCTCGTTCTTGAGATTGGGATTGGCGAGCGCGAGAAGGAGGCACGCAAGCGCGAGCGCGCGCAGGAACAGGCCGCGCCGGTTCCGCCAGGCGGAGAGCGCGAGCACAAGAAGGCAGGCGATGCCGAGCGCGATCAGCACCTCGCGCGGGAAAAAGGGGAAGAACTCGAACGACCAGTTCATTTCTGTACTAGTGCCCCAACCGTTCGAGGATAGCGGGTACGTGAACCTGATCGGCCTTGTAGTTCCCCGTCAGCGCGTACATCGCGATGTTGACGCCGACGCGATAGGACATTTCGCGCTGGTCCTCGCCGCCGGGCACGACTGCGAACATCGGGCGGTCGCTGTCGTCCATCGCCCAGGCGGAGGCGAGATCGTTCGACGTGACGATGATGGAACTGACGCCGTCAGACTTGACGCCGCGCCGCGCCGCATCGGCCGATTCCTGGCGCGCCTCAACCCATGGGTCGCCATTATCCCAGCGGCCGGGGAAGGATTGCAGCAGATAGAAGGATCGCGTCAGTACGTGATCCTCGGGCGCGCGCTGGAGCGGCGGGATGTCGAGCTTGCCGAGAAGCTGCGCGAGCGGCGTTCGGCCGCCGCGCGCGAGCAGGCTTTCCGGGCTCGCTTCTTCGTTTCTGGTGTCGAAAATGATGAGTCCGCCCTGCTTCATGTAGGCGTCCACTTTCGCAAGCACATGATCCGGCAGCGGCTCCGCGTTCGGAAGTACGGGCCAGTAGATCAGTGGGAAGAACACGAGTTCGTCCTTCGCCGGATTGACCGCGATCGGCTCGCCGGGTTCCACCGCCGTGCGCGCCGACAGGATGCGGGACAGACCGGCCAGCCCGGCCTGACTCACGCGGTCGGCCTCGGAATCGCCGGTGAGAATATAGGCGAAGCGCGTTTCGAGGGAGGCAGCCATGGCGAAGTCGGCGGCTTCCTTCGAAAGCCCCGATGCGCTTGCGGCGGGTTTGGGCGCGACCGCGCGGGTTTCGGCGTGCGATTCGGCGCCGAGGCCGAAAGCGAGGCCGAGCGCGAGCACGGCGGCTGCGGGCTTCCGCCAGCGTGGCGCGCTTCGTCCGAGTAAAAGCGCGCATGCGATGCCGTCGAGCAGGAACAGGCAGAGCGCGGCGAGAAACAGCCAAGGCGCGAGCGCGATGGTTTTCGCCTCGGTAAACACGGCGACGCGGGCGCCGTCGACCCCCTTGAGCGCGGCGAAGGCGTCGCCGTCCTGAACGACGTTGAAGGCGCGGACCGCGTTTTGCGGGCCGTAAAGACCGGGCGGGTTGGCGGCGCTGACGCGGGCCGTGTCGGCATCGCCCGCCGGGATCGGCTGCGCGCGTTCGCCCGGAACGCCGAGCTTGCCGAACCCGTCGAGCGCTCGCCAAGGCTTTAGCGGCGCTTCCCGGTTGAGAGCAGCAGCCTGCATCTCGCCCGAAAGGGCATCTGCGTTCGTGCTTCGCGAAAGCTGTAACGGCGACGCTTCAAGAGTTTTACGCATCATCTCCACGAAAAGACCCGAAATAGGTAGATTAGACCAATCCGGGTTCGCGGTAATGTGAAAAAAGACTAAAGTCCCGGCCCCTCGCCTTGCCGCCGTGACGAGAGGCGTCCCGTCGGAGAGCCGTGCCCAGACCTTCGTTTCTCGCGGCATTTTTGCCGGGTCCGCCAGCACTTGCCGCGATATGGCGACATCTTTCGGAATCGCCAGCCGATTGAAGGGAGACTTCTCCTCGAAAGCCGCTGGCGTCTGGGGCGATGTCCAGGTCATCGCGCCGCCGAGCGTGCGTCCGCCTTCGCGCAGCGGCACGGGGAGAAGCGTATCGCCGCCCTGTTCGAGCCTCGGGCCGGCAAAGCGGATCAGCATCCCGCCTTCTTCCACGAAGGCTTTCAGGCGTTCGCCGACAGCACCGGAAAGGCGGCCTACGTCGGAGAGGATGATCACCGAAGGCTTCGCCGCGACGAGATCGGTGGTCGCCACGTCGAGATTGGCCGTGCGCGGGCGAACGATCTCCGCGAAGGGTGTCAGCGCGCGTTCGAGATAATAGGTCGGCGACAGAAGCGGCTGCGCGTCGTCGTTGCCTTCGGTCGCGACGAGGCCCACGCGGCGGCGCTGTGACCGCCCGTCGAGCAGGAATACGCCGCCCGCGGACGCCTCGCCCACGATTTCGAGCCGCGCGACCTGATTGCGCAAGTCGAGCGGCAGGTCGAAGGCGACGTCCGCCGAGGAGGGGCCGCTCTTGAGATCGAACGATGCGACGGCCAGCCGCTCGCCGCGCGCCGTCACGGCCGCAACCTGACCGACCCGCTGCGAGGCTTCGGCCTTCAAGACCTTGGCCGTGATCGGTCCGGCATTGGCGGAGGCCGGACGCGTGAGCGCGAGCGCCCCTGTGCCGCCCGGATCGCTGTAAAGGTCGATGACGCCGCCCGTTGCAGCGCTTGCCAGTGCCTTGTTGAGCGCCGCCGTGCCGCTGTCATCCACGCCGTCCGCGAGCCAGGCCACGGACAGCTTGCCGCGTTGCGCGCCAAGCTCGCGCTCGACCTGCGCCGCCAGCGCCGCGCGGTCGCCGGGGTACGGCTGCGGGAGGAGCGAGGCGAAGCGCTGGCGAAACTCCACCGGCGTCAGCGGCTGAAGCGGCGCGGATGGCCCGGCCGTCGCGGCAAGATACATTGTCTGCCCGCTTTCTTCCGCGAGCACGGCGAGTTGCTCGGCGAAGGCGCGGCGCGCGGCCCAGCGGCTCGCGCTTTGCCAGCCATTATCGACGACGACGAGGAGCGGCTGCGCGAGCGTGGCGTCGGCGGTCGCGGGCGGCTTGATATGCGGACCGGCGAGCGCGCCGATCACGGCGGCGGCGACCAGCATGCGAAGGGCCGTCAGCCACCATGGGCTGCGAACCGGCGTCTTCTCGCGATGTTTCAGCCCGATCAGGATGGAGGTCGGCGGGAATGCCACCGTGTCGGGACGCGGCGGTGTCGCGCGCAGCAACCACCAGATCAGCGGCAGCGCGGCCAGCCCCGCCAGCATCCACGGCGCGGAAAAACTCAGCGATTGAAGCGCGGCGATCATGGATCGTTCCCAGCCTGCGGTTGGCCTTTCACGAAGCCTGTCGCATGGTAGGCTTTTTCGAGGCCCGACAGATGCATGTGCAGCGCGAGCAGCGCTTCCGTCGCGGCGCGGTCGGTGTGATGCAGGAAAGGCGACCAGTCGACGGCGCGGGCGTGCTGGGCGATGGCGGCCTTGTGAGCGGCGAGCCGGGCGCGGTAGTCGTCGCGCAGGCTTTCGGCGCGCTCGGCGACGTAGTGCTCGCCGTTTTCGGCGTCCACGAAGTCCACGCGGCCCTGATAGGGAAGGCTTTCCTCGGCGGGATCGAGGATGCGCATGAGGTGGCCGCGCGCACCCTGCCGGGCGATGAGCGCGAACCGCGTCGCGAGCGATGCTTCCGGCTCAAGAAAATCGCTGAAGATCACGATTTCCGAATGTCGGCTGACTCGCCGCCCGCCTTCCGGCAGGCCGCCGAGCGCGCCGATGCCGCGCGCGATCGCCTCGACCATCGCGGTGGCGGCGTTGCGCCTCGTCTTCGGCTCCATGAGGCCGGGTATCCCGACGCGTTCGCCTGCCTCGGAGAGAAGCGTCGCCAGCGCCAGCGCGAGAACGACCGCGCGCTCGGCCTTGGACTGCGTCGCGAGGTGCGAGCGGAACATCATGGAGGGCGAAAGGTCGATCCAGATCCAGACCGTGTGCGCCGCCTCCCATTCGCGTTCGCGAACATAGAGATGGCTCGAACTGGCGGAGCGGCGCCAATCGATGAGCGCAGACGGGTCGCCCGCCTCGAAGGTGCGGTATTGCCAGAAGGTTTCCCCCGGCCCGGCGCGCCGCCGCCCGTGCGTGCCTTGCGCGACGGTGATCGCCACGCGCCGCGCCTCCATCAGAAGCGCGGGCAATTTGGCCACGAGATCCTGCGATGCGCCTTCAAGGGCAAGGGCCGATGGCCGCGAAAGAAGTTCCGACGCCGACGTCAAAGGGTGTGGGCCTCGCCTATTTCAATTTTGCGAGAAGGGAGTCGATGACTTCGTCGACGGTGACGTTTTCCGTGCGCGCCCCGAAAGTCAGCGCCATGCGGTGGCGCAGCACGGGCTTCGCGAGCGCGATCACGTCGTCGACGGAGGGTGCGAAGCGGCCGTCGAGCAGCGCGCGAGCGCGGACGGTAAGCATGAGCGACTGGCTGGCGCGCGGACCGGGCCCCCAGGCGACGAGTTCGTTCACGCGCGGCCCGGCTTCCGGCGTATTCGGACGCGCGGAGCGGACGAGGGTGAGGATCGCGTCGACCACGCTGTCGCCCGCCGGGATCTGGCGCACGAGTTGTTGCGCGGCGATAACTTCCGCCGCCGTCAGCACGGGCTGCACGGTGCGGTCTTCGGTGCCGGTGGTGGAATAGAGCATGCGGCGCTCGGCGGTTGCGTCGGGATACGAAATGTCCACCTGCAAAAGGAAGCGGTCGAGTTGCGCTTCGGGCAGCGGATAAGTGCCTTCCTGCTCAAGCGGGTTTTGCGTCGCGAGCACGAAGAAGGGCGCGGGCAGCGCATAGGTCTGTCCGGCGTAGGTGACTTGCTGTTCCTGCATCGCCTGAAGGAGAGCGGATTGCGTCTTCGGGCTGGCGCGGTTGATCTCGTCCGCCATCAGAAGCTGCGCGAAGACCGGCCCCGGCACGAAGCGGAAGGTGCGGCGGCCGTCCTTGTCCTCCAGAACTTCGGTGCCGACGATGTCGGACGGCATGAGGTCGGGCGTAAACTGGATGCGCTTCGCGTCAAGTCCGAGCGCCGCGCCGAGCGCCTCGACAAGCGAGGTCTTCGCGAGGCCGGGCACGCCGATCAGGAGCGCATGACCGCCGGACAGAATATTGACGAGCACAAGCTCGATGACGGCATCCTGCCCGAAGATGACGCGGGAGATCGAATCCTTGACGCGCGAGACCTTGGCGCGAATGTCGTCGACGCGGGAAACGATATCCGGCTCGGAGGGATGCAGCATCGATTGAAACCTGCTGGTTGAGACGCACGTCCATAAGAGTTTATATGCTGCCGCGTTCCGGTGATACAACCGACGGGCGGCAGTCTTAATGCGGGCGGCACGCCCTTGCGGCGGGCTTCCTTTGAGAGAGCGCTGCATCAATTTGTTCGTTTTGTGGAGACGGTGCCCATGGCGGGGCTTTCGGCGCACGTGCCCGAGCTTGACATAAGTCCTTTTTCGCCAACGGGTTTTACCGCGCTGGCATACTCGCGCGGAATTGACCTCGAAAAGGCCGCCTGGATGGCGAACCAGCCGGCGACATACGGCATCGATGCGGGACGGCGGCTCGACGAGACCGGTAATCCTAACGCAAATTTAAGGCTGGAAATTCTCATCCCGCCCGAGAAATGGCGCATGGCGGCGGTGCTCGTGCCCATCGTGGCGCGCGAGCCCGAGGTGACGGTGCTGCTGACGCTGCGCACCGCTCATCTCTCCGCCCATGCGGGGCAGGTGGCCTTCCCCGGCGGCAAGGTCGAGACGTCCGATCCGACGCCTATCCAAAGCGCGCTCCGTGAGGCGCATGAGGAAATCGGCCTTGTCCCGGAGTTGGTGAAGCCCCTCGCGCTGCTCGACCTGCACAATACAGGGACCGGCTTTCGCGTCATTCCGGTGGTGGCGCTGGTGGACCCGTCCTTCGTGCCTCAGCCGGAGCCGAACGAGGTGGCGGACGTTTTCGAGGTGCCGCTCTCCTTTCTCATGAACGAACGGAATCACCTGCGGCATTTGCTCGACTGGCAGGACTACCGCATCCTGTTCCATGCGATGCAGTTCGAGGAGCGGTTCATCTGGGGCGCGACGGCGGCGATGTTGCGCAACCTTTACGAAAGGCTGTATGCCCCGCGTGACGAGGGCCAGATTCATGACCAAGCTTGAAAATGTGACGGTGGCGGATGCGGCGTGGTTCCGCGCGCCCGAGGTGCGGGCCGTGTTCGACTGCCTCAACCGCGAAGGGTTCGAGGTGCGCGCTGTGGGCGGAGCGGTGCGTAACGCGCTTCTTAACGAGCCGGTGATGGACGTCGATTTCGCGACGACGGCAAAGCCCGAGGATACGCTGCGTCTGGCGGCTGCCGCCCGCATAAAGACGGTGCCGACCGGCATCGACCACGGCACGATCACGCTGGTGGTGGACAGCGTCCCCTTCGAGGTGACGACGCTGCGCCGCGATCTCGACACGGACGGTCGACGCGCGACGGTGGCATTCGGCGACGACTGGGCCGAGGACGCCCGCCGCCGCGACTTCACGCTGAACGCGCTTTACGCGGACGCGGGCGGCGCGGTTCACGACCCGCTCGACGGCCTGCCCGATCTTCTGACGCGGCGCGTGCGCTTCGTCGGCGACGCGGACACGCGCATCCGCGAGGATTATCTGCGCATCCTGCGGTTCTTCCGCTTCAGCGCCGACTATGCCAAGGGCGAGTTCGATGCCGACGGCGTGGCTGCCTCGATTCGCGAGCGCCATGGGCTGAGGCGCCTCTCGGCGGAGCGCGTTCGCGCGGAAATGCTGCGCATCCTTGTCACGGTGCGCGCGGATGAAGCGATTCGCGTCATGGACGAGAGCGGGCTGCTTCTCATCGTGCTCGGCGGTATCGCGAGGCGCAGCCGTTTCGACCGCATCGCCGCCATCGAGGCAAAGCTTGAACTGATGCCCGATCCGATGTACCGGCTCGCCGCGCTTTCGATTTTCGTCGAGGAGGATGCGGAGCGGCTCGCGCGCAGGCTGCGTCTGTCGAACGACGAACGAAACGACCTGATGGGGCTCGCTTCCGTGGCGCCGTGGTTCCGCGCGCCGCTCGCCAAGCGGGATCTCGAAACGCTGCTCTATCGAATCGGCGTGCGCACCTATCTTGGCAGTGTGCTGATCGGCTGGGCCGCGTCCGGCGCGCCTCTCGACGATGAGGCATGGCGATTCGCGGCCGAGTTGCCGCGCGAATGGCAGCGCCCCAAATTCCCGGTCAACGGCGCGGATCTTCTGAACGAGGGCTGGCTGCCCGGCCCGGGACTCGGCGCGCATTTGCGCTACCTCGAAGAGCAGTTCATTGCCAGCGGCTTCACGCTCGACCGCGAGACGCTGCTTGCGCTTGAGGACAGGAACGCGCGACCGAACGGCGTCGCGGGATCGCACGGCGGTTGAAACGCGATCCCCGCCGCCGCAAGGCTCCCCGCACGAACCTTGTCCGCGGCGGGATAAAGCCCTCCTTTATGAGGGGGATCGCGGCGTCAGGCTCGCCGCCCACATTGACGCTTGCTTGCTTCGCTTGTATATGCAGGGCAGGTTGCTGCCCATGGGGCAAGCGGACACGGTTTTTTATTCCCGAAATAAGCTTGAAGCGCGGGTTGTTCGCTCGCGAGAGGACTACGTCATATGGCAAATACGAAATCGGCCAAGAAAGCCGCCCGTCAGGCGGAACGCCGCACGCTGGTCAACAAGGCGCGCAAGAGCCGCGTGCGCACTTTCGTGCGCAAGGTCGAGGAAGCGATCGCATCCGGTAACAAGGAAGCCGCGAATCTGGCGCTGCGCGAGGCGCAACCCGAGATCATGCGCTCGGCTTCGAAGGGCATCCTTCACAAGAATACCGCGTCCCGCAAGATTTCCCGGCTGTCGGCTCGCATCAAGGCTCTTGGCCAGGCGGCCTAGAATCCTGATGACTGATGCGGAATTGCATCAGTGGCTTAAGCGGGAGTTTCGCCCCCGCTTGCGAGTCGGAGCCACTTTTATAATGGTTTCAGATGCTTAAGCACTTTTAGTGCGGAAGCACCGATAGGGCTGGGCCAGGCACGCTTCCTCAGTCAATGAAAAACAGCAACCAATGCGGGAGCCGCCAACGGGCAGCCCCGCATTTTTTTTGTCCGCGCAAAGGTAACCGAATCTTAAGGGATTCCCGTAGCTTGCGAGTCGATTCGCGCTCTCGTTCGAAGCAGGCTCTGCAACCCTGGCGTGTGGATTTGCATCTCGTTCGTAGGGGGAGGCCACTTGCGCAGGTGCCCCGGCCTTTGTATTGTTGGCTCTCCGAACGGGGGTGTTCCCCTCCTGAATTTGTAACCTTGTAATGCGTACCGAGCTGAAGCCAAGTGGGGTGGCCTCCACGGCTGCAAGCGCGATGTCCATGATCAGGCAATGGATAGTCGGTGCGCGCCGGATTCTGTCCGGAATCGTGTTCACCTTCTGTCCGCAAGGCATTGGGCGGGAGGAAGACGTATGCGAAGTGACTGCATCGCGGCTCTGCCGCAATCTCTATGTGTTTATGCGTGGAAGCTCCCGTCGACGCGCCATATGCGTCCGGTTCTTCCCGATCATGCGCGCGGATCCGTTTCGCGGCGGCACGGTCGCCTTCGGACCGAAGTCTCGAACGCCGAGCACCCTTCCCTTCCCTGGAAGGCCTATGTGGCGTCGAGGGAGTTCCAGAATCTGGCATCCGATCTCGCCGACGCGGTGTTCGCGTCCGCCTCGGCCAACCATCCTTCCCAGCATAAGCCGGATCGTCCTTCCAGCCTGATCTCGCGACGGCGTCCCGAAAAAGGCGCGCGGTCGCATCGCATTCTGGCCCCGATCATTCCAGACTGCCGGGACGCCTTGCTCGATATTGACGACGGCCGGGCGCTCGCCTTCGCGGCGTAGCGCGTATTTCCAAGGCCGAACAAAACATATCCAATGAAACGCTGAGGCCCCGAGCGGGCCGCGAGGATGTTGAAATGGAAGCCCTGAATATCTCGACAACCTCTTCGGTCGAACAGACGTCGATCGAACACAAATGGCGGCGTATCCAGAGCCGCCTGCGCGCCGAACTCGGCGAAGACGTCTTTACGAGCTGGTTTGGTCGCGTCGAGCTGGACTCCTGCGATGGACGCGTGGTGCATGTTTCCGTTCCGACCAAGTTTCTGCGCAACTGGCTGCAATCGCATTATTCCGACAAGCTGCTTGCCTGCTGCGGCACTGAACTGAACGGCGTGAACCGTCTCGAATTCCGCGTTCGCCAGCCGCATCTCGCTCCCGTCGATAAAATGAAGCCGTCGCCGGTCGCCGCCGTCGTGGAGCCCGCAATGCCGAAGGCGTCGCAGGCCACGCCATCCTCGGCGGTGCCGCTTCGCATCGTCAACGCACCCGTGCGAGACGGGCGCACCGGGCTTGAAGGCTTCGAGGGATCTCCGCTCGATCCGCGTTACACCTTTCAGTCCTTCGTCGTCGGCTCACCGAACCGTCTCGCGCATGCGGCTTCCTTTCAGGTCGCCGAAAGCACCCCCGATCAGCCTCTGAAGTATAATCCGCTCTACATCCACGCGCGCGTCGGCATGGGCAAGACGCATCTTCTCCACGCCATTGCGTGGGAGATGAAGGCGCGCAATCCGAATGCGAAGGTGCTGTACCTCACCGCCGAGCGCTTCATGTACAGCTTCGCGGAAGCGCTTCAGACCCGCGACGCGCCTGCGTTCAAGGAAAAGCTGCGCACCATCGATCTCCTCATCATCGACGATATGGAGTTCCTGCAAGGCCGCACCTTCCAGCAGGAATTCTGCCACACGCTGAATTCGCTCATCGATGGCGGCAAGCAGGTTGTGGTCGCAGCGGACTGCGCACCCCTGCTGCTGGAAAGCTTCGATGCGCGGATGCGCTCGCGCCTGTCCGGCGGCCTCGTCGCGGAAATGTCGGCGCTCGATTTCGACCTGCGGCTCAAGATCCTCCAGCGCCGCGCGGCGGAAAAGATGGCGCTCTCGCGCGGATTCGAAGTGCCCGCCGACGTGCTCGAATATCTCGCGACCCAACTCACCGAAAACGGCCGCGAGCTTGAGGGCGCGATCACGCGTCTTCATGCGACGTGGCAGCTCACCGGCGAAAAGGTAACGGTGGACGCGGCCGAAAACACCATCGGCGACCTGATCCGCTCGAAGGAGCCGAAGCGCGTCAAGATCGACGACATCCTTCGCATCGTCGCCAAGCATTACGGCGTGCAGCGCGGGGATCTGCTTTCCAGCCGCCGCAACCAGTCCATCGTGCGGCCTCGCCAGATCGGCATGTACCTCGCGAAAACGCTGACCTCGCGCTCGCTTCCGGAAATCGGTCGTCGCTTCGGCGGACGAGACCATACGACCGTCCTGCACGCGATCCGCAAGATCGAGTCGCTGAAACAGGCGGATGGCGTGCTGAAGGACGAACTCGATTCGCTGTCTCGCATGCTGAAGGACGGCAACGTCTGACGACCCGCTCCGGCTGCGCTTGACTCTTCGTCGCCGCAGCCTTCAAATGCTTGCCTAACAAGGAGAACACCGCTTCAGCGGGGTAGTTTTAATGCGCTTTGTTGTCGATCGGAACGCAATGCTCCGCGCGCTGGGGCATATCACGGGCATCGTCGAGCGGCGGAACACCATTCCGATCCTGAGCAACATCCTCATCGGTGCGGATCGTGACGGCGGGCTCACGTTCAAGGCGACGGACCTTGACATGGAGGCGGTCGAGGCCGTGCCCGCGAAGGTCGACGTGGCGGGCGCTGTAACGGTGCCCGCGCATACGTTGCACGACATCGTTCGCAAACTCCCCGAGGGTGCGGAAATCCGTATCGAGCGCAAGGGCAACGAAGGCCGCCTCAAGGTCGCTGCCGGCCGCGCGAGTTTCGAGCTGGCGATCCTGCCCGCCGACGACTTCCCCGACATGGGGCAGACCGAACTGCCGACACGCTTCTCCGTCGACAGCGGCGAACTCAAGCGCCTGTTCGAAAAGGCGCGCTTCGCCATTTCCACCGAAGAGACGCGCTATTATCTGAACGGAATCTATCTCCACGCGGTCGATGGACCCGAGGGCGCGAAACTCCGCGCGGTCGCGACAGACGGTCATCGTCTTGCGCAGGTCGAGACGGAAAGCCCCGCCGGTGCAAGCGGAATGCCCGGCGTTATCGTGCCGCGCAAGGCGGTCGGCGAGGTGATCAAGCTGCTCGAAGCGGGCGCCGCGCCAGTCGAAGTGACGCTGTCACCGGCGAAAATCCGGTTCGCGGTGGGCGATCTTGTGCTCACTTCGAAGCTGATCGACGGTTCGTTCCCCGATTATGGGCGCGTCATACCGACGAACAACAAGAAATTTCTCCTGCTCGAAAACGCCGATCTCGTGAAGGCGGTCGACCGCGTGTCGACCCTCTCTTCCGAGAAGGGGCGGGCCGTGAAGCTCAATGCGGCCGAAGGGCGCCTCGTCGTTTCGGCCAACAACCCCGAATCGGGTTCGGCGACGGAGGAAATCTCGGCCGAGTATCAAGACGAGCCGCTCGAAATTGGTTTCAATGCGCGCTACCTGCTTGACATCGCCAGCCAGATCGACGGAACGAAATCGCTGTTCAAGCTTGCCGATGGCTCATCGCCAACGCTGATTTCGGACGAGGCCGACGCATCCGCGCTCTATGTGCTCATGCCGATGCGCGTCTGAGGCTGGCGGCGAAGGGCGCCGGACCGGCGGCCCGCGCATCGGCTGAGAGTGGCTCTGATTGCGGGTAATGGAACCGGCGCGGGGCAGGCATGGCTCGGCGGCTATGGCGACTAGGCGCCTAGAGCAGCCCGCCTTAGTTTCGTCCGAACCATGATCTTCATGAAAAACGGCGTCCATTTTGCGGGCCATGCTCTGAACAATTCAAGCCAACTGACCGCGCCAAGCGTGGCGGCACCCTTCCGGACCCCGATGCCCGCAACCGACCGCATAGCCATTGCCAGGCTCACGCTCAAAGACTTCCGCAATTACGAAGCGGTGACCCTCCTTACCGGGGCGGGTCCGGTCGTGCTCGCGGGGGCGAACGGCGCGGGCAAGACGAATTGTCTCGAAGCGGTGTCGCTGTTGACAGCGGGGCGCGGACTTCGCTCGCTGCCCTTCCCCGAGCTTGCACGAAGCGGCGGATCGGGGGGCTGGGCCGTCGCGGCCGAGCTTGGCGCGGCGGGCGAGGAGATGCATATCGGCACCGGCATTCAGCTTCCGCCCGATGGCATGCTGACGGCCAGAACGGCACGTACCGTCAAGATCGACCACGCTCTTGCAAAGAGTTCGGGTTCGCTGGCGCGCATCCGCATGCTGTGGCTTACGCCATCGATGGACGGGCTGTTCACCGGCCCGGCCGCCGACCGCCGCCGCTTCCTCGACCGGCTGGTGTTGAGCCTCGACCCCGGCTATGGCGCGGCGGCGGCCGCATTCGAGCGCGCAATGCGGCAGCGTAACAAGGCGCTCGAAGAGTTCGATTCGCCGCCGATGCTGACCGCCATCGAAGCGCAGATGGCAGAAGCCGCCGTGGCGATGGCGGTCGCGCGGGCACGGGCCATCGCGGCGCTTTCCGGCGAGATCGAGGCGGAGCGCGCGCGCGACCCGGACTCGCTTTTCCCGTGGGCGGCGCTTACCCTCAACGGCATGCTGGAAGACCAGGCGGCCACGCTTTCGGAAGATGCGATGCGCGACGGATATGCCCGCGCGCTAGCGCAAGGCCGCGACCGGGACCGCGCGGCGGGGCGCACGCTGTCCGGCCCGCACCGCTCCGACCTCCACGTGACCCACGGACCGAAGGCGATGCCCGCGCGGATGTGCTCGACCGGCGAACAGAAGGCCCTGCTCGTCGGTCTCGTCCTCGCTCAGGCGCGGCTCATCAAGCGCGCCGCGGGTGGAACCGCGCCCCTGATTTTGCTCGATGAAATTGCCGCGCATCTCGACATTAGCCGCCGCGAGGCGCTGTTTTCGTCTATTGTCGCGCTGAACGCCCAGGTGTGGATGACGGGGACGGACCTCGCCACCTTCACTCCCTTGCGAAATGCCACAGAAACGCAGCTTTTCGTTGTTTCAAACGGCACTATAATGCCCGCGAATGATGCAGAACGCGCTGCGAAACACTAAATAAGAGAATGTCTTCGCCGCCCACCGCGCGGCCCAACCAGGTGCATTGATGGAAGCAGCAAGACGCAGGGACGCTGAGGTGGAAGCCTATGGCGCAGAGAGCATCAAGGTTCTCAAGGGCCTCGATGCGGTGCGCAAGCGCCCCGGCATGTATATCGGCGATACGGACGACGGCTCGGGCCTCCACCACATGGTTTACGAGGTGGTGGACAACGCCATCGACGAGGCGCTGGGCGGCTATGCGGATTATGTGTCGGTTACGCTGAACGCCGACGGCTCCGTCACGGTCGAAGACAACGGGCGCGGCATCCCGACGGAAATCCATTCGCAGGAAGGCGTTTCCGCCGCCGAAGTCATCATGACGCAGCTCCACGCCGGCGGCAAATTCGACCAGAATTCCTACAAGGTGTCGGGCGGGCTGCACGGCGTGGGCGTGTCCGTGGTGAATGCGCTGTCGACGCGGCTCGAACTCACGATCTGGCGCAGCGGCCTCGAGCATTTCATCGCATTCGCGGACGGCGTGCCGGTCGAACCGCTGAAGATCGTCGGCCCGGCTCCCGACCGTCGCGGCACGCGCGTAACCTTCACGCCGAGCCCGGCGACGTTCACGATGGTCGACTTCGACTATGCGACGCTCGAATTCCGGCTGCGCGAACTCGCCTTCCTCAATTCCGGCGTCTACATCCGGCTCACCGATCTGCGCGGCGTCGAGCCGGTCAAGAGCGAGTTCAAATATGAGGGCGGCCTCAAGGCCTTCGTGCAATATCTCGACCGCGCGAGAACGCCGCTTTTTCCCGTGCCCGTTTTCGTCCAGGCGGATCGCGAAGGCGTCGCCGTGGAAGCCGCGCTCTGGTGGAACGACGGCTACCACGAGAACGTGCTCTGCTTCACGAACAACATCCCGCAGCGCGACGGTGGCACTCACCTTGCGGGCTTCCGCGCCGCGCTCACCCGCACCATCAACACTTATGCCGCAGCGACCGGCGTGGCCAAGAAGGAGAAGGTGCAGCTTACCGGCGACGACGCGCGCGAAGGCTTGACCTGTGTGCTGTCGGTGAAGGTGGCGGACCCGAAATTTTCGAGCCAGACCAAGGACAAGCTCGTGTCGTCCGAGGTGCGCCCCGCCGTCGAGGGCACCATGACGGACATCCTCGGCACATGGTTCGAGGAGCACCCGGTCGAAGGCAAGCTGATCCTGCTGAAGGTGGCGGAAGCGGCGGCGGCGCGCGAAGCGGCCCGGAAGGCGCGCGAACTCACGCGCCGCAAGGGCGTGCTTGATGTGGCGAACCTGCCCGGCAAGCTGGCCGACTGTCAGGAGCGCGATCCCGCGAAATCTGAGGTGTTCCTCGTCGAGGGCGACAGCGCGGGCGGCTCGGCCAAGCAAGGCCGCGACCGTTCTAATCAGGCCGTGCTGCCGCTTCGCGGTAAAATCCTCAACGTGGAGCGCGCGCGCTTCGACAAGATGCTGTCGAGCCAGGAAATCGGCACGCTGATCACCGCGCTCGGAACCGGCATCGGCCGCGACGACTTCGACATTGCGAAGCTGCGCTATCATCGGATCATCATCATGACCGACGCCGATGTCGACGGCGCGCATATCCGAACGTTGCTGCTCACGTTCTTCTATCGGCAGATGCCGCAACTTATCGAGTCGGGGCACATCTACATCGCTCAACCACCGCTGTATAAGGTGAAGCGCGGCAGTTCCGAGAATTATCTCAAGGATCAGCGCGCGTTCGAAGACTTCCTGATCGACGGCGGGCTGGAAGGCTCGGTGTTCGTGAGCAACAACGGCGAGCGCCGCTCTGGCCGCGACCTGCGTCAGGCCGTGGAGCGCGCGCGCTCTTTCAGCCATGTGCTCGACGGGATGCATATGCGCTATTCGCGCGCCGTGGTGGAACAGGCGGCCATCGCGGGCCTTCTCAATCCGAAGCTTCTCGATGAGGACGCAGACGAGGCCGCGCGGCTCGCCGACACGGTGGTCGAGCGAATGAAAGCGCTGTCCGAGGAGGCGGAACAGGGCTGGTCGTGGAGGCGCGGCGCGGACAACGGCTTCGTGTTCGAGCGCGAAGTGAGAAGCGTCCGCGAGGCACACGCCATCGACAGCGCGTTGTCGCATTCGGCCGACGCACGCAAGCTGCACTCCTATCACCCGGAATTCGCGGAGCTTTTTTCCGGCAAGACCGTGCTGGAGCGCAAGGGCACGGAAACGCCGCTGCACGGGCCGCGCGACCTTTTGAACGCCGTGTTCGCAGCCGGTCGCGCAGGCATCACCATGCAGCGCTACAAGGGCCTCGGCGAGATGAACCCGGAGCAGCTTCGCGAGACGACGCTCGATCCGAACGTGCGCACCCTCCTTCAGGTGAAGCTCGGCGAACTTGCGGACGCGGACGAGATTTTCGCCAAGCTTATGGGCGACGTGGTGGAGCCGCGCCGCGAGTTCATCCAGCAAAACGCGCTGTCGGTGTCGAATCTGGACATTTGACGACGGCGGCGGAGGAGGGCGCGAACACGGTGACGATGGTCAGCGTGCCCACATCTTCCCCCGGCGCCGCTTGGTCCGACTCCCGTTGTGCAAGTGTAGTTCTCGTAATAATGCTCGGGGGATGCATGCAAGTTTATACGGTGGAAGCTCTTTCCGGGCGGCGCATCGCGGAAGGCGAATTCCTGCACGCGACCATCGTGCTTGCCGCGAACATTTTACGCGATGCGCGCGAGGCGGTGACCAACGCAGTGGGCGGTAAAATGCTGCGCTATGAGCGGCTTCTAGACCGTGCGACGACGGACGCGCTGGAGCTTCTGAAAGAGAAGGCCGCCGCAAAGGGCTACGATGGGGTGCTCGCCGTCCGCATTTCGAACCCGTTCATCGTTCAGGGCAGCGCCGCTGTCACCGTGTACGGGACGGGTTTCACATTTCTTTCCGACGTCGGTTCGGATGACGGCTCTCGGGAGATTGCTTAACCAAAGCCCGAAGAGTGGCGGGGGAGGGGAGGCGCACCGGTGCCTGAGCCTCGCCGCAGCTCCAAAAGCGCGTGACTGTCGTGATGTGGGAGCGCAAGGCGTGGCGCTTGCGACGTTTGCGGTCGGCCAGCCACGCCCGTGAGCAGGCGCGCGATGGCGGCGAGCCGAATAACTCCACCACCGCCAGTTCATGGCCGCGCCGAAACGCGAAAGGGCACGCGGAGCTAGCCCGCGCGCCGATGCCAGAGAGATAAGCCCGATTTTACTCGGCGGCCTGCGAGGTCGGCGAATTCATGCCTTCGAGACGCGGAGCCGTGGCGATCGGATCTTCCGACCGGCGCGACTTGCCTTCAAAGAAGGCGCCCTGCTCAATGGCGAGCGACTTGTGGAAAACGTCGCCTTCGACATGGCTCGAAGCCTGGAGCGTCACGCGGTTGCCGCGCACCGAGCCCATGACGCGACCGCGCACGATCACGTCTTCCGCCACGATGCCGCCCGTGATCTGCGCCTTTTCGCCGACGATCAGCGAAGAGCAATGAACGTCGCCCTGAATCTGGCCGTCGACCTGAACCTCGCCACGCGAGAGCACGTTGCCCGTGACGGTCAGGTCTTCTCCGATGATGGATGGTGCCATGCGGTCTGGTCCCCTGAAGATCGGCGGCTTGGGCGCATAGACGGGCTGTCCGGCGGAAACCTGGGAGGCCGGGCTTCCGAGCGGCGCCAATCCTTGCGCGGGTTGACCGCCAATGGCTTTGCTCGTTGTTTTCGTTATCGGCTTTTGCGAATCGAAATTGCTCATATCGGTCTCTGGCTTTTTACTGAACATCAACGCGACTCCGAGGCGATGCGCGGCGGGCGCTTAACCTTTTAGAGCGGCATCTTCACCATTTCAACGCCGATCATGGCTTCGTTGCAGACGGCACGGACTTCGCGGCGAAATCGTGCCTTTTTTGACTCAGGCAAAGTTTTTTTGCTGCATGTCAGCCGCCTTGCGCACCGCATCGAGCACGGCCTCGGCATGCCCCGGCACCTTCACCTTTCCCCAGCTTGCGAGGATTTTCCCCTCCGGGCCGATCAGGAATGTGGCGCGTTCGACGCCCATATAGGCACGCCCGTACATCTTCTTCTCGACCCAGACGCCGAACGCCTCGATCGCGGCCTTCTCCTGATCCGACAGAAGCATCACGCGAAGCCCGTGCTTGTCGCGAAAATTCGCGTGGCTCTTCACGCTGTCGGGCGAGATGCCGACGATCTCCGCGCCCGCAGCGTCGAACGCATCCTTCAACTCGGTGAAACTTCGCGCCTCGGCGGTGCAGCCGCTCGTATTATCCTTCGGATAGAAATACACAACTTTATAGGGTGCCTTCAGACCGTGTAGCGTCACGGTCATGCCCTCGGCGTCGGGCAGCGCGAAATCAGGAGCCAAATCACCATTCTGAAGCATGGGCGGGCCTTCCTTTCGTCTCTTTTCCCGGTCTATAGAGGCGAAATGCCAAAAAGAAAAGTCTCGCCGCATCCTGCCGGATTGTCGCCGGACACGTGGGGGATGCGAAAGATACACGCGGGGCAACACCCCCGTTTGAAGCTAATTGGGGGAGAAGCGGCATGCGGGCGGTATGGTCTCTTCGCATGATCCAGTCGAAACACGATGGATGACCGTTTTTCATCGAAAAAGCCGCACCATGAACTCGTCCCCGAAAGGCGAGGACGCAATTTGGCGATACCTTTCAAAGCGCAGGTCCAGCTTTCTCGTCTGTCGAAAGGCGGCAAGGTGCTCGCCGACGCCATACCGGGCTCGGTCAAGACAGCCTCACGGCATTCCTTTCGTGTGGGATGGCGCTTGTCCGCCGTGTTCGCGCTCATGTTTTCTCTAGCGGTCGGGGCGCTCTACGCAAAGCTTCTGACCGGGCCGATCTCGTTCGCCTTTCTCGTGCCCGCCGTGCAGGACCGGCTCAACGCGCAGCTCGACGGCTATTCGCTGCGTGTCGGCGACGCGATCCTGCGGCTGTCTTCGAGCTGGGGGCTCGAATTCCGCCTCGCCGACGTCAGCGTCGTCGACGAGAACAATCAGGAAATCGCCAAGGCTCCGCTCGCCTCTGTCGATCTGAGCGAGACATCCCTTCTCAAGCTCGCCCTCGCACCCTCGCAGATCAAACTGCTCGGCCCCAAGATCCTGATATTCAATCTCCCGGGCAGAGGGCTGACGCTGACACCCGAAACGACTCCTGCCTCCGGCCAGGGCTGGGGCGCAAGCCAGGCCGGCTTGGGCGACGGGTGGCAAACCTCCGAAATCGCGCCGCAATCTCCCGAAGTGGCGGGCGTTCATCAACTCGCGCGTCAGGGCCTCCACCTCGCCGAGCCGCGTCCGTTTGCCCTGGATCCGGAACCCATTCTCCGGCGCCTGTTTGCCGCCATCGGCAAGCGAGGCGCATCGTCCCAAGCGTTGAAGAGCATCGGTCTTCAAGATGCTATCGTTTACTTCGCCAATGAAAACAGCGTGTCGACATGGCGTGTCGCGGATTTCCAGCTCAACCTGAACGAACGCGGCAGCAAGAGCATTGTCGACGGCAAGCTGGCGCTCGAACGCAACGGCGCGGTGTGGCATGCGTCGTTCACCGCCGAAAACCGCCCGAACGAGAAACGCTACAAGGTGACTGCCTCGGTCCGCGATGTCGTGCCGAAGACGATCTGGGATAGCTGGCCGTCTCTCGATGCATTGAAGCTTATCGAGCTTCCCGTCAGCGGCGATGCGCATTTCGACATCGGATATGATGGCGGGCTCACCGGGGGCGAGGCGGAAATCCGGCTCGGCGCGGGTCGTTTCTTTGCGCCGTTCGACCAGAAGCATCCGGCCATTATCGATGGCGGCACCTTGCGCGTCTCATATGACAAGGCGAGCGAAGCGGTCATCGTCCGTCCCATGGAGATGCGCTGGGACGAAAGCCTGTTGACCGTTTCCGGGCGAATAGCGCGGGAAACCGATCCCGGCACGGGAAAAGCTCTGTGGCGCGCCGATTTCGACGGCCGGGGTACGCGGCTTTCCGCACCGCAATACGCGGTGGCACCCGTGGCGCTCGACGTTTTCAAGATCGAGGCTGCTTATGACGAGGCAACAGACTCGGTCGCGCTGAACCGCTTTGAACTTGGCAGTGGTGCGTCGCGGCTGGCGTTTTCGGGGCGGGCTTCGCGCGTCAGATCGGGGGGGCCGATTTCGCTCGTCGGCGACATATCGCCGATGCCGTTCTCCTTCCTGAAAGCGATCTGGCCCGTCTTCATGGCAAACGGCGCGCGGGAGTGGGCCGGCACGAACCTGCCCGTCGCGCAGGTCACGGGCGGAACCGTTGCCGTAAACCTTTCGGCAGACGAAATCGCCGCGCTGGACGACGGCGGGGATGTCCCGGAGAGCGGGGTTTCGATGCGCATGGGGCTTTCCGGCGCAAAAATCTACCACATCAAGGGGCTGCCCCCCATCGAAACGCGGGACACGCAACTGCGTGTCAAGGGGCGCCGATTCATCTACGACATTCCCGGCGAGGCGCGCATCGAAGTGCCGAGCGGCAAGGTCGTCACATTCACGGACGGCCAACTCCTCATCGACGATCTGCGCCCCGAGTTTCCCGACGCCGACATCCGCTTCAAGGGAGGCGGCGAAGTTGCGGCCGTGCTGGAACTCCTCGACCAGCCGCCGCTCGGCTACGTGAAAGCAGTCGGTTTCAAGCCATCGCTCGTCAACGGCCAGATGCAGGCGTCGTTCGATGTCAAATTTCCGCTCTTGATGGATCTCAAGTTCGAACAGATGTCCATCACCGGGAAAAGCCGCGTGTCCGACATTCGCTCCGGCGCGATTCCCGGTGGCGTGGCCGTCAATGGCGGCGCGGTGAATTTCGATATCTCGGAAAAGGCCATCGGCGCCAACGGCGAGATCCGCGTGAACGGCGTTCCGGTCACTCTCGTGTGGCAGCGTATTTTCGACGCCCCGCCGGAGAAACAGCCGACGCTTCGCCTCGCCTCGATCCTCAACGAGAAGGCGCGCCACGAGCTTGGCCTGAACGTCAATCACATGGTGAAAGGCGATCTGCCCGTGGCGCTCGCGATCGCGATGCAGCGCGACGGCCCGCCGAAAATCATGATGGAAGCGAACCTCACCAACGCTGACCTGTTTCTCACGGCCATCGGCTGGCGCAAGCCCCCCGGCCAGAAGGCGACCGTCGCCTGCGACGTCATTCGACGCAACGACAATTCCATGCTGTTCGACAATTTCACGATGACAGGCGACGGCATCGCCATCAACGGCCGCGCCGTCATGAATGACAAGCATCGGCTCTCGTCGTTCAGCTTTCCCGACTTTTCAACGAACGCCCTCACCCACCTTTCCATCGCTGGCGAACTCACGCCGCAGAATATCCTGAAGGTGCAGGCGAAGGGTGCGTCGTTCGACGGTCGGCAGTTCTTCAAGGCGCTGCTGAGTGCAGGCAAGATCGCCGACAAGGAACCGCCGCCGCTGAAGGACGAGCCCGGCCTCGACCTGAACGTCGAAATCGAGACGGTGTTCGGCTACTACGACACGAACGTGAAATCCGTCATCGTCGACGCCAGACGGCGGGGCGGCAAGTTCACCTATATCGAAGCGGCGGGCAGGCTCAACGGGGAGTCGCCGGTGGCGGTGCATGTGGACCAGCGCACCCGCGACGCCCGCATCCTGTCGTCGGATGCGACCGATGCCGGTTCCGCTTTCCGGCTTGTCGGCTTCTACGGCGCGATGCGAGGCGGAACGATGAGCCTTCGCATGAGCCTCGATGGCGGCGGGGGCGCGGACAAGAGCGGCACGCTGGAAGTCCGCCGCTTCGCTGTTGTGGGCGACCAGGTTGTGGGTCGTGTGGTGTCGCAAGCGGCAAAGGAAGGCGCGCGCTACAGGCCGGATGCGAAGCAGCCGCAGCAGGTCTACGCAGGCGACGTGTTCCAGTTCGACCGTATGGTGGTGCCGTTCTCCATCGCGCAAAGCCAGTTCCAACTGCACGATGCGGCGATCAACGGCCCGGTGATCGGTGCGACGATGCGCGGGCGGATCGATTTTTCGCGGGAGATACTCGCGCTTTCCGGCACCTATGTCCCGCTCTATGGCTTCAATGCCGTGCTGGGCGTCGTGCCGGTTCTGGGCGACCTCCTCAAGGGACGCGAAAACGAGGGCGTGTTCGGCATCACCTTCGCCGTGCAGGGGCGGACTTCGAACCCGGACGTGATCGTGAACCCGGTGTCGATGCTCGCTCCCGGCTTCCTGCGCCAGATTTTCGAATTCGAGAACGCGCCCGCGCAGCCGGTGCAGCCACAGCCGCAAACGCCGCAGGCTCAGACGCAGCAGCGGACCCCGGCGAAAGTGCGGTAGATCAGCCTGCGTTTAACCGGACTCGATTCGACGCAGAAAAGCTGATCGACAACAGAAACCTACAGCCTCGTGCCGCGTCTGATTTGCGGTACGAGGCGGTAGGCCGCCGCCGGCGCGCGCTGTTGCGGCTTGCTGGAAAGATCTTCCCCGTTTCGGGTGCGACCGCCTATTGCGTGGGTTTCAACAGCACGTGGCGCTTCTTGCCGAGCGACAGCTTGATGACGCCCTCCGCATCCAGATTGGCAAGCGACAAGCTCGCGCGGTCGTCGGTAACGGTGACATCGTTCACCTTCAGCGCGCCGCCCTTGATCTGCCGCCGCGCATCGCTGGTGGAGGCGACAAGCCCGGCCTTCACCGCCGCGTTGAGGATGCCGACGCCCTCGGCGAGTTCGCCACGCGGTATTTCCACCGTCGGAAGCCCCTCCGCCGCCGCGCCTTCCTCGAAAGCGCGCCGCGCCGTATCGGCGGCAGCCTCCGCCGCCTCGCGACCGTGCAGCAGCGCCGTCACCTCGGTTGCGAGGATCTTCTTCGCCTCGTTGATTTCCGCGCCCTGAAGCGCCTCAAGCCGAGCGATCTCGTCGAGCGGCATTTCCGTGAACAGCTTCAGGAAGCGGCCCACGTCGCCGTCCTCGGTATTACGCCAATATTGCCAGTATTCGTAAGGGCTCAGAAGGTCGGCGTTGAGCCAGACCGCGCCGCCCGCCGACTTGCCCATCTTGGCGCCCGACGACGTTGTCAGAAGCGGCGTCGTCAGCGCGAACAGCTCGCGGCCGTCCACGCGCCGCCCAAGCTCCATGCCGTTGACGATATTGCCCCACTGGTCCGAGCCGCCCATCTGGAGCGCGCAGCCGTAGCGGCGCGACAATTCCAGGAAGTCGTAAGCCTGAAGCAGCATGTAGTTGAATTCGAGGAAGGTCAGCGGCTGCTCGCGGTCGAGCCGGAGCTTCACGGAATCGAAGGTGAGCATGCGATTGATGGTGAAATGCCGCCCATAGTCGCGCAGGAATTCGATGTATCGCAGGCCGGACAGCCACTCGTCATTGTCCGCCATGATCGCGTCGGCGGGGCCGTCGCCGAAGGTGAGGAAGCGCTCGTAAACGGTCTTGAGGCTCGCCTTGTTGAAGTCGATATCGGCCTGAGAGAGAATCTTGCGTTGCTCGTCCTTGCCCGACGGATCGCCGACCTTCGTCGTTCCGCCGCCGAGCAGCACGATCGGGCGATGGCCGCTCTTCTGCAAGATACGCAGCATCATGATCGAGATGAGATGACCGACATGCAAGCTCGGCGCGGTGCAATCGAAGCCGATATAGGCTGTGATCCGCCCCTCGGCCGCGCGCTTCCGCAGCCCCTCTTCATCGGAGACCTGATGAAGATAGCCGCGCCCCTTCAGGATCTCTACGAAGTCCGTGTGAGTTGCGGATGCGGCCATGGTCATCTCCTCCGCGCTGCCCACCTCGACAGGCGCTTTTCATGCGTGCTAGCAAGGCAGAACCATGTAAGGCATTGAGGCGGGGCGTCAACATTCGGTTGACTGGCGAAGCAACGAGGCGGTGGGAAATGAAGGCGATCGGGCTGATGAGCGGCACCTCGCTCGATGGCGTTGACGTCGCGCTGATCGACACGGACGGCGAGACGGTCGAGGCTTTCGGGCCGGGCAACGAATTCTCCTACGACACGGTGGAAGGCCAGCTTCTGCGCGAGGCTCTCGCCTCCGCCGTCGGCATCGCCAACCGCAGCGACCGCAGCGGCGTGCTGTCCGTCGCCGAAATCATGGTCACGCAGAAGCACATCGCCTGCGTGAAGGCGTTCGCGTCCATTCGCGGGCTGAACTTGCGCGAGATCGACGTCATCGGCTTCCACGGTCAGACAGTCGTTCACAAGCCCGAGAAAGGCCTGACGATCCAGATCGGCGACGGCCGCGGCATGGCCGAATCGCTCGGCATTCCGGTGGTTTACGATTTTCGCGCGGCGGATGTGGAAGCGGGCGGCGAAGGCGCGCCGTTCGTGCCGATCTATCACCGCGCGCTTGCGCTCAAAGCCGGATTGCCGCTTCCCGCCGTGTTCGTCAACATCGGCGGCATTTCCAACATCAGCTATATCCCCGAAGGCGGCGAAGAAGACATGATCGCCTTCGATGCCGGACCGGGCAATTGCCTCATCGACGACTGGACGCTGCGCCATAAGGGCAAGCCCTACGACGAGGATGCCAAACTCGCGCTGTCAGGCAAGGTGAATGCGGACGTGTTGCAGAAGCTGCTGCGCGATCCGTTCCTCACGAAGCCGGTGCCGAAATCGCTCGACCGCCTTTCCTTCAAGCTCACCGAGGTCGAGGGGCTCAGTCCCGCCGATGGCGCGGCCACGCTTACAGCTTTCACTGTCGCCTGCATCGCGGCAGCGCGCCATTTCATGCCCGAACGCGCGAAGACATGGATCATCTCGGGCGGCGGCGCACACAACCCCTACATCATGGCGGGCCTGCGCCGGGTGCTCGGCGCGGTCGATCCAGCACCTCTCGTCCAGACCGCCGACGACGCCGGGTTCAGCACGAACTTCATGGAGGCGCAGGCGTTCGCCTTCCTCGCCGTGCGCCGCCTCAAGGGCCTGCCCGCGAGCTTTCCGAAGACGACGGGCGCGAGCGGGCCGGTTGTTGGGGGCGTTGTCGCCGAATCCGGATCACCGAAGGGCTGATCGCGGACGGCGCCGAACACAATCGGCGGAAAGCCCCGCCTGCACCCGCTTGTTTCACGGCAAAAATCGCGTACTTTCCCGTCATGAAACCGACAAACGATTCAAAAGGCCCGTCGCAGCGCCAGCTCCGCGCGGGCGAGTTGCTGCGCCATGCGCTGGCCGAAATCTTCCGTCTGGAAGACATCGATGACGCCGAGCTTAAGGGCCAGATCATCACCGTCGCCGAAGTGCGGGTTAGCCCCGACCTGAAGCATGCCACCGTGTTCACAAGCGCGCTCGGCGGCAAGCCGGGCGATGTCATCGCCAAGGCGCTCAACCGTCATACGCGTTTTTTGCGTGGCGAGCTTGCAAGGCGCATCGAGTTGAAATATGTCCCGGAGCTTGTATTTCGGGCCGATCACGCACTCGATGCGGCGGAGCGCATCGACGAACTGCTGCGCTCCCCTGACGTCGCCCGCGATCTCAAATAGAATTTCAAGAGAAGCGAAAAGCGATGGCGCGCCGCAACAAGGGCAACGAGATTAACGGCTGGCTCATTCTCGACAAGCCGCAAGGGCTTACGTCGAATCAGGCGCTCTCGCGCCTCAAGCGGCTGTTCCACCCGAGGAAGGTCGGCCATGCCGGCACGCTCGACCCGCTGGCGACGGGCGTACTGCCCATCGCGTTCGGCGAGGCCACGAAGACGGTCGCGCATGTGGTCGATTGCGAAAAGTCCTACGACTTCACGATCCGCTGGGGCATCGAGACCGACACCGACGACGCCGAAGGCAAGCCCGTGCGCACGAGCGATGCTCGCCCGACCGCAGAACAGGTGCAGGCGGCGTTGCCGCAGTTCATCGGCGACATCATGCAGACGCCGCCCTGCTATTCGGCCATCAAGGTGGATGGCGAGCGCGCCTACGACCTCGCGCGCGACGGCGAAGTGGTTGAGCTTCAGCCGCGGCAGATTTCCGTCTACGAGCTTGAAATCGAGGAGACGATTTCGCCCGATCTCACGCGCCTTTACTGCGACTGCGGCAAGGGTACCTATGTGCGCTCCATCGCGCGCGATCTGGGCCGCGCGCTCGGCTGCTTCGGGCACATCGCGGCGCTCCGGCGCACGAGCGTCGGCCCATTCCACGAAGAGAATGCGATTTCGCTGGAAACGCTCGAAAACCTGAGCAATAGTGCCGACGGCTTCGGTGCTCTCATGGGCACGATCGCTCCTGTCGAGACGGCGCTGGACGGCATCCCGGCGCTCGCCGTGAACGGAGACGATGCGGCCAGGCTGAAGCGGGGGCAGTCCATCCTCATCAGAGGGGCGACGGCACCAATCCTGACAGGCCCGATCTTTGCAACCTCTCGCGGGGTTCTCATCGCCATTGGCGAGGTGGAGCGCGGCGAAATGCATCCGATCAGGGTCTTCAACATCCCCGCATAAGCCTTTTCAGGCACACAAAAACAACGGAGATCACCGATGTCGATTACCGCAGAGCGCAAGTCCGCGCTGATAACCGAATACGCCACGAAGCCGGGCGACACCGGTTCGCCGGAAGTTCAGATCGCCGTTCTTTCCGAGCGGATTTCGAACCTGACCGAACACTTCAAGACCCACAAGAAGGACAACCACTCGCGCCGCGGGCTTCTGAAGCTCGTCAGCCAGCGCCGCCGGTTGCTCGACTATGTGAAGGGCAAGGACGAAGCGCGCTATCGCGAAATCATCGGCCGCGTCGGTATCCGCCGTTAGGGGCGACGCCAGAGTCGGCTACCGAAGCCACGGCCGGGTTCAGCGCCCGGCCATTTTTCTGTATGGGTCACGGTCGGAAACCATCCGCACCGTCGCCGGTCAGCCGAACAAGGAACATCCCTGCTACAGCCCGGGTTGCCACCCCGCCAGCTCTTCAACCGCTGGCCTGCGCGCCGTATCCATGACCTTATGAGTTGCGTGCGTCGAGTTCCGCAAAATCGCCCTCATGGTCGATGGAAGAACAGGACGTCCGGCTGGTAGGTCTCCACGACGAGCGAAATCGGCGTGGCGCCGTTCGACAAGATCGCGCAGTGGCGAAGAATCGGCGCGGGCGCGTCGGCCTCGGGCGTCCAGAGCACATCCGACGACAGCGTTTCGCGCTGGAAATCGAGATCCTCGACCACGCGCCCGAACGGCGTCTCCGTTTCTTCGAGAAGGCGGTTCATCTCCGCGGAAAGCCGCGCGGGAATGTACCAGTTTTCCGCTTCGGACAGGAACTTGTCGCCGAAGAAGATGCGGACGAGGCGATAGCGCACCGCATCGCCCGACGAGACGGCGAGGCGCGCGCATTCTTCGCCGGTCAGCTCCCGCCGCGCGCCATCGCGATGCACTTCGGCCGCGAGCGCCGCGTCCGGCAGCCGCCCCGACGACCGGCACCAGCGGTCGAGCGTATCGGTCGCGCTCGGATGGGAAAGAAGCTCTGCGTTCAGCCTTTCGATCAGGGCGGCAATCGCGCCCGGCCGCGAAAAGCGATCCTGAAAATTCAACGTGTGTGCCTCATCTCGGAACGCCGTGGCCCGGTCGCAGCAGGGGCTGTTCGCCGAGCCTGATCGCTCACCATAAAGGCGGGAAAGCCCATCCATTCAAGGCCGAAGCGTCCGAAGAGTGAAAAGGCGCGTCGCTTCGGCGCGGCCATCCGGACCTGTCCGCGCTTCGCGGCGGAACGCGGTCTCCCTCGCACCCGGCGCTTCGAAACGCCGCAGCCCACGCTGCACAGGTAAAGGCGCGGTGAGGTGTTCAATTCAACAAGGCGGGTTTACGCAAACGCGCCGGTTGCATGAAGCGGGTTTTCGAGCCCGCATGCTCAAAACTGACAAATCGCTGACATCCCCGATCAGCAAAGCCTCACAGTCTGGGGCGCACGCTCTCGGCGTTGCAGCGACAGGAGGGTTTCCATGAAATTCGCAAAGACAGCACTTTTGGCGGCGCTCGGCCTCGCCCTTGCGACCGGGGCAGCGGCACAAGGTGGCATGGGCAGGGGCGGCGGAATGGGTATGGGTGGCGGTATGGGTATGTGGCAGGGGATCGTCACGAAGCTCTGTTCCCCCGATATCGAAAAGCACTGCGCCGAAGTCCCTGCCGCCGGTCAGCGCGATTGCCTCGCGGGCAAGATCAGGGAGTTGGCCGAGCCCTGCCTTACGGCAGTCGAGTCGACAGGCTCGGATCGCGGTCCGGGGAGCGGCCCGGTGGCGAGCCTCTGCATGACGGAAATCGCGAAATTCTGCTCCGAGATCGAGCATGTGCAGGGACAAGTGCGCCAATGCCTGACGCAGAAAAAAGCGGAGCTTGCGCAGCCATGCGTGGTCGCGCTCGAAAACACCGGCCCGGCCTGGGCCCGGTGACAGCGAGAGGGGCCGCGAGGCACGCCCGACGCCCGCGCGGCCCTTCTTTCGAGTTTTCATTTTTCGGCGGCCTGCTTTCAGCCCTCCATGCCGTCAGCGCCCCCACGCCTTAAGCCGCGCCGCCGCCTCGCGCATGCGCTCGAACGGCCCTGCATAGCTGAAGCGGATGAAGCGCCGCCCGTCTTCCTCGTCGAAATCGACGCCGGGGGTCGCCGCGACACCCGTCTCTGCCAGCATGCGGCGCACGAAAGCGGCTGAATCGTCGGTAATGCCGCTTGCGTCCGCATACAGGTAAAAGGCCCCGTCGGCGGGCGCGAGGTGGCCGAAGCCTGCGCGCGGCAGTTCTTCCAGAAGCAGGTCGCGGCTCCTTGCATACACGGCCTTGTATGCTTCCAGTTCTTCGACCGCGTCGAAGGCGGCAATTGCGCCCACTTGCGAAACGGCGGGCGTCGAAATGTAGAGGTTCTGCGCGACGCGCTCGAACACCCGCACGAGGCGCTCCGGCACCACCATCCAGCCGACACGCCAGCCGGTCATGGAGTAATATTTCGAGAAGCTGTTGATGACGATGGCGTCGTCCGAGAAGGCGAGTGCGGTCGCGGCCGGAGCGCCATAGGTCAGTCCGTGGTAGATTTCGTCCGAGACGTACCACGAACCCGCCTCGCGCGCGGTCTCGACGAGGCAGCCGAGATCGGCCGGAGCAAGGGCCGCGCCTGTCGGATTTGCGGGGCTTGCCAGAACCACGGCGCGCGCGCCGCGATCGCGGAAGGCGGCGGCAAGCGCATCCGGCGTCGGCGCGTAGCCTGTCGCCGCGCCCGCCGCGACAGGCACCGGCACGAGGTCGAGCACGCGCGCGATCTGGCGATAGCACGGATAGCCGGGACGCGGCAGCGCAAGCCCCTCGCCGGGGTTGAGAAGCGCGAGAAACGCCAGCACGAAGGCCGCCGACGAACCTGTCGTCACCACGATGCGCGACGGCGAAACGTCGACGCCGTAGGCATCGGCATAATGCCGCGCGATGCGCTCGCGAAGCGCCGGAAGCCCGAGCGCGTCCGTGTAGCCGAGTGGGCCTTCATCAATCGCGCGCTTGACGGCCTCGCGCACGCGGCGCGGCGCGGGCGTGCCCGGCTGGCCAACCTCCATGTGGATGATGTCGCCTCCCGCCGCTTGAAGCCGGTTCGCCTCGCGCATCACGTCCATGACGACGAAAGCGCCGATGGCGCTGCGACGCGACGACGAAAGCGCGTCTCGAACGAGCGTTTCTTTGATGGTCTGATTTTCGTCCGCCATCGTTCTCCATCCTTTCGCGAACCTCTCTTGGCCAGGAGCCGCAAGCGCGAGCCGCGCCCGCGTCATCCTTACGCCCGAATTTCACCGCGATTCTTCCGCAAAAATTTTCATTCGATGCAGATCCGCCGGCTCGGTAACTTTCGGAAGCGGCGCCACCGGGGTGGAAATTCCATGGCTTTACCACAAACGATTTCACGCCTGAGAAAATTGGCCGCGTCAGCGACAATTCTCGCGGCGGTTGCGAGCGCTCCGGCCTCCGCGCAACAGATCAGCCTCATCCGCGACGCCGAAACCGAGGCGCTTGTCGCCGATTACACCGCGCCGATCTTCCGCGCGGCCGGCGTCTCCGGCAACAATATCAAGGTTCATCTCGTCAACGACGGGAGCTTCAATGCGTTCGTCGTCGACGGGCGCAACATGTTCATCAACACCGGCGCGATCCTGCAATCCGAGACGCCGAACCAGATCATCGGGGTCATCGCCCATGAAACCGGGCACATCAAGGGCGGCCACATTACCGGCCTGAGGCAGCAGATCGCCAAGATGCAGACGGCGGCGCTCATGTTGCAGGTGCTGAGTATCGGCACCATGGTCGGAGGCGCGGCGAGCGGCAGCAGCGAGGTAACGCAGGGCGGCTCCGCGATGATGATGGGCGGCTCGCAGGTGCTGATGCGCTCGATCCTCTCCTATCGGCGGGCGCAGGAATCCGCCGCCGACCAGGCCGGTGTCGAGTATCTGACCAAGTCTCAGCAATCGCCCGCGGGCATGCTGAAGACCTTCCGTCATTTCGCGAACCAGTCGCTCGGCAACACCCGCGTCGATCCCTATATCCAGACGCATCCGGTGCCCGCCGAACGTATCGCGCAGCTTGAGGAAATCGCGAAGAAAAGCCCTTACTTCGACCGGAAGGATTCCGCGCAACTCCAGCTTCGGCACGATCTCGTGCGGGCGAAGATCGCGGCTTATACATGGAAGAACAATCCGCAGGCGGTCTTGCGCCAGTATAATGACAACGGCTTGCCTGCTCGCTACGCGCGCGCCATCATGAAATTTCACACCGGTGGCTATCCGGCGGCCGCGCCCGCACTCGACCAACTTATCGCCCAGCATCCTCGGAACCCTTGGTTTCACGAACTCAAAGGCACATTTCTCCTCGAAAGCGGAAGGGCGAAGGAAGCTGTCGGGCCGTTCCGCAAGGCGGTGTCCCTCGCTCCGAAGTCTGCTTTCATGCGCATCGAGCTTGCGCAGGCGATCCTCGAAAGCGGCAGCGGCAGCGCTGAGGAAGCGCTTCAACTGTTGCGCGTCGGAATGGTAGCGGAGGAGCAGTCCTATCTCGGTTATCGCCTTCAGGCACAGGCTTACAGCAAGCTCAGACGCTTCGCGGAAGCCGACCTCGCCTCGGCGCAGGCCGCGTTTCACAGGGGCGATGTGAAGGTGGCGAAGATGATGGCGGAGCGCGCGAAGAACGGTCTTGCCGCCGGGTCGCCCGGATGGATCAAGGCTGATGACATCGTGAACTTCAAGATGGAAAAGGTACGTGGTTAGCCGCTACCACGAGAACGGAAATCCCGGAGACATTGATGAAAACGATCATGAAAAGAGCCGCCGCGCTTGCCATCCCGGCGGCCGTGGCCCTGTCCCTTTCCGTCGCGGGCCCGATCGCGGCCTTCGCGCAGTCGGACAATTTCACTGAGGGACAGACGCGGTCCATCGAAAAAATCGTGAAGGACTATCTCGTTTCACACCCGGAAATCCTGCTCGAAGTTCAGGACGCCTTCGAAAAGAAGGCCGAAGCCAAGCGCGGCGAAGCCACGCGTTCGCGCATGCCCGAGTTTTATCGGAGCCTCGCGAGCCTGAAATCCGAACTCGCGCCGCTCACGATCGGCGAGGGCGATGTCACGCTCGTCGAGTTTTTCGACTACAATTGCGGCTACTGTCGCCACGCCCTGCCGCAGATCATGAAGCTTCTCGACGCCGACACGAAGGTGAAGGTGGTGTTCATGGAATATCCCATCCTGTCGCAAGGTTCGACCGAGGCCACCAAGATCGCCCTCGCCGCCGCGAAGCAGGGCAAATATTTCGACTTCCACAAGGCGATGCTCGCCGCTGGCCGCGCCAACAAGGAAAGCGCGCTCAAGGTCGCAGAACAGATCGGCCTCGACATGGAGAAGGTAAAGGCGGATAGTGCATCTCCCGAAACGGAAGCGCTCGTTGCAAAGATCGGCGAGATCGGCAAGCGCATGTTCGTTGATGGAACGCCGACCTTCGTCGTCGGCGACAAGGTCACACCGGGCGCCGCCGATTTCGACACGCTGAAGCGGAGCGTCGACGATACGCGCAAGGATGGCTGCAAGGCCTGCGCCGAAGCCGCCTCCACCACCGGTGAAAAGGGCGAGAAAAAGTCCTGACGCTTTTGCGCTCGGATACGAAAGCTGTTAACAAGAGCGCGGCCGGGTTCGCCCGGCTTGAGCGCCTTTTCCTTTTTCCAAATCGTTGGACCTGTTGCCTTGAAGCCGATCTTCATCCTCAACGGCCCGAACCTCAATCTCCTCGGCGAACGCGAGCCGGAGATTTATGGCGGCAGGACGCTTGCGACCATCGAGGAAGACTTGCGCAACCGCGCGGCCGCGCTGGATCTATCCATCGATTTTCGGCAGACGAACCATGAAGGCGTGCTGGTCGACCAGGTTCAGGAGGCGCGCCATGCGGCGTCTGGCCTCATTCTGAACGCGGGCGCATACACGCATACATCGATCGCAATTCATGACGCTTTGCGTGCGCTTTCGCTCCCGATCATCGAGGTGCACCTGAGCAACATTTACAAGCGCGAAGCCTTTCGCCATCACTCCCATGTGTCTTCGGCCGCAACCGGGGTCATCTGCGGACTTGGCGCGCAAGGGTACGGGCTCGCGCTCGACGCGGTGGCGGAGATCCTGAAATCCTCCGCTCCAATCAACCGGAGTCCCCATGCCTGAGACGGCCAGCAAATATCCGAATGAAGATCTGATTCGTAACCTCGCCCTGCTTTTGACCGAAACGGGCCTGACCGAAATCGAGATCGAGGAAAACAACCTTCGCGTCCGCGTCGCGCGCACGCTCAGTGTGCCGACGCATCTCGTCCCTTCCGGCTACGCGCCGCCCGCCACTGCCGGCGTCGGCCCCGGAGGCGGCGCGCCAGCGTCCAATCTCGAAAATCATCCGGGCGTCGTGACGTCCCCGATGGTCGGCACCGCTTACCGGTCCCCGGAGCCGGGCGCATCGACCTTTGTCGAGGTCGGCTCGCAGGTGCGCGAGGGCGATACGCTTCTCATCGTCGAGGCCATGAAGACGATGAACCAGATCGCCGCACCCCGCTCGGGCACTGTCAAGCGCATACTGGTGGAGAACGGGCAGCCCGTCGAATACGGCGAACCGCTCATGATCATAGAATAAGGCGGCAGGCTCATGTTCGACAAGATCCTGATCGCCAATCGCGGAGAGATCGCACTTCGCATCGAGCGCGCCTGCAAGGAACTCGGCATCAAGACGGTCGCCGTGCATTCCACGGCCGATGCCGACGCCATGCATGTGCGTCTCGCCGACGAAAGTGTATGCATCGGCCCGCCGGCGGCGAGCGAAAGCTACCTCAACATTCCACGCCTCCTCGCGGCCTGCGAGATCACGGGTGCCGACGCGCTGCATCCGGGCTACGGCTTTTTGTCCGAGAACGCGCGCTTCGCCGAGATCCTCGAAGAGCACGGTATCGCATTCATCGGTCCCACGCCCGAGCATATTCGGCTCATGGGCGACAAGATCCGCGCGAAGGAAACCGCGAAAGCCCTCGGCATCCCGGTCGTGCCCGGGTCCGGCGGCGCTGTCACGACGAACGAGCAAGCCATCGCCATCGCCCGCGAAATCGGCTTTCCGGTCCTCGTCAAGGCAGCGGCGGGCGGCGGCGGACGCGGCATGAAGGTCGCGCGCACGGAAGCGGAGCTGCCGATTGCGCTCTCGACCGCGCGCGCTGAATCCAAGGCCGCTTTCGGAGACGATGCGCTTTATCTCGAACGCTACCTTTCGAAGCCGCGCCATATCGAAATTCAGGTGATCGGCGATGGCAAGGGCAACGCCGTCTATCTCGGCGAACGCGATTGCTCGCTTCAGCGCCGCCACCAGAAAATCTTCGAAGAAACGCCCTCGCCCGCGCTCAATGAAGCGCAGCGCAAGGAGATCGGCGAGACGGTCGCGCGCGCGATGCGCAAGCTGAAGTACCGCAACGCCGGTACGGTCGAATTCCTCTACGAGGACGGAGAATTTTTCTTCATCGAGATGAACACCCGCCTTCAGGTGGAGCATCCGGTGACGGAGATGGTCACGGGCATCGACATCGTGATCGAACAGATCCAGATCGCGGCGGGCGCTGGCCTCTCCTTCACGCAGGAGGAAGTCCGCTTCGACGGTCACGCCATCGAATGCCGCATCAACGCGGAAAACCCGTCCACCTTCCGGCCGTCGCCCGGCAAGATATCCTACTTCCACCCGCCGGGGGGCCTGGGCGTGCGCGTCGATTCCGGCGTCTATGCGGGCTACACGATCCCGGCTTATTACGACAGCCTCATCGGCAAGCTGATCGTTCACGGCAAGAACCGCAATGAATGCCTCATGCGGCTGCGCCGCGCGCTCGGCGAATTCGTGATCGACGGTATCGAGACGACGATCCCGCTGTTTTCAACCTTGATTCAGCAATCGGACATCGTCGACGGGGTGTACGATATTCATTGGCTCGAAAAATATCTCCACAAGCACTAGATTAAAGGGACGGGTTCTTACGCGACGAAAAGGCAGGTTCGCGGACCATGGGATCGCCCTCTAATCTCAGTATCGAAATAACGCCGCAGGTTCTGCTCAAGGCTTATGCCTGCGGTATCTTTCCAATGGCTGAGAGCGCCGACGATACGACGCTCTACTGGATCGAACCGGAGCGGCGCGGCATCCTTGCCCTCGATGCGCTGCACGTGCCGCGCCGGCTTGCCCGCATTATCAAGCAAGGCAAGTTCGAGGTCCGCGTCGACAGCGACTATCACGGGGTGATCGAAGGCTGCGCGTCCTCGCGCGCGGGCCGCCGCACCACCTGGATCAACAGGCGCATCCGCGACCTTTACGCCGATCTCTTCGACATGGGTTACTGCCACACCATCGAGACATGGCGCGATGGCAAGTTAGTCGGCGGATTGTACGGCGTGGCGCTCGGGCGATCCTTCTTCGGCGAGAGCATGTTCTCCTACGAAACCGACGCGTCGAAGGTGGCGCTCGTCTATCTCGCGGCGAGGCTGCGCTATGGCGATTTCTGCCTGCTGGACACGCAATTCGTCACCGATCACCTGCGGCAATTCGGCGCTCAGGAAATCAGTCGCGCGGCGTTCCACCGGCGGCTGGAGCAGGCGCTTCAGGGCTTCGGCGCGTTCGACCGCCTTCCGTCCGATATGTCTGCCGAGGGTGTTTTACAACTCGTCAGCCACACGTCGAAGGTGGGATGCTCGACCGCGTGAAGCCCAGGGCTTTCCGCGAACGTCCATCCCGTGAAAATGCGATGCGAGGATCCGTCGAGAACGACCTCCTCGACCTCGATGAAGGCGCTTGTGAGCGGCGGTTCGGTGGAAGGCCGCGTGTAGCAGGCGCGCGGCGTGATCGTCAGAGCGCCGAACCTCGCCGTTCGCCCCATCGGTATTTCGAGCGGCTGAACGCGGCCCGTCACCTTGTCGAGCGCCGCGAACACCGCGATTGAATTGGTGATCCTGTCGGCGGACGCCGGAGCGCCAGATGCCACGAAAGCAAAACCGGCGAGGACGGTCGAAACAGCTATCTGCCGCGCATTCATGGTCATCCGGATAGCCTGGAAAGTTGAAGCATCGGCGCGCGCCGACACCTTGAGTTCTTGTTGTGATCGGCGTCCGGCATTTCCGGGCGCGATCGATCTTCCGAACCGCCAGCGGTGTGGCGGCCACGTTCACCAATAGATCAGCTCGCGTTAAATCCAAATCGATTTGACGCCTGAAGGCCGATCGAAGCCGCATCCTTCCGCGTCGAGCCGGTGTCCAATCGCGTTCAAGTGGGATGCGGCAAGCGACACAAGCGCCCTATCGCGGCAAAAGTCTGGCGGCGACGCGCAGGCGCACATAATCGGCCCACCAGCGCCCTTCTTCGTCACGCAAGCTCGGCCGCAGCAACTCGACCGCATGCGCCAGCGCTGCGTCGCGAATCTTCCCCTCGAACTGGTCGAAGAACGGCTTGCGGAAGGTGATGAGCCAGCCCTCGACACCCGTCGGGAGCGGCGTGGGGCGCGGCACGAGTTCGATGCGCTCGCACATGAGGCCGTTCTTGTAGAGAAGCGCTTCATAAGCGCGCGGGCTCGGAAAATACCAGGGATGCGCAAGCTCTGCATTCCCTCCGAAGAAACGCGCCGCCGAGCGAAGCGCGGTCACGATGGCGGCAACGTTACCTAAGCCGCCGAACTCCGCGACGAAGCGCCCGCCGGGCTTGAGTACGCCGCTGACGCCTTGAACGGCAACCTCGGCGCGGGTCATCCAGTGAAGCGCCGCATTCGAGAACACGGCGTCGAATTCGCGGGGGAGGTCGATGCCCGTCCATGGCGCGCACATCGAGGCCCCGCGCAGCGGCGGCGGCGCGTAGCTCTGCGCTTGTGTCGATGCCGAGAACCGACGCGCCGCGCTTTGCAATCTTCTCGGTCAGCGCGCCGTCGCCGCAGCCGATGTCGAGCACGCGCTCGCCCGGCTTCGGATCGAGCCACGACAGGATGTCCGCGCCGAGGTCGGAGACGAAGCGCGCGTTTTCTTCATATCCCGCCGCGCTCCAGCTCTGCTCGCCGACGGCCGCGCGCGCATGGCTTGGTGTCTTACTCGGCATTCCAGGGCTGGTAATCGCCGTCGCCCTTCGGCCGGCGCATCTCGCCGACGAGGCTTCCCTGCGGACGATAGGCCGCCGGCGTCCCGGTCAGGTTCGGCTCATGCGGCTTCTGCCAAGGGCGCGCGTGATAGGTTTCCTCGGTCGGCGGCGTGTCGACGATATAGTGTAGCCAGCCGAACCAGCCGGGCGGAACCTTGCTCGGTTCGGCATAGCCCTTGTAGATCACCCAGCGGCGCGGCTTGCCTGCCGTGCCTGTGCCGCTTGCGTCCTGGTAATAGCGATTGCCCTGCTCGTCTTCGCCAACGAAGAGTCCGCGCGCATTCGTGTAGAGCTTCGTAGACAGCGTCGCGCCGTTCCACCAGGTAAAAATATCGCTGAACCAGCCCATGCGTACCCTCGGTCTTTGACCGTGCCTTTTACGCGAATCACGCGCGGGCGTCTACCTATTCGCTTCGAGAAGCGACGCATCGCTCCGGGCTGTCCCGAAAGGTTGTGCAAGCCCCCTCCCCCACCGCCCGGTCTTGACATCGCGCGGCGCAAACGCCAATACGAGGCCATCCCAACATCTTACCCGCGCATGTAGGCGGGAGTGAGAGGCACCATGATTACGCTGACTTTCCCCGACGGTTCCGCACGTTCATTCGACGCCGCCATCACCGGCGCGGACCTCGCCGCATCCATCTCGAAATCGCTGGCGAAAAAGGCCGTCGCGGTTGCCCTCGACGGGCAGCTTGCCGACCTCGCCGACCCGATCGCGGCCGACGCGCGCGTCAGGATCGTGACACGCGACGACGCGGAAGCGCTGGAACTCATCCGCCACGACGCCGCCCATGTGATGGCCGAGGCCGTGCAGGAGCTTTTCCCCGGCACTCAGGTCACCATCGGCCCCGTCATCGAGAACGGCTTCTATTACGATTTCTACCGTGAAGAAAGCTTCACGCCCGACGACCTCGAAAAGATCGAGGCGAAGATGCGCGACATCATCGCGGCCGATAAGCCCTTCGTGAAGGAAGTGTGGTCGCGCGCCAAGGCGCAGGACTTCTTCGCGGCGGAAGGCGAGGGCTTCAAGGTCGAACTGATCGACGCGATCCCCGAGGATCAGGAACTCAAGATCTACCGGCAGGGCGACTGGCTCGACCTGTGCCGCGGCCCGCATCTGCCGTCCACCGGCAAGGTCGGCAAGGCGTTCAAGCTGATGCGGCTGGCGGGCAGCTACTGGCGCGGCGATTCAAGCCGCGAGCAGCTTCAGCGCATCTACGGAACGGCGTGGGCGAGCGACGAGCAGCTCAAGTCCTATCTTACGATGCTTGAGGAAGCCGAGAAGCGCGACCATCGCCGCCTTGGCCGCGAGATGGACCTGTTCCACCTTCAGGAAGAAGCGCCGGGCTCGGTGTTCTGGCACCCGAAGGGCTGGACGGTGTTTCAGGCGCTCATCGCGTTCATGCGCCGCCGCCAGCATGCGAGCGGCCATGTCGAGGTGAACTCGCCCGACATGATGGAACGGAAGCTCTGGGAGCAGTCCGGCCATTGGGAGAAGTTCGGCGAGAACATGTTCACGACCGAAACGCCCGACGAGCGCGTGTTCTGCTGCAAGCCGATGAACTGCCCCGGCCACATCCAGATCTTCAAGAACGGGCTGAAGAGCTACCGCGATTTGCCGCTGCGCATCGCCGAGTTCGGCAAGGTGCACCGCTACGAGCCGTCGGGCGCGCTCCACGGCATCATGCGCGTACGCCACTTCACGCAGGACGACGCACACATCTTCTGCACGCCGGCGCAGATCACCGAAGAATGCGTGCATCTCAACGAGCTGCTGCTGTCGATCTATCGCGACTTCGGCTTCGAGGATGTCGTTATCAAGCTATCGACGCGGCCCGAGAAGCGCGTCGGCTCGGACGAGGTGTGGGACAAGGCGGAAGCTGCATTGAAGGCCGCTGTAGAAGCGGCGGGCGAGCCCTATACGCTCAACCCCGGCGAAGGCGCTTTCTATGGGCCGAAGCTGGAATATACGCTGCGCGACGCCATCGGCCGCGAATGGCAGTGCGGCACGATTCAGCTGGACTTCAACCTGCCGGTACGGCTCGGGGCGTTCTACATCGGCGAGGATGGCGCGAAACATACGCCGGTGATGATCCATCGCGCGCTGTTCGGCAGCCTTGAGCGCTTCATCGGCATCCTGATCGAGAACTACGCCGGGCATCTGCCGCTGTGGCTCTCGCCGGTGCAGACGATGGTCGCGACCATCGTTTCCGACGCAGACGCCTATGCGGGCGACGTCGAAGCGGCGCTTGCTGCGGCGGGCGTTCGCGCCGAGACCGATCTTCGCAACGAGAAGATCAACTACAAGGTGCGCGAGCACAGCCTCGCGAAGGTGCCGGTGATGTTCGTCGTCGGCAAGCGCGAAGCGGAGGAGCGGACCGTGTCCGTGCGCAGGCTCGGATCGCAGGCGCAGGAGACGCTGCCGCTCGACGAGGCCGTCGCTCGGATCGCGGCCGAGGCCGTGCCGCCGGATCTGCGGCGGTAGCGTCGAACAGGAAATTGAGCGAAAAGGCCGGGTCGCCCCGGCCTTTTTTGTGCGTCGCACAAACCCCGATCAATTCGCGACCGGGTGAGTGAGCGAAGCGGCGTTTGTATTTTTCAGCTGGATGAAATCGGGCGGGATCGTTGATTTGAAAAGGTCGACAAGAGACATTGCACCAATGGGCGTCAAGTGGTTGCTGTCTACGTACAATGGTTTAGCATCCTTCGCGACACGACATTTGTCTTCCTTACAAAGACCCGGCACGGGCCAGAACACTTTTACCATTGGGTTCTCGACCGCCAATGATGCCAAAACTCGGTTTACATAGTTCAAATCCCGCTCCGCGTCCCGCCGACGAACGTAGAGGCACTTCTCGATCTCGCGTCCGAAAAAGCGAAAAACGGGCGGGCATTCCCTGAGGCCAAACCTCAAAACGGGAACCTGGCCCATAAGGATGACCTTGGTTCCTCTGTCGGTGAGACGCCTGATTTCTTCTTTCAGGCTCGCTTCGAAATTCAGGCGGGAAGATGTAGCATCGACCGCTTGGTCCAAAGTTCTGACGACAGGATAACGGCTCGCATACAGCCAGTATCCCGCTATCACCACAACTCTAGGATTTTCGGCAAGAATGCGATTGAAAGCGATTTTTTTTCTTTTAAAACAGCCTCTTCCACGATCTTCATCCGATGCCACATAAACGTCGAGTAAAGGTTGGCATCCGCGGTGGGTATAAGCCGCTGCATCGCCGTAAACTGCCTTCAAGAGCGGTCGGAAATGTTCTGCGTGCGAGTCGCCCCATATAATGACGCCGGTGCTGACCGTGGAAGCCGGCGCGCCTAACTCGCACCTCGACAGCCGAGGCTCAATGGCTTCTACATGCGTGCAATCTCGCCCGTTCCGTTGAGGAATTGCCTTCACCAAGCGTTCGATGTCGGCTGGAAAACGCCACAGCGCTCCCCGCGATTCCTGCACGTAACTGCCAAAGGCGATCAGCGCGACGGCAATGGCTCCGCCGCCGTAGGCAGAGCGGTTGAACGACCATCTGAACCCGCTTGCGGGCTCAGACGCGATGAGGGCGCCTCCCTGGGCTTTTCGGAAGGGCTGCTCGACATATCGCCAGGAAAGAAAGGCGATCAGCGTAGCAATCGCGACCAGGATAGCGGTTTCCTGGCCCGTCAACTCGCGCTTCAGGAGATAGTGTGGAAAGGCGAGGATCGGCCAATGCCAGAGATAGAGGGAATAAGAAATCAGGCCAAGAGCCACGATCGGGCGGAGACTGAGTATTTTCCCGATGAGACTGCGATGCTGACCTTCCGCGAAGATGACGAGGGCGCAACCAAGGACTGGCGGAACGGCAAAAAATCCCGGGAACGGAGTGGAGGCGTCGTATGCCACGACCGGCACGGCAATGAGCACAACACCAAGAACCGAAAGGGTCGTAGCAACCGCTTTCGATCCAATCCTCGGCAGATGCCCGAGTGCGATCAGGGCGCCCGCGAGCAACTCCCAACCCCGTGAAGGCAGGTGATAAAACGCGGACTTCGGCATGAAGTGCAACAGCAAGATGGCCGTGACGAGCGACAACGCTGCCAGTGACCACACAATCAGTCTCTCTCTGCGTGGCGAGAGAGAGACCGCAGCGACTAAAATGATTGGCCAGAACAGGTAAAACTGCTCTTCCACCGATAGCGACCACATGTGGAGGAGCGGATTATCTTGTGATGTTGGGTTGAAATAGTTTTGTTCCGCAGCAAGCCGAAAATTCGAGACAAATAGGATCGTATAAATGAGCATACGGCCATATTGGATCAGGTCGGTTGGCGCAAGAATAACGAGGCTTGCCACGGCCACTGCCGCCAACAGCGCGAAAAGTGCAGGCAAAATCCGCCGAGCGCGCCGGGCGTAGAATCCCACCCAAGAAAAGTCTCCTTCGGCCCTCGCTTTCGCAATGATCGAAGTGATGAGAAAGCCGGAGATCACAAAGAAGACATCGACCCCGACATAGCCGCCTGAAAAAAGCTGGCTTCCTGAATGGTGTAGCACGACTGACGCGATTGCGATGGCACGCAAACCGTCAATCTCCGAACGATAGGTGATCATAAAAAAGCTCCCCCAAAACGCGGGGAAGCCTATGAAGCCTTGGGGCTTCAAACAAGCGGCGAAGCGCAACGAAGCGAAGCTTGTGCCGAACAAGTGTCTTGCGCGACACGCAATGTTACGCATCGCAATAAGACGTAAGCCTGCGCGCCGCGCGCGTCATCGGTCAAATTGCAATGAAATGTGAACGCGAAGGCCGTCCGGTTCAGCTACTCTTGGTAGGATACCAAGCATAACAGGCATGCGCGGGGATCGTTTTATCATTGCGTGGTTTTGAAGAGCATACACTGGAGAAATCGATAGACTGGATCTGAAGAACGGTTTTGGGAGCATATGGTTGAATTGGCAAACACTCTGGCCGCTCCGGCCCTGCCTCGCCTTCACGCGAAGGTCAAGAACAACTCTATAGAGATTCCCCGAAATCCTCTGTTTTCGAGCCTTACGCGGCAACAAATCAGGCTCATCCTTCCGCACATCAAGTTCAAACGCTTGAAGCCAGGCCGGGAAATCCTTTCCGAGGGGCAAAGAAACCCCGGTAAACTTTTCATTGTCATCGAAGGTCAGGTGGCCGCCACGAAACTCGGCCTTTCGCCTATCGAAGGACAGCCCACATCCTACGAAATCGGGCTCATGCGCCGCGGCGATCTTTTCGGCGAGCTATCCTTTGTCGATGGAAAGCCGAGCGCCCTGTCGTTCACGGCTACGGTTGAGGCAACGGTCGCCGTGCTCGACCTCAGCGGTTCGGCCCGGCGACGAACCACGAGGCGCCTTCGGGAGATCGTGACGAGCAAACTTCGCCATCACATGGCGCGGCATGCAGATGAGTCGGTGTCGCTGCGCGTCAGCACGCTGCAACTGGAAAACGAGTTCTCGGCCTACCGCAATGGCGTCGGACATATCGTCGTGACGACACTGTGCCTCCTGTCCTGCTACACGCTGACGCTCAGTTTCCTGCCGGGCTTCAAGAGCCTGGCGCATGCAAATTTCGCGCTGTCGCCGCTGATCATCCTGCTTTTCAGCCTGTCTTTCATTCCTATAATCGCCACCAGCGGCTTTCCTTTGAGCTTCTTCGGTCTCCAGCTCCGCAACTGGCGCCCGGCGCTGGCTTATTCATTGCGAATGTCGCTGCTTTTTATCGTGTTCTTCATAGGGATCAAGTGGGTTCTGATCCACACGACGGAGAGCTTCGCCGACGTGTCGCTGATCGATGGCGCGAATGTCCAGGTCGGCGGGCAGACCGAGACGGATTCGGCATGGTACTGGATCGCGCTCACGGTTTATCTGTTGCTGACGCCGATGCAGGAGTTCGTTGCGCGCTCCGGCATTCAGGCACCGCTCTACGCCTTCCTGCATGGCAGCGAATTCAAGCGCCGCTGGGCGTCGATCCTCGCTTCGAACCTCGTTTTCGCTGCCGCGCATGCGCATATCAGTCTCGCCTTCGCTCTCGCCGCGTTCCTGCCCGGCATGTTGTGGGGCTGGATCTTCGCGCGCACCAATTCGCTGATGGCGGCCACGGTGTCGCATATTCTCATCGGCGGCTCGGGTATGTTTCTGTTCGGGGTGGAAACAATGGTCGAGAGGCTTTCGCCCTGAGCGGGTCGCGAACGTTTCTTCCACGCTGAACGATGGCGACGGCCTTATTCCGGCCGCTCGAGACAGATCCAGAGGCCGCCATCCGCCGCCGACTGAATACGAACAGTCATTTCGCCGTTCGGATCGTCGAAATCGCCGACCCAACCCAGTTCGAAATCCACCACGCCATGACGGGCGGCTTCGTCGATGCGGCCCTTGAACTCGGGCGTAGCCATGCACGGCGCGATGTTGACGAAAAAGTCAATGCCGATCGCTGGCCGCTTCTTCCACCCCGATTGCCGTGCCTCCGTCCGGCTGAAGAAAACGACGAGTCCGCTTGTATCCAGTTTTATCACGCCGAAGGGTAGGTCATGCCGCTCCTCGTCGGAGAGCGCTTCGAGCTTTCGGGCGATCTTCGGATCGGCGAACGAAACGGGCATGGTGGCCTCAAGGGTCCAAGTCGGCGAAGGTTGCGATGCCGAAAAGATGAGTAATAGTCTGATTGTTGTCGGAAACAGGCAAGACCAATCGTTCGAAAAGCGTCAATTTGCCCTCGGCAAGCGAGACACGCGCGTAATCGAAATAGGCGACGCCCTTAAGGCATCTCTTGTACGCGCGCGCGATCGGACTGAAGGCGTGTTCAGCGTCATCGCCCAGCATTAAACCTTCAAGGGGAGCGCCATATCTTTGGCTCAACGCGCTTCCAACGCGCAAAAAGCGGAAGGATGGGCTGGACCACTCGCCCAGAACTTCAACGAGAAACGTGTCGGCCATATCCCGCGCTTCGAAAATGCGTGCTTCGGCCAGCAAAGGAAGGCGGGCCTTTTCGGCGAGAACCGTGCGCCAGAGTTCGTAAATCGTTCGAACGCGCGCGCCGCGGACCCTCTCTCGAACCCTGTCAGCGAGCCTGAGCGCTTCATCGGGCACGATAGCGGGCGGAATGCGTGCGAGCTTCTCCAGCACGGCGCGGCCGAACAAGTCTTCCGGCAGGGGCTTGCGCAAAAGGATTCCGCCCGATGGAATGCGGGCGGTCGCCCGCGCCTCTGCGGTGTAAATGAACGGCGGCGCGCCGCCTTCGTGCGACTCCAGCAGATCGAGGCTTTTTCGCAAGGCGGGATCGAGCGACCATACGACGAGATCGGGCCTGTTCGCCATCATTTCGGCCGCAGCCTGATCCGGCCCCCCGGCCTCGGACACGGTGTATCGCAGTCGTCGGAGCAAGGAGGCGAGCGTTGCCCTGGCGGAGCCGTCGCTTTCGACAAGAAGGATGTGAGCGTCGCCATGGAGATCGGCTTCGAGCCCCGACTTCGCCGCGGGTTTGGCGTCACATAGGGCGGCGCGCGGCATATAGAGGGAGACCCGTGTTCCGAGGCCCGGCGCGCTGTCGATGCGGACGCTGCCGCCCGCCTGTTCCGCGAGACTGTAGGCCGAGGCGAGGCCAAGTCCGCTGCCCTTGCCCTTGGCCTTTGTCGTGAAGAAAGGCTCGCCTGCCCGTGCAAGGGCTTCCGGCGTCATGCCCTTTCCGGTGTCGGCGATCGAAATCACGACGTAGTCGTTTGCGGCAAGCCCGAGCGGTCTTTCGTTGGCGCGGCAATTCGCGACCGAAATGCTCAAACGGCCGCCGTCTTGCATGGCATCGCGCGCGTTGGCGACGAGGTTGAAGACCGCCGCCTGAAGTCTTCCCCGCGATGTGAGAACGGGCCACGGATCGTCTTCGCAAGTGAAATCGATGGTAACGCCGGCGCCTGCGAGATGGCGGAGAAGGTCCGCATCTTCGAAAAGGATGCCGTCGAGATGGACGAGTTCCGAGGATTCCGGATCGGCTCTGGAAAAGTCGAGCAGTTCCCGCACGAGCGTCGCGCCGCGGGCGATGGCGGCGTCGACATGTTCGAGCGCCGCCGCCGCTTTCGTCGGGTCGCCCTTTTTCATGAAGCGCGAGGCACTCGCCATGACGGTGAGAACGTTATTGATGTCATGAACCACGCTGCCGACGAATTGCCCGAGAAGCGTCAGCTTCTCCGATTGCGTCACCTGTTTCCGCGTTTCGGCGAGTCGCTTCGACTCCTCCGAGAGCTGGCGTGAAAGGCCTATGAGCGTCGCGCGGTGCTCCGCGATCAGAGCGGAAGACTCATCGGCCTGCGAGACGGGGCCTCCGCCGAGGCTGTGGGCGAAGACAAGGAAGCGTGCCGTTGTCCATGACGCGTCGGATATGGGGCAGACCGTAACGGCCCACCATGACAGCGAAGGCGCATCGCGTGTCGTCGAAATCCTCCCGGCAGAGCGAAACAATATCGCGGTTGCGCGCTTGCCTCCACGTGCGTTTGCAAGCAACTGCTCCGCCTGCGCCTGAACGTCTTCCGGCCAGAGCCTGTGCCACGGCTGGCCTTCGATCTCCCCGGTTGCGCCAAGGGCCATCGCGTCGCAGGCCCACTGATTGATGGAAAGAATAGCGCCGCATTCATTGAGTAAAGCCATGCAGTTCCGTGCAGAGGCCATCAGTTCCTCAAGGATAGACGGCATCGCATGGTCTTGCTGAATCGCAGACTTTTCTTCGAACCCGGACAGGAAGCGTCTCGCGGACGGCTGCATGAATCACCTCGGTCTTTGTTTAGCATAAGACCGCGCGAGGGTTCATGCACGCTGACAAATGGGTTAATCGCGCTGCCGTGGGTGCTGGGCCGGGGTCGAGTTAGCGGGAAACCCGTGTGTCGCCATAGATCGGATGGGCGTCGCGCATTTCCTCTCTTGGAGTGCGCTCAACAAGGAGGTGCGCAGTTCCGCGCGCCTGCCGCTTTCCACAGCGGATCGACCTCCTTCTCGCATCAGGCAATACGCGAGTTAACCCGGGTAGACCCACGCGGTCCCCTCCAAAAGGCGCCGCTTGCTTGCATACCAAGCTCGGTCGGCGGGCCGACGTGCCGCTTCACGCCTTCTCCAAGCTATGACAATTCGGCCACGTCATTGGCCTGTTAAAAATCGTTCACACCTCTGTCATGCCCCTCAGGCTGTTTTACAGTCGGGCAAAGGTGGGGACCGGTTTACCGGCAATGGGCATGAGAAACTGGCCAGAAAAACGGCGTCAACATGCACGCATCGAGATCATTCCGATGATCGATGTGATGATGTTTCTCCTTGTGTTCTTTGTTCTCATAAGCATCAACGTTCTTCCGGCGCTCGGCCTTAAGATAAAGCCGCCAAGTTCTGCTTCCCCAGATCAAGTGACGGAGCGCCAACGCTCGATGGTCGGTATCGACCGCGACGGCAAGATCTTCCTTGATGGGGAGCCGATCGACATTGCCGACCTCCCTGACCGCCTGCGAGCCCTCGAAGAGCCAAACAAGAAACTTGCCGTCGTCATCGCAGGCGACGAGGGCGCCGCATTGCAAAACGTTGTCAGTGTTCTCGACGCCCTGAAGCTGGCAGGCGTCGCCAGCGCTCAGATCGTTGCGCGGCCAAAGTGATATGGATGAGAGAGCGCACCGAAATCATCAGCAACACTTCGGGGATCGTAATCGCTGCGGTCCCGATCGGGCTCGTTCTTCATTCGCGGCCGGCGCTTCCCGGCCCGGTTCTGGGGGCAGGCGAGCCGGTGGAGATTTCTCTCGAAGCAGCGCCGGAAGAGCCGAAAGAGGAACCGAAGGAGGAGAGCGCGGCCGCGCCGCCGCCATCGGAAGAGGTCAAGCCGCCCGAGGAGGTCACGCCACCTCCCCCGCCGCCGCCTCCTCCTCCGCCGCCGCCCGAGGAAACGGCACCCATTGCGGACACTCCAGCCGCCACACCGACGGAAGAGGAGTCGCCTGTGCCACCGGAGCCGCTCATCGATCCCGATGGAGTGGCCGCGGCGCAGCAACAAGCACGCGAGGCAGCGCGCGAAAAGGAGGCATCGGCCTTCCGCTCCTGCCTTCAGACGTCCGACCGTTGCGCTCGCACAGCCGGGCCTCACCGCGTCGCCGACCGACTACGGCGCGCTTCTCCAGACCACGGCATCCGCGACCGCTCCGGGCGGCACCGGCACCAGCACCGAAGTCAAGGTTACGCCCGGCGGCGTGACGCGCCAGGACATCGGCGGCGGTTACATGATCCTCGAACAGGCGACGAAGACGCGCTCCACCGTGACGCGCGACGCCATCGACAAGCAGTCGCCGACCTCGAACCCCTATCAGATGATCAATCTTCTGCCGGGCGTCATCCAGTCGAGTTCGGATAACACGGGCCTCAACGGCGGCAACATCCGCCTGCGCGGTTTCAACTCGGACCACGTCGGCATGACCATCGAAGGCATGCCGGTGAACGACTCGGGTAACTACGCTCTTTACCCGCAGGAATACGTCGACTCCGAGAACATCCAGCAAATCTCCATCGCGCAAGGGTCGCCGGATCTCGACTCGCCGCATGTCGGCTCCGCAGGCGGCGTGATCAACATCTACATGCGCGATCCGTCGAAGGACGCAGGCGCTTATGCTTCCTTCTCGGCCGGTTCCGACGCCCTGTTGCGCACCTTCACCCGCATCGAGTCGGGCGAGATCAACGGCGTCAGCGCCTATGTCAGCTACTCGAAACTCTCGAAGGATCACTGGATCGGGCCAGGCAGCGACGACCGCGAGCACATTGACTTCAAAGCGAAGTGGGAGTTGTCGCCCGGCAACACGATCCGCTTCGCGGCGATCTACAACGATGCGCTGAACAACTTTTACAGGAACCCGACGAAAGCGCAGTCAGGCCAGCCCTATAGCGCTTGGGGCTACAAGACCTCTCCTGGGGTTGCTCCCGGATTTGTCTCGAACTACTATGGCTATGCTATGAACCCGTTCAAGAACTTGATCTTGAGCGCGCCATCAAACTTCACTCTCTCATCAAATTTGAAGTTCGACACGATTCCGTACTACTGGTACGGCTACGGCAGTGGCGGCGGCACCCAGACGATTTCGGAGACAACCGGCCTCCCCTCATTCGCCCCCTGGGGCAATATCAACGTAACGGGCGACATCAACGGCGGCGGCACGACCGACAACATCCGTTTCTACAACCCGTCGATCACCGAGACGCATCGCCCCGGTGTCATCAATAAGTTTACATATGACTACGGCAACCACCAGATTGTGGCAGGCCACTGGTTCGAATATGCGATGCACCACCAGTGGGGGCCTTATGCCAGACTGAATGCGAACGGAACTGTTTCTGACTACTTCGCGGATGCGGGCGGGATCAGCGTCTCGGACATCACGGGCGCGGCCTGCACAAATCTCGTGACCGGTCTCGGCACCACCTGCCCGAACGGCCAGATACAGAAGCGCAACTGGCAGACGGATACCATGACCAACATGGTCTTCCTCGGCGACACCTGGAAGGCGACGGAAAAGCTGACGGTCATGTACGGCGTGAAGCAGGTCTGGGTCGACCGCACCGTTGACAACCGGCTGCCGGGTGGCGTCGAGCAGAGCCTCTACGACACGGCGACGCTCCCGACCGCGGGCGTCCGCTACAAGATCGACAAGGACAACACGGTTTTCGCGAACTTCGCGACCTCCTTCCGCTCGCCGCCGAACTACACGCTGACGCCGGCCGGCAACTACATCCTCAACTCGACGGTCCCGATGGAAGAGGGCAAGTCCTTCGAAATCGGCCATCGCTATCAGGGCACGACGTTCGCGACGTCTGTCACTGCGTTCTATGGCACGTTCCAGAACTACCAGGTTTCGACCAACATTTACGATGTGAACGGCGCCAGTCAGCAAGTTACCGTTAATGCGGGCGATGTCATTAACTACGGCATCAACGCAGAGCTTGGGCTGCGGCCGATCTACAACCTCCGGCCGTATATTTCCGCCGAATTGATCCGCACCGAGATGCTCGACAACTCGCTTGAGGCATACGGCACGAAGAATGGCAGCAAGGTGAACGACTACCTTCGCACCAGCGGGAAACAGCTTCCCGGCGCGCCGAACTACTCGTTCGGTTTCGGCCGAGGTTGTGTGAGAAGTCCAGCTTTGGAACAGTGAATCTGCCTAGACTCTCCTCGCAAGGCGGCGAGGAGGATTCGATGACGAGCTTTGTGCGCGGGGCGGATCGCA
>NZ_JAHFZG010000008.1 GCF_018619475.1 Rhodomicrobium sp. Az07
CTCAGTGATAGGACTACGACCAGGATTAGACATAAGACGATCCCTCAAGGAACCGTCACACTCGCAGCCGTTCGAGCAAAATGGAAGGTGAGGTCAGAACACCGCTTACGACAATCCCAGCGCCCATAACCGCGATGGGCTTGCACCCCCGCCCTCTTCATCAGGTCGCCCTCGGGGCAATCCCTATTCCGCGGCATCCGCCTCGCGGCTCGCCGCCGCCTTCGTGAAATACTCCGGCGAGCGTATCTCAATGAGCCGTGACGCCGTGCGCTCGAAAAGCTCCGCGCCGTCGCCAGCCTTGTAGAGATCGTCCGGCTGCGCATCCGCCGAGGCGACAAGGCCGATCCTAGCGTCGTAAAGCGCATCAATAAACGTGATGAAACGGCGCGCCGCGTTCCGGTCGGCAGGTGTCATGACCGGAATGCCGTCCACGAAGATGGTGTGATAGTGGCGGACGAGCGCCAGATAGTCGGCGGCGGCGGTCGGCTGCTCGAACAGATCCGCGAAGGTGAAACGCGCCGCGCCGAGGCATGCGCGCGGGACGTGAAGCTCGCGGCCGACTACCGGAATGGTCTCGGATACACACGGTTCGCCGAAAGTAAGCTTCTTCCAAAGCTCGTCCATTGCTGCTTTTGCGGCATCATCGGCGGGCGTGAAATACAGCGCGCCGTGGGTCAGGTGCTGAAGGCGATAATCCTGCGCGGATTCGAGTTGCAGAACTTCCAGCGTGTTCTCGATCAGAGTGATGAACGGAACGAACTGGTCGCGGTTGCGCCCGTTCTTGTAAAGCTGCGTCGGGTGAGCGTTCGAGGTGAGGACGACGACCGTCCCGGCCTCAAATAGCGTCGCGAAAAGGCGGCTGACGATGGTCGCGTCGGCGATGTCTGTGACGAAAAGCTCGTCGAGGCACAGAAGGCGCGCCTCGGCCGCGATTGCCTTCGCCACGGACACGATCGGGTCGTCCTTGGCTTCGCGCCGCGCCACCGTCAATGCTGCATGGACATCGGCCATGAACTCGTGAAAGTGCGCGCGCCGCTTCTTCTCGACCGGCGCTTCCTGATAGAAAAGGTCCATGAGCATCGTCTTGCCACGACCAACCGCGCCAAAGACGTAAAGTCCCTTCGGCACCTCGCCGCGCTTTCGCGTGAAGAAGGAGAAGAAGTCCGTCTTCGTCGGCGCGACATAAAGCGCAAGCCGGTTCGTGAGAATTTGCAACTTTTCGACGGCGAGCGCCTGCGCAGGGTCGGGCGCGATCTTGCCCTCCGCCAGAAGTCGGCGGTAACGTTCCAGGAGACCGGCTGACATTATGGGCTAACGGACTTTCTTGAGCGCGAGTTCGATGGAAGACAATGTCGGGCTCGGCGAAACCAGTTCAATGTCGAAGTCTTCGCGCTGCCTCGACCTTATCTTGGTAGCTCCGCTTCTGAGCGCGGCGGAGTATTCCCGGTCGAGCGCCGGATCGCGATCCTTGATGGTGATTGTAAAGTCGGGCACTTTTACCTTGCGCTTCGACGTGTTGTATATGGCTCCGCTGACGAGAAGCGTGGGCTTGCCATCCGTAATCGTCCATTTGTATGTGACGGTATCGAAAGAGAGCGGCTGCACCGTGACGGGCATTCCGAAAGCGCTGTAAAGCGGCGCAAGCCCCGGCGCGGAATCGGCGACGATGTCGCGAAAAGCGAAAAGCCCGACCACAAGCCCGGTGGCCACGGTCACGAAAAGCCCCCACGCAGCGGCAACGGCAAGGCTTCCGAAACCACGGCGAGCGACGCCGGACGATTCCTGCGTTTCTTCGATTTCGCGCGCGAGACGAGGATCGAAACCGGCTTCGTCGGCCTCTTCGGCAGCCGGGGATGCCTCGGCCGGGATGGGCGCGCGCACCTGGGGGCGCTTCCAGATCGCCGCGAGATCGCCCTGTAGATCGTCCTCTGCGCTCTGTTCCTGGCGTGGCCCAGCGGCCGCGCGAAGATGGCTTTCCAGCTCCTCGGCAAGATCCTTGTCGTCCGACGCATCGGAGAATTGCGCCTTCATCGCCTCGCGAAGCATGGCTTCGGGATCGCCTGCGGGCGCGGCCAGCTTTATGGAACGGCCAACGTCCCCCCCTGCTCCCGCACCGTCTTCCCGGCGTTCGTCTTCAGGTGCCCGCCATGCGTTGCGATCGTACTTCCCGCCCCGCCACTCGTCGGTGCCTTGCGCTGCGAGCGAGGCCGTGTGCTGCCCGCCTGAAGCCTCGCTGCGGATAGCACCGGAGGGCTCCCTCGCAGGCGCCAACTCGCTGACAGGCGCCGTCATCGGGGATGCGAAGCCCGCGGGGGACGCGCGGCCGTCATTCAGACTCGAAAAAACGCCGCGAACGGCCTCGCGGGCCTCCTCCAGCGTGCGCAAATCGGGTCCAGCCAACTCGGCCGCTTCCGCTTCAGCGGCGTGCGGTTGCCGGGGGAAGGGGATCGTCTCGGCGATCTGCGGCGAAGCGGCCGCAGCTGCTATCGTGGAAGGCTCGTCGTCTTTCTGCTTGGAACGGCGGCGAAAACTGCCGAACCAGCTGACCTTGCCATCTTCGGATGGAGCATCCTGCCCGCTATCGTCTCCGGGGTGTTGTTCTGCCGCATCGGCCTGCGTTGGATGCCCGACGTGTGCTGCGGCTGCCTCCGGCTGACTATGAATGTGAGCGACTTCTTCGGCTGTGCGCTCATCCTCGGCGTGTGAGGGCGCTGGAACGGCGTCCGCCTCTGCGCCTGCGGGGACATCGACCTCGTCGCGCAAATCGGCGTCTTCGCGGGGCCAGGCGTCGCGGAACGAAGAGGGGCGCGCTTCCGGCGCATCCTCGTCGCCATGCGCGGGTTCATCCGCCACATGCCGCGCGGCGGCTTTGTCTTCATTCTCGCGAACATCCGGTGAGTTATCCTCACGCTCCGGCTGGGAAGATGCCTCGGCCGCCCATTGCCGCCGCAGTTCCGCGGCAAGGTCGCGCTTCTGACGCTCCTCGGAGATAGCGGACTCGTGTTCGGAAACCTGCTGCGTTTCGACGTCATAGGTCTCGTGCGGTTCCTCCGCCGCGTCGGGCATCGCACGCCAGACCGTGCCGCATTTGGCACAGCGGACGGAGCGGCCTTCCGGCGGCAGCGTTGCCTTGATGTCGTAGCGCGTCGTGCATGCCGGGCATTCGATGATCATCGGATCAACTCTGTTCTTCGTTTTCCGCTACCGCCGTCTCGGCTTTGTCGAAATCAATTGCTAGATCGACCTGGGCTTATCATAAATCGGCTCGGGAGCGAACAGCAGGGTTGAGGTTGTGAATACCGGTCATGCTCTTATTCGATTCGAGAATGTCGGTCTCCGTTACGGAGCCGGCCAGGAAGTCCTGCGCGACGTAAATTTTCATTTGCATCCCGGCTCGTTTCACTTCCTCACCGGACCGTCCGGCGCGGGAAAGACAACGCTTCTCCGCATGCTGTTCATGTCGCTCAGGCCGACGCGCGGCCTCGTCTACCTTTTCGGACGAAATATCGCCAAGAATACGACGAGTCAGCGCGCGGATCTGCGTCGGCGCATCGGCATCGTGTTTCAGGATTTCCGCCTGCTCGACCACCTCACCACATGGGAGAACGTGGCGCTTCCGCTCCGCGTGATGGGCCGCAAGCAGAGCGACTATCAGGACGATGTGACGGAACTCCTGCGCTGGGTGGGCCTCGGCGACCGCATGCACGCTTTCCCGGCGGTGCTTTCGGGCGGTGAGAAGCAGCGCGCGGCCATCGCGCGCGCCGTGATCGCGAAGCCGGAACTTCTCCTCGCCGACGAACCGACCGGCAACGTCGACCCGCAGATGGCGCGTCGCCTTCTTCGCCTGTTCATCGAGTTGAACCGGCTCGGTACGTCGATCATCATCGCGACCCACGACTATCAGCTCATGTCCCAGTTCCCGGCGGCGCGCATGCAGCTTGAAAACGGCCGCCTGGAAATGCACGAGTAGCGAAGTGGCCATGAGTGCCATCGAATCATGAGTATCGTCGAACCATGAGTACCGTTGAACCATGAGTACCGTTGAACCCGCGTCCTCGCTTCCCGTCCTCTACAAGACGCGCAAGCAGTCGCAACCCAAATACGCCCGGTCGAACGCGCCGATCGTGCCGCCGGGATCGGTCACGGGGCGCTCGCTCGCGCTCGTGATCGCGATCATGGGGTTCCTCGCCTCGATCACCGCTTGCGGCGTTTACATCGTCTTCAACGCCGCCAATGTCTGGACCGACAGGATTTCGGCCGAAATCACCGTCCAGATCCAGCCGCACGCCGACGCTTCGGGCGAAGACAGAACCGCCGATATCGTGCAATTTCTGAAAGACCAGAACGGCATCGCTCGCGTCACGCCGTTTTCGCAAGAGCAGTCGCTGAAGCTCGTCGAACCGTGGATCGGCCGCTCCGAGGTGCTCAAGAGCTTCGCGATTCCGAAGCTCGTCGCGGTTCAGATCGATACGTCGAGCCCGCCGGACATCGCCACACTGAAAACCGTGCTGGAATCGAAGTTTCCGGGTGCGTTTCTCGACGATCACGGGCTCTGGCGCAACGAAATCCGGCGTCTTACGCGGCTCCTCGAAATCGGCGGTATCGGCATGCTGTTCCTGATGGCGGCGGCGACGGCGGCTGTGATCGTTGCGGCGGCGACGAGCGCTCTGGCCTCGAACCGCGAGATCGTGTCCGTGTTGAACCTTGTAGGTGCGGAGGAAAAATTCATCGCGCGCCAGTTCGAGACGCATTTCGTCAAGGTCGGCGTCAGGGCCGGAGTTTTCGGAGCGGGGCTCGCGGCGCTTCTCTTTCTCAGCCTGCCCTACATCACCGAAGGCATCAGCACGTCTGCGACGTCAGCGGCCGAGATCCGCCGCCTTGTCGGCGCGGGCACGCTCGATATCGGCGGGTACGCCGTGCTTGTGCTTGTGGTTGTGGCGGTCGCGCTCATCTGCAAGCTCACCTCACGTTATGGCGTGCGCAGAATCCTCAATCACCAGAACAGCTAAGGTTAATGGTTGAGGAACGCGATTCAAAAATCATAGGCAACTCCCCGGCCCGGCGGTATACTGCCGATGCAATGAGCACCGATGGCGACAGGACTTGCCCACGTAATCTGCTCGCTCCGAGAGCGATCCTGCGGCGCGTGGTCCGCATAACCGCGCTTCTCTCCTTCGCGATCATGTGCGGCTTTCTCATATTCGCGTATTCCGTCAGTATCATGCCCGCGGCGCAACTGAAGGACGCCGACGCCATCGTCGCGCTCACGGGCGACGAGGAGCGCATCGCCGCCGCCGTGCGCCTTCTGTCCGAGGGCAAGGCGCGCCGCCTCCTGATTTCGGGCGTGCACAAGACGACGCGCGCGCCGCAGATCATGAGCCTCACGACATCACGCGGGTCGCGAAACTCGTCGCTGTTTTCCTGCTGCGTCGATCTCGACAATGCCCACAACACCGAAGCCAATGCGCTGGAGACCACGAACTGGGTGCGAAAGCGCGGCTATCGGTCGATCATCGTCGTCACCTCCACCTACCACATGCCGCGCGCGCTGATCGAATTGCATCAGGCGATGCGGGACGTGGAGCTTGTCCCCTACCCGGTCCGGGCGCCTCGCCTCGACGAGCGGTGGTGGCGCGATTCGCGCACTGCGTGGGTTCTCTGGAAGGAGTATATGAAGTACATTACGGCGATGGCGCGCTATGGCGCGAACTCCATCTCCAACGCTTCCGCCAGAAACGAACACCAGCCACATTTCATCAATGCGCGCGCCAGCTAAAGCCCTCCTCTATTTCCGATCCGCGCTCTTCGTTTCGATCCTTTACGTCACCTGGGCGGTCTTCCTGATCCTCGGAAGCTGGCTGCTGCTCCCGTTCGTGCCGCGCCGGTGGGCGATGGCGGCGCTGAAACTGCACGGCGACGTGTCGCAAGGGCTGTTGCGCGCGATCTGCGGCACGAAAATGGAGGTGCGCGGGCGAGAGAAGCTTCTGCCGGGACCGTGCATCGTCGCCGCGAAGCATCAGGCCGCGTGGGATACTTTCGCGCCGCTGTCGCTCATGCGCGATCCGGCGCTCGTGATGAAGGCGGAGCTGCTTGCGATCCCGCTCTACGGCCGCTTTTGCAAGAAATTCGAACTCATCCCGATTCAACGCGAGCTAGGTCCGGCGGCGCTGCGCCAGATGATGCGTGAGGCCCGCAGCCGCGCCGCGCAAGGCCGCGAGATCGTGATCTTTCCCGAGGGCACGCGGGCCGCGCCGGGAGCCGCTCCCGACTACAAGCCGGGCATCATTGTCCTCTATCAGGATCTGAAAGTGCCGGTGTGCCCGATGGCGCTGAACTCCGGCATGTTCTGGCCGCGCCACTCCTTCCTGCGCTATCCCGGCACCATCGTCGTGGAATTCCTCGATCCGATCCCGCCGGGGCTGCCTAAGCAGGAGTTCATGCAGCGGCTTGAAAGCGAGATCGAAACGGCGTCGGAGCGCCTACGCCTTGAAGCGCGCCGCGAGCTTGAAATTCTGGGATATGCGCAGCCCCCGATCGCTGATTTGTCTTTCATAGGCAAGGAAAGCCGCGCCGTGCGCGAGTGATCGCCGAACGCATTGCCGGGCTCGTGCCGAAGTAGCTCCTAATTTTCAAATTCAAGCGTGATCGGCACATGGTCGGATGGCCCCGGCCAGCCGCGCGCTTCCTTCAGCACGGTGACGTCGCGCGTGCGCCCGGCCATCGCGGCGCTGCCCCATATGTGGTCGAGCCGCCGCCCGCGATCCGACGCCGTCCAGTCCGCCGCGCGATAGCTCCACCAGCTGTAAATCTTCTGCTCGGGCGGGACAATCTTGCGGACGAGGTCTACCCAGCGGCCATCATCGCGCACCTTCGTCAGCGCCTCCACCTCGACGGGCGTGTGGCTCACCACCTTCAGAAGCTGCTTGTGCGACCACACGTCGGTTTCGAGCGGCGCAACGTTGAAGTCGCCGACGAGCACGGCGTTCGCGTCGTCCGCCCAGCCGCGCTCCCACTTCGCCAGCGCTGCCAGATAGGCGAGCTTTTGCCTGAATTTCGGGTTCAGCTCCGGGTCCGGTATGTCGCCGCCAGCGGGCACATAGATATTATGCACGGCTAGCGTGCCGCCGCCTGGCAACGCCACCTTGCACCCGAGATGGCGGGCTTCTTCAGTCCCGCAGAAACTCTGACGCGGCAGCGGTTCGAGCGGCAGCTTCGACAGCGTCGCCACGCCATGATAGCCCGCCTGCCCGCAGATCGCGATGTGGGGGAAGCCAAGTTCGCGGAAGCCGTCGGCCGGGAAAAGCTCGTCGCGGCATTTGATTTCCTGAAGGCAGAGAATATCCGGCCGCGTCTCGCGGATGAAGCGCGCGACAAGATCGAAGCGAAGCCTGACCGAATTGATATTCCAGGTGCTGATGCGAAGTGTCATGGACATGAAAAAAGCGCCCAACTCCGGCGAAGGTTGGGCGCTTTTGCGTTTTCACGCATGCGTCGGGAGGGAAGCCGACGCTGAGAGGTTGACGCCTTCGGCTAGACGGGGGGGCACTACCGATGGTGACTAGCATCAACCTCTCTATGCAAGGTAGGATAGCACGGCCCCGACCGATTGCAAATGAAAAATCGGCAATTCGCGCCTTGACAGTGGCGAATCTATCGCAGCTTGGGCGTGTCAATTCACCGGCTTGAAGCCAATCGTCTGCGAAAATTCGAACACATCGGGCGCCGGTTCCATATTTTCCTCAAGATCCGCGACCTCGATCTTCGTGTTGAGACCCTGCGCGTCGGTGATGATCCACTCCTTCAACACCATGTCGGGCGTCGAGAACATGAGCCGGATGCGTCCCGAGCCGTCGCCTTTCTTGTCCTCGACGGTGAGAACGACAACCTCTGCGCCATGCTCGACACCGATGATGTTGGCGTCGTTCAAGAGATCCACATGTTCGGAGAGCAAGAGGCGGAACGGCGTAACCTCCAGCGGATAGCGATCCGAGGTGTTGAGGTCGTGGTCCTCGATGGCGAGATATTTGCCGTTCGCGATGATCTTGAGCCTGCTCGGCGCGCCGTAGTCGAAACGGACCTTACCGCCGCGCGCGAGGTAGAACTTGCCGCGCTTCTGCTTGGTATCCGGGTCCGTCTGGATGAACACCCCCTGAAGAAATGTCATCTTGTTGAAATAATCGTTGATCTTGGCGACGATTTCGAGATCGCCTTCCTGAATGGACGGGGCAGCCGGTTCGGCGATCGCATCGGGCTGCTGTGCAAGGTCGGTCTGCCAGGCCGGCGCGGACGTCGATGCCGTTCCGCCGATGGGGCTTGTCGGTTTCGGCGGGGCCGAGGGCTCGGTTTGAGCCGGGAACGGTTCCTTTGGCGCATCAGGCGCCGTCGGAGCGGGCGCGACGGAAGGAGCCGGATACGTTTTCTGGACTTCCGTTTGGCCGCCCTGTGCGAAAACCGCGTTTGTTGCGCCAGCCGCCAGCAACGCGCCAAACGCAACCCGCGCCCCTGATCCCAATAAGCTCGAAATGACGCGCTTGCTCATGCCTCGATAGCCCCTGTGAAAAGCTCATAACTTTTCGGTTATGAATTTGCATGAAAGCGTCAAATTCGCGGCGGAAACTGCTTAGTGCCCGATAATCGCTTCGGAACCGGCCCGCGCGAGCAAGTGAAATACGTGGCGCGCACCGCTAACTTGCCTTGTGCCGCTCCTCCATCAGGATTTCCCGCCGCCCGGTGCGGCCCGGCGAGCCGACGATGCCCTCCTGCTCCATCCGCTCGATGAGAGATGCGGCGCGGTTGTAACCGATGCCGAGACGGCGCTGGAGATAGCTGGTCGTCGGCTTCCTGTCCTTCAGCACGATGTCCACGGCGGATGCATAAAGATCGCCGCTGTCGCCCCCGCCGCCCTTGCGGGGCGCTTCGTCTTCCGCGTCGGGGTCTTCGAGGATATCGTCGCGGTAGTTCGGGAAGCCCTGCGCCTTCAGGTGCGCCGCCACGTGCTCCACTTCTTCGTCGGACACGAACGGCCCGTGCGCGCGAATGATGCGCCCGCCCGCCGCCATGTAGAGCATGTCGCCCGCGCCGAGGAGTTGTTCCGCGCCCTGCTCGCCGATGATGGTGCGGCTGTCGATCTTCGACGTGACCTGAAAGCTGATGCGGCTCGGGAAGTTCGCCTTGATGGTGCCGGTGACGACGTCCACGCTCGGGCGCTGCGTCGCCATGATGAGATGGATGCCCGCCGCGCGCGCCATTTGGGAAAGCCGCTGCACGGCGAATTCGATGTCCTTGCCCGCCACCATCATCAGGTCGGCCATCTCGTCGATGACCACCACAATGTACGTCATCGGGACCGGATCGAAGATTTCCTCTTCCTCGATCGGCTCGTCCGTGACCGGATCGAAGCCGGTCTGAATCACGCGCTTCAGAGGCTGCCCGCGAAGCTGCGCCGCGGCGACCTTTGAATTATAGCTCGTGATGTTGCGCACGCCGAGCTTCGACATCTTCTCGTAGCGCGAGTTCATCTCCTTGACCGTCCACTTCAGCGCGGCGACGGCCTTTTTCGGGTCTGTGACGACGGGCGCGAGCAGATGCGGGATGCCGTCATAGACTGAAAGCTCCAGCATCTTCGGGTCGATCATGATGAAATTGCACTGGCTCGGCGGCAGGCGGTAGAGCAGCGACAGGATCATCGTGTTGATCCCGACCGACTTGCCGGAGCCGGTCGTGCCCGCGATCAGCAGATGCGGCATGCGGGCGAGATCCACCACGATGGGCTCGCCGCCGATGGACTTGCCGAGCGCGAGCGGAAGCGCGGCCTGGCTGTCCTGAAATGCATTCGACTCGATGATGCCGCGCAGCGAGACCATTTCGCGCTTGGGATTGGGCAATTCGATGCCGATGGCGTCGCGGCCGGGGACCACGGCGACGCGCGCCGAGACGGCGCTCATGGACCGTGCGATGTCGTCGGCGAGGCCCACCACGCGCGAGGACTTCGTGCCGCGCGCGGGCTCAAGCTCGAACAGCGTGATGACAGGGCCGGGATAGATGCCCGACATCTTGCCCTTCACGCCGAAATCGCCCAGCACGCCCATCAGTGCGGACGAGCGTTGCATCAGCATGGGATCGTGCGCGCCGGGCCGTTCCGAAGTGGCTGCCGGCGGCGACAACAGCGAGAGCGGCGGCAACGCGGAGGTGAAGTGTTCGAGCACGTCGTCGTCGGTACGAAGCGCAGGCTCGTCGTTGGCGGGCTTCACATAGATGAGCGGCTTCTGGCGTTTGACGGCGGCGGCGGCCGCCGCGCTCGTCTCGATGATCCTGTGTGCACTGCTCATCGCCGTTTCCATGGCCTTGCCGGTGAAGCGGCGGATCGGCGAAACCGGCTCGCCGTCATCTTCTGGCGTTCCGTTCGCCATGGCGCCCGCAGAGGGCACCGGCCCGCGCCGCGCTCCGAAGAACGGTTCGATGCGCACATCGTCGAAAAGGCCGTCCGGCTCCGCCTCGACATGTCGCGCTTCGGAACCGCCGAACGAAGGCGAGGGGCGGCTGCCCCAATCCGAGAAGGGCGAAGGCTCCACGGCCTTCGGCGCGGGCTTTTTCGGCGCTTTTGCAGGAGCGGGCGACGGAGCGGCGGGCGGCGGCGTTTCGTCGCGAACGCGCGCGAGCCAGTAGTCGCCGGGATGGGCGAAAGCCTGGAGCGCCCCGCTGCCTTGCTGAGAGACGCGCTTCGCCCAAGCCGCCGCCTTGTCGATCAGCGGCTCTTCCTTGGCTTTCGCCTTGGCCTTGCCTTTCGCCGGAGCTTCGCTGCCCAACTGGAACGCTGCGGGGAGAACCTTCGAATTCAGCCCGCAGGCCCGAAGCAGGCACCAGCCGCCAGCGGGAAGCAGGATCAGGCCGAGCAGCGGCCAGAGGAGGGAAGGCGCGACAGCCGACGTCGCTTTTGCCGCGAGCGCAACTGCGAAATCGCCTGCTATGCCGCCGAGCCCGGTATCCAATACCCAGCTTTTGGGCGTCGGGAACATGGCGAAGAACGCGGGCACGAGCAGCCCCGCCGCCGCCCAGTATGAGAGGCGAAGGCGCGGACGCGAAGGGATGTGCCCGCCCGAGATCCGGAAGCCGAACACCGAAATCGGAAAAACGAGGAAGGGCGAGGCAAGTCCGAATGCCTGCATCATTGCGTCGGCGACGCTCGCGCCGCGATGACCGAGCCAGTTATGCGGTTGCGATGTGGTGGCGTAGCTTGGGCTCGGGTCGCCGTAGGACCAGCTTATCAGCGCGAGCCAGATTGCTATCGCGATGGCGACCAGCGAGAAGCCCAGAACGCGCCAGGGCAGACGCCGCAACTCGGCCGCCAGCGCTTTCGGCAGAAACCTTTGCCTCGACTCCATGCGCGCACGCCACCCCACGAAAATACCCGACTCATGGCCGAACTCGTCTTCCGGTCACAACAGCATCGACGCGAGGCGATCCACCGCGTCGCGCGTCACGTCGAGCGGGTCCACCAGCGCGAGCCGGACGTAATCGTCCGCCGGATTGAAGCCGCGTTCGTCCGGTTGCGCCAGAAAGGCCCCAGGCAGCACTTTGACACCGCATCCTTTCCAAATGGTTTTTGCGGCTTCGACACCTCCACCTAAATGCGAGAGATCGAGCCAAAGGAACATGCCGCCCGCCGGCTCGTAATAATTCGGCAGGGCGCCGAGCTTTTCGCTCGCGGCGGCGATCTTCGCCTGATAGAGCGCGCGGCTTTCGGCGGCGTGCGCGTCGTCGGACCAAAGCGCCACCGAGGCATGCTGGATGGGGATCGGCACCTGCGGACAGGCCACATTCCGATATTGCAGATAGTCCTTCAGGAAGCCCGCGTCACCCGCGATGAAGCCCGACCGAAGCCCCGGCGCATTCGAGCGCTTCGACAGCGAATTGAAGACGAGCACGCGGTCAAGATCGCCGGTCCGCGCGGCCACCTGAAGCGCGCTTGCGGGCGGTTCGTTCTGGTAAATCTCCGAATAACATTCGTCCGAGAAAACATAGAAAGCGTGACGGCGGGCGAGCGCGATCAGCCGCTCGAAATAGGCGGCGGGCGCAATCACGCCTTGCGGGTTTGCGGGCGAGGCGATGTAGAAGGCCGCCGTGCGGTCGAGAAGCTGCGGGTCGAGTGCGTCGAGATCGGGCAGGAAACCGCTCGCGGCGGTCGCGGAGAGCATCACCGCTTCGCAACCCGCCGTAAGCGCGCCAGCGTAGTACGCCTGATAGAACGGATTCGGCATCAGCACGGCGGCGCCGCGCACGTTCTTCTTCGCCGCCGCGAGCGTCATGGCCGAAACAAGCCCCTCGCGCGTGCCGCATAGCGGGAGAATGTGCCTGTCGGGATCGACGACGCCCGACGCCAGCGTGTAACGGCGCGCGAGCCATGCCGCGATGGCGTGGCGCAGTTCCGCGATCCCGTTGATCGGCGGATATTTCGAGAAGCTTCGCCAATGTTCGGCGATGATGTCGGCCGCAAACGACGGCACGCCGTGGCGCGGCTCGCCGATGGTCATGTCGATGGGAGAAGCGCCGGCCTTCAGCCCTTCGATGAGGTCGCGAAGGCGCGGGAATGGCGACTGAATCGTGGAAAGCGAGGTTTCGGACACGGGCACATACCGGGTTGCTTCAACGTGAAGTCGCGGAGTCTAGCACCGTGAGCCCGAAGGCAAAACCCTGGAGCCCGTTCCGATCTGATTGAATCGCAATCAGATCGGTAAAACGGTCTCTTCTTTGAAGGACAGGTTGGGTCAACCTGATCGGATCCGGCTCTAGGCGGCGAAGAAAAAAGCCCGAGAGATGGGGTCCCGGGCTTGCCTGCCGCCGCGCCGACCGCCGGGAGGAAGGCGTTCGGCGGCGAGAGCGTTTTCGAGCGAAGTCGAAGCCGTTTCGCTGCAAGCGCCGAATAGAGTGGTGCTTTGCAGCGAAACGCTGCTTCGAGGAGGTAGCGGACGGCGCTTGCGCCGTCCGCGCCGATTACATGTTGTACGCGCGTTCGCCGTGCTCGGAGATGTCGAGACCTTCGCGCTCTTTCTCCGTGGAGACGCGCAGACCGACGACGACCGAGATGACGAGGAACACGATCAAGCTGCCCACGATGGACCAGCCACCCGTAATGCCGATAGCCTTGATCTGGATCAGAACCTGGGAAGCGATGTCGTAGACTTCGGAGCCGTTGCCCATGCCGCCGTAGAGCGGAGCCGCAACAACACCGGTGCCGATCGCGCCGACGATACCGCCGATCGCATGAACGCCGAATACGTCGAGCGTATCGTCATAGCCGAGCGCGCTCTTCACCGACGTGCAGAAGAAGAAGCAAACCGCCCCGGCGATGAGGCCAAGCACAAGTGCACCGTTCGTGCCGGCAAAACCGGCCGCCGGGGTCACAGCAACGAGGCCGGCGACGACGCCCGAAGCGAGACCGAGCAGACTGGGCTTGCCCTTGAAGAGCCACTCGACGAGAAGCCAGGAGAGGCCCGCGGCCGCCGTCGCAATGAAGGTGTTTGCCATGGCGAGAACCGCAGTGCCGTTCGCCTGGAGAGCGGAACCCGCGTTGAAGCCGAACCAGCCCACCCACAGAAGCGCGGCGCCGACCATGGTCAGCGTAAGCGAATGTGGCGGCATTGGTTCCTTGCCGTAACCGATGCGGCGGCCGACGAGAAGCGCGCCGATCAGGCCAGCGATGCCGGCGTTGATGTGAACGACGGTGCCGCCCGCGAAGTCGAGAGCGCCCATCTGGAAGGCGATGCCGGAACTCGCCCAAACCATGTGCGCGATCGGAATGTATACCAGCGTCGACCAGAGAAGAGCGAAGAGGACGACCGCTGAAAACTTCATGCGCTCGGCAAAAGATCCGATTGCCAGCGCGGTCGTGATCGCCGCAAAGGTCATCTGGAAGCTGACGAACACAAGTTCATGAATACTGCCACCGTCCAGCACAGTCGATGCAGTGACGCCAGACAGGAATAGTTTCGAGAAATCGCCAACGAATTGACCAAGCGCGCCCTCGGCGGTACCGAACGCCAGGCTGTAACCGTAAATGAACCAGACCACGCAGACGAGACACTGGATCAGCAGGACCTGCGTGAGGATAGAAAGCATGTTCTTGGTGCGGACCATGCCGCCGTAGAACAGCGCGACGCCGGGGACCGTCATCAGAAGAACGAGCAGGGTGGACGTCATCATCCATGCGTCGTCGGCCTTGTTGGCCACTGCGGCGACCGTTTCAGCCACGTTCGTGGCAGCGGATGCGGCGGCATCCGTTGCAGCAGCGGCGGCATCCGTTGCAGCAGCGACGGCGTCCGTTGCAGCAGCGGCGGCTGCTTCCGGCGCCGCAGCGGCGGCGTCCGTTGCCGCAGTCGCGGCGTCCTGGGCGAGCGATGGATCGACGAGAGCCATCGCCCCCAGGGCTGTTGCCCCTAGAAGAGCTAGATTACGCCAGACAGGTGTCATAGATTTCCCCTTCTTACTAAAGAGCATCAGCGTCGGATTCGCCCGTGCGGATGCGCACCGTATGTTCGATCGTCGACACGAAAATCTTGCCGTCTCCGATCTGCCCCGTTTTCGCCGCCGAAGTAATTGCTTCGATGACTTTATCAACCTGCTCGTCGACCACCACGACTTCGATCTTGATCTTCGGAACGAAGTTCACTTCGTATTCCGCGCCACGATAGATTTCGGTATGCCCCTTCTGACGGCCGTAGCCTTTGACTTCGCTGACCGTAAGCCCTTCGATGCTGAGACCGTCGAGGGCTTGACGGACTTCTTCCAGCTTGAATGGCTTGATGATCGCCACCACCAGTTTCATGTTGTGATCCTCCAATTTCCTGCCTCGAACACGCTCATTCTCTAACGTATCCGCGCGATAGGAAAGGTGATCGCGAAGACACGGCTGTCGCAGCGACATCAAAAGCTGTGCCAAAGGCGAGCGCTCGTCCATGCGACACGGAGCGCCGCGAATCGACCTTAAACTTACCGCTTTGCGGATGAGGGCACGAAAATTGGGCGCTTATTTCTAAAGCACTCGCAACATTTTGCCTAAAGTTTGGGCGTCGTGCTCTGTTTATCGGCACTACTGTCCGCGCACGGGAGGGTAGCGGGGCGCTTGGACACTCAGGCGAGGATTGGTTCACGCATTACATCAGCCAAGGTGTAGCTTTTATGCAACGTCTGCGCCCTTCGTAAATTGCCTGACGCCGCTTGGGCCTCGGCGCAGCATTCAAAAGCGGCGCGCGTTCAGGGCGCGCCGCTTTCGTGGCCTGTGGACGAGAACGCGATCTCCGCTGCGTTGCCTTTACTTCAAGCGTCAATCGTGATCGCAATCGTGATGGCTGCAACCGTTCGCTGTCGTTTCCATCTGTCCATGAAGATAGGCGGCGGCAAGTCGTTCAGGGGTATCGACCGGCGCGCCGCTGACCACTTCGATCCCTTTCTGCGCGAAGAGATCCAGAGCGCGCGCGCCCATGCCGCCGCAAATGACCAGGGTGACGCCGCGCTCGGCAAGCCACACAGGCAGCAGGCCGGGCTCATGCGGAGGCGCATCGATATCGCGCCGCTCCGTTACAGCATTGGCCGCGTCGGTCTCAATCAGCGCGAAGCTGGCGCAATGGCCGAAATGCGGCGCGAGTTTCCCGTCTTCGAGCGGAATTGCGATGATCATGTCAGGGTATCCTTTCCGATGTTTTGTTGAAGGGTATTCCAGATGTCTTCGATGTCGCCGGCGCAGGGGGCGCCGGTCTCGACAACGGCTTTTGCCTGTTTCTGCGCTTCTGTGACGCCGCCGTCGTAGCGGACGCGTCCGAGGACGATTGCTCCCGCCGCTGCCGCCCGCGTCTCGATCCGGGCCGCCATCTCGGGGCAGATGTCCCATTTGTTGATGCAGACAAACGCCGGTACGTTGAAATGACGGGTCAGTTCCAGCGCGCGCATCAGATCGTGTTCGCCCGACATCGAGGGTTCCGTCACCATGACAACCGCCGAAGCGCCAGTGATCGAGGCAATCGCGGAGCAGCCGATCCCCGGCGGGCCGTCGATGAGGATCGTCTCACGTTGCGTTTCTTCGGCCAGACGCCGCGCTTCCTGGCGAACGAGCGAAACCAGCTTTCCGGAGTTTTCAGCCGCGACGCCGAGCTTTGCGTGAATCATCGGCCCCGCGCGGGTGTCCGAACTCATCCAGACGCCGCACAGACGTTCCTGCATCTCGATCGCCCCGTGCGGACAGAAATGAGCGCATACGCCGCACCCTTCGCACGCCGTTGAATCGACGTGATATTTCCCGTCCTTCTTTCCGATCGCGTCGAAGCGGCAAAGCCTGGAGCAAACGCCATGAGGCGTGCAGAGTTGCGGATCGATGACGGCTTCATGGCCGCTCCAGAAGTCGTGAAATTCCCTGACGGTCGGCGTCAGTATCAGGTGCAGATCCGCCGCGTCGACGTCGCAATCCGCCAACACGGCAGTTTTCGCCAGGAGTGCGAAGCTCGCGGTGAGGCTCGTCTTGCCGGTGCCGCCCTTGCCGCTGATGACGACGATTTCCCTCATGCCGCCGCCTCGCAAATCGTGTTCAGCAACGCGGAAAAAAGCGGCCTCGCGTCGGGCAGCGCAGCCAGAAGCGGGGTTCCTTTTGCATACGCTTCCGCGATCCGCCGGTCGTCCGGGATTTCCGCGAGCAGCGATATTCCTTCCTTGTCGAGATAAGGGCGAACAAGATCGTCGCTTCCGGTCGCGCGGTTGATGACGGCTCCGAACGGGAGCCCAAGTTCGCGCACCATTTCCACGGCAAGCGTCAAATCGTTCAGGCCGAAAGGCGTCGGCTCGGTCACCAGCACGACGAAATCCGCACCGCGCAAGGTCGCGACGACCGGGCACGACGTTCCGGGCGGCGCATCCATGATGAGGAGGCCGCCTTGCGCCTCTTCCTTGACGGCGTGGATGAGGGGCGGCGTGAGCGTCACTCCAACGTCGAGACGACCTTGGACGAGCGTGATCGCGCCGCTCTGCAACGTTTCAACGACGCCGATGCGCCGGGGAATTTCGCGAATGGCCTTTCGCGGGCAGACGCGCACGCAGCCGCCGCAGCCGTGACAGAGTTCGGGCACGATGAAGGGCGTTGCGCCCAAGGATACAATCGCGTTGTACCTGCAGAACGCACTGCATTCATTGCAGCCGTTGCACCGCGTCGCATCGATTTCGGGAACGGGGATCGTCACCACCCGCTGGCTTTTCATGGCGCCGCTCAGGAAAAGATGGACGTTCGGCGCCTCGACATCGCAATCAAGCAGGCGCAAGGCGTGATCGGCGGCCAACGCGAGATTGACCGCCACCGTCGTTTTTCCAGTCCCGCCTTTCCCGGATGCAACAGCGATCTTCATGCTGCTGTGGCTTCCGGCAGTTTGCCCGCCCCGAAAGCTTCGAGCGCTCCCGCCACGGATACGGATTTCGCGGAATAGACTCGCACGCCGGCCTGCTTCAGGGCCCTGAACGCCTTCGGCCCGCATTCGCCCGATATCAAAACTGCCGCGCCTGCCTTGACGATGGCTTCCGCCGCCTTGATCCCTGCGCCTTGCGCGGCGGCGGCATTCGGGTTGGCGATCAAGACGAAGTCATGCGTTGCCGTATCGAAAACCATGAAGTGCGGCGCGCGGCCAAAGCGCGGATCCATGGGAGCCGCCGGGTCTGTCCCGGCCGTTGTGATGGCGATTTTCAATTTGGTTTCCCCTTGACGCGGTGCCGCCTAAGCCTGAAGCGCGTGTTGCGGCCGCACGGTTGGCAGGCGCGCCTTCCGACCAGGACTTGCATCTGATGTTTCTTGCTGGTGGTCTTGTGTGGAGCAGGCAACGGCGCAGCCGCCAAGTCGAAGCCTGCCTCGTCGCGGCGCGAAAGCGCTGCGCGCGGTTGCTCTCAGGCGCCCTGCAACGACTTCAATCGCGTCTGCAACGCGGAGATAGTAAGCTCAAGCGCGGCCGCTTCTCCGGTTTGGGAGAGTTGAGCCCGTCCGGACCATTTTTGGCGGAACCCGCCACGACCTTTGCATCCGCCGCCACTTCTACCGCGACCGCGGCCGCCAGAGGCAACACTGTCTACACGTTGACACGGACCTTTGCCTGCGCCAACCGGCCCAGTTCCGAAGGGGCCTGTCTTATCCATTATCGGCATCGTCTTTTCCTTTGTTGTCTTCAGTAGTCATCCCAGCTTCGTCTTCTTCAGAAACGAGCTGGAAATCCCCGCCCCCAATCTCCAGCGCCGCGCCTTCTACAAGCGCTATCGCCACGGACTTCCGAGCCTGCGCCAGAATGCGCGAAAACGTGGAGCGCGAAATGCCCATGAGCGCGGCGGCAGACTCGTGATCGAGCCCCTTGCCGTCCGCGAGGGAGAGAGCTTCAAGTTCTTCATCCTTGATGGCGACGATCTGAAGCTGACGTAAGGGAACGCCTTGCGGCTTGTAGAACCTCACCGCAGGATTGATCCTGATTCGTCTGCATTTTCTAGGTCTTGCCATAAGCGGACGCCACTTTTGTTATGAGCGGGTTCTCATAACAATGGTCTGCATCGCGCTCCGCGTCAAGCGTTTTTATGCACGTGCGTGCAAAAGCGGTGTAAGGCCGGTCGGCCCGACGAATTCGGAGAGTCGCTTTCCGCTGAAATTATGCGGACGAGGATGTATTTGTGTTCCCGGCGGTCGATGCCATATTCCACAGGTAAGAAAAGGGAGGCGACACTTGGGGTCTTTCGGAAAAGTCATCACGCTGACCGATGCGGCGGCGGAGCGCCTGAAGGTAATCATGGGACGATCCGAAATGCCGGTCGTCGGGCTTCGCGTGGGCGTGAAAAAGGGCGGCTGCGCTGGCATGGAATACACGATGGAGTATGCCTCCGAGACGCGTCCTCTCGAAGAGGTGGTCGAGGATAAGGGCGTGCGCATCCTCATCGAACCCTCCGCGATTCTCTATCTGCTCGGCACGGAGATGGACTACAAGACCGAGAAATTCGTTTCCGGTTTTGTTTTCAAGAACCCGAATCAGACGAGCGCTTGCGGCTGCGGTGAGAGTGTCGAGATAAGTCCTGCGCGAGTTTCGGGCGAATAATTCGATTGACGTCGGCGTTCCGCGCGCGTCCGACCTGCCCCGCAGGCCCGCGACGGAGACTACATGCGTCCGGCGCTCCGGTTTTGAGCGTGTACGGCGAAGCGCCGCGCCAAGGCGACGGGCTTTCGAGATCGAGCGCTCCATCAAACAGCGCCGGGCCGTAAATCAGAAGCGGCACGACGCTGTTAGCAGGTCTGGAGCAGGCGATATGCCTAACCGTCAGACCCGGCCGAAATCTCCTACGTCCGCATCAGAAGTCGATCTTCGTGCTGACCAGGGCGGTGCGACCGGTTTCATAGAGGGGCCGTACCACGCCGGTGCCGTATTCCAGACCGTAGGTGCCGCGGGCGGCATAAGTCGCGTCGAAGATATTTTTCACCTCGCCGCGCAGCGTCAATGACGAGAGCGACGGTGGGCGATACTCGACAAAGGCGTTGGCGACTTCGTAGCCTTCAATCTTGCCGATGCCGGTCACGGGATTCAGTAGCTTGTCGTAGTCGAAGACGATCTCGACATCGGCCCCGACTGTCAGATTCCACTGTGTGAAGGTATGCGCCACCTCAAATGTCAGCACGTCTCCGATGGGGGCAGTAAGATACTGGCCGAGATAAGTGTTAGCCGGCTGCCCATCGATTTCCGCGTCCGTGCGCGCGAAACGCACGCGCGCGAAGCCGTCGCCCCAATTATAGGCGGCGCTGAGATTGAAGCCTCGCGTTTGCACGTCGAAGGCGCGTAACGCCAAAGTAACGGGTTTGTATAGAGGCACACGCGCATTGTCGATTTCGGTCTGGAACACACCAGCTTCGAACCGGAAAGCTTCATATGGAACGACGAATCCCGCAGTGTAGTTGTCGGACGTGACAGACTTCGGCCCGTCACCGTAATTCCAGGCCGGGTTCTGGACATAGTTTTCAGCAAGTGGCACGCCCGCCCAGACATGCGAATAACCGGCCTTGGCAATAAGGAAACTGGTCAACTCGTATTCGCCCGAGACATTGCCGCTGAGGCCCTGGTCGCTCGAACTGAAGCCGTTGACGCCCTCGAAGTTCTGGTAGTCTCCGCGCATGCCGAAGGAGAGCTTCGTGCGCTCCAAAGGCGTCAGCCTTGCCTGGGCATAGGCGCCTAAATTGTTTGCCTTCTCTGCTGTTCGATAAGTGCGGTCGATGTATTCCGCGCCGTCTCGATAGAAATCGACGCCCGTAACGACGTCGCCGATGGAAAGGGCGAACTTGTTTTCCATTTTTCCGTTGAAGCTGTCGGTGATGCCCTCGCTGGTATAGCTGTATGTATCGAGGGTGGCGCCGGTATACTGGTCCACCGCGGCTTTCGAGCGGTTGTAGGCCAGCACGAACTTCGGATCCCACCAGCCCACAGGGGATGTGTCGGTATAAGTGAAGACCGTATTCTGCCGATCGAGTGTGTAGGGACGCACAGGCGGCGTCGCTGTTCCGCTGATGATCTGCAAGGCATTTGCCCGGAATGGACGCGTGGCGTCGTCGCGCAACTGCTCGTGACTGATCTCGAAGCGGTGGCCGTCAGTGCTCTGATAGGCAAACTTGCCGAGCCCGCTCACAAAGTTCGTCTCTGTCCCGAGCACCTCCTGACCGTTGCCGGAAGTGAACTCACTGCCTTTGGCGAAGTTGAAGGAGCCGAGCGCCTCGAAACCGTTCTGACGGCCGTAGACAGCGAGATTATTGGTCGAAGTATTGCTGTTGAAATTGTAAGTCGTCTTCAGGAAACCGCCGAGGCCATCCTTGGCAAGGAGATCGGCCACGTCTTTGGTCTCGTAAGCGATAGCGCCTCCAAGCGCGCCGGGGCCCGCATCGGCGGGAGCCACGCCCGCATCGACGCGCACGGCCTTGAGGAGGCTCGGATCGATAATCGTCGTCGCATTGTGGTGGAAGACCTTGTTGTTCTGGCGCGAGCCGTCGATCGAGACGGCGAGATTGGTTTCCTCGATACCCTGCACATAGACCTTCTGGGACATTGGCAGCGAGGAGCCGACGGTAATGCGCGGCTCTCCGCGGAACACGGCTCTGATGTCGTTCGCGTTGCGACGTTCGAGATCCGCGCTCGTAACGTTGACCTCGCTGACGCCGCCTCGCCCGATACCGTCTCCCGCGCCCCTGACGTCTATCGTATCGAGAGCGATGCCTTCGCCGGGCGCGAGACCGCCGTCGCCTCCGCCCGCGTCACCGCCCTGCGCCTCGATCGCGACCGTGCGCGAACCCGTGAAGCGATAGTTCAGGCCCGAACCGGCGAGGATCGCCCTGAGCGCCGTCTCGGCTGAATACTGGCCGCTCACCGCCTGCGAGGTTCCGCCGATCGCGCCCGCACCCGGACGCACCACCTGGATTCCGGTCGCCGCCGTGAAATCGGCTAGGGCCGAGAGACGCCGTTTTGCTGGAATATTGAAGTCGTAGGTCGCATTCGCCTGCGCCGACGCCTGATGAATATCGGCAACGAAAAGCGACAACGCGCACATCGATACACCGCAGCTCAACGCTGCGGCCCTCACGTATTTCTGCATAGTTTGATGCCCCACACCCACACTCGGGGCACGCGTCCGGCGGCCCCACCCAGATGTTCAACGGGCAGGAGGGGCAAACCCCGCAAAAAAACTGAAATTTTCAGCGATAGATCAGCGTGGCGAAACCTGGAACGGATAGTATCTTGAGTTTTAGCGCGCTTTGCAGCGCCTCCAGCACGGCGCCTGGGTCGTCGGCGCGGAAAGTGCCGGAGAGCGTGAGATGCTTTAGCGCCGGATTGGCGAACACCACGCGGCCCGGTGCCATTTTGCCCAGTTCTTCGACGACGTGCGAGAGTGGGACTCGGTCAAGGATGATCAATCCCCGACGCCAGGCCATTGCCTGCTCGGGATCGACTGCCACCGGGGAGCCTAGACTCCCGTTCTGAAGCGCGACGCTCTGCCACGCCGCCAGCCGAACCGGCCCGCGCGCAACTTCGACATCGGACACGGCGACCTCGCCGCGTTCGACTGTGACGACACCGGCCTCGCGGTCGACCCCGAAGGCGGTGCCGAGCACCCGCGAATCGACGCGCCCGGCATGGACGGCGAAAGGACGCGCGGCATCCGCGACCACATCAAACCAGACCCGGCCGCGTAGCAGGGTGATCTCGCGGAGTTCCCCGCCCATGCGGCTGTTTAGCGCTGTATCGCCGTCAAGAAAGGCCGTCGTGCCATCGGCGAGTCGCACTTCACGCCGTTCGCCGGGACGCGTCGCGACATCGGCGAAAGCACGGTCGAGCATGCCGGTATCGCGCCAAACCGCGACACCGCCTGCCAGCGCCACGGTGACGATGGCGGCAGCGGCGAACCTGAAGCCTCCGGTCAGCCATCCACGCGGTTGCAGCGCTGGACGGTCGGTGACACGATGCCAGCCGGTTGCAGCAAGCTGCGCTGCGGGGCGGTCGAGCGCATCCCACAGTTCGGAGACCTCGCGCATCGCATCATGATGGGCAGGATCGGCCATGAGCCAAGCCCGGTAGGTGCGTCGCGTCTCTTCAGAGGCGAGTGGGTTATTGAGGCGTACGAACCATTCGGTTGCCTCGCGCGAAGCCCGCTTGCGGTCGTCGCTGTGGTCGGATGCGGATTCCATCTCCAAGCATTCACTCTCGCAAAGCGTCCACTCTTAAAGCACCGCCCCACTTTATATATATCTTCATGCAGACTGAAACCTGGTGTTCAGGCCAGTCGATGCCGGGTGGAAGGGTTGGCCCGTTCTGCGGCATGCACTCTCTTTCTTGCAAACAACATCGAGCTGCGGAAGCATAGCCAACGAGAGCGGGGAGCGCTCGCACTAAGTTCACAATAAAGCCAGCGTCGCCTCAGGTTTTTTCGCGCCGTCGCTTCCAGTTGCGACAGAATTCGAGGGCGGAGATCATTTCCTTCTCGACGGTAGAGACCGAAATGCCCAAGGCGCGGGCAATCTGGGGATAGGTCATGCCGTCGATCTTGCTAAGAAGCAAGATGCGCTGGGTGCGACGTGGCAGCGTCTCGAGCGCGCGCATCAGCGCATGGAACTCCATCCGGCTCGCAACCGCGTCCTCCGGACAAACCTCACCGGCCTGCACCTGCTCGCTCGACACGCTCTCGGCATAGGACGCGCGTACCTTCTCAGCCCGCACGGCATCGAGCGCAAGATTGCGTGCCGTCGTGACTACCAGACCGACATCACGGCCTCGTACATCGCGATTCATGAGCTTGAGAAAGGTGTCGTGAACGACATCCTCCGCCGTGTGTGCATTACCTGTGATACGCCGGACCAGCCGCTGTAGCCGACCTTGTTCGGCCCCGAAGATGTTGACCAGTTCCGTAGCAGACGGCGTGGCCCTTTCATCGTTCCCCATCAGCCGCTCCGGATACACAGCATCCATAAGAATAGGATAACCAGCTTTATTTATAGTGGTTCTAAGCTGTAGGTTTCATGCTCTATCCATTAACAGCACTCTTCCAGATATCTGTCAACGCCAGCTCGGCATTGCTTATCCTAATGTATTTCAAACACTTATGATCGAAAACGTTTGAAAGAGAGAAAAACAGACGAAGGAATGCTACGACCTGATAGCAAAGTCCTACTTTGAAGTGTAGTTATCTACCGTTGCAACCTGATTTAAGCACGATATTGGCGGAAAATAATTCGACAATCGTTTAATTATTCTAAGTCTATGTTGATTTTTTACTTTAAGATAGCTGGCGCTTCAGTTTTGAGCGTGTTAAGGCATTGCGCCCTTTCGCAAGACGGACAAAAAAAGGACGCGTGCCGTGCTAGCCAAAACCCTTCGTCATGCCGCGCTGGTGCTGGCATTCGCATTGCCGGTTTCGATCTCGTCGGCGGGTGCGCGGGCCGAATTCGTCATCGAGCACGCGCAAGGCCGCACCGTGCTGCCGAAGAAGCCCGATAAGGTGCTCGTTCTCGACATCAACACGCTCGACATCGCTGACGCGCTCGGGGCGCAGCCCGCCGGTGTGCTGGGGTCGAACCTTCCGCCATGGCTCAGGAAATATGCCGCTCCGAGATACGCCCGAATGGGCACTTTGTTTGAGCCGGATCTTGAAGCCATCAACGCTGCGAGCGCCGACCTCGCCATTGTCGGAATGCGCTCGCGCGGCAAGCTGAAAGATGTGGCAGCGCTCGTGCCCGCCATCGATCTCTCGTTCGATCAGGATAAAATCGTGGAGAGCGTGAAGGCCAACATCACGAAGGTCGGCGCGATTTTCGGCAAGGAGGCGGAGGCGGCGCGCCTCGTGGCCGATCTTGACGCGAGGGTGGCGAAGCTCAGGGATAGCGCAGCCGGTGCGGGAACGGCGCTTATCCTCGTTGTGAATGGCGGCAAGGTCGGTGCGTACGGGCCGACGTCGCGCATCGGCTGGCTGCACCGCGAACTCGGCTTCAAGACGGTCGAAAGCAGGATCGACGACCGCTTCCATGGCGGCGACGTGGTTTCGTTCGAGTACATCCTTGATAAAAATCCCGACTGGATCTTCGTGATCGACCGGGATGCGGCTGTCGGGACCGCTAAAACGGGCGGTGCGGCGGCTGCCGTGCTCGACAATGAACTCGTCCGTCAGACGAGCGCCGCGAAACTCGGCCGCATCGTGTACCTTGACCCCGCTGCCGCCTATATCGCGCCGGGAGGTTATACCGCGCTCACGATTTTGACCGGGCAGATCCAGGCCACGCTGGACCGGAAATAACGCGGGATGCGGGCTCTCCTTCTTGCCGTCCTCGTGATGCTGGTGCTGGCCTGCGTGAGCCTCCTCGTCGGGGTGACGCATATGCCCGTATGGGCCATGCTTTCGGGGTATGACGACGGACATGCCGCGCGCATTCTCGCGATCAGCCGCATTCCGCGCACACTGGCGCTTGTGCTCGCAGGCGCGTCCATGGCCATAGCGGGGTTGATCATGCAGATGATGATCCGCAACCGCTTCGCCGAGCCGACGACATCGGGAACGGTGGAGGCGGCGAGCCTCGGCCTGCTCGTCGTCACGATCATGGCGCCCGAACTGCCGGTGATGGGCAAAATGCTGGCGGCGGCCGCTTTCGCGCTCGCGGGAACGCTGCTCTTCGTTCAACTGCTGCGCCTCGTGCCGCTGCGTGACCCGCTGATGGTGCCGCTTCTCGGCATCATGCTGGGCGGCGTGATCCACGCGGTCGCAACCTTCATCGCCTACCGTTTCGATCTGCTGCAATCGCTGCTGGCCTGGACCATGGGCGATTTTTCGGGCGTGCTGCGCGGGCGATATGAATTGTTGTGGGTCGGCGGGCTGCTTGCCGCTGTCGCATGGATCGCTGCCGACCGGTTCACGGTGGCGGGGCTCGGGCGCGACTTCACCACCAATCTCGGCCTCAACTACAAGCGCGTTCTGGCGCTCGGCCTCGTGATCGTCTCGATGGTGACGTCGGCAGTTATCGTGACGGTCGGCATGATCCCGTTCCTCGGTCTCATCGTGCCGAACGTCGTGAGCCTCACCGTGGGGGACAACATGCGCCGCGCGGTGCCGTGGGTGGCCGTGCTGGGCGCGATCTTCGTCCTTTCCTGCGACATCCTCGGACGCATCATCCGCGCGCCCTACGAAATCCCGCTCGGCACCGTCGTCGGTGTCGTCGGCAGTGCAATGTTCCTTTGGCTCGTCCTGCGAAAGCGCTCGCATGCTGCCTGACCGGAACGCGCGGCCGCGCGCCGTCCTTTTGCTGCTCGCCGCGCTGGCGGTTGGTGCCGGCGTCGCGTTCATGACCCTGGGCGCAAAAGGCAACTGGGACTTCGTGCTGAAGTTTCGCGGCCTGAAGCTCGCGGGGCTGGTGCTCGTCGCATGGGCGATTGCACTATCCACGGTGCTGTTCCAGACCGTCACCAACAACCGCATCCTAACGCCCGCCCTCATGGGCTTCGACGCGCTCTACATCTTGATTCAGACGACCCTCGTGGCGCTGCTCGGGACGGCGGCCGTCGCCATGCTCGACCATAATTCCGTGTTCGCGCTCAACGTTGTCGCGATGGCGCTCTTTTCCGGGCTGCTGTTCCGCTGGCTTTTCGCGGGCGAGGAACGCAGCCTGCACCTGCTGGTTCTTGCCGGGATCATTTTCGGCGTCTTTTTCAAGAGCCTCTCTTCGCTCATGCAGCGGCTGCTCGACCCGAACGAGTTCATGGTTCTACAGGACAGTTTTTTTGCGAGTTTCAATCGCATCGATGCGACGCTGCTCGGTGTATCGGCGGCGATAATCGCCGCCGTCTCGGCCTTCGTCATCCCCATGCTGCCGCGCCTCGACGTGCTTGCGCTCGGTCGGCCGATGGCGATCAGCCTCGGGCTGAACTATCGGCGCGAGGTTTCGCTCGTCCTTGTCGCTGTGGCTCTTCTCGTCTCCGCATCCACGGCGCTCGTCGGTCCCGTCACCTTCTTCGGGCTGCTCGTTGCAAGCCTCGCGCATGCGATGGTCGGAAACGCGCGCCATGCGGTTCTCATTCCCGCCGCCGTGCTTCTGAGCGTGATTTTCCTCGTTGGCGGGCAGACGATTCTCGAACGCGTTTTCGGCTTCGACACGGCTCTGTCGGTGATCATCGAGTTCGTCGGAGGTATCGCGTTCATCATTCTCATCGTGAGAGGGGCCGTCAGATGATCCACGCAAACGAAGTCACGAAGCGCTACGGCGACGCGGTCGTGGTCGATTGCCTCAGCGTGACGATCCCGAAGGGCGGCATCACCTCGATCATCGGGCCGAACGGAGCGGGAAAATCCACCCTGCTTTCGATGCTCGCCCGTCTTCTCAAGATGGACGGCGGTAGCGTCACCGTCGGCGGCCTCGATGTGACCGCCACGGCGTCGGACGTGATCGCGCGGCGGCTGGCCATCCTCCGGCAGGATAATCACCTTTCCGCGCGGCTCACCGTCCGCGACCTCGTAACCTTCGGCCGTTTTCCCTATTCGAGAGGGCGCCCGACACTGGAAGACAAGGCACATGTGGAACGTGCGCTCGCCTATCTCGACCTCGGCGCATTGGCCGACCGCTATCTCGACGAGCTTTCGGGTGGCCAGCGGCAGCGCGCTTTCGTCGCCATGGTGCTGTGTCAGGACACGGATTATGTGCTTCTCGACGAGCCGCTCAACAACCTGGACATGAAGCATGCGCAGTCGATGATGAAAACGCTGCGGCGGGCGACGCGCGACTTCGGCAAGACGGTCGTTCTCGTGCTTCACGACATCAATTTCGCATCGTGGTACTCGGATTTCGTCGTCGCGATGAAGGGCGGTCGGCTTGCCGCCGCCGGCACCGTGGACGAGGTGATCCGCGAAGACATGCTGCGTGAGATCTACGGGATGGACATTCACGTCCATGAGGTGGCCGGACGTCGCATCGCCCTTTATTACGAGTGAGCCTCAGGAGTTCATTCGCGCGGTGCGGCACGACGCGTAGATGCGCTTGAAGGCACAGGTGAAGTTCGACCGGCGCCGCCAAAACGATTTTTCATTCAAGAGACGCCTTCATTTCCTTTTCGCGCACTCAAGGCATGTGGGGACAGCCGGAGAGTTAGCGAGGCGCGCGGGGGCTATCGGCTCCCCGCAACCGACACAATAGCCATATTCGCCCGCCTCTATCCGACGCAGCGCGGCCTCGATCATGGCGCGTTCGATCCGCCGCCGTTGCTGCGCGGCCACCGCCATGGCCTGCATCTGCATCGCATCCATGCGGGACAAGCGTCCAACGCTGGATTGATCCAGTTCGACAGGCGCGCGGTCTGCCCTCGCTTCTTCATCGGCCTTCGCCAGATCTTCCTGCATCGCCAGAAGCCGCTGACGAACGGCGTCGAGATCTGCCATGGCTAACGCACCAGCAGGACCGGGACATGCACGGTGCGGATCATCGTGGTGGTGGTGCTGCCCACGATGAGCGTCCTCAACGGCGAATGGCCGTACGCGCCCATGACAAGCATTCCGTCCGCTTGCCGCGCCACGTAATCGCCGATCACCTTTTCGGCAGGGCCGGGCACGACGGCGAGCACCGCTTCCGGCGTGCGGCCGGACAAGCGCGCGGCCGCTTTTTCAAGCCGCTTGCGCTGACTGGCATCATTGTCGCCGGCCGTGACGATGTGAACCGGGAGGCCGCCGAACAGCGGAGACGCGGCCACCAGGTCCACCGCCTTCGAGGCAGCGGCACTGCCGTCGAACGCCACGATGGCGCTGCGGGGCGCATGCACCCGGCTGGACGCGATCAGCACCGGCTTGACGCTTGCGCGGACAACCCGTTCGATCTGGGAACCGATATGAGCGGGCGCAAATTCGCTGGTCGCGCCGCGCTTGCCGATGATCACGAGATCCGCCTCGGCCTCGCGCTCGGCGATGGTTTCGACGATGCCGCCATGACGATGCACCTTGCGGACGTCGGTCAGCCCGGCTTCGGTCAACAGCCGCTCCGCTTCCTTCAGCAGGAGACGCCCGCGCTCGATGGCGAGTTTGCCTTCCGCTTCGTCGATCCGGGTCAATTCTTCGAGGAGTTCACCCTTCACGCCAAGGCCGATGGCCCCGCTGTGATCGTGACGCGCCGCCACGGCGTCCTTGCGCTGAACCACGTGAAGAATTTCAACGCCGGCGTCGAGCCGCTTGGCGGCCCATGCGGTCAGCGCGCAAACGCTGGTGGCGTATGAAGAGGCATCGATGCAGGCGAGTATGCGTTTCATGCTCTTGCTCCTCAGTGCGCTGCAACGTGTTCGAGACCGCCCGGCTTGTCGTGGATCGCGAAACGCTCGATCATGTCGGCGCTCTTTTCGTTAAGCCCCACGATTTCGACGGTCGCCCCTTCGCGGCGGAACTTCAGGACGGCCTTGTCGAGAATGTCGACGGCTGAGATGTCCCAGAAATGCGCGGCCGACACGTCGATGATAACGCGATCGAGCACTTCCTTGAAGTCGAAGCTTTCTGCGAAACGGTCGGTCGAGGCGAAGAAGACCTGACCCGCGACCTTATAGGTCCGGCAACGTCCGTCGTCCGAAAGCTCGGACGTGACCGAAACCATATTCATCACCTTGCTCGCGAAGAACACGCCGCTGAGGAGCACGCCCACCACCACGCCTTGCGCCAGATCGTGCGTCCAAACCACCACAACAACCGTGGCCACCATGACGACGGATGACTGCCACGGATGCGTCCTGAGGTTCTTGATGGAACTCCAGCTGAACGTGCCGATCGAAACCATGATCATCACCGCCACCAGGGACGCCATGGGAATCTGGCTGACGACAGGTCCAAGCACCACGATCAGGAAGAGCAGGAAACTGCCGGCCACGAACGTCGAAAGCCGCGTGCTGCCGCCCGACTTCACGTTGATGACCGACTGGCCGATCATCGCGCAGCCGCCCATGCCGCCGAAAAATCCGGTCACGGAATTGGCGATGCCCTGACCCTTGCATTCGCGCCGCTTGTCGCTCGGGGTGTCGGTGAGGTCGTCGACGATCTGGGCCGTCATCAGTGATTCCAGCAGGCCCACCACCGCCATCGTCAGCGCATAGGGGAAGATGATTTGCAGCGTCTCGAAGGTTAGCGGTACGTCGGGGATGAAGAAATAGGGAAGGGTCGAAGGCAATTGCCCCATGTCGCCGACCGTATTCACGTTCAGGCCGCCATAGATCGAAATGAGCGTCAGCGCGACGATCGCGACCAGGGGCGAAGGTACCGATCTGGTGAGGCGCGGAAAGAGGTAGATGATTGCGAGCCCGCCCGCGACCATCGCGTAGGTGACCCAGGTCACGTTCATGAGTTGCGGCAATTGCGCGACGAAAATCAGGATCGCCAGCGCGTTGACGAAGCCCGTTACCACTGAGCGCGAGACGTATTGCATCAACAGGTCGAGCCGCAGGAAGCCCGCCGCGATCTGAAAAATACCCATGAGAATCGTTGCGGCGAAAAGGTAGTTCACGCCATGATCGCGGACGAGTGGCACGACCAGAACGGCAACGGCTGCCGTGGCGGCCGAAATCATGCCGGGGCGCCCGCCGACAAACGCGGTGATCACCGCGATCGAAAACGAGGCATACAGGCCGACCTTGGGATCGACGCCTGCGATGATCGAAAACCCGATGGCTTCGGGAATAAGCGCCAGAGCCACGACGATACCCGCGAGGATGTCGGCGCGCGGGTTGGACAGCCACTCGCTGCGAAGCGAGGCGATAGAAAACATATGAGATTTGCACCTGAAGGATCGACAACCCCTGACGCAGCGCGCTCAAGCTTCTCGCCCGTCCGGGAGAAAGCTGGGGTTGCTCAAGGTTATCCGAGGGATAGGCGCCCGGCCGAGCCACCCGGCAACGCCGGGTCCGATTAATAGCTACTGAATAACCGGGATGACACTTCGCCGCAAGCGCGAACTGGCGGCGACATCCATCGTCGCGATGAGCTTGCACCGCCCGCAAGCAAGACCATAAAGCGGTAGTCCTTCAACCCTCTGACAGGACCATAATTCTATGATTCTGGCATTATTGAAATAATGGGTCCCATGGCTGACGCTCCCCAGACTTCGCATCGCGCGCTTCGCCGACATGATGGCGGCTCGGCAACCGAGACGCGGCTTCGCGCATCGTGCGACTTCTGCTTTGCCCATTCACAGCCGACGGATCGATAACCTCTTGAAATTGTTGGTAGCGGAGGAGGGACTCGAACCCCCGACACGCGGATTATGATTCCGCTGCTCTAACCGACTGAGCTACTCCGCCAAAATATGGGGCGCATCGCTGCACCGCATCGACCCTGTATAAGGACGCCCGCTCGCCCCGTCAATATTCCGAAGGCCCGCGCTAGCCGACTTTCTTCAGCCTGAGAAGGGTGAATATCCCGAAGGGGGCGGCATCGGTGGCGTCGACAAGCTTGAAGCCGGGTGCTTCGGTCACGTTCTCGATCGGAAAGATCGGATGCCAGCCGAGGCTGCGCGAATATTTCGCGAGCCACTTTTCCACCCCGGCTCGCGCGCCCTTCTCGCGGCTGAAGTGGTTGACCACGATGGCCGTTCCGCCGGGCTTCAACACCCGGTGAAGTTCCGCCATCACGGCCGCCGGTTCCGGCACCACGGTCATCACGTACATGACGGCAGCGGCGTCGAAGCTTTCGTCGGCGAAAGACAGGCGGCTCGCGTCCATCACAAGCAGCGTCTTGCGGCGAAGGCCGAGCCGGTTCACGCGCTGCGCCGCCTTCGACAGCATTTCCGGCGACAGGTCGATGCCGGTCACGTCGAGATCGGCGCGGTAGCGCGGCAGCGAAAGCCCGGTCCCCACACCGACTTCGAGAATGCGCCCGTGCTCTTCGTTCAGCTTGTCCACCGCAAGCCTGCGACCCGGCCCCGCGATCACGCCGAAACTGTAATCGTAGATGGGCGCCCACCAGCGATAGGCGTCGCGCACCGCATTGTCATCCAGCGACGGTTGATTGACCGTCTTCATTTCCGTGCTCACGCCGCAACCCTTTCGATAAATCCGCCGCCCAGCACACGTGCCGCGCCACCCGCGCGCTCATAGAAGACGCAGGCCTGACCCGCCGCGACGCCGAATTCGCCGCCCGACAAGTCGACCCGAACACTGCCGCTCTCCGCGAAAAGGCGCGCCTCGCGAGGAGGCTGCGTCGAACGCACCTTCACGAATACCGAACGCCCGCCGGCCAAGGCTTCATCGAGGGAGCCGCCGCCGATCCAGTTCACGTCGCGCAGGGAAAGACGCGTCGTCCGCAGCATCTCGCGCGGGCCCACGATCACACGTCTCGCCGATGGCTCGATCCGAATCACGAACAGCGGTTCTCCCGTTGCAATGCCGAGGCCCTTGCGTTGGCCCACAGTGAAATTGATGATGCCGGGGTGCCGGCCCAGCACACGCCCGTCCGCATGGACGATGTCGCCCGGCTCGCCGCTCTCCGGCCTGAGCTTCCGGATGATCGACGCGTAGTCGCCGGAGGGCACGAAGCAGATATCCTGACTATCGGGCTTCGATGCAACAGGCAAATGGAGGGCTGCGGCCATCTCTCGCGTTTCGGACTTCGTCATCCCGCCGAGCGGAAATCGAAGAAAGTCAAGCTGCGCCTGTGTGGTGGCGAAGAGGAAATAGCTCTGGTCGCGGTCCGAGTCGACCGCCTGATGCATCTCGATGCCGCAAGCTCCCGGCACGCTCCGCACGTAGTGGCCGGTCGCGAGCGCCGATGCGCCAAGCTCTCGCGCCGTGGCGAGGAGATCGCGGAACTTGACCGTCTGGTTGCAGCGAACACACGGAACCGGCGTTTCACCCGCGAGATAGCTGTCTGCGAATTCGTCGATCACGGACTGCCGGAAACGGTCCTCGTAGTCGAGCACGTAATGAGGAATGCCGAGCCTGTCCGCCACGCCGCGTGCGTCCACGATGTCTTGCCCCGCGCAGCATGCACCCTTGCGCGCCATCGCCTCGCCGTGGTCGTAAAGCTGGAGCGTGATGCCGACGGTATCATAGCCCGCGCGCCGGACGAGCGCGGCCGTCAGCGACGAGTCCACCCCGCCCGACATGGCCACGACGATGCGATGGCTCGACGGCAACCCCGTGAACCCGAACGCGGCGGGAGAAAGATCCGGGTCGCGTCCCGCGAGCGGCGCGGGCGCGTCGGCGATGGATGTCGGCATGGCGCAGTTTTTTCGGTTCTTGTGACGAAGGTTATATAGGGTACGGGGGACGCACCCCCAAATGCGGCAAGGGCGCCCCGGCGCGGGGAATGGCGCGACATATTTGCCGAAAGTTCGCCGCCATGCGCGCGCAACGCCGCCGCCGCGGGCTGTTGCGCAATATATGCTCGCCAAGCGCGGGAGGCGACGCACCGCTGTTGCTTAACCTTGGTCCGGCGTTCTACATTGACATTCCAGGTCCGCATGGCTGATACGCGTCAGCCATCATCCAGCTTCAGCACGAGAGAAAAATGATCGACGGCTGGGTCATCATCGGGTGCTCCTTCCTTTACATCGGAGCGCTCTTTGCCGTTGCCTGGTACGGGGACCGCTCGGGCAAGAAGAACCGCACGCTTTACGGGCGCCCGTATGTCTACGCGCTCGCGCTGGCCGTCTACTGCACGTCATGGACGTTTTTCGGCAGCGTCGGATCCGCCGCCGACAAAGGCTTCGACTTCATCGCGGTCTATCTCGGGCCGATCATCGCCTTCACACTTGCGATGCCGCTGTTGCGAAGGCTCATCCTTCTTTCGAAATCGCAGAACATCACCTCGATCGCCGACTTCATCGCCGCGCGCTACGGCAAGAACCCGGCCGTGGCCGCTGTCGTGACCATTGTCGCGGTGGTGGGAATGCTGCCCTACATCGCGCTGCAACTGAAGGCGATCTCGCAAGCCATCGCGGTGCTCCTCGCACATTCTCCTGCGACCGTCTCCGGACTGCCGTCGACACCGTCGCCCAACACCGATTTCGCGGTCGCGCTCGTGCTCGCCGCGTTCACGATCCTGTTCGGCGCGCGCGACAGCGACGCAACCGAACATCAGCGCGGCCTGATGCTTGCCGTGGCCGTGGAGTCGCTCGTCAAGCTCGCGGCCTTCCTCGCTGTCGGCCTGTTCGTCGTATACGGCATGTTCGACGGCATCGGCCCGCTCGTCACGAAGGCCATGGCCGATCCGCATATCGGTCAGATCTTCAGCACCGGGCTTCACGGCGGGACGCTGCTCACGGTGACCTGGCTCAGTTTCGTCTGCATCTTCCTGCTGCCGCGTCAATTCCATGTGACGGTGGTGGAGAACGTCTCCGAGGAAGAGCTGAAGCGCGCGTCCTGGCTCTTCCCGCTCTATCTCGTTGCGATCAACCTGTTTGTGGTCCCGGTCGCGATGGCGGGGACGCTGATCTTTCAGGGCCAGAACGTCCCGCACGATATGTACCTGCTTGCGCTCCCGTTGAGCGCCGGAAGCGAGTTCTTCACGTTCATCGCCTTTCTCGGCGGCCTGTCGGCGGCCACCGCGATGGTCGTGGTGGAGACGGTCGCGCTGTCGGTGATGGTCTGCAACGACCTCCTGATGCCGCTGATCCTCAAGCGCCGCGCGAATGTGGTGCAGAACCGTCGCGACATGAGCGGCGTCCTGCTCGACATCCGCCGGGTGGCGATGCTGGCGGTCATCCTGCTCGCCTATCTGCTTTACGATCACATCGGAAACGCCTCGCTTGCGGAAATCGGGCTGCTGTCCTTTGCCGCGATCGCGCAATTCGCACCGGCTTTCTTCATCGGGATGGTCTGGCGGAGGGCGACGGCGCGCGGCGCGGTAGCGGGCATCCTCACGGGCTTCGCCGTTTGGGCTTATACGCTGCTTCTCCCGAAGCTGATCGCTTCATCGCCGGAAGGCGCGGCCTTCCTCAAGGACGGCCCCTTCGGGATCGCGCTGCTTCGCCCCGAAATGCTGTTCTACATGAATTTCGACCAACTGACGCATGGCGTCGTCTGGAGTCTCACGGCCAACCTTTTCGCCTTCCTTTCGGTCTCGCTCCTGCGCCCGCTCGAACCCATTGAGCGCCTTCAGACAAACGTTTTCATCGAAGACCCGAACCCCCAGCCGACCAATGGCCCGGCGTTCAAGCCCTGGCGCACGACGGTTTCGTTCGAGGAACTCATCGGCACGGTGTCGCGCTATCTCGGCGAGGAGCGAACGCAGCGCGCCTTTGCGGACTACATGGAGACCAGGGGCATCGACAAGACGGGCCATCCGCAGGGCGACGTTCACGCGCTGCGCTTCACCGAAAACCTGCTCGCGAGCGCCATCGGCGCGCCATCCTCGCGGCTCGTCATGTCGTTGATGCTGAGACGTCTGAACGTCGGGCGCGAATCCGCGCTCCGGCTCCTCGACGAGGCGTCCGAGGCCGTTCAATACAACCGCGACCTGCTGCAAATGGCGCTCGATCACGTGCGTCAGGGCATCGCCGTGTTCGACAAGAACATGCAACTCATCTGCTGGAACCGGCAATTCCGCGAAATCCTGCAACTGCCGCAGCAGTTTGGCCGTGTCGGCGCGCCGCTGGACGAAATTCTGCGCTTCATGGCGCAACGCGTTCATCCGAACCCGACGGCGGCCGAGGAACTCGTGACAGACCGCATCGCGAAGTACCAGCTCACGATGGAGAGCTTCCACGAGCGTTCCATCGAAGGCCGCGTGTTGCAGGTGCGGACCAATGCCATGCCGCATGGCGGCATCGTGGTGACTTACACGGATATTACCGAGCGCGAGGCCGCCGCCGAGGCGCTGGCGCGGGCCAATGAGACGCTCGAACGGCGCGTCGAGGCGCGCACGCAGGAACTCGCCATCGCCAAGACCAAGGCCGACGAGGCGAACATCTCGAAAACGCGCTTTCTCGCGGCCGCGAGCCATGACGTGCTTCAGCCGTTGAACGCCGCCCGGCTTTACGCGGCGAGCCTGCTGGAACGGTCGCCGCCCGCCGAACTCGGCCGCCTCGCGCGGAACATCGACGCATCGCTTGACGGGGTGGAGGAAATCCTGAACGCGCTGCTCGACATCTCGCGGCTCGACTCGGGCGCGATGAAGCCCGAATTCACCGTTTTCCCGATCAAGGATCTGCTCGAACAGATCCGCATCGATTTCGAGCCGATCGCGAAGGCGCGCGGCATCTCGTTCAAGATCCTCGATTCGAGCGCGCTCATCCGCTCGGACCGGAAACTCCTGCGCCGCATCCTGCAAAACCTGATCTCGAACGCGCTGAAATATAATCGAGAAAAAGGCCGCGCCGTGCTCGGCTGCCGCAGGCTGGGGCGAAACCTCGTCATCGAGGTCCATGACAGCGGCCCTGGCATCCCGGAGCACCAGCGCGACCTCATCTTCAAGGAATTCCAGCGGCTCGATCACCAAATCCACGCGCCGGGCCTCGGCCTGGGCCTGTCCATCGTCGAGCGCATGTGCCGGGTTCTCGGACACGAACTTGCCTTGCGCTCCAAGCTGGAACATGGCTCGACGTTCACCGTCAACGTGCCGCTCGCTCGCTGGGTGGAGATGGAACAGCCGCGCGTATTCCCCGCGCGCCCGGTGTCCTATGGCGACCTGCGCGGTACGATCGTTCTGTGCATCGACAATGAGCGCAGCATCATCGACGGCATGAGCACGCTGCTTTCGGGCTGGCAATGCCAGGTCATCACGGCGGTCAACGCGGAAGACGCGATAAGCCAGCTTCAGAAAGCGATGATCGTGCCGAATATCGTCGTCTCGGACTACCACCTCGACCGGGGCGATGGCTGCACGGCGATCAAGAGGATCTGCGCCGCCTGCGAGACGGAATTGCCCGGCATCATCATCACGGCGGACGGCTCCTACGAGGTGCGGCGCATCGTGAGCGAAGCGAGCCATGCCTTTTTGCAGAAGCCCGTGAAACCGGCGGCGCTGCGCGCGCTGCTGACGTCGATGATCATGCAGCGCCATGCCGCCGAATAGGACGCGGGGATGACCCGCTGCTGAAGCTCTTTACGTAAATCGGCGCGCTTCCCGCCCATGCGTGCGCTTTGTCGAGAAAAGACCGCATCCAAACGTGAGCGGGAGTTTTTCCGACGAACGCGGGCAGAGCGGCCCGGCTGGCCGCCATGGCGCTATTCGGCGGCGGCGCGCGCCTTGATCGCTTCCCTTGCTGCATCTTCGCCGCGCCGCTTGGTGACGGCTTCAGCGCCGCCGCGCGTCGTCTGGAACATTTCGAGGCTGTCGAGTTCGTCCGCCACATCGGCCTGAAGCGCGACGTCGAAATAGGACTTGCGGTTCGGGTCGCGCATGATCTGCTGGCGCCAGCGATCCATGCGAGCAATCCAGTAGCCCATCAGCACATGCTTGCGAGCCGTTTCGAACAGGTAGCGCGGATAGAAGGACAGCCAGCTTTCGCGCGGCAGGCCGGGGCGGCGGTCGCGCCGGTATTTCAGTCGGAGATAGCCGCTTTCGAGCGGATGCACGCCCTCGTATCGGATCGAGATGAAAAACCAGTACATCATCATCATGACCTTGCCCGGCTTCATCCCGCAGGCGACGGCGCGGCGCATCACGGTTTTCATGTGCTCCGGCGTGTAGAACGCACGCCACGCGGCTCGATAGGTCTCTTCCCACTCCGCCTGCGTCATGCGCGGATGATGCGTCACGGCGTGATTGATGTCGTATTTGTTCATGTCCGGGTCCATCCAGACGCCATTCCGATGAAGCATCTGGTGGTCTTCCGAGCCGGGAAGCGGCGTCAGCATGAAGAATTCGAGCACGTCGACAGGCAGTTCGCGCTTGATGATCTCGATATCGCGCGCGACCGTCTCGGCGGTGTCGTTCGGAAAACCGATGATGTAGCCCGCATAGGTGACGACGCCGCGGTTTTTCCACGCCTGAAGCATCGCGCGGTAATCGGTGATCTTGTTCTGCCTCTTCTTCGCACCGAGCAGGCTGTCGGGATTGATGTTTTCGAGACCGATGAAGACGCGCGAAACGCCCGCCTTGCTGGCCTTCTCCACAAAGCCGGGGATCTGATGACAGAGCGTATCGACCTGAATGATGAGCTTGACCTTGATCTTCTCTTTCTCGCGGAGCGCGATGAGACGGTCGAAGAAGGTTTCCCAGTTGCGGTTGCGGGCGAAATTGTCGTCGGTGATGAAGAAGCGGTTGACCCCTTGCGCGTGGTTTTCGCGGATGATGGCTTCGAGGTCGTCGGGCGAGCGGAAGCGGCTCTTGCGGCCCTGCACGTTGATGATGGTGCAGAAGGAACATTGATAAGGGCAGCCGCGGCCAAGATCGAAACTCGACGTGACGCCAAGCGTGCGCCGCAAATGCTGGCGGGGCAGCATGGGGTGCGGCTGGTGCGTCATGTCGGGCAGGTCCGACATGAAATTGTAGAGCGGTTGCAGCGTGCCTTCATAGGCATCGCGAAGCACGATTTCGAAGCGCCCGTCTTCCGCCTCGCCCGCGAAAAGGCTGATACCGTGCTGTTGCGCCGCGCGGATGTCGGGCGGCAGGTCCGGCAGCATGGCGACGCATCCCGACACGTGAAACCCGCCGATGGCGACGGGGAGCCCTGCCCTGCGGAATGTCATCGCGAGATCGACCGCGCGCGGGAACTGGTTCGTCTGCACGCCGACGATAGCGACGAGCGCCTTCTCGCCGGGCTTGATCGACTTGATGATGGCCTTCGGATGCACGCGACGGTTCGTCTCGTCATAGGTCGAGATGGAAAGCTCCACATCGTCGCCGAGCACGGCGCGCGCCTTGCAGTCTTCGGCGATGCCGTTGAGGCAGGCGAGCGTATTCGACGGGATGGCGGAGCGCAGCCACTGGATGGGGTAGCCGTCATCGTCATAGTGCGTCGGCTTGATCAGGATCAGGTGAAAGCTTTCGCCAGATGTTCCGTCCATACCCGCCCCGTTTTTCATAACGACGTAATCGGAATGATTTGCCGTTCTAGAGATGCGGTGAATAGCATACAAGGTGCAATTAAGACTTGTTCACAGTATTTTACACAATCGTTGCGTGGTGCGTGGAGAGGACCAGTCCCCGGGGGAAAAGCGCCTGCCGTCGAAGGCCCTTGACGAGAAGGCACACACCCCCCAAAACGTAAGGTGCCAGTCGGCCGGATGGCCGCTGTTCGCGCGATCTTTGTGGGCCGCAAGGTCGTGAGCGCGCGGATGGAGGAAAGTCCGGGCTCCACGGAAACACGGCGCCGGATAACGTCCGGCGGGGGCAACCCCAGGGATAGTGCCACAGAAAGCAAACCGCTTTCCAGATCCTGACGCAGCGCATGCCGGGCCATCGGCCTCAAGCGGCGCGGAACGCGTCAGGCTCCTGAGAGAGTAAGGGTGAAAGGGTGCGGTAAGAGCGCACCGCGCGGCTGGCAACAGTCGCGGCACGGTAAACCCCGCCGGGAGCAAAACCGAATAGGGACGGCACGGCTCGCGGGCTTCGGCTCGCGGCGGAATGCGTTTCCGCATCGCCGTCCGGGTTGGTTGCTTGAGGCTCGCGGCAACGCGCGTCCCAGATGAATGGCCATCGCGGCGACAGGGGGGCAACCTCTTCCGCCGGCACAGAACCCGGCTTACAGGCCGACTGGCATTTCACTTTCATGTTTCTTGTGCCGGTTCCGTATTTCGCATACCGCGAACTGGCCGCAAAGTTCGGCGAAGCGACTTTCTCGAAGCTGCTTTTCAAGCGCCTGGCAATTGAACCGGATGAAGCGCTTGCCGCGCCGGGGAGCCGGAAACAGCGGGCTTTTCGCAACGATGCCCGTGTTGATTTGTCTCGCGCTGTTATTGCAACTTGTTTTTCTGAAAAAGTTCTACCTAAATTGGTTTGAAGCATCCTTTAGCACCAGCCACATTTTGGATCACGTTGATCGATATTCGCCTTGGTTCCCTTTTAGGGCTCGCTCTCGACCAGTTCCGCGCGGGTTTTGCCGTTTCGCTCGGCGACGGGGAACTCCTGTACGCAAACGTTGCTGTGCGGGCTATGGCCGAAGCAGGCTGGCCGATACGGATAGAGGACAAGCGCCTGCGGGCGGAGAATGCCGAGCGCACCGCGCTCCTGTTGAAAGCGATTTTCGAAACGGCGCAGGCGCCGTCTCTGACGAGCGGGAAGCCCGGCAACCGCGAACTCTCTCTCTCCGCGACGTCGCAGAACGGCAGCATTGCCATTGCAATGATCCGCCTCCTCGACACAACGCACGAGGGGCGCGCCATGGTGGCGATCCACATCGCCACCTCTCCTGCGCAAACCACTTGCGCCCTCCATGTCATGACGATCTGCTACGGGCTGACAAGGGCAGAGGCGCGGATACTCGAACATCTCGCCGCAGGCGCCTCAGTGGCGGAGGCTGCGGCGGCGCTGTCGCTCTCCGTGAACACCGTGAAGACCCACCTGCAAAACATTTTTGCAAAGACCGGCACTGCGCGACAGAGAGACTTGATGAAGGTCGTGGACGATCTCCGGTCGCCGCTCGCCGGTATCTGGCAGCCGCGCTTGTCGGTTTGAGGCGAGCTGGTGCTCATCAGGCGCATGCGTTTGCTTGAGAGTGTGTGGCCGGAATGAAAGACTTCAAGAACGGTTAGAATCCATTATCTCTGGTGTTCATTTCGGCATGTTCTTCGCGCGAGCCGGAAATCCGTTTCGCGCGCAGACGCTTCGGGGGTCACCATGCGCATTCTTGTTTTCCAGCATCTCGCGGTCGAACATCCCGGCGTCTTCCTCGATTTCTGGCTCGACGCGGGCCATGAGGTCCTGGCGGTCGAACTCGACGAAGGGGACGAGATCCCCGACCTCGAAGACTTCGACCTGCTCGTCGTCATGGGCGGCCCGATGGATGTCTGGCAGGACGACGAGTTACCCTGGCTCGCCGACGAGAAGCGCGCGATCAGGCGTTGGGTGGCGGAGCTTGGCCGCCCTTATCTCGGCATTTGCCTTGGGCATCAGCTTCTCGCGGCGGCGCTCGGCGGCGAGGTCGGGCCGATGAAGGCGCCCGAGGTCGGTTTCACGCCTGTCGATCTGACCGAGGCGGGCCTTGCCGATCCGATCTTTCGGGGCTTTCCGCCTCGCGTGGAAACCTTCCAGTGGCACGGCGCGGAAGTGAAGCGCCTGCCGGAAGGCAGCGTCGTGCTCGCGTCCAATGCGGCCTGCGCCACGCAGGCGATCCGCATCGGCCGCCACGCCTACGGCTTCCAGTATCATGTCGAGATCACGCCCGACACGGTGCCGGAATGGCGCGACATCCCCGAATATGCCGCGAGCCTCGAAAAGGCGCTCGGCAAGGAAGGCGCGGCGGCGCTGGAAGGCGAGACCGAGGCGCGGCTGCCCGCCTTCAACGATGCCGCACGTCGGCTTGACGACAACCTCATGGGCCTGATCGACCCCGCGAACGTGTAATCCGTCGCTTTGCTTCGCGCGTTGCCGATCAGGCGGCCTCGAACCCCGTCAGCCCGAAACGGCCGGACTTCGGCCAGCCTTTCGGCACGGGCGAGCCGGCAGCGGCTCGCGCGCCCTTGAACTCATCCAGTTCGGTCATGGTGCGAACGCGGCCCGACGTATCGCAGAGCCTGAGGCCCGTCGCCGGGTCGAAAACCTGCACATCGGCAAGCCCGCCATCCTTGTATTTCTGGAGGCGAACGCCGCGACCGCGCGTCATCTCGTTCAACTCGGCGATGGGGAACACGAGCAGGCGGCGGTTCTCGCCGACCACGGCAACCGCATCGCCCTCCGCCGGACGGCACAGCACGGCGCGCTCGCCGTCGCCGAGGTTCAGCACCTGCCTGCCCTTTCGCGTCTGCGCGACGACCTCATCTTCCGCCACGACGAAGCCGTTGCCCGCGCTCGACGCCACGACGAGCTTGCGGCCCGGCCTGTGCAGGAAGGCTTCGAGCAGGCCGTCCGCCTCGTCAAGATCGATCATGAGGCGCACTGGCTCGCCCTGCCCGCGCCCGCCCGGAAGTTCGCTCGCTTCGAGCGTGTAGAACTTGCCGTTGGTGGCGAACAGCACCACCTTATCCGTCGTCTGCGCCTTGATCGCGACCTTCAGCGCGTCGTCCGTCTTGAAGGTGAGCTTGGCGAGATCGCCGTCATGCCCCTTCAACGCGCGAATCCAGCCCTTTTCGGAAAGCACGACCGTCACCGGCTCCCTGTCGATCAACGCTTCCTCGGCCGAAAGGTCGATATCGGGAAGCGCGGCCGTGCCGGTCTTTCGCTTGCCGAGCGGCGTGGCCTTGCCGAATTGCTTCTTGATGCCCCTGATCTCGGCAGAAATCCTGTCCCACTGCATTTCGTCGGAACCCAGAAGCTCGACCAGCCCTTCGCGCTCCTTTGTCAGCGCGTCGTTCTCGGAGCGGATCTCGATTTCCTCAAGCTTGCGCAACGACCGCAGCCGCATGTTGAGGATCGCCTCGGCCTGCACGTCGGTCAACGCGAAGCGCGCGATCAACGCCGGTTTCGGCTCGTCCTCGTTGCGGATGATGCGGATCACCTCGTCGAGATTTAAATAGGCGATGAGCAGGCCGCCCAGCACTTCGAGCCGGTGATCGATCTGCTTCAGGCGATGCTCGGAGCGGCGGCGCAGCACGACGCGACGATGGTCGAGCCACTCCTGAAGCACCTGCGTCAGGCCCAGCACCTGCGGCACCAGCCCCTTCGACAGCACCGTCATATTCAGCGGGATGCGTGCCTCAAGCTCGGTGAGGCGGAAAAGCTGTTCCATGAGCAGCGCCGCGTCCACGTTGCGCGATTTCGGCTCGATGACGACGCGGATGTCCTCGGCGCTCTCGTCGTCGATGTCGCCGAGCAGCGGCAGCTTCTTCGCCTGAAGCAGGTCGGCCATCTTCTCGATGAGCCGCGACTTCTGCACGCCATAGGGAATTTCGGTGACGATGATCTGATAGCCGCCGCGCCCCGTGTCCTCGGTATGCCAGCGCGCGCGCAACCGGAACGATCCGCGCCCCGTGCGGTAGGCTTCGACAAGTCCCGCCGTGTCGTCCACGAGCACGCCTCCTGTCGGGAAATCCGGCCCCGGCAGGTAGGTGAGCAGCGTCTCGACGCTCGCCTTCGGGTGCTTGATGAGATAGAGCGCGGCGTCGCAGATTTCTTCCGCGTTGTGCGGCGGAATCGACGTGGCCATGCCGACCGCGATGCCCGACGAGCCGTTCGCGAGCAGGTTCGGGAAGGCGGCGGGCAGCACCACCGGCTCCTCTTCCTCGCCGTCGTAGGTTTCGCGGAAATCGACGGTGTCCTCGTCGATGCCGTCGAGCAGCGCCGCCGCGATGGCCGTCATGCGCGCTTCGGTGTAGCGCATCGCGGCCGCGTTATCGCCGTCGATATTGCCGAAATTGCCTTGGCCGTCGACCAGCGGATAGCGCTGCGAGAAGCTTTGGGCGAGGCGGACCAAGGCGTCGTAGACCGACTGATCGCCGTGCGGGTGATACTTACCGATCACGTCGCCGACGACGCGCGCGCATTTCTTGAAGCCGCCCGTGGGATCGAGCTTCAGCTGCCGCATCGCGAACAGCAGGCGGCGATGCACCGGCTTCAGCCCGTCGCGTACATCGGGCAGCGCGCGGTGCATGATCGTGGAGAGCGCATAGGCGAGGTAGCGCTCTTCGAGCGCGTCCTTCAGCCGGATCGGCTCGATGGGAGGGGGTGCGAGAATCGTTTCGTCGGCCATGCGTCAGAGGTAGCGGGTTCGCGGCGGCGGCTCAAGGGCGCTCACTGTCAACGGGCATTTGGATCGCTCATTGCGGTGTAGTCTGGCGAGGTTGTTTTGTTCAATTAAGCTTGTATCAAGCATTTACCGGCGCTTGCAATGACGGCGCAGATCGAAGGCACTCTCAGCACGTGGCCTTCTACCCGTTGGTGAAAACCGCCGCCGCTTCCGTGAAAACCCGACGCGTGCGTGCTATATCTTTCTCATGCCAACGAGTCGTCTCAACATAGCCGCGGCCATCGCCGCTTCCAACGCGCTAGCGCCCGCCCCCCCTTATCTCGAAGGTCTGAACGCCGAACAGCGCGAGGCCGTGGAGCGGCTGGATGGGCCGGTGCTGGTGCTCGCGGGCGCGGGCACGGGCAAGACGCGCGTGCTCACCACGCGCATGGCGCATCTGCTCTGGACGCATCGCGCGCGGCCGAACGAAATCCTCGCCGTCACCTTCACCAACAAGGCGGCGCGCGAGATGAAGGAGCGCGTCGGCAAGCTTGTCGGCGGCACGGTGGAGGGCATGCCATGGCTCGGCACGTTTCACTCCATCGGCATGCGCATCCTGCGCCGCCACGCCGAACTTGTCAGCCTTTCGCAAAATTTCACGATCCTCGACGTCGACGACCAGATCCGGCTCATCAAGCAGATCATCCAGGCCGAGCGGCTCGACGACAAGCGCTGGCCCGCGCGGCAGCTTGCGGGGCTCATCGACGGCTGGAAGAACAAGGGGCTCGTGCCTGAAAAGGTGCCCGCGGGCGACGCGTTTTCGTTCGCGAACGGGCGCGGCATCGAGCTTTATGCGGCGTATCAGAAGCGGCTCAAGGATCTGAACGCCGTCGATTTCGGCGATTTGCTGCTCGAAAACATCCGGCTGTTTCAGGAAAACACGGATATTCTCAAGCAATACCACCGCTGGTTCACCTACATCATGGTGGACGAGTATCAGGATACCAACGTCGCGCAATATCTCTGGCTTCGCCTTCTGGCGCAGGGCAGCCGCAACATCTGCTGCGTGGGCGACGACGACCAGTCGATTTACGGTTGGCGCGGCGCGGAGGTGGACAACATCCTGCGCTTTGAACAGGACTTTCCCGGCGCGCACGTCATCCGCCTCGAACAGAATTATCGCTCCACTCCGCACATCCTCGGCGCAGCCTCGAAGCTCATCGCGAACAATGCGGGGCGCCTCGGCAAGACGCTGCGCACCGGTATCGAGGGCGCGGACATGGGCGAAAAGCTCGCCGTGCGCGGCATATGGGACGACGACGAGGAAGCGCGGCTCGCCGCCGAGGACATCGACCGCTTTCGCCGCGATGGCGTCGCGCTGAACGACATCGCGATCCTCGTTCGCGCGAGTTTCCAGATGCGCGCCTTCGAAGACCGCTTCGTGACCATGGGCATGCCCTACCGCGTCATCGGCGGCCCGCGCTTCTACGAGCGGCAGGAAATCAAGGACGCCATCGCCTATCTCGAAGTGCTGCAAAACCCGGCGGCGGACCTCCGCTTCGAGCGCATCGTCAACGTGCCGAAGCGCGGGCTCGGCGAAGCGGCGGTGCAGACGATCTTCGGCCATGCGCGGAGCCAGGGACTGAGCCTGTTCCACGCCGCGCGGCAGATTACCGAGACCGAAGAACTGAAGCCGGCCCCGCGCCGGTCGCTTCGTGCGCTCACCGACAGTTTCGAGCGCTGGCGTGGTCTCATGGGCGCGATGCCGCACACCGAGCTTGCCGAAGTCATCCTCGACGAGTCCGGCTACACCGAGATGTGGCAGAAGGACAAGTCCCCGCAGGCGCAGACGCGGCTCGAAAACCTGAAAGAACTCATCCGCTTCATGGATCAGTTCGACAGCCTGGCTGCTTTTCTGGAGCACGTTTCGCTCGTGATGGACGCGGACCAGGCGGCGGACGGCGACCGCGTCAGCCTCATGACGCTGCACGGCGCGAAGGGCCTCGAATTCGGCGTGGTGTTCCTGCCCGGCTGGGAAGAGGGGCTGTTCCCGCATCAGCGTGCGCTCGACGAGAACGGGCAGGAGGGGCTGGAGGAGGAGCGCCGCCTCGCCTATGTCGGCATCACGCGCGCAAAGCGGCGGCTCACCATCAGCTTCGCGCAGAACCGGCGCGTGCATGGCTCGTGGCAAACGGCGCTGCCGTCGCGCTTTCTCGACGAACTCGCGGTCGAGCATGCCGAACTCAAGATTGAGAGCGGCGGCTACGGCTACGGGCGGTTCGGCGCGGCCCATGGCGGCTATGGCGCGAGCCGGTTTGACGAACCGGAGGTTTCGCCGTTCGATTACGAGGAGCGCGGCACGCCCGGCTGGAAGCGCGCGCAGACGAACTGGCGAAGCGAGGGCGCGGCGAAGAACCGGCAGCGGCCCGTCCCGCGCGAAATCGAGGGCGAGCTTGTGGCGAAGAGCGTCGCCGAGGTTTGCGCGTTTTCGGTCGGCCAGCGCATCTTCCACCAGAAGTTCGGTTATGGCCGCGTGGCGGAGATCGAGGGCAACAAGCTCACCGTCGATTTCGAGAAAGCCGGACAGAAGAAGGTTGTCGCGAGTTTCGTGGAGGCGGTTTGATTGATTGGAGCTAAACTATGTCAGAGCCTTTACCTATCAGAAAACTAATTGAACGGGTGCAGTCCGGCACAATTCGTGTCCCCAAATTCCAACGTGGATTTGTTTGGGGCCCTGATCGGGTTGCATTTCTCATGGATAGCATTTACCGCGGCTACCCAATCGGGAGTCTGCTATTGTGGAGAAGTCACGAGAAACTTACTAGTGAACGAGACTTGGGTCCTTTCACATTACCAGTGCCGGAAAAGGACTGGCCTGTAGATTATGTACTTGATGGACAACAACGCCTGACGTCGCTTTTTGGGGTTTTTCAGACGGCAATAAAGCCAAACTCAGAAACAAATGATTTTAATATTTGCTTTAATATGGCAGCCGACAAGAACTCTCCAGACGATCTATTCGTTTGCAACAATGGAAATTATGACATTAGGTCGCTTTTTTCCCTTAGACTTCTGTTTGATACGCCGGAGTATGCGAAAGCGACACGAAATTTAGATGACGAATCATTGTGCAGGATTGCTGAGCTTCAAAGGCGTTTCCAAGAAGCGTCGATTCCCGCAACGTTAATTGAGTTTAAAGATAGAGAACAGATCGCAATGATCTTTGAACGCATAAATCGCGCTGGCGTGCCACTTGATACATTTCAATTGCTGACCGCCTGGACATGGAGCAACGAATTTTATCTAACAGAAAAAATAAGAAATCTTGGATATGAGGTTGACCCATATGGATATGCGGCAATAGGCGAACAACAAGATTTGCTTATGAAATGTTGTTCAGCTGTCGTGACCGGAGATGCTAGCGCTCGCTCTGTTCTTAATCTTAAAGGGCCTACAGTTAGACAAGAGTTCGAAAAAATCAAACGGGGCATTTTGGGAGCAATAGAATTTCTAAGAAATCAGCTTTGCGTCCATTCACTGGAGGTGATGCCTTATCCTGCTATGTTGGTCCCTCTAACGCGTTTTTTTGCTACGGACGGCTCGTCAGGTTTTTCTCCGACTTCGGCTCAAACCGCGCAATTGAAGCGATGGTTTTGGAAGAGCTGTTTCTCAAGACGCTATTCTAGCGGAGTTGGAAAGGCCCATTCTCATGATATTTCGGCGATGGATACTCTAAGAAGGAACGGGAACGCGGAGGTTTGGAAAATAAACGCATCCGTGACCCCAAACTTCTTTTTCGAGAACAATTTTATCGTGACTTCCGTAAATACAAAAATATTCATTTTGTTGCTAGTTAATCAGAAGCCGAAAAGCTTCATATCCGGGTGCAATATTAATCTTGATGACGTGTTATTAAGATGTAATAGAAATGAATTTCATCATATTTTTCCAAAAGGTTACCTGAAAAAATTCGGAGATCAAGATAATGTTAACTTATTAGTGAACTTCTGTTTTTTATCTGCTGCTGATAATCAAAAAATTAAGGACAAGTCTCCGTCAGAATATGTTTCTATGGTTTCCTCCGATCATAGAGATGGAATATTCAAACAGAGTTGCCTTCCTGTTGGCTGGCACAGTCTAACATATAGTGAATTTAGAAAAGAGCGATCAATCCTGCTTGCTGAGAGAGCAAAACAATTGATGGGGGACAGCAGTATATGACCACGACAACACAGACACCCGACACGCCCGAGCCGCTGCTGCTCACCGAGCGCCGGGGCAAGATCTCGATCCTCACCATGAACCGCGCGCGGGCGCGCAACAGCCTGTCGCTCGGCCTCATCGCGGCGCTGCATGACGCCATCGCGGCGGACGGCGGCAATCGCGAGGTGGCGGCAATCGTGCTCGCGGGTGCGCCGCCAGCGTTCTCAGCCGGGCACGACCTGAAGGAACTCACCGCCCATCGCACCGACGCAGACCGGGGCCGCGCGTTTTTCGATCAGACGATGCGGGCGTGCGCGGCGTTGATGCAGGCCGTCGTCGCCTGCCCGAAGCCGGTCATCGCGGCGGTTGGCGGCATCGCGACCGCCGCAGGCTGCCAGCTCGTTGCGAGTTGCGATCTGACGGTGGCGGGCGATCGTGCGCAATTCGCGACGCCCGGCGTCAACATCGGCCTGTTCTGCTCCACGCCGATGGTTGCGCTCTCGCGCAACGTGTCGCGCAAGGCGGCGATGGAGATGCTGCTTCTCGGCGACATGGTCGACGCGACGCGGGCGCGCGAACTCGGCCTCGTCAACTGGGTGGTGCCCGACGCGGAGGTCCTTCCGGCGGCCCTCGAGGTTGCCGGAAGGATCGCCGCGAAATCGCCGCTGACGGTCGCCATCGGCAAGAAGGCGTTCTATGCGCAAGGCGAGATGCCGCTTGCCGCCGCCTATGACTACACGGCGCAGGTGATGGTGGAAAACATGCTTGCCCGCGACGCGGAAGAGGGCATCGGCGCGTTCATCGAAAAGCGCACGCCGGAATGGATGGGCACGTGAGCGCGCCAACGACGGCGTAATCGCGAGCCGCTTAAGAACAAAATGGCCGGGTTTCCCCGGCCATCTCGTCATTTTCTCGTGTCACGGCCTGGCCCTGTCAGGCGAAGCCGCGTTGCGCAGCCCTATTGATGTGCGAGCACCGCGAGGATCAGAAGCGCCACGATATTGGTGATCTTGATCATCGGGTTGACGGCCGGACCGGCGGTATCCTTGTACGGGTCGCCCACCGTGTCGCCGGTCACAGACGCCTTGTGAGCGTCCGAGCCCTTCATGTGGCGGACGCCGTCCTTGTCGACGAAGCCGTCTTCGAAGGACTTCTTGGCGTTATCCCACGCGCCGCCGCCCGAAGTCATCGAGATGGCAACGAACAGACCCGTGATGATCACGCCGAGGAGCATCGCACCGAGCGCGGAGAAGGCTGCCGATTTGCCCGCGATGGCATTGATGATCAGGAAGACCGCGACTGGCGACAACACCGGCAGAAGCGACGGGATGACCATTTCCTTGATGGCGGCCTTGGTCAGCATGTCCACCGCACGACCGTAGTCGGGCTTTTCGGTGCCCTTCATGATGCCCGGCTTCTCGCGGAACTGACGGCGCACTTCCTCGACGATCGAGCTTGCCGCGCGCCCGACGGCCGTCATGCCCATCGCCGCGAAGAGATACGGCAACAGGCCACCGAACAGCAGCCCGACCACGACGTATGGGTTCGACAGCGAGAAGTCGATGGTCACGTTCTTGAAGTACTGGAACTGATCCGGACTCGTCGCCGCCCGTTCGATGAAGTAACGCAGGTCTTCCGTATAAGCCGCGAACAGGACGAGCGCGCCGAGCCCCGCGGAGCCGATGGCATAGCCCTTCGTGACGGCCTTTGTCGTGTTGCCGACCGCGTCGAGCGCGTCGGTGGTCTTGCGCACGCTCGACGGCAGATCCGCCATCTCTGCGATGCCGCCCGCATTGTCCGTCACCGGGCCGAATGCGTCGAGAGCAACGACCATGCCCGCCAGCGCCAGCATCGTCGTGACGGCGATGGCGATGCCGTAGAGGCCCGCGAGGTTATAGGTGGACAGGATGCCTGCGATAATGACGATTGCCGGAAGCGCCGTCGACTCAAGCGAGACGGCGAGGCCCTGAATGACGTTCGTACCATGGCCGGTCACAGACGACTGCGCAATCGACCTCACGGGGCGATAGCCCGTGCCCGTGTAGTACTCGGTGATCACCACAATGGCTGTTGTCACGGCGAGACCGACCACGCCGCACCAGAACAGGTCCATGCCTGTGAACGTCGTCTCGTTCGCTTTCAGCGTCGTGTCCAGGCCGACGAGATAGTCGGTAAGCGGATAGAGGGCGATGAGGGAGAGTACGCCGGTGGCGATAAACCCCTTGTAGAGCGCGCCCATGATCGAGTTGTTCGAACCGAGACGGACGAAGAACGTGCCGATGATGGAGGTGACGACGCAGGCCGCGCCGATGGCGAGCGGGAAGACCATCATCCGCGACAGAAGGTCCGGATCGTAGGCGAAGTAGATGGAGGAAAGCACCATCGTCGCAACGACGGTCACGGCATAGGTCTCGAAAAGATCCGCCGCCATGCCGGCGCAGTCGCCGACGTTGTCGCCCACGTTGTCGGCGATGGTCGCCGGGTTGCGCGGGTCGTCCTCGGGGATACCGGCTTCAACCTTGCCGACGAGGTCGCCGCCGACGTCGGCGCCTTTCGTGAAGATGCCGCCGCCGAGACGCGCGAAGATCGAGATCAGCGATGCGCCGAAACCGAGAGCCACGAGCGCGTCGATCACACGGCGATCATTCGGCGCGTAGCCGAGATACTGCGTGAGCACGCCGTAATAGATGGTGACGCCAAGCAGCGCGAGCCCGGCCACGAGAAGCCCGGTCACGGCACCCGCCTTGAAGGCCATGGAAAGGCCCTGTGCGAGACTTTCGGAAGAAGCCTGCGTTGTCCGCACATTGGCGCGAACCGACACGAGCATGCCGATGAAGCCGGCAGCGCCCGAGAGGATCGCGCCGATCAGAAAGCCGACGCCGACCGTCAACGAAAGAAGATAGGCGAGGATGACGAAGATGACCGCGCCGACGATCGCGATCGTCGTGTATTGTCGCGTCAAATAGGCGGACGCGCCTTCCTGAATGGCGGCGGCGATTTCCTGCATGCGCGCGTTGCCGGGACTGGCCGCCAGCAGCGAGCGCGTGGTCAGCGCGCCATACAGGATGGAGAGCGCGCCCCCAGCAATAATGATCCAAAGTACTTGGTTCATGGATGAGATCCTGGAACGAGAGGGTTGGGCGAAAGAAGCCCACGGCCGGACGAGTGGGAATATCGTTTAGCTTCCGGCGCAGCGCCGCGACCTTAGAAAACTTGGCCGCACAAGGCAACACGCGAGTGTCAACACATTTTCCGGAACGGCATGGCTGGTATCATTGTGAAATCGCGGAAGCGTCGAGCAGGATTTTCCCGTTGGCGCGGTTGTCGAGACAAGTTGTCCGGGATGGCTTATAGCCGCAGTTGCTTGCGGTCGCCGATTTGACACAACCGGCCCCAAGCCGAGTGACATGGCGGAGGGCGCGCAGCGTCAACTTCGCCGACGCGCGCAAGCGGCCGGGCGTTTGGTCGGCGGGCCGTCGTCCCGCTGTGCTTTTTTGGCGGATCGAAACTAATTTGCGAAGCGGAAATGCAGCACATCGCCGTCGGCGACGACATAGTCTTTCCCTTCGAGGCGGAATTTCCCCGCCTCCTTCGCGCCCGTCTCGCCACCGAGCGAAACGAAATCGCTGTAGGCGATCGTCTCGGCGCGGATGAAGCCCTTCTCGAAATCCGAGTGGATCACGCCTGCGGCGGCGGGAGCCGTCGTGCCCTTCGTGATCGTCCACGCGCGGGTTTCCTTCGGGCCCGCGGTAAAATAGGTGATGAGGTCGAGCAGGTGATAGCCCGCTGAAATCAGGCGGTTGAGGCCGGGCTCGGTGAGGCCGAGTTCGGCGAGATAGAGCGTGCGCTCCTCCTCGTCGAGCTGCGCAAGCTCCGACTCGATCTTCGCGGAGATGATGACCACTTCCGCGCCCTCGGGCTTGTAGCGATCCTCCACGATCTTCGAATAGGCGTTGCCGCTCCCCGCGCTCGCCTCGTCCACATTGCAGACGTAGAGCGCGGGCTTTGCCGTGAGAAGCTGAAGATTGCGGAAGGCGCGATGATCGGCCTCGGGGATGTCCGCGAGCGCGAGGCGCGCGGGTTTGCCCTCGGAGACGTATTTCAGCGCGACGTCGATAAGCTGGATCGCGGTCTTCGCTTCCTTGTCGTTGCCCTTGGCCTTCTTTTCGAGCGCGGGGCGACGGCGCTCCAGGCTTTCGAGGTCGGCGAGCATAAGCTCGGTCTCGATGGTCTCGGCGTCCGCCAGCGGATCGACGCGGCCTTCGACATGCGTCACGTCGTCGTCCTCGAAGCAGCGGAGCACATAGGCAATCGCATCGCACTCGCGGATATTGGCGAGGAACTTGTTGCCGAGCCCTTCGCCCTTCGACGCGCCGCGCACGAGGCCCGCGATGTCCACGAAGGTGAGGCGCGTCGGAATGATCGCGGCGGATTTCGCGGCAGCGGCGATCTTCTGAAGGCGCTCGTCGGGCACGGAAACTTCGCCAACATTCGGCTCGATCGTGCAAAAGGGATAGTTCGCGGCCTGCGCTGCCGCCGTTTGCGTCAAGGCATTGAAAAGCGTGGACTTACCCACGTTTGGCAGGCCGACGATACCGCACTTGAAACCCATGAAACGTCCTGTCTTGCTTGTCTGTGCCTGAAGCCGCTGCGGCGACGGCCACGGCGCGCCCGGTTATGTCCACTCACCGCGCCGGCCCTGGCGGCGCTTTCGCCCACGCGAGCAACCATTGCGCGAAGGGCCAGAAGCGACGCTTCCGGCCATGCGCGGGTAAAGTCCGATACTGCGGGTGACAACGTCGCCCGCTGATGCGGTTCTGTTGCCTCAAGAACCGCGCGGCCGTCTGCGGAACCAGCCGAAGAAACCGCCGCCCTTCTTTTTCGCAACCGGGACGGCGGCAGTTTCGCTTTCCGCGAGCGGAGCGGCCTGATGTTCAGCCGCGCTCGGCCGGTCGATCAGTGTCGCGGAAGCTGCGGCTGCAAACTCCAGCTCACGCGCGGGTTCCGCGACGACCGGGGCCTGAACCTGCTCGGGTAGCGGGGAAGGCTCGGGTTCCTGCACGGGGTCGGGATGGGGAACGGGCGCGGGCTCTGGCGCGGGGTCCGGATCGCCGACCGGTTCAGGCTCGGGAACCGGCTGTGGTTCCGGCGCGGGGACGGGATCGATGATCGGCTCCGGCGTAGGCGCCGGCGCAGGTTCTGGATCGGGCGTTCCGGCCTGGATCGGCTCTGCATCCGCCTCCGGTTCGATATACGCAGCGCTGACGATTTCCGGTTCCGTGGCAAGTTCCGGGGCTTCGGCAACCGCGACGGCTTCTTCAACCGTCGCCGCTTCCACGGAAACCGCCTCCGCGTTTGCCACGACGGTTTCCGGTCCAGCCAACGACGCGTCGTATGTCTCACCGGGAACCGGCGCTGTTTCGGCGGCTTCGACGATGGCATCGTCTTCGCCGCTGGTGGCGACGGGCGCTGCGTCGGGCTCGGGTTGTTTCGGTGCCGTCGCCTCGCCGAGAGCTTCCCTCGTGGCGAGAATTTCCTGATCGCGGGGCACGCGCTGCGGCGGCACGTCGCGCTCCAGATCGAAAACGGAAGCGGCTTCGGAAGCGCCGCCAGCCTCCGGGTGAGGCAGCATGACGGCTGAGGATACGGCGCCGCCGCTGCCGTCGCGCCCGACCGATACGGTGATCGAAGGCAGCGGCATCGGTTCGATGGGCTTCGTCGCGACTGCCACGATGGCGGCGAGCGCTTCGGGGTCGGCGGCGGTTTCGCTCACCTCTTCGATGGCGACGATTTCGGAGGCAGGGGCCTCAGCTTGCGTTTCCGCGGCGACCGGCTCCGACGCCGTTGCCTCGGCTTCCGGTTCTGTCGCGACCTCTGCGGCCATCACAGTCTCAGCGGCAGGCGCTTCAGCTTCAGCCGGGACTAGCTCAACGGCGGGGGCTTCGGCTCCTGTCGTGACGGGATCGGCTTCGCGTGCCTCTGCTTCGCTCACCGGAGCAGCTTCGACTTCGGCCTCAGCAGGAGCTTCGAGGCTCGGCGTTTCAATTCCGGGGGATGCGATGGCGTCGTCGACCGAAGCGAAAGCGGTTTCGCCCTCGTTGGCCGCCTCGGCTGGTGCGTCGAAAACGGCGCTCGATGCGACCACGGCTGCGGCCGCCGCCAAAGGGGCCTCCACAGACGGCTCTTCCGCGCGATGCTGCGCGGCACTTTCAACGGAGCCGAGCGCTTTCGCCGCCTTCGGGAATGGCTTCCGTCCCCGGGCGGCCTCGCTCAAAAAACTGGCCTCTTTTCCTTCCACGAGGTTCGACATTCCGCGCGCGACACCTTCGAGAAGCGGCACCAGCCATTCCTCATCGGCCTTCGCGAAATCGTGGAGAACGTAATTGGCGACGAGCGCCCTGTCGCCGGGATGGCCGACGCCGAGACGGACGCGGCGATAATCGTTGCCGATATGCGCGGTGATGGACTTGAGGCCGTTATGACCCGCATTGCCGCCACCGGTCTTGACGCGGATCTTGCCGGGCTCAAGGTCGATCTCGTCATGAATGACGATCACGTCGCTGACGGCGATCTTGTAAAAACGGATGGCTTCGCCGACCGCGCGCCCGCTCTCGTTCATATAGGTCGACGGTTTCAGCAGGATCGCGCGAACGAGGCCGATCTGCCCTTCGGCGACCAGCCCCTGAAACCGCTTTTTCCATGGCGAGAAGCCATAGCCGCGCGCCAATTCGTCAACCGCCAGAAAACCGATGTTATGGCGGTTGCCTTGATACTTCTCACCCGGATTACCCAATCCGACGATCAGCTTCATGATGAAATCTCTCACATTTTATCGATGATGAACGCCGAACCGGTATGGGAATATGCTACTCGCTCTTTTCGGCCGCGGCAGCTTCAGCCGCCTCTTCCGAGATCTGAGCCGCAGCGCCCGCAACGGTTGCGACGGTGAAGTCGCGGTCGGTGATCGTGGGGGTGATGCCGGCCGGAAGCTTCACGGCGGAAATGTGAATGCTGTCGCCGATGTCGTAGCCGGTAAGGTCCACGGTGATGTGATCCGGGATCGAATCCGCCGGGCAGGACAGCTCGATGGCGTGACGCACGATGTTGAGAGCGCCGCCGCGCTTCAGGCCGGGCGAGGCTTCTTCGTTGATGAAATGCACCGGGATTTCAACTTCGATCCGCGAAGACTTCGAGACGCGAAGGAAATCCACATGGATTGGAAAGTCGCGCACCGGATCGACCTGAACTTCGCGCGGGATCACGCGCTCCTTCTTGCCGTCGACGTCGAGTATATAGACCGTCGAGAGGAAGTGGCCGGTCTGATAATGCTGCCTTACGTGGCGATATTCGAGCGCGACATTTGCCGGGCCCTTTTCGCCGCCATAGACGACACCCGGAACGAGCTTCATTGCCCGCAGCGCGCGGTTCGCGAGCTTGCCTGTGCCTTCGCGCGCCTGCGCCTTGAGTTCGATAACCTCAGCCATTTTTGTCTCTGTTTTGTTGGATGAGCGCGTCTGTGCGGCGATCAAGCACGCGGACGTTCTGCACTCAGGGATGTCTCAAACCCTCTCTATAAGGGCAAGTTCAACGAAAGACAATAAGCTGCTTCGTTCGTTCAACCTTCATTCATAGGAGGCGGGTACGGCCGTTCGGTCGCGCGCGGCTTCGAAATCCTGTCGCTTCCGCACATGAACGAGCCCGTCAATCGAACAGGCTCGACACCGATTCCTCGCCGGAGGTGCGAAGGATTGCCTCGCCGATCAGCGCGGACAAGGACAACACCTCGATGTTGCTGGACACGCGCACGGCCTCGGTCGGCACGATGGTGTCCGTGATGACGAGCGTGTCGATCTTCGACGCCTGAATGCGGGCAACCGCGCCGCCGGAAAACACGCCGTGAGTGGCATAGGCTGCCACGGAGGAAGCACCCTTCTCGATCAGCGCCTGGGCCGCGTTGCACAGCGTGCCGCCGGAGTCGATGATGTCGTCGATGAGGATGCAGTGACGGCCCGTGACATTGCCGATGACGTTCATCACCTCGGAATCGCCCGGGCGATCGCGGCGCTTGTCGATGATGGCGAGCGGAGCATCGATGCGGCTTGCCAGACTTCGCGCGCGGACGACGCCGCCCACGTCCGGCGACACGACCGTGATGTTGCCGTCTGTATAGCGCTTGGTGATGTCGCGCACCATGACAGGGGCGGCATAGAGGTTGTCGGTCGGAATGTCGAAAAAGCCCTGGATCTGGCCCGCGTGGAGATCGACCGTCAGCACGCGGTCGGCGCCAGCATGCGTAATGAGGTTCGCCACGAGTTTCGCCGAAATCGGCGTGCGGGGCAGGGTTTTACGGTCCTGCCGGGCGTAGCCGAAATACGGGATCACTGCGGTGATGCGCCGCGCCGACGCGCGCCTCAGCGCATCGGTGATGATCAGCAGTTCCATCAGATTGTCGTTCGCCGGGTAGGACGTCGACTGGATGACGAAGATATCCTCGCCGCGCACGTTCTCACGCACCTCGACAAAGATTTCCATGTCCGAGAAGCGGCGCACAAGGCATTCCGTCAGCGGGGTTTTCAGGTAAGCGGCGATGGCGTTAGCCAGGGGCCGATTGCTATTGCCAGCGACCAGCTTCATGATGCGGGATTGTCCATTGGGTGACGAGAATTGTGCACAAACAACAACGAGCGCGCTTCTAGCAGCGCGCTCGTCATCTGTAAACCTGTGAGCGCGACATGGCTACCCACAGGTTGAGTTATAATGACCTCGGAATTAGCCGGAGGTGCCGTTGCCGGCCTGGGCCTGGCCGGTGGGCGACTTGTTGAGCAGCTTGGAAACTTCGGCCGCCGCGGCACCCGCTGCCTGATCCGCAATTTCGCCCCACGCGCCGTCAAGAGTGCCCGCGCCGATCTTGTTGTTCTGCACGACGGTCTTCTCAAGCTGCTTGCCGGTCGGATCGTAGACGACCCACTTGATCGTGATCGGCTGCTGGCCGTTCTGCGCCGCGCCCATCTGGACTTCGCCCTGGATCTTGTAGGAGCCGGGAGCGCCCGATGACGAAAGCTTGATGCCCTGACGATTGAGCGCGCGCTTCATGGCTTCCGTCAGCGAGGTCTTGCCGTCGCCGGGAGCGCCCGTTACGCCGGACACGACCGCGACCACCTCACCCGGGTTAACCGCCGCATGCGCGCGAGGCGCTGGAGCGGCAACGGCCGAAGCCAGCGAAGGCTGCTCGGCGGCATGGGCGGGTTGACGAACCCTTGGCGCCGCAGCCGCCTTGATCGGCGTCGGAGCGGCCGCCGCCCTGACCGGCGTCGCGGGCTCGACCGCCGCAACGGCCGGAGCCGCCTGCGGAGCGTTCGGGTTTTCGACCCACAACGCAACGTCCGTCGCCGACTTGAGCGCCACCTTCTGGATGCCTTCGTCGTTCAGATGCTTCCAATTATCGCCGCCGCGCTTGTTTGAAACGATCTCTTCGCCGGAAATCGTGCGGACCGTGTTGCCGGCCTTGTCGGTCACGTCGATCGTGTAAGCGACCTTCGTGCCCTTCTTTTCTCTGGCTGCGGCATAAGTCGGCTTCAAAATATATTGCGCGTCCTTCGCTTCGACGAGGACGACACCTTTTGCCTTGATCGAGGCAGCGAGCTGCTCGTCGACCTTGCTTGCGTATTTCTGCGGAACACCCTGTCCGGCGGACAGGGCGACAGCGGGCTTGGCCTTCTGAGTCAGGCTGGCGTTGTCGCTATTCTGAAAGAGATCACCGCTGCACCCGGCGAGGCCGGCAAGCATAAGTCCCCCAGTCAAGAGCGACGCGGCACGGCGAGCTGCGCTCTGCGCGGCCAGATTATTCTCGCGCGTCACTTTCTCCACTCCTTGCTTTTTTGCTCCAGGAACGGCGGCACTTGACATACCGGCACCTATAAATCCGCCGAATCTTTATAACATTCGAAATTTAGCGGTCGCCGCAAAACGCGTCCAGAACGACGCTCCACAAAGCCGCGAAGCGACACAAAAACCCGTTAATATCGGGTATGCCCCCCTAGTTATCCACATCACCCGACCAGGATGGCGGAAATTTGGCGTCCATAATCCGATTCCGAACGCAAGCAAGCGCGCCGGTAACTGAAGAGAATCGATTCGTTTTCGAGCGTGCAGACACCGATGTCTTCCGCCGATTTCACTCCCGCCGCGAAAAGTCTATCCAGTAGATATGCGGGTAAGTTGAAGTGCGGCCGAGGGCCGAACGCATCCGAGAAATACTTGTCGTTTTCGGGCGCGCCCTCGGTGAAGGCAGCGCGGAACTCAGGCCCCACCTCGTACGCGCGTTGCGAGATGGCGGGGCCGATGGCAGCCGAGATGCGCGACGTCTTCGCGCCGAGGCTCTCCATGGCCTCGATGGTGGCTTCGAGGATACCCGCTTTCGCGCCCTTCCAGCCCGCATGCGCGGCGCCGACAACGCCAGCCTCCGCGTCTGCCAGAAGGACAGGCACACAATCGGCCGTGAGCACGCTTACGGCAAGCCCGGGCGTTGCCGTTACCACGGCGTCCGCCTGCGGCGCTTCGTCGGGCTCCCACGGCTCGTGCGCGATCACCGCTGTCGGCGAATGGATCTGGTAAGCCCCGATCAGCGATGTCGACGAAACGCCGAGTGCCGACGCGACGCGCGCCCGATTTTCCTCGACGGCCTCGCGTTGGTCGCGGGAGCCGCGCCCGCAATTGAGCGACGCATAGATGCCCTCGGAAACGCCACCCGCGCGCAGAAAGAAGCCGTGCCTGATGCCCGGAACGAGCAGCCCGTCAGCCGCTTTGAACGTCACTGCGTCAGCCATCTCGGTCCCCCATCAGCCGTGCCCGCCGAAAGGAGGCGGCGGGTCCGATATGCCACGCGTCCATGAAAGGATCTTGAAAAGCGCGCCCATCTGCGCCGGATCGACGAGCCGGGCGACGCTTTGTGCGATGGCGCGCGCTTCCTCGGCCGAAGCGCGGGCGAGAAGCTGGTTCGCGCGCGCCTCGACGCCGAGCCGCAGAAGCCATTCCCCCATCGGCATAGGCCCGAAAACGTCGAACCCCGCTGCTTCGGAAAGCCGCGCGAGCCGGGAGAAGTCCACATGCGCGGTGAGATCCGTTTCGCCCGGAGCGTCGAACAGCCCGGCGAACTTGTGGCGGCGGACGGCTTGCAGCGTATCGCCGAAGGCCGGGTTCGTGTAGCCGTAATCGATGGCGAGCGCTGCGAGGGGAGCGTGGCCCGCGCGCGCGGCGAAGGTGGCGAGAACCGGCTCCACGCCGGGGCAGAATTCGAGGATGTCGCCGTCGCGCGGTTCACCATGCGATGCGGCTGTCAGCGGCGGCTGTGCAACGGCGGTCGATGTCGCGAGACCGAAAGCGCCGTCGCTGAAGGCCACCACGCGCTCGCGCCAGACATCGGCCGCGCCGTCGAAGACAAATTGCCGGACCGGCAGGCAGTCGAAAAATTCGTTCGCGATGACGATGGCAGGGCCGTTCGGCAGCTCCGCCGCGTCGTCATGCCAATGCACCTGAACTGGAACGCCCGCCAGCGTAGCCTTCTGCGCGTCGCGCAGCACCTCTGAGCTTTCCACGAGATGCACCGCGACGGCCTGCAAAAAGCCCGGTGCGACGCGGGCCGCGCGAAGCGCGTCGGCCATGAGCGTACCGCGCCCCGGCCCAAGCTCGACGAGGCGAACCGGTTGCGGGCGGCCCATCTGCATCCAGACCTGCGCCGCCCACAGCCCTGTCAACTCGCCGAACACCTGCGAGATTTCAGGCGCGGTTATGAAGTCTCCGCCGCGCCCGAGCGGATCGCGCTTGCGGTAATAGCCGTGCTCCGGGTCGTACAGGCACGCTTGCATATAGTCGTGAAGCGGGATCGGGCCACGCTCCGAAATCGCGCGGCGGAGTTTCAGCGCGAGCGGCGTTGGATCGGTATTGGATGCGTCGGACGACATGCGACCGTTTTACGATTTGTCGCGGCTGATGGAAAGCTGTTGGTAGCCCTTGCCGAGCATGACGGGCTTCCGGCTCGAGATGCGGTTGTTGTTGACGCCAACCCAGCCGATCTCGCCCGACAGCCTGCCATATTCGATTTTCGGGCAGCGATTCATCACCACCTTGAGCCCTTCCTTCTCGGCGAGCCGCGCGGCCTCGTCGTTGCGCACGCCGAGCTGCATCCAGATCATCTTGATCGCAAGTTCGTTTTTCAGCGCGATCGCTTCTTCCACGACGCCCTGCGCCGCGCCCGAGCTGCGGAAGATTTCCACCACGTCCACCGGCTCCGTCAGATCGGCGAGGCTCGCAAAGACCCGCTGACCGAGGATTTCACCGCCCGCACGTCCGGGATTTATCGGGAATACGCGATAGCCCTTCGCGAGCAGATACTTCAGCACGAAAAAGCTCGGGCGAACGGTGTTCGCGCTCGCACCGATCATGGCGAATGTCTTCGCGTCGTGAAGGATGCTCGCGATATAGGTGTCGGGGTATGAGTCGTGGTTCATCGTGCTCTCCCGCCGCGTGTCGACTCCGCCATATAGCGCGAAGCGCCGCTTTTCAAGCGCGCCGCTTGCTTATGCGCGATGTTCGAGGAGACGGCCTGCGATGCGAGGCATTCTTGCCGCTTCAGCCCAGGCGTGGGCGCTGCGCCGGCGCCGTGAGATCGAAAACGCGGTGGATACTTCGGCAAACCCCGATGATCTGTCCGGCCGCTACGCTCGAAATGCGTATCGTGCGAAAGTTGGGGTTCAGGGGCACGAGATCGATGACGATGGAGCCGTCCTTCGCGCGCCCGATCTCGCGATAGAGGCGGAACAGGGCGGTCTGCTCTTCGGGTACGAGCGCCAGCACAAAGTCGGACGGTGATGGCCTGGCGTCGAGATCAATGAGCGCCTTGTCGCCCGGCTCGAAGGATACCGGCTCGTAGGCGTGGGACATCGACTTGTCGCGGATGTCGATGAAGATGCAGCGGCCGGGCAGTACCTCCTCGCCGAAGACCGGCACGGCCGTGCAAGAGGCGGGCTCGGATCCCTCAGCGATACGTTTCAATTCGTCCATGTTATCGAGCGCCAGCAAGGGTATGTGACGGATCGATAACGCCTTCACCCCTTCAACTTTATTTAAATCAGATCCTTTTCCGAAATATATATAGTCCACCGTGACGCCAAATGCGGCGGCAAACAGGATGGCCTGTTTCGGCGGAACGGCGCGCTCGCCGTTCTCGTAGTTCATGTAGCGGCTGTAACCCCAGCCGAATTTGCGGACCGCGTCGCTCGCCTTGTCATACCCAGCGCCGATGCGCGCTCGCCGAAGGCGATCCGCGATCGATCTGAGTTCGTCGGGGGTCCAGTTTCGCATCGTGCTTTGCCTACCTACACGTACTGTGTAACACGTGTGCCGAACGAGGCATGGTGAGGGAACGCAGGAGTTTGATCTGATTCGCAGGCCTTTGTGATGCAACCGCCCGTATAGCGATCCGGCGGTGCCTTGCCGCTCCCCTTAAGATCGTTTCCAGCATGAATCTTTTTTTTCCAGAAGTGCCCCACCCGCAAGACCGGGCACCGTCGCATTTATTCCAAAACCGAATGACACTTACGATAATTTTACACGTTATGTGTAGGTTTTCACAATTAGGCGTTCACTCATTCGGGTTTTGTGCTGTATGTGTAATCTCACCCCGCTTCATTATCCCCGCGAAGTCGTGCAGGCCGCTCACCCCGCCCTTCCTGCCCTTGCTATCTCGCGGTTGTCTCAGCCCGCTCCGCCACCCATCCATGGACGGCGGCGCTGGACGACGGGCGATCTCACCGAAATCATTGCCGCGCTCGCGACGCTCAGGACAAGCGATATCGCGAGAACGCTTGGCGTCAATCCAAAGGCGCTGCGGTCGCTTCTTCGCCGCAACGGCATCAGCCTGCGCGCCTTGCGGGACCACGCGAGACGGGACGAGCCGCAAGACGGCGGTCTCATCGTCCGGCGCTCGCTGGCCGGACCATCGGCCGTGTACGGGGCAGCCGCTCTGGAGCACTTGCCCGACGGCGCCTGCCGCTGGCCGGTTGGCGACCCGGCAGAGCCCGGCTTTTCGTTCTGCGGCTGCAAGGCTGAACCCGGACGCCCATACTGCAAGAAGCATCGTCTGTTGGCTTTCCAGCGTCAGGAAGAGCCGGGACGGGCATGACGGCGCGAAAGAAACCACGCCACCTTTCCGAAGGCCCATCTCCATGGCGATGCCAGCATTCCGCGTTCACGCGGGATGTGCTGACACCGCCGGGCGCGCCTCCCGTTGCACGCCACCGGGCCCGGCCGATCCTGACGCCGCTCGAAATGCGGCTCGCGATCCTCGAAGACGCAGCCGGGAAGCCCGAAGCCGTGCGCATCCGCTCGCTTCGCCGTCGACTGACCGTGCTCGACCGCGCGCTGTCCGATCGCGAAGCGGAAGCTCTCGAACGTTTATCGTCCTGCATCGCCGCGCTCTCCAATGCCGGAGCGATCGATTATCTCCGGTCGGAGGTACGCTCGCCGCCGTCGGGGGGACGTGTGCCGTTCGGCGAGCGGCAAAGGCGGGAGATTGCGGGCGTCAGCTACGTGCTGAAGGGCCTCGGTGCGGAGGATCGCGCTACCGTGCTGCGGCTCGTCGCCCTTCTGGATCCGGGCTATAGCGGCGTTTACAAGCCGGACGAAACGTTCATTGCGGGCGTAACGAAAGCGGCTGTGGCGGCCGTCAGCCTATATGACGCCTTCGCGGCGGCGCGTCGAAAACGGGGCGACCCGGTCGAGCGCAAGCCGGCGTAACCCTGCCGTAAATCGGACGCCGCTACGATTCCGGGTGCGGAACTCTATGGGAGGCCGCGTTTTGGCATCCACCGTCAGCGTTGGATTGCTCCGGCTGTTCCGATTTGAGGTTTCGCATGATCGACTGGCCCGATGCCGCTCTGCGTCTCACCGCTGCCGCTGCGGTGGGCGCGGCCATCGGCCTCGACCGCGAAGCCCGAGGCAAGCCGACGGGTGTCCGCACGCTCTCGATCGTCGCGCTCGGCTCGGCGCTGGCGATCCTTCTGAGCGACTATCCATCCGGCGTCCACGCTGATGCATACAGCCGAGTGATTCAAGGCGTTATCACCGGCATCGGCTTTCTCGGCGCGGGCGTAATCCTTCGCGAGAAAGAAAGCGACAAGGTGCAGGGCCTGACGACCGCCGCCACCATCTGGTTCACGGCATGCATCGGTATGGCATGCGGACTCGGCGCCTGGCCCATCGTCGTCACCGCCGCCGTGCTGGTTGCGCTGATCCTCGCGTTGGGGAAGCGGCTCGAACGTTTGCTGCTTAAGCCGGACAAAAAGGATGCTGATTCCCCGCCCGACCAGAACGCCGCGAACTGATTTGATCGTCGCAGGGTACTCAACGCCCTTGGCGCAGAAAACCCGGCGCGAAGCCGGGTTTCCGAATCGGGTCGATGGATTGTCAGGAAGATGCGGAGCTTGGGGCTCTTAATTGTCGAGGAAGCTTCTCAGCTTTCTGGAGCGGCTCGGATGCTTGAGCTTGCGCAGTGCCTTCGCCTCGATCTGGCGAATGCGTTCGCGCGTCACCGAGAATTGCTGGCCGACTTCCTCCAGCGTGTGATCGGTGTTCATGCCGATGCCGAAGCGCATGCGCAGCACACGTTCCTCGCGAGGCGTGAGCGAGGCGAGCACGCGCGTCGTCGTTTCGCGCAGGTTCGACTGGATCGCCGCGTCGATCGGCAGTATCGCGTTCTTGTCCTCGATGAAGTCGCCGAGATGGCTGTCTTCCTCGTCGCCGATGGGCGTTTCGAGGCTGATCGGCTCCTTCGCGATCTTCAGCACCTTCCGCACCTTTTCGAGCGGCATGGAAAGCTTTTCGGCGAGTTCTTCCGGTGTCGGTTCGCGGCCGATCTCGTGCATCATCTGGCGCGAGGTGCGGACGATCTTGTTGATCGTCTCGATCATGTGCACGGGAATACGGATGGTGCGCGCCTGATCCGCGATGGACCGTGTAATCGCCTGCCTGATCCACCACGTCGCATAGGTCGAGAACTTGTACCCGCGCCGGTATTCGAACTTGTCGACCGCTTTCATCAGGCCGATGTTGCCTTCCTGAATAAGGTCGAGGAATTGCAGGCCGCGGTTCGTGTATTTCTTGGCGATGGATATCACGAGGCGAAGATTTGCCTCGACCATTTCCTTCTTCGCCTGCCGGGCTTCGCGTTCGCCCTTTTGCACAATCTTTACGATACGGCGGAATTCGGCGATATCGAGCCCGGTTTCCGTGGCAAGCGCGTAGATTTCCTGACGGATTTCATCGATGCGCTGGCGCTCTTTCTCGACGAATTTCTGCCAACCCTTGCCCTTCAGAGTGCCGATGCGGTCGATCCAGTTCGGATCGAGTTCGCTGCCCTGATAATGAGACAGGAACTCGTCGCGGCGGACGCCGAAACCGTCGGCAAGGCGCAGAAGGCGGCCTTCATAGCCGATCAGGCGCTTGTTGATGTCGTAAAGCTGCTCGACCAGCGACTCGATACGCGCAGGGTTGAGCGACAGGCTCTTCACGTCCTGAATGACGGCGTCGCGAAGCTTGCGGGAGCGTTTCTCCTGCTGCGGGGACAGCGCGTCGTCGGCCAGTTTGCGCTCGACATGCTGATCCTGAAGCTTGCGCAGCTTCTTGTATTCGGTCGCGATGCGGTCGAAGGTTTCGAGCACCTTCGGCTTGAGTTCGGCTTCCATTGCCGCGAGCGACAGGCTGTTTTCGAGGTCGTCGTCGTCGTCGTCGCCGCGGAATTCAGCAGCTTCGCCCTCCGGGCCGACCGCCCCCGCGTCGTCGCCGCGCGCGTGACCGTTAGCACCGTTTAGGCCGATCGCACCGTTCGCCGCGCCGTTCGTAGCCGTTCGGACGCCATTCACGGGCTGCGGCTGCGGATGCGGCGGCTCAGGTTCGAATTCTTCTTCGGAGCCGTCGCCCTCCTCGGGACGCGAGAACGGACCGGAATATGTGGCTTCGAGATCGATGATGTCGCGGAGAAGAATCTTCCCCTCGTTCAACTCGTCGCGCCAGATGATGATGGCCTGGAAGGTCAGCGGGCTTTCGCACAGGCCGCCGATCATGGCTTCGCGGCCGGCCTCGATGCGCTTCGCGATGGCGATTTCGCCTTCGCGCGACAGAAGCTCGACGGAGCCCATTTCGCGCAGATACATGCGCACCGGGTCGTCGGTACGCTCGCCCACCTCGGTGGACCGTTCCTGCTTGACGGGCAGATTGGCGGGCGCCGCGCGATCGTCTTCCTCGTCGTCGAGATGCTCGGCCGAGGCTTCCTCGACCTCTTCCGCGTCGACGACGTTGATGCCGAGATCCGAGAACATCGTCATGATGTCTTCGATCTGGTCCGGGGACACATCCTCGGGCGGCAAGACTTCGTTGATCTCGTCATAGGTGACGTAACCGCGTGCCTTTGCGGTCTTGATCAGGCGTTTTACGGCGGCATCCAAAAGATCAAGAACCGGGCTGTCCGTGGATTCGGACGCTTGCGTCTCCTGGTCCTCGTTTTTTGTCGTCGCTGTTGCCATTATGCACTCCAGAAATGCCGGGGAACGGGGCTCGCCGGGCTGCCACCCCGTCAGGATATCGTCGGGTCAATCTCGTTTTGTACGTTCAAGACGTATAGCGGTGCTCGCTGGAGAGCTGGCGATCCACATCGCCGAACCACTTGAAGAGATAAGCGGTTGTGCTTAATGTGCCGTTACTCATGAAGCTCGTTTTCACGCCCTTCGACGCGCCTCATATACTATCTGGTGAATGTTTGTGCCGCTCGCAATATAGGGCGAGTTGATTAAGTCGACACAATTTCAACCTGCTGTTTCACGGCAATGAGCCGAACCGCATTCTCGTCGGACTGGTCGCTCATCCACTCGCTCTCCGCTTCAAGCAGCGAACTCGGAATGCCTGCCTTGTCATGGAGCATCATGACATGACGCCAGCCCTCCAGGACCTGCTCTCTTTCTGCATCCGGCGCGAAGTGTGGATCAGCTTTATGAGCGCACGCCTTATCCAGGCGCTCTAGCTCCGCCTCATAGCCCTCCTTTGAGAGGTGCTCTAACAATAATTTGTTGTCAAGTGATTCATCGAACTGATGCACGGTTAACACAGCGTCACGAAGACGGTTGCAATCGGGGTCGATGAACGGGATGCGTGCGATCTCCTCCATGTGCTCGTCGATGAGCCACGGGTGGGCGAGGATGGCGCTGACGATCACCGCTTCGCGAGGCGCGCTGACAGGTGCCGCCGCTTGCGTCAGAGCACTTGAAAGAAGCTCGCTCGTGCGCTGCGGGAGCATGGATCGGCCGCCGGTCTGAGCGCGCGGCTTGCGCGCGCCACCGGTCGGCGCGAGCATCGAGCGGGCGCGCCAGCTCTCAGCATCGAGGCGCGGACGCGGCAAGCCGCCGCTCCTCTGGCCGATGCCGCGAAGCCTTTCGCGGAACCCCGCCAGATAATGGAAGCGAAGGCTCTTGTGCTCGATCTTCTGCGCGGCTTCCGTGAGGCGCGCTTCGAAGGCCGCGCGCTGTTCCGGCGTATCGAGGGCGTGCTTCTCGGCCTCGCGCGCCCAGAGGACATCGATAAACGGCAGCGGCTCGGCCAGAAGCTTCGCCAGGGCGTCCCTCGCGCCGCCGGACACCATGTCGTCGGGGTCGCGGCCTTCGGGCAGGAACGCAAATTGCAGCGACCGGCCCGGTTCGAGGAACGGCAGCGCCGTGTCGAGCGCGCGATGCGCGGCCTTGCGGCCCGCCGCGTCGCCGTCGAAGCAAAGCGTCGGCAGCGGTGACATCGCCCATAGAAGCCGAAGCTGATCGGCGGTGAGTGCGGTACCGAGCGGCGCGACCGCGTTCGGGAAGCCGCCACGGGCCAGCGCGATCACGTCCATGTAGCCTTCGGCGAGGATCACGGCGCGCTCGGCCTTCGAGGCGTCGCGCGCGGCGGCGTGGTTGAACAGCACATGCCCCTTGTGGAAGAGCAGCGTCTCGGGCGAGTTCAGATATTTCGGCTGCTGGTCGGGTTGCAGCGCGCGGCCGCCGAAAGCGATGACGCGGCGTTTCGCGTCGGTGATCGGAAAGATGAGGCGGCCGCGAAATCGGTCGTAAGGAACCGGGATATCGTCGCCATGGATGAGGAGCCCTGCGTCCTGCATCTCGGCGAGCGTGAAGCCCTTGCCCGAAAGATGCTGCTTCAGGCGCGTTTTTGAGTCGGGTGCGTAGCCGAGCCGGAACGCCGCGATTTCAGCCCCGCCGACGCCGCGCTTTTCGAGATAGGCGCGCGCGGCGATTCCATCGAGGCTCGACAGCGCGACCTCGAAGAAGCGGCACGCTTCCTCAAGCGCCGCGCGGACGCGGTTTTCGTGGCTCTCCCTGACCGCGTCCACGGGTTCCGGTGCCGGGAGCGTCACGCCCGCTTCGGCCGCGAGCCGCTCCACCGATTCGGGGAAGGAAAGGCCCTCGACCTTCATCAGGAAGGTGAACACATCGCCATGCTCGCCCGTGGCGAAGCAATGGTAAAAGCCCTTGTGGTCGTTCACCGTGAAGGAAGGCGAGCGCTCGATCTTGAAAGGTGACAGACCGATATATTCGCGCCCCTGCCGCTTCAGCTTCACGCGCCGTTCCACGACGCGGCTGACGGGCAGACGGCTTCGGATTTCGTCGAGCAGATCGGGCGGGTAACGCATTCGACAGGGCCTCACAGCGCATTCTGTCGTCACCTGACGACGCAGAAAGGTTACGCTTGGCGGCGATTATGGATCGATTCGCCAAGTGGTATCCCTGTTTGCGCGACAGGGGCTGACTTTTACGCGATATCCTCCATATTCCACGCGTTGAAAGATGGTTGGCTCCATGATCTTCCTGGCGATAGGGCTTCTGGCCGTCAGTTTCGCGCTTTACATGCTGACCGGCGACGGCGACACGATCGCGGGCCTTCCGCGGGAGGAGTTTCCGCGCGTCGCCGCGCTGCTTGCGCTTCTCATCTTCCTGATGGCGGGCGTCACACGGCTCACCGCCGGACGCGTAGCCGAAGCGCTGAAGGCGCTTGGAAGCTGGGCCGCGATCTTCCTCGTCGTCATCTCGCTTTATACCTATCGCACCGAACTGGCCGAGGTGCGCGACCGCGTCGTTGAAGAACTCAACCCCGGCACGGTGCAAACCGTTTCGCCGGGTGCGGGAGCGGCGAGAAAGGGCGCCGTCGTGTCCGTCAGGCGGCAGGGCGACGGTCATTTCATCGCCAAGGTGAAGGTGAACGGCAAGATGGTGCGCATGATCGTCGACACCGGCGCGTCCACGGTCGTGCTTCGCCCGGAGGACGCGCGCCGCGCCGGCATTCTTCTCAGCGCGCTCGATTACACCGTGCCGGTCGATACGGCGAACGGCCGCGCATTCGCCGCACGGGTGAAGCTCGACAAGGTCTCGCTCGGCGCGGTGACGCTTGAGAAGGTCGATGCGCTGATCACGCGCCCCGGCGCGCTGCATCAGAGCCTTCTCGGTATGAGTTTTTTAAGCCGATTGCGGTCATATGAATTTTCAGGGAACAGGCTCGTGATGAAGAGTTAGAGCGACGGTCTTCATCGGGGCGCTCGTCACGGGGATTGGTAGCCGCCGATGGAAAGCCGGTCGTTTCAGCGTTTGATCGCAAAGGAAATGTTCGTCTGGGCGATTGCACTGGCTGGCGCCTATGCCACGTTCCACTCCTTCGAGCCGCTTTACGAGCGCGTCCGGCAGGCGGCCGCCGACGCCGGGTTTTCGCATGTTTTCAGCTTCGAGCAGACCTCGCCGGGCGTGTCGCGCTTCAACACGCGCGTGCTTTCCGCCTCGACGCTGCCGTTGCGCGGAACGATCAACGCGGGCCAGACCGATCAGGCCTCGACGGCGCGAAAAGTGGTGTTGAGCGCGAACGATTACGGCCATTTTCATGCCTTTGCGACGATTCGCGGCCAGCAGGTCGAATTCATGACGGACACGGGCGCGACCTATGTCGCGCTGTCGTATGAGACGGCGCAGAAGCTCGGTCTTCAGCCGCAGTCCTTGCGGTTCAACGGCAGGTCCACCACCGCAAACGGGGTGGCGCGTGTGGCGTCGGTGACGCTCGATCAGGTGCGCATCGGCGATATCACCGTGCGCGACGTTCAGGCCGTTGTGGCCGAACCCGGCCGCATGGCCCAGAACCTCCTCGGCATGAGCTTCATCAAGCAACTCTCAGGCTTCGAGCTGAACGGCGCGAAGCTGACGATGATCGAATAGCGCAGGCGCGTAGCCTTCGGCGGGTGGCGGAATTCCGCGCACTGATGGCGACGCAAGCGATACGTGCATTCGCGACGTCATGCAGCCTGCGCATGCCAACCCTGAAGCGCCACGCATTGCCGCTCCATGCCGATGGGCGTACACTTTCCTTTAATCTCGAAGGAAAAGGAGCGCCCAAATGGTCAGGACCGTCGGCGCAATCGATCTTCACGCCCTTCCGGGCAAGGGCCGGCACCACCGCATCGATGTCGCCAAGACCGTGCGAAGCGCGGCGCGCGGCGTCGCAAGGTTGCTGCACCGTGACAGCCATATCGAGAGCTTCATTCGGCAACGCGGCGGTGTCATGAGCGACGAAGTCGAGCGGGAACTCGTCAAGCGTTACGGGGCGATGTGACGAACGCGCGCCGCGGCTTACACCCGTTGCGCGGCCCGCCGCTCGCTGATCGCGCCAACGAGCGTCGCAAGGATAACGGCGAAGATTCCCGTCACGAAGATCCCGTCGAACGTCCCCGCGCCGCCGATGGACGCCACCGGCGTCCCGATCTTGCGGATCTCGTCGAGGTTGAGAAGGTCGGCGCCGATCAGCGTGCCGAGACTTCCGCTCACATAGGCGACGGCGGGCGCCTTGTTCCACGCGACGATCAGGGCCGCCGCGCAGGCGAACAGCGGCGGAATGAAGATCGGGATCATGATGCCGGCGCCGGGCACCGGCTCGGCCACCATGTAGCACACGGCGCTGACGACGGCTGTCGCGGCGATGCTGGGCAGCCAGATCCTGTTCGTCGTCAGGAGATAGAGGGAGAGCAGGATCGGAATGACAGCGCCGCCGATGTTGATGGCGATGATCGTTCCGGGCCAGTCGACTTGCCTCGGCAGTTCGACTTCCATGCCGAAAAAGTCGACATATTGGTGAACGACCACCACCGTCTCGTCTGGGAAATGGGCGAGCGGAACGTTGACGTAAGACCCGGCGAGGCTCGCCAGGAGCAAGAGGATCGCCGACAGCGGCGAGATGCCGAGACGGGTGTAGACGTAGCGGATCAGGCCGACCTTGATGAGGACGCCGAGCACGAACAGGGCCGCCATCAATACGATGTACAGCGTGCTTGATACCGGCAGGTAATCGAGATGGCTCCACGGCATTGCGTCTTCCTCGCGGCTGACCGCCGGGCGAGATCCGCCACGGCCCTTCAAGAACGTATGAAGTGATGCTCGCGATCCGTCGACGCCCTCAATCGACTCCGCTTCAGCCCGCGTGGCCTTCGCCTCCATTGCCGAAAGCCGCGACCTGTCGCGATCCTAAGCGGCGGGGGCTGAGAAAACCGTTTAGAAATCCCCCCGCCTTCGCGCCTGCGATGCCAACCTTGCGACTATTTCGAATTGTCTCGCGTTCGTTTCGTGAAACTGTCCTGAATCTGAGTTAGCTTGTCGCGAGATTCAGGAAGGCCGCAGGTTTGCATGCAAGAAAAGGTGATGCTTCCAGAGGAAGCGAAAACGCCTCCCGCGCGCATAGCGCACCATTTCCGCGAAATCGTGCTCTGGCCGCTTCAGATCGTCACCTCGGGCGAAAAAAGCGGATTCGGAGGTTGCGGCGCGTTGTTCGACAAGGAATGCGAGGACACGCCGTGGCGGTCCGCGGGTCCGTTCGGCGGCGATCATTTCGAAGAGCGCCATTATCGCGAGTTCATTTCGTTCCTGCCGCATGCGCAGCGCTTTCTGTATGGCGACGCGCCGGATGCCGCGCGCAAGAACCCCGGCGACCTGCCGATGAACGTCTATCGGCGCAGCGACATCAAGAAGGTGCGCATAACGACGGAGCGCGGCGCAACGCCTGTGGTCTGCGACGTTTCGCATATCGACCTGTATTTCTTCTACGAGGTGAACACGGCCATTCTCGTGTGCGAAATCGGGGCCGAAAATATTCCGCTCGAAATCGCGCAGGGCATTACGCAAACCTTCGGGCGAGCCTATCCGGCAGGCTGGACGAAGGACGGCCAGCCCGTTCACTGCGCCGCGAGGGTCGAATGGCTCGATGAAAGCGGCGCCGTGCTGTGCGCGTCGGATTATGAGGATCGCGAGCGCTATATCGACTTCGTCGGCCGCCGCCGCTCGCCTTGCATCGCCCGTCATTGGGAATTCGTGCTGTCGCCGATCGTGAACGCCGCGTCGAGCGATGCGGGGCGGCTGCGGTTCCGCGAGATCGAATATTACCGCATGCCGGTGATGACATACATCACGCTGCAATCGCTCGACGTGCTGACAAAGCGCGACTATATCGCGCTGACGCTCGCCACGCGGCCATCGAAGACCGGCATCATGCCCTATTCGAAGCGCTTCGTGCAGAAGTTCGAGGCCAATCACGTCTACGACCGCATGTATTCGGGCGGCCTCGACGCGCCGGAACTCGAAACGCGCTTTCTCACGTCCGGCGAAGCCTTCGCCATCGTCTCGGCGGGCAGCAATCCGAGCCTGACGGACGACCAGCGCGGGCTGTTGAGCCAGTTCCGGCATCAGTATTTCCGGCTGTTTCTCGTCGCCCACTTCCACAAGGCATCGCTCCTGATGATTTCGGATCAGCTCGTGGCGACGCTGAAGCGGCTCGATCCGTCGAAACCCGACTCGCGCATTGCTTTCCGCGACGAGACGCTCTTGTTGCAGGAGAACTTCCTGCGCTTCTCGCAACGCTATTTCTTCACCGAGCTTTCCGGCCGTGCGCATGTCCGCGACCTGTTCCGCATGCTGCGCAAACATCTCGCCATCGACGCGCTTTTTGCCGAGGTCCGGAGCGAACTCTTCGATCTGGTGAAGTATCTCGACAGCAACGCGCTGCGAAAGCAGAACGCCTCGATGCACCGGCTTACGGTAGTGACGACGGTCGGCCTCGTCGGCACCATCGTGACAGGCTTCCTCGGGATAAATCTGATCGCCTATGCCGAAGAGTCGATGTATTTCAGGATCGAATATTTCCTCGCCGTGCTGGTCGCGGTCACGATATTCGTGGGTCTGACCATCATCTATTCGCGGCGTCTGACCGATCTCTTCGACACATTGTCCGGCGAGAACCAGCGCGACCGCAACGAGCCAATGCCGTAACAGCACCGCGCCGAACCAATCATAGCCGGGGCTTCAGTTCTGTTGGCGCTCGCCTTCAGATGGGTCTTGTCGTTGTAAAGCCCGCAACCCGGTCGCGGATGAAGGAGAACTCGGCCGCCGCTTCCATCTTGCGCAGAGGGTGGAATCGGCTTCTTCAGCATGACCCACTGATCAAAAAGCTCCCGCCAAGGCGAGAGCTTTGTCAGTAGTCCGAGGGAGGCTTGCGCCTCCCCTTTTTGCAGTTGCCCGTGCATTTCGGCTAGAAGAAGAGGAAGCCGACGCCGAACAGGCCGCCGCCGCCGCCGCCGCAGCCGCAGCCGCACGGGTTCACAACCCTCACATAGGTCGTCGTCCTGGTGCAGCAGGTGGTGCAGGTGGTGGTTGTGACAACGCGCCTCTTGTGGCAGCCAACCTTCACAATGGCGCTGGAAGCGGAGGCGTCGACGCCAGTTGTTGCGAGCGGAAGCGCAAAGGCGCTGCCGGAAGCGAAAGTTGCAGCCGAGAGGGCTGCGATAGCAACGACGAGTTTCTTCATTTTATCCTCTACAGGATTTCAGATATGGGCAGCCTCCAGGCTGCAACTCATCCTATGGCTTGGCCAATAACAGTTCCATTAAGCTGAGATATTCATTCGCCGGCTTCCGATTAAACGTTTGTACTCGCCTTATATATTCGCATTTTTCTCTCAATAATGACGAAAATATTGTGAAATTACTCTGCGCACACGCTGTGCAAACTCTCTATTCGACCGTAAATTTTTCAAACCGGATATTTCGGGCAAGACACCTTTCCGTCACCGGCAGAACGGCGGCGGATCAGGGTGCCCTTTTTGTGTGAAACAGCGTCCCGATCCGTCGCGAGTTACAGTTTGTGACGAAAATCTTTAGAAGCGGCGCCTTTGCAGGCTATATTCTCCAGTGTTCACATGCAGCAAACGGCCATGCCGTGCGTTTTCTTGGTCCCCCGTCGCGCTTCAATGCCCGATGATCGGGGCGCCGGATATTCCGGGACGAAAGAAGGGACTGCCATGATGTTGAGAGTAACGATTATCGCCGCGATTGCCGCCGTCGGCCTGTGCGCGGGCGGCGCGTCTGCCGCAACGATCGAAAGCGGCGTACAAAAGGCGATCGCGAAGCATGGAGTGAGTACGCTTACCCTGATCCGCGGGCGCGGACAGGGAGGCGGCGGCCACTTTCGCGGCGGCGGCGGATTTCGCGGAGGCGGCGGGTTTCGCGGAGGCGGTGGATTTCGCGGTGGGTTCCGGTCGCATGGCGGCTCCGCGCCCATGTTCCGGGGAATGCCATCCGGCAGAGCCTTCAGGGGACAGTCCGGCCGCTTCAGGTCGTATGGAAGGCCCAATTTCTCCGGCAAGGCGTATCGCTCGCCTTTCGGCAAGCCGTATTACCGTGGGAGGCCCCCGTTCGCGGGCGGCAAGCACCCAGCTTACGCGAAACGCTGGCGGCATAACCGTCGCGGATACTGGCGCAATGGGCGCTGGTTCTGGTACGCCGCGCCGGTGATCGGGCTTGGTGCGTATGGCCTGTACGACAGTTGCTACTGGAACTGCATCAACGAGGGCTACGGCCCCGCCTATTGCACGAACTACGCGATGAATTACTGCTACTGACGTCGATTGAGAGGGCTGCTCAGGCGGCCCTCTTCTTTTGTCCGGCCTCGCCTGGGCGGGGTTTCAGCATCCACTTGACGAGGATGCCGGCCCATACAAGCCAGATCAGCGTGATAACCAGGTAAAACAGCAGGTGCCGCCAAAGCTCCGTGCCGGGCAGGCGCGCGAGCGCGATGGAGATGGTGAACAGGAAGTAGAGCAAGGATCCGGCGACGAAAACGGTAACGCCGATCAGTTTTCTCAATCGCGGGGTCATGCTTTTCCGTCCTGTCCATTCGCATGTGCAAAAGCCACCCGCGTTGATAGTCGAGGCTTGTAGGCTTCGCAAATTTTCTTTTTAGCTCAAGACCAAGCTGGGAGCGCACTCCTGTCCGGGGGGAAGGGGAAGCGTGCCCGGTGGCCGGCGGCGTCCGCCGCATCCGGCGACGGACGCCGTTTCTCAACCCCAACTCCGGTGACTCGATGAAAAAGTTGTTGTTTTTTGTACCAGTTGGTATCGCGGCCTTTGCCATGATCGCGAGCGTGAGCTATTCCGCCGATCCTTCCAAATCGAAGCAGGATGGGGCAAGCGCGACGCAGAACGGCGGCGCTTTGCAAACACAGAACCCGAAGGCAGCCCTGAAGGCCGTGGCCGAAAAGGCCGCTCCCACGCAAGCCGCCGCCGTGAAGCCTGCCGAGGCCACGGCTGAAGTCACGCCCGTGGCAAAGCCTGCGGAGAAGCAGCCCGACGTGAAAGCCGCGACGAAGGCTGAGGACAAGAAGCCGCTCGCGTCCACGAACCCCGCAGTAGCGGCCAAGGATGCGAAACCCGCGAGCGCGGCCGCAGCGAAGCCTGCCGCCGCGAAGAAAGCCAAGGTGAATAAGGCGAAGAAGAAGAAGTGGTCCAAGCGCTCCGGCAAGCGTCACGCGAAACGGCTTTACCGGAAGCATCGCCATCTTCACCGCTCGCACAAGCGCCATCACCGGAAATACAGGGCACAGCGGGCGTTGCACGTCGCGCATCCCGCCACCATGGCACCTTTCTTCTGGTGAAACGTGACGGCGGTCGAGACCCGGTTCGGGTAAGACGAATCAGGAACAGGCGGGCTTTCCCATGACGGAAGACCCGCCGTTCGCGCATATGAAGCAGGCGGCGGCTCAAAACCCCTCAAGACCGCGCCTGCGGAACGAGTTTGTCGATCACCTTCGCCGAACAGATCACGCCGGGAATGCCCGCGCCCGGATGCGTGCCCGCCCCGGTGAGGAACAGATTCCTGATGCCTTCCGCCTTGTTATGGAACCGGAAATAGGCAGACTGCGTGAAGTGCGGCGCGATCGAGAAGCCAGCGCCCTCGTGGCTGAGATAGCCGTGTTTGAAGTCGCGCGGCGTCATGACCATCTCGGCGCGGATCGTCTCCGAAAGCCCCGGCAGGATCGTGCGTTCGAGGCCCGCCACGATGCGGTCGCGCAGTTTCGGCCCCTCAACGCTCCAGTCGATGTCGCCCTTGAGGTTGGGCACCGGGCACAGCGCATAGAACGCGTCGCAGCCGTCCGGCGCGAAGGTCGGGTCTGTCGCCGTAGGGCGGTGCACGTAGAGCGAGAAATCGTCCGCGAGCACCTTCCTGTTGAAGATGTCGTCGAGCAGCCCCTTGTAGCGCTTGCCGAGCCAGATCGTGTGGCGCGCGACGTCGGGATATTGCCGGTCGGTGCCGAAATAGAGAACGAACAGGCCCATCGAGAGCCGCGCGGTCTTGCGCTTGAGGCGCGCGGAAAGCCCAATTTCGCTGTTGGGGATCATGTCGCCGAACAGATGCATCGGGTCCACGTCCGACACCACGATGTCGGCGGAGACCGTATCGCCGTTGACGAGGCGGACGCCCTTGGCGGTCCCGTTCTCGATGACGACCGAAGACACCGTTTCGCCGAGGCGAATGTCGACGCCCTCCTCTTCCATCAGCTTGCCCAGCGCCGCGACAATCGCGCCCGTGCCGCCCTCGGCATAGAACACGCCCCACTTGCGTTCCAGATAGTGGATCAGCCCGTAAATGCTCGTGGTGCTGAACGGGCTGCCGCCGACGAGCAGCGGCTGGATCGATAGCGCCTGCCGAAGCTTCGGGCTGTGGAAATATTTCGTCACGAAATCCCACACCGTGCGGTAGCTGCCGAGCTGCACGAGGCGAGGGATCTGGCCGAACATGATGAAGGGGTTGTGGAACGGCTGGTCCGCGAGATTGGTGAAGCCCGCGTCGAAGAGCTGCTTCGAGTGCTTCAGCATGCGCAGATAACCGTCTCCGTCGCGCGGATCGAGGCTGTTCATCGCGGCGAGCGTCTCTTCGAGCGTGCCGCCGTAATCGAAGGTCGAGCCGTCCTCATCGAAGAAGAAGCGATACCAGGGCGTGAGCGGCTTCAGCGTGAGGTAGTCGTCGCTCTTCTTGCCGAACAGCTCGAACAATTCCTCGATCAGAAACGGCGCGGTGATCACCGTCGGCCCGGCGTCGTGCTTGAAACCGTCCTTCTCGAACACCTGCGCGCGCCCGCCGAGCATGCGGCCCCGGTCGATCAGCGTCACGCGATAGCCCTTGGCCGCGAGCCGGAGCGCCGCCGCGATGCCGCCGAATCCTGCGCCGACGACGAGAGCGGTCTCGGCGCTAGTCGCGCGTGAGCGCGCGGGCGCTTCAGTGTTCGCGACGATCTGGTCCATGGCTGTTCCCTTATGATCTTACGGTTCGACGCCTTCGACGATGACGATCTCGCCTTCGGAAAAACCGTCCCGCTGCGCGCGGGCGGCCTGATATTCCGGCGAGTTATAGCAATTCACCGCCGCTTCGAAGGACGGAAATTCGATGACGACATTACGCGCGCGGGCGGTGCCCTCCGCTGCGGTAAAGCGTCCTCCCCTGGCGAGGAAGCGCGCGCCGTGAGCTTTGAAAGCGTCAGCGGCGCCCGTGACATAGGCCGTGTAGGCGTCAGCGTCTTTCACATCGACGCGAGCGATCCAGTACGCTTTCGGCATGGGTGTCAACCTCCCCGAACACCTTGGCCCCGAATGCCGCAGTGTGTAAAGTTCAGTTTACAAGCCAAGGCTCATAGGCCATACCGTTTTGATGGCCAAGCTGTTTTTACGTAGTCTTTCAACGGGCATCGGAGAGATAGAGGCCAACATCAAGCCATCGTCAAGTTACCACTACGGGAATCTTACATGGGCGGCCAGCTAGACGTTTACATGATGCTGCGGGCGAAAATCGAGTCGCGGCTTGCCGAACTGGTAGAGTTGAACGGGCGACTCGATCCATTGCAGGGCTCGCTGCGGCATAGCCTTCTCGCCCCCGCGAAACGCGTCCGCGCCGTTCTGACGCTCGTCGCCGCCCGCGAACTCGGCGGCCGTGAAAGCGATGCGCTCGACCTCGCCTGCGCTGTGGAGATGATCCACACCTCGTCGCTGATCCTCGACGATCTGCCCTGCATGGATAACGCGGCCACGCGGCGCGGTATCCCTTCCAATCACCGAGTCTTCGGAGAGGCGACGGCGATTCTCGCCTCGATCGGCCTGATGAACCGCGCCTATGGCGTCGCGGCCGCCTCACCAAGGCTCTCAGCCGAGCAGCGCGCCGACGCCGTGGGCGTGCTCGAATGGTCGGTCGGCCTCGAAGGGCTGGTTCGCGGTCAGCATGACGACCTCGCCGATTACCGCGCGACCATGAACGAAGCGCAGCTCGAAACCATGTATGCGCAGAAAACCGGCGCGCTGTTCGCCGCCGCGGCCGAATGCGGCGCGATAGTTGCGAATAATCAAGCCGCGCGCGCCGCAATGCGCAAATTCGGTCTTGATCTCGGCGTAGGATTCCAGATCTTAGATGATGTGCTCGACGCGCATGCGACGAGCGACCGCGCAGGCAAGGATACGTCCAAGGACTCGGGGCGTACAACTTTCCCAAGCCTGATCGGCGTGACGGAAGCGGCGGAAATCGGCCGCGCGAAGATCGAAGGCGGCGTGGGCGCGGCGGTTGCTGCGGCTCAGGCAGCCGGCAGCGACGGGCGTCTTTTCACGGCGTTCGCCTCGCGTCTTGCAGAAGCATTTTCCGAGCTGATGCCGGAGTTTCAGGGGAAGCTCGTCGTCAGCGCCTAGGATAAAACAACGGCGAGGATCGATGAGCGACTGGCTATTTTACATCGCATTGTTCTTCGCCGTTTTCTTCTTCATGGAGGGCACCGCCTGGTTCCTCCACAAATACGTCATGCATGGCTTCCTCTGGGTGCTGCACAAGAGCCACCACGAGCCGAGAACCGGCGCGTGGGAGCTGAACGACGCGTTCGGAATTTTCTTCGCGGGCATCGCCATCGCGCTGATCGCTTGGGGCGTGCAGTTCGGCGGCCCGACATGGGCCTGGGTCGTCGGCGCGGGCGTAACGGCCTACGGCTTTGTCTATTTCCTCGCGCATGACGTGCTGGTTCATCACCGCCTCGGCGTGAACATCCATCCGAAGAGCGGCTATCTGCGCCGCCTGTATCAGGCGCATCGCTTGCACCATGCGGTGGACGGCAAGGCGGGTTGCGTATCGTTCGGCTTCGTCTTCGCGCCATCGCCCGAACGCCTCAAGAAGAAGCTTCAGGAACTCGCGCCCCTTCGCGCGGCTCAACGCAGCAAGGTGGACGGCAAGCGCTTCAACCCCGAAGGCAAGACGCTACACTGATGAGTCGCGCGAGAGCGGCGCGCGTCAAAGCGCCGTCAAGCGAACTGCCTCCTTGCCTTCGAGCGGCTGCATCATAGCCCCGATCATCGAATGTTTTGGGCTTTGCGCGTAAACGCCCGCGTAAATCCCCCGCAGCCATGTGGCCACCACGCCGGGCGACACAGCGTCCTGCCCTTTCAACCCGTCGACCAGGAGCCACATGGGTGGGACCTCGCCGGGAAGCCCGAAGGGGAGCGCATAAATCAGCCCATCAACCCGCCGACAACCAAACCTCCGGTAGAAGCTCAAGCGCCTCCTTGCCTCGTCGGAATCGGGTGCATCGGTTGGGGGCGCGTCGACTTCGAGCAGACACGGCGCGCCGGGCGCCACTTCGGCTGCCAGCGCGCGCGCCGCAGCATAGGTCTTCCCACCGACGCCGCCCGACCGCTCGTTCGAATCCACCGCGAGATATTCGAGGAGCCAGAACGAGTCGTCCGGAGCGAAATAGCAGATGGCGAACGCGATCACGCGGTCATTGTCGATGGCCACGAGAAGCCGACGGCTTGAGTCGCCCAACATCGCCCGCACCATCCATTCCGGCTTCTGCTCGGCGCGCGCGATGGAGACGCGATAGATCGCGATGAGCTGTTCGAGGCGTTCTTCATCGCCGCGACCGAGTACGGCAAATTCCATATTTCAACCTGCTTGCGTGAAACCCTCGCCGGCAAAGCGGAGCGCGACATCACAGAGCGCAGCAGTTCCAAAACTGTAACGCGAGGCGCGTCCGCGAAATGTGGGCGGCAGAGGCTAGATAAGCAAAAAATAACGGGCGAGGTTGCCCCCGCCCGCACGTGACATCGAAAAAGCGGCGCGCTCTTATCGCAGGAAGGCGAACGGCCTGTTCCGCCGCGTCGGCTTGCCAAGCTCGGGCACAGTCCACAGCCCATCGCGCGGAGGTGCATAGCCGATCCTGAGCGTCGTATGTGCGCGAACCGCCGCCGTCGCTCCCGATAGCGCCGCCGCGAGCTTGCGCATCGGGCCGACGATGGCGCGTCCGTCCCAGGCGTTCTCGCCCCTGTTTGCGACAAGCCTGCCGATATCGCGATAGACGCGCCGCGCCGCGCCGATGCCGACCGCCGCGCCAAGTGGCAGCCGCTGCATGCCGAACATGGCCGAGCGATAATATTGATCTGCCTCACACAGAAGACGCTTCGTCACCTCATAGACCTGGCGGCGATATTGCGGATCGGCGACCTTATCCTCTGGAACTCCCGCCTCGCGAAGCCACTGGCGCGGGAGATAAAGGCGACCGGCCTTCGCGTCTTCCACGACGTCGCGGCAGATATTCGTGAGCTGGAAGGCGATGCCGAGATCGGACGCGCGGTTCAGCGTCGGCCGGTCGCGCACGCCCATGATCATGGCCATCATCACGCCGACAACGCCCGCGACGTGATAGCAATAGTCGAGCGTGTCTTCGAGCGTCTCGTAAGCCCGTTCGTTCACGTCCATCTCGAAGCCGCGAAGCAGCTCCATCGGATGGCGCTCGGGGATGTGATGCTTGTGCGCCACGCGACCCAGCGCCACGAAAACAGGCTCGGTCGCCGTTCCGGCAAGCGCAGCGGCCGTATCGCGGCGCAGCCCTTCGAGACGCTCCTGCGGCGATTCTTCGCTGCCGGTTTCCCGGTTGAAACCAAGGATCTGATCGTCGATGACATCGTCGCAGTGACGGCACCACGCATACAGCATCATTGAGTCGTAACGCGCGTCACGCGGCAAGAGCTTCGCCGCCATGGCAAAGCTCTTGGAACCTTTCTCGATAAGCTCGTGGCTGAGTGCGATGATCGGGTCCATATTTTCAGCTCGGTTAGCTTGGCGATGATACAGGCTGAGGGATGGGGTTAACTCGGGTTTCCCCCATAACCCTTACGGCTTTATGAATAGGCACAGGTGGCCAGCCTATAAGAATCCGGGCCTGATCCGCAAGAGTAAGGCTTGAGCTGTAAAAGCGCTCGATGAGCGGCTCGTGCAGATCGTAGAAGCGTTGCAGCACACGGTAGCGCGTCTCCGGCTTTGCCGCCCAGAACAGCATACGGTTCAGCAGGCGGAAAAACCGCTGCTCGCCCCAGTGCTGATGCGCCCATTTGTGGGTAAGGCGATGAAGCGACTCGCTCGTCAGATGATCCATGGCGGCGATAGCATCGGCGCAGCGCACCGCGAAAGGAAAGGAATAGCTCGTGGTGTGGTGAAAAAAGCCGCCGCGAAGACCGAGCGCGGGGACACCGTCCGCGTTCTTGTCGAGAATGTCGTTCACGTCGCCGCCAAGCACGATGGGCAAGACGCCTCGCTCCTCGCGCACGATCTCCGCAATCCTCCATCCGCGCTCTCGCGCATAGCCGAGGCACAGTTCCCGATGCGTGTGCGCATCGATGGCGGGGTTGTCGCTGTAATAGGTGTCTTCGATCAGCATGGTGTCGTCCGTGAATGGCAGCGTATACACGAAACGATATCCGTCACGCTGGCGAACCGTCGCATCCATGATGATGGGATAGGGCTGATCGTGCGGCCGTTCGAAGCGGACGACCAGGCCGAGGAACTTCTGATAGCCGATGGTCAGGTTATCGATGCGCCCGATGCCGCGCGCATCGATCACACATGGCGCGCGCAACACCTCCCCGCCCGAAAGGACGACCTGATGAGGCGACACGCTCAGGACCCGCGCCGAAAACCGCACGCTGTCCTTGAGAACCGGATAAGCCGCGTCGCGCAACGTTTCGGAGAAGATGGAATTGTATCCCGATTTCAGCATGCGCGTGTGTTTCGGGAAGCGAACCTGCTGCTCCGACCATGAATGTGCGACAAAGGGCGCAATCCACGACCACGCATCCTCTGATATATCGGTAGTGTGGAACGACCAGGTGTGGTTCCCGCCGAGTTTTTCATCGGCTTCCAGAACGAGGACGGACAACTCCGGCCGGATTTGGCGGAGACGATAGGCTGCCAGCGTGGCGGCAAGGCCACCGCCAGCAAAGATGACGTCGAAATCGCGGTCGCTCATACGGGTGGCTCTGTCCTCAAATTGACCTATGTCAACGGCGCTACGCCTATAAGGTTTCCCGGAAACCTGTTCTAAATCCAGTTTGCTCGCTTGACTTTTTCGTGTTGGGGCTTTGTCAGGCCCGAGCTTGCGGCAGCGGCCGATGTCGGTCACACTCGTTGTCTTTCATTCGACGCCGTCGTGATCGCTTCTTGCGATTGTTTTGCGCTTGCCTCGCCCCATCCGAAGCGCTATCTCTGCCCGAAGGCGGCGTTTCAGCCGCCTTTTTTGCATGCCCGTGACGGCTCAAGCGCCGTCTGTCGGCAGGGAAACCTGCAAAGGAAGGGCCTGCTCCAACATTCATCCTCATTCTGGAGCACAGACATGACGAAGCGCGCTTCCGCGAAACACAAGATCGACCGCCGCCTTGGCGAAAACCTCTGGGGCCGCCCGAAGAGCCCGCTCAACAAGCGCGAATACGGCCCCGGCCAGCACGGTCAGCGCCGCCGCGGCAAGACGTCGGACTTCGGCACGCAGCTCAAGGCGAAGCAGAAGCTCAAGGGCTATTACGGCAACATCACCGAACGGCAGTTCCGCCTGATCTACGCCGAAGCGACCCGCCTTCGCGGCGACACTTCGGAGAACCTGATCGGCCTTCTCGAACGCCGCCTCGACGCCGTCGTATATCGCGCGAAGTTCGTCGCGACGCCGTTCGCCGCCCGCCAGTTCATCAGCCACGGCCACATCTCCGTCAACGGCCGCCGCGTCAACATCCCGAGCTATCGCTGCCGCGCGGGCGACGTGATCGAAGTGCGCGAGAAGTCGAAGAGCCTCACTTTCATTCTTGAGGCGACCCAGAGCAACGAGCGCGATGTGCCGGATTACCTCGAAGTCGACCACGGCAAGTTGACCGCGCGGCTTTCGCGCATTCCGCAACTGTCGGATGTTCCCTATCCGGTGGTCATGGAGCCGAATCTGGTCGTCGAATTCTACTCGCGGTAAGTTTCGTTTCCGGGAATACCGGGCCGGCAGCGTGATTTTTTCGAATGCCATAAGGCCATTCGGATCAATCACCTCCCGGCTTGTTTCCCTTTATCGAATGCGCTATCGAGACGCTTCAAAGGACAAGCCGAGCGGCTCGGCTTCGGAGAAGTTCCATGACCTACGTTGTGCTGGATGCCTGCATCAAGTGCAAATTCACCGATTGCGTCGAGGTTTGCCCTGTAGATTGCTTCTACGAGGGTGCGACCATGCTGGTGATCAACCCCGACGAATGCATCGATTGCGGCGTCTGCGAACCGGAATGCCCGGTGGACGCGATCAAGCCCGATACCGAGCCGGGCCTTGAGAAGCTCCTCGAAGTGAACCGCGAATACGCCGCGCTTTGGCCGAACATCACCGTCAAGAAGACGCCCCTGCCGGACTACGAGAAGTTTCAGCAGGAAGCCGAAAAGTTCGAGAAATACTTCTCGCCCGAGCCCGGCGAAGGCGACGCTCAATAAGCACCCTTATTCTCGCCTATGGCCCTTTTGCGTTCCATCGCAAACGGGCTCAGGCCCGCGCGTGCCGACACGCTGCGCGATCTGTCGCCTTGGAGGCGTGCCGGTCACTCCTGGCTTGCCTCTTCCTCGACCGGCGATTCTTCCTCAAGCACACAGAACGAGCCGTCGCTCTCCCGCGCCGCGCGCACGCGCAGCCTGTTGGCAAGCGCCGCCACGCGCGGACCCGGCTTGCCCGCATTGCGCCGTTTCGGGTTCGGCAGCGCCGCGGCGAGTTGCGCGGCCTGCTGCATCGTGAGATCGTCCGCCGAAATCTTGAAATGGTGCCGCGCAGCCGCCTGAGCGCCATACACCCCCGGCGCCCACTCGACGATGTTGAGATAAATCTCCATCACCCGCCGCTTGCCGAGAACCGCGTCCATGAAGGTCGCAAGGGGAATTTCAAACGGCTTCCTGAGCCACGCCGGATCGCTCCATAGAAAGAGATTTTTCGCCGTCTGCATGGTGATGGTGCTGCCGCCACCCTTCGGCTTCCCGGCTTTTACCGCATCGACCGCCTTGTCGAGCGCCTGCCAGTCGACGCCATGATGCTGGCAGAAGCGGCCATCCTCCGACACGATCACCTGCGCGATGAGGTTCGGCGAAATCTCGTCGAGATCGCGCCACTCATGCGCAACGGAGCGCCCCAGCAGCGCCTGCCTCGCCATCAGCGCCGACAGCGGCGGATTGAGCACCGTGTAGACGAGCGTCAGCACATAAGGTGCAAGGATAAAGACCGCGAGCGCAATGAGAACGACGCGCAGCGCGCGCCATCTCGATCGGTGCTCCGGACCCTGGCCGTCGCTCGGGCGTGTCGCCTCGGTCGGCCGCTCGAAGGTCTCTGGCGCTAAATCCGTCATGACGCAGCTCGCAAATCGGGCTTGAGGATCATACTCATCTGGTCCATGGTGCGCCCGCAGAAATACCCGGCATCCAACAATAAATCCCAATCCTGTCATGACCTTTACAGAACGCCTCGAAGACCACGCAAGCCGTGTCGAACGCCATCTCGACGCATGGCTTTCCACAGAGAAACTTGGTGCCGTGCCGGACAGGCTGCTCGACGCCATGCGCTACGGGACGCTCGGCGGCGGCAAGCGCTTTCGGCCGTTTCTTGTCATCGAGAGCGCCGCGCTGTTCGACGTGCCGGTCGAAAAGGCGCTGAACGCGGGCTGCGCGCTTGAGTGCATTCATTGCTATTCGCTCGTTCATGACGATCTGCCCGCGATGGACAACGACGACTTGCGGCGCGGGCGCCCGACCGTACACAAGGCGTTCGACGACGCAACGGCAATCCTCGCGGGCGATACGCTGCTCACGGTCGCCTTTGAAATCATCGCTCACGGATCGACGCATCCGAACCCCGGCGTGCGTGCAGCCCTCGGCCTCGAACTCGCGCGCGCCAGCGGCGGCGCCGGCATGGCTGGCGGACAGATGCTCGACCTGATGGCGCCCGGCAAGACGCTCGGCGAGACGGACATCCGCACGCTTCAGGCGATGAAGACCGGCGCGCTGATCACCTACGCTTGCGTCGCGGGCGGCATACTCGGCGAAGCCGGCAAGGCAGAGCTTGCCGCGCTGAAAACTTACGGCGATGCGCTGGGTGCTGCCTTCCAGCTAGCCGACGACCTGCTCGACGCCGAAGGCGATGCCGCCGTCGTCGGAAAGGCGACCGGCAAGGATCAGGAAGCAGGCAAGGGCACGCTGGTTTCGTTGCTGGGCCTCGAAGCCGCGCATGCAAAGCTTCAGGACTTGAAGGCGCAAGCGCTTGCCGCGTTGGCGCCGTTCAAGGGCCGCGATGCCATGCTTGCCGACGCGGCGGAATTCGTGGTCGCGCGCAAGTTCTGAGGGGAGCAGCAACTTGGGCGCGCAATTCCGCCCATGGGTCGCGTCATGCGAGTAATTCCGACCGTTCGCCGGTCTTCTTCACGCGACCTTGAAGCGCATATGAGCCAAAACTTTTCGGCGCTTCAGGAATGTTGTAGACTCGATTGTTGCAGGGTTGCATCATCCAAAGACCGAGCGTCAAGATCAAGTATTTCGGCGCTGTCGCACTAGCGACGACACCGAAAGCGGGTAGGAGACAGCGTATCGATATGATGGAGCAACAAAAACTCGCGGGTGCGCGCGTTCTGATCGTAGAGGACGACGCCTTATCCGCGCTCGTGGCGCAGGAGATGCTCGCAGAACTCGGATGTAGCGTCACGGGCGTGGCCGTTTCAGTGGATCAGGCTCTTGCCGAGATCAACCGCAAACAGCCGCTCGATTGCGTGATGCTGGACGTTCGCCTCGGCCGTGAACTGTCGAGCGATATCGCAACCTATCTTTTGCAGCAGAATCTGCCCTTCATCATTTGCAGCGGTTACGACATCAAGCTGCCCGGCATGAATATCCCGGTGGTGGACAAGCCCTATACGGTGGCCGCGCTTGCACAAGCCCTCAGTCGGGCGATCACGCAAAAGGTGCAGTAGAGGTCAGGCTTCCGGGGGGGTGCCTTTGTCGCCGAGCGCCGAGGCAAGGACGCGCTTGAGTTCCACGAAGCGAAAAGGCTTCGAAACACGGGGAAGCGCGTTAACTTCCGCGTCCTCTTCGTGGGCAAACCCGGTAATCAGCACAGCGGGCAAGCCTGGCCGCAAGTCGCGCGCGCGCCGCACGAGTTCGGTTCCAAGCATTTCCGGCATACGCTGATCTGTGACCAGCACATCGCAAGCGCAGCCATTTGCCAGATGGTCGAGCGCGCACGCGCCGCTTTCCGCCTGAACGACCGTGTGGCCCATGGCCTCCAGGATCGCCGCCGCGCCGCCGCGCGCAAAGTCGTTGTCGTCGGTGAGAAGCACGGCAAGCGGCTCGGTGCCTGCCGGTTCCGGGTCGGGCGCGCTATCCACGACCTCCTCCGCTTCCGCCACCGGAAGCCACAGCATCGCGCGCGTGCCTCGGCCGGGCTCGCTTTCAAGATCGAGCTTTCCGCCGGATTGCCCGGCAAGCCCATGGATCATGGAAAGGCCGAGCCCCGTTCCCTTGCCGATACCCTTCGTCGAATAGAACGGCTCCACCGCGCGCGCGAGCATCTCCTGCGTCATTCCTACGCCGGTATCCTCGAACGCAAACGCGACGTAACGGCCGGGTGCCAGGTCCACGACCATCCCCTCGTCGACCGTCTTCTCCGAAGCCGAAATTGTGATCGTGCCGCCTTCCGGCATCGCGTCGCGCCCATTCACCGCGAGATTCAGCAGCGCCACCTCGAATTGGCTCGGATCGACGCGCGCGCGGGGCAGACCATCGGGAATTTCGACGTGAACGACGATATGCGAGCCAAGCGCGCGCGCGATGAGGTCGCGCATGCCGAGAACGAGGCTCTTCAGATCGACCGCACGCGCATCGAGATGCTGGCGGCGCGCGAAAGCAAGCAACCGCTGAACGAGAACGCGGGCGCTTTCCGCCGACTGCATTGCGTTGGCGATCAGCGCATGAAGCCGCTCGTCCGGGGAAATCCGGCGCTGAAGAAGCTCGAACGCGCCCATGATGGGCGTCAGCAGATTGTTGAAGTCGTGCGCGATCCCGCCCGTGATCTGGCCAACGGCTTCGAGCCGCTGGCTTCGCAGAAGCGCCTCCTGTGCCTGCCGTCGGGTCGTGATGTCTGCGGCTTCCGAGACGACCGAGACAACCTGCCCGCGCGGGCCGCGAATGGGCCGCATGGTGAAATCGAACCAGCGCGGGCCGCCCGGCAGGGTCAGGAGTATCTCGCGGCGAACGGCCTCGCCTTTCACGACATCCGCGAAGGAAGACCGGATAAACTCCGCCATACCCGGCGTTTCGGAAAACCAGGGCGTGTCCCAGAACGCCCGCCCGACGAGGCCGTCGACCGTGTCGGCGCGGATGTCGGCGAGCGAAGTGGAGTTGGCATCGAGCAGCGTGCCATCGAGCGCCGAGATGCACTTCGATTGATAGCTCGTGTGAAAGATGGCCCGCATGCGAGCCTCGGAGCGCTCCAACGCCTCCGCCACCTCCTTCTCGGCGGTGACGTCGCGACCGTTGGCGTACATGAGGTCGCCCTCGGGGGCAATCAGCCAGGAAGTCCAGCGATAGCTTCCGTCCTTGTGCCGAAAGCGAACCTCGATCTCTTTGGAGCCGTCACGGGCAAAAAATGCCGCGCCCGTCGCCGCCGAATCGTCGTCCGGGTGCAGGAAGTCGCGCATGGACTTGCCGACGATCTCCTCGGGCAGCCAGCCGAGCGTGACGGTCCACGCGGGGTTTGCCGCTCGAAATATGCCCTCGCTGTCGGTGATGAGGACCATGTCGCGGGCGTTGTTCCAGGTCCGCTCTCGGGCCTCGTCCGCCGCCCGCGCGCGCTGCGTCAGATTGGCGGTCAGATCGAGCCAAGCCCGCTCCGCCGAGCGTTGTTCGGTGATATCGGTGTGAATGCCGACCCATTCGAACACGTCCCCGGCATCGTCGAGAACCGGAAGCGCCCTGACGGAATAGCGCCGCCACTGCCCATCCGGGCGGCGGACGCGATGCTCGAAAACGAACATGCTCTTTGTCGAAACCGCCGCTGTCCAGGCGTCGAGCGTCGGTTGTACATCGTCGGGATGAAGCGCGTGCTTCCAGCCGAATCCCTGATAGTCTTCGAAGCGCTGGCCGGTCAAAGCAGCCCAGCCGGGCTGATCGCCCCACATCTCGCCTGCCGCGTTGTTCGTCCAGAGGACGCCCCGCACGGCGTCCACGACGGCGCGGCAACGGCGATCCTCGGTCTCGCTTTCGGCGACGCTCGCTTCGGGCCGCACCAGAACATGAAAGCAGAGTTCCTTGCCGCCGCAAACGGGCGTCAGCGTTGCCGTCACCGGAACCGCGCTACCATCGCCGTTCATGAGATGGGTTCGTGTTTCGAGCCCTCGCTCGATGATCGCGCCGAGCGGGGCCGGTTCCGCCAACTCTCCCGTGGCGAGATCGCAAAGGCGCAACCGGAGCAGATCCGCCTCGGAGCGGCCGACAAGGGCGCAGAACCTCTCGTTCGCGCCCAGGAAATAGCCATTGGCGTCAAGAGTTGCATAGGGTGGCAGGCCCGCCCGACACGGCTTGCCGCTCGCAGCGTCCTTGGGCCGGTCAATCGTCTCTCTCATCTTGTCATGAACAACAGAAGACGTTTCCTGCGCTTAACACGGTGGCGAAGCTTGGAGTTCAGAACGACGGCAAGGTGCGGCGAAAGAGAGGCAAAACTTACGGCCGTTCGGCTAAGGTAAACGGTTAGTATGAAATGATGTTCCCGAGGCAATGAACGCATGCAAGAGATTTTGCACCCATCAGGGAACGCGCGTCGAACGCCACGCTCCGATCTTGTCTTGGAAAGAAGTCCGAGGGCGCGCTCCATCGGACCTGCGGACGCGCGAAGGGCGCCGACCGGAGAAGCGGCGTCAGACACGACCACCACGGGCAGCACGCGCTTGAAACAGCGCGGCGGGGATCGCGTCGACGCCCGCGCCTCAAGGCTCTCAGTAGCCCAGTGGCCGGGCATCCGTCACGAAGGGATGGTATTGATAGAGCCAGGTCTCGCTCAACACCTTTTCCTCGGCCCGCAGGTAAAGGCGGAGTTCGACCGGCTCGCGGCCATCGACGCTGAGGTCGAAATGCGCGCGCCAGTGCCCCGGCACATCGTCCGGGACGGCCTCCGCGACCGACGAGCGGACATTGCCGCGCGACGCCCAGGCCACAACCTCCGGCTTCACGCCGCTCGGCAAGTCCTTGAGCGGGCCGCCAAGGAATTCGACCGTGAACTTGCGCACACCGTAAGGCCGGACCGTTCCGGGTTCGCCGCCACGCCCGAACCTTGTGGCGACGCAGCGCGCGAGCGGCGTCGGATAGGGCTCGTCGGAGAGCCAATGCAGCCTGTAGGCGAGGTCGATGCGGTCGCCGGGTTCGGGCCGCTTCTCCGGGTTCCAGTAGGCGACGATGTTGTCGTTGATCTCGTCGTCGGTCGGAATTTCCACCAGTTGGACGGCGCCCTTGCCCCAGCCGTTGCCTCTCGGCTCGACCCAGGTCGACGGGCGCTTTTCATAGCCGACGCCATCCTGATAATGGTCGAAGACGCGGTCGCGCTGAAGCAGGCCGAAGCCGCGCGGGTGCTCGTCGGCGAAGCTTGAAATCGTGATGTGCGACGGATTGTTGAGCGGTCGCCAGATGCGCTCGCCCTGCCCGGTCGCCAGCGAAAGCCCGTCGGAATCATGCACCTCGGGCCGCCAGTCGATCCCGGCGGGCTTTGCCTTTTCGCCATACCAGAACATGGAGGTGAGCGGCGCGAGGCCCAGCCGCTCCACGGCTTCGCGGAAGAACAGCGTGAGTTCGATGTCCATCACCACGCCGCTCGTGCGATGCAGGTCGAACTTGTACGCGCCGGACACGCTCGGGCTGTCGAGCAGGGCGTAGACCGTGACGGTGCGTGAGGCGGGCGGCGCCGGCATGAACCAGAAGGAGACGAAATCCGGGAATTCTTCGTGCCCTGAGCCACCGGGCGACAACGCGATGCCGCGAGCCGACATGCCCACCTGTCCGAGTTCGCCCTTCGCGCGGAAATAGGACGCGCCGAGGAAGGTCGCCCACGGCTCCGCCTTCTTCCAGTCTTCCTTGCCGTCGCGCGGCTCCATCACCCAGAAGCCCGCCAAGGAGGACGGCGTCGGCGCGAGGCGCGCGGCGGGGCTGCTCTCGGCTATGGTGAAATAGGCCGGATCGTAGATGATTTCGCGCGAAAGGGCGCCGCCCGCGTTCGGCTCCAGCGCATGCATGCGCACCGTTTTCGGGAAGTAGTAGCCCACATGCTGGAACGTGATCGGGAAGGCCGCCTCGTGGCCGTCGCCATAGAGCGCGTAATCGTGTCTGTATTTGAGCTTGCCGTGCGCATCGTAGTCGATGGCGGCGACGGTCGCGGGATCGGGGCGCGGGGGCGGCGAATAAGGCGCTTTCGACCGTGCTTCCGCGTGCGCCTTCAGCCAGTCGAAGGAAAACGGCTGCGGATCGCCGAAACGAAGGCCGGGCGCGGGCGTACCGGCAAACGCGGGAAGCGCTGCGGCAGCCTGGGCAGCCAGCGCGAGTTTCATAAAACTGCGGCGATCGAGCATGGAAGAAGTGCCCCTCGTGAAATCCCGGATGCGGGTCAGCCGCCCGCCTTGTGGCGATGTCTCTAGCGGGGCTTTTGGGAAATGGGAAGGCGCAATTTGCAATCGGGTTGTAGCGGGCGCGGCGTCAAATTCGCGGCGCCTGCGATCAGGCGGGCGGCTTTCCAAGCTTTCGGTGTTCCGGCGCATACGTTTGCCAACCCTCGCTGCACGATCTCAGGCAAAGTTGCGTCTTAAGAGCGCGAGCACCTTTGTCGATGCCGGTGCAGCTTGAATTAATATTCGATGATCAAGTCATCAGCCGGACGGATCGGACCGCCGGGATATCGGGCGCCGTCGCTGCAAATTCGTCGCCCTTGGCCTCAGTCCCTTCGCGGCTGGCACCCGTGCCGCGGCCTGACAGGCGCGGCCGAGCCGCTGGCTTGGCAGTTGCACGCCGGAGATGACGCTCGGGCGCCGCGAAAACGCGGCCCTTATGTTCCCCGGCATGCCTACCGAAGGCGGATTTGCGTGCGGTCGGACCTTCCCTCCGCGTCGACGACGGTAATCTGCACGAAGCCGGGCCCGCGCGGTCTGAGAAAGGCATCGCGTCGATGCGGCGACGAGGCAAGCGGCGTGCCATCCACGAGCCAGGTTAGCGGCAACGCGCCACCCTCTGCCTTCAGCGCCACCGGCATGGCAACCTCATCTCCGTCCCCGCCTTCCGTGTGCGCGAGTTCCACCTCGGAGTTCGGCGGCGGAAAGGCGATATGAAGCGCCTGTTCGACGGCCCCTCCCGAACCCTCCCGCCTTTGCTCGCGGAAGACGCGAAGCGGGGGCGGCAGATCCGAATTCCTGCGCGATCCGATGAGGTTCGGCGGCGGCGAACCGAATGGCGCCCGGCGCGGGCCGATGGCGGCGAAAAGTTCGAACATCGCCGGAGCCGCAACGCGCAAGCCGACGAGCCCGGGAGCGGCGCTGGCGTCGGCCCGCCCAGCCCATACGGCCACCGTATATTCGCCATCGTAGCCCGCCGCCCAGGCGTCCCGGAAGCCGTAAGAGGTGCCGGTCTTGAAAGCCACCCGCCCCGGCGTGACGTTGGGCGGCACGGGAGCGCCGCGCAAAATATCCGTGACATACCAGACGGCTGCCGGCTGAAGCAGCGCGGGCGGCTCGCTCGTCCCCCAAACGGGGCCGTCATCCTTCTGGTAGCGGATCGGAACCAGCGTGCCGCCACGGCCGAGCGCGGCATAGAGCGTCGTCAGATTTTCGAGCGTTAGCCCGGCGCCACCAAGCGCGACCGTCAGGTTACGCGGCATCGCGAACGGCATGCCGACCTCGCGAAACCGTGCGGCGAGCCGCACCGGGCCGACCTCGTTCAGCACCTTCACGGCCGGAATGTTCAGCGAAAGCTGGAGCGCCGAGCGCACCGTGACCGTGCCGTGGAAGACGTTGTCGAAATTCACCGGCGCATAGGTGCCGAAGCGAACGGGCCTGTCGTCGATCAGCGTTTCGGGATGGGCGACCCCTTCCTCGAAGGCGAGACCGTAGATGAATGGCTTCAGGGCGGAGCCCGGCGAGCGGATCGCGCTTGTCATGTCGATGGCGCCGAGGCGGTCGCCGTCGAAATATCCCGCCGAGCCGACATGCGCGAGCACTTCGCCGGTCCGGCTCCGGACGATGAGCGCGGCGATGGATATCTTTTCGCCGAAGGTCTCGGCATTTCGCCGCACAACGGCCTCGGCCTGTTCCTGCAAGGTGCGGTCGATGGTGGTGGCGATGACGGGTACGCCGGGATTTTGCGCGATCAGGCGTTCCGAAATATGCGGCGCAAGCGCCCGGAAATCCAGCCGACCGCGTGGCGCGACGCTCGCGATGGCCACGCGAGCGTCCGCCTCCGCGATAAGTCCCGCCGTCGCCGCCCGCCGTATCACACGGTTGCGCCCGGCAACGAGCGAGGCATAGCCGCGATCAGGGCGGCGCGTCTCCGGCGACTGCGGGATCGCCACGAGCAACGCCGCTTCCGCGATGGAGAGGCGATGGGGCTCCTTGCCGAAATAGGCGAGCGAGGCGGCGCGAACGCCTTCGAGGTTGCCCCCGTAGGGCGCAAGCTTCAGGTACAGCGCGAGGATTTCATCTTTCGTAAGCGCCCATTCGAGGCGGATCGCGTCGGCGATCTGCTGGAACTTCGCCGGGATGGAACGCGTCGGCGAGCCGCGAAGGAGCCGCGCGACCTGCATGGTCAGCGTCGAGCCGCCGGAGATCGCCTTGCCGTGGCGCGCGGCCTGAAGCGCGGCGCGGCCGAATGCAAGAGGATCGACGCCATAATGAGTGTTGAACCGCTTGTCTTCGAACGTGAACAGCAAGTTGAGGTAGGTCGGGCTGACATCCTCGCGGCGGGCGTCGAGCCGCCAGCGGCCCTCGGGCGTAGTGAACGCGCGAAGCAGGCGTCCGTCGCGGTCGAGCACGAGGCGAGAGGAGGAAGCCGCCGCATCGAGAGGCAGCGGTTCGAACAGCTTCAGCGCATATGCGGAAACAGCGGCGAGACACGCAAACAGGGCCAATACAAGCCAAACTCGTCTATTCCGCACCATACCACGCAACATCATCGATCCAATCGCACGCGAAACTCGCTCCAGGCTGGGCGCGTTCCTTAAAAACAGAAGTAAATGAGGAACCCGTCCCGAAGCTTATATAGTCACGCTATCGTTGTGGAACGATGGACTTTCCATCAATAATTGTTCAGGGCGGCGCGACGCCGCACCGCCCTGCCGATCTTATTGAGCCGCGTCGATCTCGACCGTCGCACCCGACGTGCGGGCGAAGCGATCGGGGCGATACATGTCCTCAACGCGCGCACCGGCATGCGTGTATGCACCGGGCGTAACCGCGCGCATCACGTAAGCCATCGTGAGTTGCGCGGGTTGCTTGCGGCTCGCGTCCGTCAGCGAATACGCCGCCACGAAGCGGTCGTCGCGGAAGGACGAGAAAGCGGGCGTCCAGGTCGACGGCAGCCACGAAAACGCCTTGAGGTCGCTCCCCTTCAACAGCGCCGGATTCTCGATGTCGAAGCCCGCGGGCAAGCGATCCTCAACGACGATCTGGCCCGTCTTCGCCTCGACTTCCGTCACCTTCAGCACCACGACGACGCGGTCGTTCTGCTTCAGTCTGTCGAAGGCGATTTCCTTCCCGTCGGGGGCGTAGGTCTTGCGCTCGATCCTGAACCCGCTTTCGGCCGACGGCTCCGGTTCGAGGCCCTCGCCCGTGACAAGCACGGAAGCGGGCACCGTGTCGGAGCCTGCGTTCTTGACCACCAACCCATCGGCGGCAAATTGGGCGCGCGTGAGCGCCGTCTCGAACTGCGCAGCCGTCGCGTTCGGCAGGATCGCACTGACATTGGTGACGGCGATGCGGTCGCCCTTGAAGTCGCTGCCCGCAAGCACCGTCTGGAAGGAGCCCTTCACCGGCCGGCCGTTGACTTCGAGCGCGAGATCCTTGTTCTGCGCATCGAGCGTGCGCGCGGCGAGAAGCAGCCAAAGGCTTTCCTGCGTCGTCGTCTCCTTCTGCTGCGCGCGAAGCTTCGTCACGATATCGAACGCCTTCTGAAGCTGCGGCGTCGCGGCGTTGCTTTCGCCGAGCAGCGCCAGAACCGCCGCCGCGTCGCGAAGCTCGGTGCCGTAGTCGGCCCGGTTTGCGAGCGGCGTTTTGGCATCCGGCTTCGTAAGAAGGTCCAGCGCGGAGGCGAAAGTCAGCGTTGCGCGCTCGCGGTCGCCCATCATGGCAAGCGCGGCGGCGAGCTGGGCGCGGGCAATCGGCGTCGAGAAGGCGTCGATCTTGGTGTCGGCGTAATAGCGAAGGTCGCCCAGCACACCACGGCCGGAACGCGCCAGCACGTATAGCGCATAGGCCAGATCCTCGCCGCCCTTCTTGAAATCGCCCGCATTGTTGACCGCGTTCCTGAGCCGGTCGAGCGCGAGGGCGTAATTGCCGTCGCGCACGGCGTATCCCTTTTCCTTCGCGCGGGTCATGAATTCGGCGCCATAGGCGGTGAGCCAGATATCCTCGCCGCCCGGCCCCCACAGGCCGAAAGTGCCGTTCGATCCCTGCATCTCATAGAGGCGCGCGATCGCCTTTTCGATGGCGACCTTCGCTTTCGGCTCCTTCGAGACGCGGGCGCGCGAGGCGACCTCATCATAATAAAGGAGCGGCAGCGCGCGGCTCGTCGTCTGCTCGGCGCAGCCATAGGGGTAGCGGTCGAGGCCGAGCAGCAGGCCGGGCACGTCGAACGACGCCGTGCGGCTTGCGGTAAGCGAGATGCGCGAGGTTGCGGGCACCAGATCGGCCACGAGTTCAGGCCCGACGCGCAGCGAGCCGGTGTTCGCCGCGAGCGTCACCGTGGAGCGGCGGCGCACATTCGGCGCGGGCGGCTCGACGGGGATGGCGTAGGTGCGCTCGATGGCGACATTGCCGGGGCCGGTGAGCGAGAAGCTCACGCTGCCTTCGCCGACGGACGCCGCGCGCAGCGGGATAACCGCCGAAACGCGCTTTTCGAGATCGAGCTGAAGCGTGCTTTGGCCTTCGCCTTCCACCTCGACGCCGCCCTCGCCCTTGACCGCGAGTTGGTAGGCTCCGGCGGGCGCTTCGACGTTCTCGATGGAAAGATGCAGGTTTGAGCGGTCGCCGAGCAGCAGATACTTCGGCGCGGTCGCCTGCGCGACGACCGTATCGCGCACGATGACATCCTTCTCGCCCGTGCCGAGTTTCGTCGGCGACCAGGCTTGCGCGGAAAGCCGCATCGTGCCGTTGAAGGCCGGAAGCTCGAACGTGACCTGCGCCTTGCCGTCCGCGTCGACCTTGACCGGGCCGGAATAAACCGCGAGCGGCGTTTCGGCCAGCGGGCGGCCGTTCATGTCGAGGCCACCTTCGTCGCCGCCGGAGCGGACCTGACCGCGCACACCCTGCATGCCGTCGATGAGCTTGCCGTAGAGATCGCGCATTTCGAGACCGAGGCGGCGCTGGCCGAAATAGTAGGCGGCGGGCTGCGGCGTCTTGTAACGCGTAATGTTGAGGATGCCGAGGTCGACGCCCGAGACGACGAGCGTCGCGCTTTCGCCCGCGTCGAGACCGGCGACGGAGGCCGTGACGGTGACGGGACCGGCGGGCCGAACGGCCGGCGGCGTATCGAGCGCGACGGACAGCGTGCGCGGCTTGGCGTCGAGCGCGATCCACTTCACCCCGACCGCGCGGCTCGGCATCCGCTTCGCGGCGCTATCCATCGGCCGGTAGAGGATCGCGGTCGCATACGCGCCCGGTCCCCATGCCGGATCGACCTTGAACGTCGCCGACCCGCCCGAGGCTGCCACATCGACGAACTGGGTCGCCAGCACCTTGTCGCTCACGATGGCGACGAGCGCCTTGCCCGCCATGCGCGGCAGGATCGACACCTTGATGTCGTCGCCGGGACCGTAGGACGCCTTGTCGAGCGCGAGGTTCAGGATTTCCGGCGTTTCGGAAGCTTCGGAGACGTACCATCCCGCAGAGAAGGTGACGCTCGTGGCCGGGCCCTTCGCATCGGTGGATGCGATGTCGAGGCGGTAATTGCCGGGCTTCACGGGCGCGGAGATCTTCACCGTGCCGCTTTCGGGCGTGTCGAGCGTGCCGCCCGCGACACGGCTTTCATAGGTGACGAGTTCGTAGGACCAGCGGTTGTCGCGGTTATACCACTGGAACTGGTTTTCGACGCGCAGCAGATCCCATTTCAGGCCCTTGATTTCGGCCTGTTTGCCGTCGGTGCTGATGCCGACCACCTCGAACGCGGCGTCGTCGCCGTCCGGCACGGAGCCCTGGAAAAGCGGCTTCACGCCGACGAAGCTCTTGCCCGTGTCGACCTTGAGGCCGATGCGGTCGGTCAGCGCGCGGCCCGACGGCTCGCGCAGGCGCACGGTGATGTCGGCGGATAGCGGCTTCGTCGTCTGAGGCAGTTCCGGCAGCGCGATGGAAAGCTTCGCCGCGCCTTGCGCATCGGTCGTCGGCAGGCCGTCGAGCGCGGTGCGAACCGTGGTGAACTTCTCGCTCTCGATCCCCACGCGGAAGCCGGGGAAGCCCGCGACTTCGCTCGCCGCCGAGACCGCGATTTCGCCTTCAAGGCCGAGATTGGAGGCGGGCGCGCCGTAGAGATAGCGGCCGTCCAGCGCGATCACGCCGGGCTTCGCCGCCGAAATCAGCGGCTGCTCGGCCTTGAGCTTCATCTCCAGCCGCTCCGGCACGTAATCTTCCACGAGGAACGTCTTCTCGTAGAGCGACGGCGCTTTCGGATCGACATACGCCGCGATGCGCCACGAGCCCGTCATCGCCGTTTCGGGCAGCGCGATCTGCCAGCTTCTGCCGCCATTGCCCTGATCGGCGAGAGTCTCGCGGCGGTCCTCCACGCCATCGGGGCGGAAAAGCTTCACGATGAGCGGCGTGGAGGGCGCGGCGTTGGCCGCCTGATCGCGCAACAGCGCCGTGACGTACACCGTTTCGCCCGAGCGATAGACGCCGCGCTCTGTGAACACGAACGCGTCGAGCGGGCCGGGGGGCGTGCGTCCGCCGACGCCGCGATCGGACAGGTCGAACGCCTGCTTCGTGACGTCGAGGAAGCCGTAATCCTTGTCGGCACCGCGTGCGATCACGAGCGCGGGGGCTAGGCCGCCCGTGCCTTTGGCGAGGCCAGCGTCGAACACCGCTTCGCCATTTGCGTCGGTCTTTGCCGTGCCGAGCACTTCGTTGTTGCGCGCGAGGAGACGGATTTCCGCGCCCTCGACCGGCGCCGCCGAGCCGAGCGAGCGCACATAGACATGCACGCTATCCGCACCGCTAAACGCAGTCAGGCCAAGGTCCGACACCACGAACCATTGCGTCGATTTCGTCGAATAATCGTCCGAGGCGTCGGCGCTGTCGGCATCGACCTTCGCGGCTTCTTCGGCGGAGGACGCCGCGATGACATAAAGGCCGGGCTTCAAATTCGGCAGCAACGTGTCGACGGGAAATGCGGTCGTCACTTCCTCATTCGGCTTCATCTCGACCGGCATCTCGCCCGACCAGAGCTTTTCACCCTTGGTGTTGGCGATCTGGTTCAGCTGATAGCCTTCGAGCGAAGACTGGAAATTGCCGTCGAGCACTTCGTCTGCGAGGCGGCGGTCGCCGATGCGATAGATCGAAGCCTTCACGAGCTTCGTATTGATGCTGACGACGGGGATGCCCTGCTGGCCCGTGCGCGGCAGCACGTAATTGCGGCCCGACAGGCGCACCGAAGGCGAGCGGTCGCGGATGTAGACGGTAAGATCGACGGGCTTCGGCAGGAGATCGTCCTCGGTGGACGGGATACCGCTCCTGATCTTCACCTCATAGCGCTTGCCGTGCAGCAGTTCCTCGACGCAAAGCTGCCGCCCGTCGACGCGGACGGAGCCGGGCTTCGCATTGTTGACGGTGACGTAATTCGTGTAGTCGACGCGGCCTTTGGCGAGGCTGTCGGAGAATTGCACGCAGATGCGTGGCGCGTTCGACTCGTTGTCGGCCGTGTAGTCGAGCATGCGGAAGCCGTGCTCGTTGAAGGCTTCGTCATAGGCTGTCTGCACATCCGGGTTCGCATCGAGTCCGAGGCTGATCTTGTACACGCGGAGCGCGGGGCGCCATTGTTCGCGCGCGCCGAGACTCTCCGCGAGCACCGCGAGAGCGGCTGCCTTGGCGCCGGGCATGGACGCGCGCGCATACGCGATATAGGCCGACGAACCGGCATTGCGGGCGAACGCGATCTTCTCGCCGTATTTTTCCGTCTCGATGGCGAGATAGGCGCGCGCGAGTTGCAGCCACGTGTCCGCGTTCTTGCGGTCGAGCAGCGCCGACGATGCGAAATAGCCGGTGGCCGCGCGCGGATTGTTTGCGGCGATGGCCTTGACGCCCTCGGCTTTCCAGCCCCTGGCATCCTTGCCCTTTGTGGGCCATGTGGCGGTGAGCGTGTTTTCGAAGCTCTCGGACTCGCGGACGACGAAGTCCTCAATCGGGGATCGCGGATCGGCGTTTGCGGCCACGACCGTGCTGAAAGTGATGAAACAAGCGAGCAAAACACGCATCAAATACATCGCGCGACCTCAAGGACATTGGATACAACCTAAGATCGGACTGATGCCCCGAAATTTGGGCTTGGGCAAGGCCGAAACCGCGAGAAAACAGGGCGCGACGATCCGGCTCGACTGACGTTTCTGTGAATACGCGTCAAACGGATGAGCGGTTGTGCTTTCGGACCTCGAAGCTCCCACGAAATCGCCCAAAAGCGCCCTCAAGGCTAACCGACCCTTCCGAAACCGACCGGCCACCGATGACCTCCCGCCTTTCCCTCCTCGTCGCGACAGCGATGATCGCAGTGCCCGCCGCGCCGGCGTTCGCCCAGGTCGCGGACTCCATCGGCTACATTGCCACCGCGCCGATTTCCGGCCTTCCGAACGGCCCCTACAGAAGCTGGAGCGACGATCAGAAGACCACCGCCTTCAAGCGCATCGGCGGCTTCTGCCAGTTTCTCTGCGTCGACTCGTTCGGCAACACGACATTCCCCAACGTTGCCGCCGCCGACCGCGCCCGCGCCGAGGCGAAGCTGTGCCTTCAGGCGTGCGTCGTGGGTCATCTGCCGACGGATTATCCGAACCGCGACGCGATGAAGCAGGATCTTCGCGTGGCCTACGATGCGGCGCGCAAGCGGGGTTCGGCGGCCGCCTGGCCCCTGCCGAAGGAATGACGCGCACAGCGCGCGGGCCTACCAACGCCGCCGCGCCGGAAAGCGCGCGCTTGCTTCGAGAGGAATCGTCGCCCATAGCTTTGTAAACGCACACTCCCGGTTGTAGATGAGCCTTTATCGCGGTTTTCTCACTGTTGGCGGTTTGACGGCCATTAGCCGCGTGTTCGGCTTCGTGCGCGACGTGTTGCTCGCCGCCGTGATGGGTACCGGCTGGGTGGCGGACGCATTTTTCGTCGCGTTCCGGTTTCCGAATCTCTTCCGCGCGCTATTCGCGGAAGGCGCGTTCAACTCCGCTTTCGTGCCGCTGTTCACGAAGCGACTGCGCGGCGAAGGCGACACGCGCGCCCGCGAATTCGCGGAGGAGGCGCTGTCCATTCTGCTCGTCGGCGTGACCGCGACCGTGATCCTCGCGGAAATCTTCATGCCGTATCTCGTCAGCGCCATCGCGCCGGGCTTCAGCGACGACCCAAAGAAATTTGAACTCGCGGTGCTGCTCACGCGCATCACCTTCCCCTACCTCGTCTGCATGTCGCTCGTGGCGCTCGCCGCGGGCGTGCTCAACGCGCATCAGAAGTTCCGCGCGCCCGCCGCAACGCCGATCCTTCTCAACCTCGTGCTGATCGCGGTGACGCTGTTCGCGGCGGCGAGCGGCTTCCGCGACCAGCCCGAAGGCGGGATCGTTCTGGCGTGGGGCGTGGCCATCGCCGGTTTCGCGCAGCTTCTGTTCGTCGCATGGGCCGCGCGCGGACTTGGCATGGATCTACGCTTCCGGTTGCCGCGCCTCACGCCCGACATGCGCCGCCTTGTGAAGCTCGCGGTGCCCGGACTTCTCACCGGCGGCATCAATCAGGTGAACATCTTCATCGGGACGATGATTGCCTCGCTTCAGGCGAGCGCGGTGTCGTATCTTTATTATGCGGATCGCGTGATGCAGCTTCCGCTCGGCATGGTAGGCATTGCCATCGGCGTCGTGTTGCTGCCGACGCTCACGCGCCACCTCGCCGACGCCGACGAAACCGCCGCGCTCGCGAGCCAGAACCGCAGCCTCGAATTCGCGCTGCTGCTTACGCTGCCCGCCTCGGTCGCGCTGATCATGATCCCTGATCCGATCATTCAGGTGCTGTTCCAGCGCGGCAGTTTCACTTCGGAAGCAACGCGGCAGGTGTCGCTCGCGCTCGCGGCCTATGCCGCGGGGCTGACGGCCTTCGTGGTGACGAAGGTTTTTCTGCCCGGCTTTTTCGCCCGCGAGGATACGGCCACCCCGATGCGGTTTGTTGCCGCCGCCGTCGCGGTGAACATCGGCGGCTCGCTCCTGATGTTTCCCTACATCGGCCATGTCGGCATCGCCATCGCGACCAGCCTTTCCGGCTGGACGAACGCGCTGCTTCTCATGATCACGTTGATGCGGCGCGGCCATTTCCGCTTCGACGACGCGCTGAAGCGCCGCGCGCCCCGCATCGCCGCCGCCAGTGTTGCCATGGGCGCCGCGCTTTACTGGCTCGAACCCGCGCTGGCGCCTTACTTCGCCGCCGACCGCTCGACCATGACGAAGGCGGGCGCGTTGCTCCTGCTCGTGACCTCGGGCGCTGCCGTTTACGCAGCAATTATCCTGTCCACCGGCGCTGTGCGGCTGTCTTCGCTCAGGCGGGCCATGCGCGCGTGAGTGTAGAGGCCGTCCGAGCGCGCCACATCGATCAGACTCATGAGCCTTTCGGAATCCGTGATTTCTATCGCGATGACGCCGGCGGCGAGCCGGATCATCTCACGGATTCCCGCCGCTTTCACTTCCTCGCGCCGCTCGGGCATGTCGAGATATTCGGCTGAGAGCGGAAGATGCTGCCTGATGATGTTTGCGGCAATCTCTCCGACGCCTGCATCGCTCACGGCGGGGATGAGGTTGAAAAGACGAATGTCGCGATAGAGGTCGATGGCCATCTGCTCGATCTCTTCCCTGAGCCGCCGCCTCTGCTCCGGCGACGGCCCGGTCGAGACGCTCATCCCGATGACGAAAGACTGGGGCTTCTCCGCTACGTAGTCGAAGAAGCTTTCCATGGTCATGCGCACGACGATGCTGGCCCTGATCAGGGATTTCTCCCATTCCTCCTCGTCGGGCCCGAACGGAACACGGGCCAGCGCATCTGCGGCGGCCGCCCTGCGAAACGCCTTCAGCTTCGGCCGCCAGACGCAAATCGTTCTTTCGAGCGCGGCGAAACAGAGTTCGTCGAAGCACGAAAAATGCCTGTAAAGGGTGTTGGGCGTCAGTTGCGCTTCCCGGCACACCTCGCGAAGCCCAAGCGCCGCGAAGCCGCGTTTTTCCGCCGCCAGCTTGACGGCCGCGTCGATGAGATCGGCCTTTCCGGAAGGATATTTCAGCGCCCCGCAAGCCGAATGGCTTTCTTGCATGCCCGCCCTCATTTTCCGCCCCCCCATGAGCGCCCTTTTCTTATGTTTTGTGAGAATTCGCTCGATTATATTTAGAGGCAAAAAGACGTTTTCGGGCCTTTTTGTTCCGTCGGCGGACGCCAACTATAGGAAAACAATCTGGGGCTGCGCAGACATTCATGACTCATTTCACGTCTCGCGGCGCCACCGGCCCGGAGCAATCGGCGCTTTTCGAACACGCGGCGACGGAATATTTGAGTAAAGCCGCAAGCGTCGATCCCATGCTCCTGCGGGACTGGCGGCAGCCGGGCGGATTTTATCGTCGCGTCCGCCGCGCTATCGGCTTCCTGCCCGGAATTCGTGCGCGCTCAACGACGGTGGACGGACACGAGCTTCGCTACTGGGACGCCGGTCCCGCCGACAAACCTGCGGCCGTGCTTCTTCACGGCTTTTCGGCTTCCAAGGAAAATTGGCTCAACGTCGTGTTCTTCCTCGCGCGCTTGCATCGCCTCCTCGTGCCGGACATCCCCGGCTTCGGCGAAAGCAGCTTCGTGCCGGAGGCTTCGTATCGTCTTGATGCGCAGGCGGAGCGACTTGAGGCATGGTTCGCGCAGACCGGCGCCGGCAGGGCTCACTGGATCGGCAGTTCGATGGGCGGCGCGCTCGCGGGGCTGGTCGCGGCGAAAAGCCCCGACCTCGTGCGAAGCCTCATCCTGATGGACAGCGCCGGCGTCGCGGGCGAAGGATTGAGCCCGTTCGAAGCGGGCCTCCTCGATGGCAGGAACGGCCTCATCGCCGAGAAGCCGGAGGACATGGAAGCGATCTTCAAGCTTCTTTCCGGCAAGAACGGCGGCGGCTTCCAGAATGCCATCCTCGCGGCGCTCGTGGCGCGCGATCAGATCGCCCGCGCGCCCGTCTATCGTCATCTTTTTCGCGAGATGATCCTGTCGCCCGAGCTTCCCGCCACGCACTGGGCGCCGAAAATCGCCGCGCCCACGCTCGTCGTATGGGGCGAAGCCGACAAGATCCTCGACCCGGCGGAAGCCAGCGTCCTGGCCAGCCTCATTCCCGGCAGCGAAATCCTCATGATGAAGGACGTCGGCCACCTGCCGATGCTCGAAGCGCCCGCGCGCACCGCGGCGTTGCTCAAACTGTTCTGGTCCCGCTTTGAACGCTCGGACGCCGCGAAATAAGTGCGCGGCTCGGTGCCAAGCTTAAAGCGCCTCGCCGCGCAAAAGCTTCGGCACCTCGCCCGTGCGGCCCGCCGCCTCGTTCATGAACAGCGTCTTCAGCCGCCCGATGCCGTCGAGTGTGCGCAGACCGGCATTGCGCAGCATGCGAAGGCCGGTCCAGTCGTTGGAGAAGAACGCGTTGAGCGCCGCGCCGGAAAAGGCCGAAGTCACGACATCGAACCGCCGCCAGCGCTCGTAGCGGCGAAGGATCGTCACATCGCCGATGTCGAGGCCGAGGCGCGCCGCATCGACGAGCGTTTCGGCCAGCGCCGCGACATCCTTGAGCCCATGGTTCAGCCCCTGCCCCGCGATCCAGTTCAGCCCATGCGCTGCGTCGCCGACAAGCGCAAATCGCGGCCGCACGAACTCGCGCGCGAGCACCATCGACAGCGGGAACGCCAGCGGGTTCGACAGAAGCGTCAGCGCGCCGAGTTCCGGCCCGAAGCGGCGCGACAACTCGGTCAGCACCGTTTCGCGATCCTGAGCGAGGATGCCGCGAGCAACGGCCGCATCCTCGGTCCACACGACCGACGCGCGATTGCCGCCATCGGGGGCCGTGGTCATGGGCAAAATCGCGAACGGTCCCGCGGGCAAAAAATGCTGCCACGCCGTGCCATTGTGCGGCCGCTCGGTGCCGACGGTCGCCACGATGCCCACCTTGTCCGACGGCCAGCTTTGCGTTCCGATGCCGATCGTCTCGCGCGCCGCCGAATTGCGCCCGTCCGCCGCCACGAGCAACCTTGCCGAGAGCGCCGCCCCGGACCGCAGCCCGATGGACACAACCTCATCGCGCGTTTCGAAATGGTCGATGGCGTCGGGCGCGAAGAAGGAGACGTTCGGCAGGCCTTCGAGCGAGGCGAGAAGCGCCGGAAGCAGCGCCGCGTTCTCGATGACATAGGCGGTCGGCGCGCCCGTGGGCGTATCGTCGGCGTCGAGGCCGATCAGGCCGGGCCGCACGGGCGATTCGAGCGGCGAATCGGTGAGCACGATGCGGCGGATCGGCTCCGCCTTGTCCGCGATCCGCTCCCATATGCCGGTCGCTTCGAGCATCGCCTTGGCGCTGGCCGTGAGCGCGACGGTGCGGGGGTCGGCGGTTGCGGCGGCGAGCGTGCGTTGCTCGATCACCGCGATGGCAAACGCGCCGGGCGCCGACGCTTCGAGCGCGCGCGCCAGCGCGAGCCCGACGAAACTTCCGCCACTGATGACGATATCGAACCGACTATTCTGAATCTCGCTCACAGCCAACCTCGCGTCAGGCTTCCGACTAACTTGACAGATTTCGAAGGAGGACCGTTATCTCGGATGGAGAAGCTTAGGAAGGGCACCCATGCCGGCGGTCGATCAACTTCTGTCGATACTCGATCTTGAACAACTGGAACACAATCTGTTCCGTGGGCGAAGCCCGCAAAACGGCTGGCAGCGCGTTTTCGGCGGTCAGGTGGTCGGCCAAGCGCTCACGGCCGCCTATCGCACGGTCGAGGATGAAGACCGCGTGGCGCATTCGCTGCACGCCTATTTCCTGCTCGGCGGCGACCCGAAAGTGCCGATCGTCTATCACGTCGACCGCATCCGCGATGGCGGCAGCTTCACGACGCGGCGCGTGACCGCCATTCAGCACGGGCGGCCGATCTATACCATGGCGGTCTCGTTCCACGCGCCCGAGACCGGCTTCGAGCATCAGGTCGAGATGCCGAAAGTTGCCCAGCCGGAAGATCTGCCCTCGGAAGAAGAATTGAAGGCGCGCCTGCTGCCGATTCTGCCCGAAGTCATGCGCCTTTATTGGGAGCGGGACCGGCCGATCGAGCTGCGCCCGGTGGACCTTTCGCGCTTCTTCTGCAAGGAGAAGGTCGAGCCAAAGCAATATATCTGGTTTCGCGCGAACGGCGCGCTGCCGGACAATTTCCGGCTGCATCAGTGTGTGCTGGCTTACGCGTCGGATTTTTCGCTGCTCGACACGGCGCTCGTGGCGCATGGCCGCTCGCTGTTCGAGCCGGACCTGATGCTCGCGAGCCTCGACCACGCCGTGTGGCTCCATCGCCCGTTCAAGGCAGACGAGTGGCTGCTCTACGCGATGGACAGTCCGAGCGCGCAAGGCGCGCGCGGCTTCTGCCGGGGCAGCATCTTCTCGCGCGACGGCACGCTCGTCGCATCGGTGGCGCAGGAAGGGCTGATCCGCGAGAAGGCCGCGAAGTAGCTTCGCAAAGCTGACAGCAGCGATGCGATGCATCGCGCCGGAGACATCGCTCAGATCTCGCCGGATGTCACGCCGCCGATGAGGTTTTCGCCGAGAAGGCGTTCGGCGGTGATTGCGTGGTCGGGCGCGGGGCGAAGGCACGACGCCAGCGCGGCCAGCCACTCGGCGCGGGCTTTCAGCACTGCTACCGCCTCTTCGCGGCCGACCTCGGCGAAGCGCACCGCCATGCCCGCCGCAAGCCGCCCCGCCGCCGCGATGTCCGCACCGATCACGGTCGCGATGCGCGGATAACCGCCCGTCGTCTGCCGGTCAGGGAGCAGCAGAATCGGCTGCCCGTCCGGCGGAACCTGAAGCGCACCCGCCGTCGTGCCCTGTGGCGACACCTCCCCCGGCTTCGCGCGGTCGAGCGCCGTTCCTTCGAGGCGCAAGCCCATCCGGTCCGACGCGGGCGCAACCGTATATGCGGCGCCGAGCAGCGAATCGAACGCACGCTCCGTGAAATAATCGGCGTTCGGTCCGCGCATGACGCGAAGCTTTTCCGGGGCGTCGAAACGCGCGTCGAGGAGAAGCGGCGGCGCGCCGGGCGCGGTTCCCCGCATCAGCGCAATCGCATCGCCTGCCCGGAGCACGCGGCCTTCGATACCGCCGAGCCGGGCGCGCGTGTAGGTCGAGCGGCTGCCGAGCACAGCCGAGATGGCGAAGCCGCCCGCCGCCGCGATGTAATAAACCGCGCCATTTTTCGGTGGCGGAAACCGCAACACCTCGCCGCGATGCGCCATGAAGCTCCGCAGCGGCTCGGCCGACGACGGCGCCCTTTCCCGTTCGATACGGACCGGCGCGGCGCAGCCCGCCACGGCGAGCGTCACGCTCTCCGCGTCGACGCGCAGGCGCAGCCCCGCACCCATCACCTCGATTGCGGCGCTGTCCGGCGCGTTGCCCGCAAGGATGTTCGCCGCCGCGAGCGCCTCCGGATCGAGGGCGCCCGACACGGGGACGCCGAATCGCTGCCAGCCTTCGCGCCCGCGATCCTGGATGGTCGCCGCGAAGCCCGGTTCCACAATAGTCAGCGCGGGCCTCACGCGACATCCTCGGGCTTGGGCATCCAACCCTCGGCGACACGGGCGCGCAGCGTTTCCGATTCGCCCGCGTCGATTGCCCTGAAGCGCACGCGGTCGCCGGGCCGAAGCAGCGGCTCATCGCGCCTCGCCATGTCCCACATCGGCACGGGCGTCCATCCGATGAGGTGCCAGCCGCCGGGGCTTTCGAGCGGATAAATCGCCGTCATGTCGGCGGCGATGGCAATCGATCCGGCGGGAATGCGGGCACGCGGCGTGGCCCGACGCGGCACGCGCAGTCGCTCCGGCAGTTCGACGAGATAGGCGAAGCCCGGAAGGAAGCCGAGCATGGAAACGACGTAGGTTTCGCTTGCATGCAGCCCCGCCGCTTCCGTCTCCGAAAGCCGCGCCGCGCGGGCGATATCGCCCAGGTCCGGCCCGGAGGCGCCACCATAGACGCAAGGGATTATCCACAGGCGGGAGGCGGCACCCGTTCCGAGCGGCGTCGCGCACGCCGATTCGATGGCCGCGACGAGGCGTTCCTTCGACAGTACAAGAGGATCGTAGGAGATCGTGAGAGAAGTGACGGCCGGTATGCTTTCGCGATAGCCTTCGAGATGGCTGCCATGCAGCCGCTCCGAGATCTGAAGGATGGCAAGACTGATCGATTTGCTGTAGCCAGCACCGAAATCGACGAGGATGGCACTTTCGCCGCAGTCATATACCTCCGGATTCAGGAGTGACGGGGGGGCGACAACTCTGTCTTCTGCTGGCATATAGGTGTGACCCCAAGAGCTTAAGCGGGCCGGGTCGGAACGGGAGGTGCAACCGTTGCAACCGCTTGCGCAATCCGCGACGATAATGTCTTCGCACAACTTTCGATGAAGTTAGTTTTCGGGCGAAACCAATACAATCGCATCGTGTCAATCGAAGTGAAATCAACCCTCAACGAAGCGGTGGCTACCGAAGCAAGAGGGCAATATAGGGCCTGAGCCGGAAGTCGAGCCTGTATCTTTCCCGCAACGGCATACAACTTCTCGGGGCATACGCGCGGGCGATTCGGGCGCATCATGAATACCACCGCGTTACAGCTGCGACATTGCGTACACATGAAGCAGAGTTTTCCATCTGAACGAAACGGTCCTGTTTTCCGGAAGAAGCACTCAATCTGCGTACAAAATTTCAGTCGGATTCCTTGAATGAAATCTTGAGTAGCGCCCTTCACATGATATATAGCATGTATTCCGTTCAAATCCGAAAGGCAGACGATTGTGAAACAAGCAAATAAGGTCAAGGATCTCGGCACAAGACGCAAATCCGAGCCGCGCTGGCTTGACAAAGCCGAAATCCAGAGCAATTCCTACAAAGGATTGGAAAGTGCAGCTCAAGGCCGTACCAGGAGCCCGCAAATGCTTGATGAGAAATTCGAGAATAATGAGCTTGTAGAATTCACAACCCAAATCGTTTCTGCCTATGTCAGCAATAATGCGGTCGTGGCGGGGGATTTGCCCAGCCTCATCGGCGAGGTCCACTCGGCCCTTAATCGTGCGTCGTCCAATGTCGTTCCTGTGCCGAAGGAAGAGCTGAAGCCAGCCGTCGCCGTGAAGAAATCATTGACGCCCGACTACATTATCTGTCTGGAAGATGGCAAGAAGTTCAAGTCGCTGAAGCGGCACTTGCGCACGCATTATAATATGTCCCCCGAAGAATATCGGGAAAAGTGGGGTCTGGAGCCAAATTATCCGATGGTCGCCCCGAAATACGCCGAAGCTCGCTCCAATCTTGCGAAGAAGATGGGCCTCGGTCAGCGCAAGGGCCGCTAAGGCACGTTTTTTGCCGGCCCTTCCTTCCTCGCCACCTATTGCAGCCGCTGCTCCGCCCCTCGAACACCTCTTCTTTGATTTGAGGGGCGCAGCCCGGTTCGAATGACTTGCGCTGCAACATGCAAATCACCGATAGTTCGCGAAACATGGTGGTCGGCGCTGGTGGCGGACCTGCGCGCGGACATCGGAGGGACGGATGGCTTCGGAAATCGCTTTCCGGGCGCAGGTGATCATGCGCGAGCAACAGGAGCTTTACGGCTATTGGCGGGCCTGTGCGCAGTCGCGTCCGCTGCCGTCACGCTTCGACATTGATCCGATTGCGATTCCTCACCTTCTTTCGGGCTTGAGTCTTCTCGATTGCGGCGACGACATCGAGTCGCTGCGCTACCGGCTCGCCGGTACGCGAGTCGGCCAGATCTACGGCGCGGAGATCACCGGACGCGCGGTATTCGACATCGGCTTTCAGCACAAACGAGACTATTGGCGTGCTGTTTATCGCAGCGTGATCGATCAGCAGTTACCGATGCAAGGAACCGTGCGCGGTCCCGCCGCCGGTCGCGAGCATCTGCTGCTGATCTGGTTGCGGCTGCCGTTGAGCGGCCTATCGGGCAAGGTCGAGCGCATCCTCGGCTACGACGCCGCCGTCCCCGCCACCTTCGCGCACGCTGCGCCGCAGGCGCACATCGTCGGGGAGCGGGTCGAGAAACGGCGCGCGCGGCTTTAGCGCCATGATGGGAGGTCGGACCTTGACCACGCTGACCATACGCGACGAGACGACAGACGAATAAAAGCGGGCGGCGCAATCGCGACGACTAACATGGCCGCGATCTACGCATAGATTAGGCGCGCCACCGGCCGACAAGGAACATGACAAACCTCTCGCCCGAAGAAATCGAGCGTTACAAGCGCCATCTGCTCGTCAAGGACATAGGCGGACAGGGGCAGCAACGCCTCAAGGCGGCGCGCGTGCTGGTCGTGGGCGCGGGCGGGCTCGGCTCGCCTCTCCTGATGTATCTCGCGGCGGCGGGCGTCGGTGCGCTCGGTATCATCGACGACGACCGCGTTTCGCTCGGCAATCTTCAGCGGCAAATCGCCTATCGCACCGACGACATCGGCGAGCCGAAGGCGGAGCGCGCGGCGGCGCTCGTGCGCGCGCTCAACCCGCATGTGGAAGTCGAGGCGATGCCGTTTCGCCTCACCGCCGAAAACGCGCTTTCCATCGTCTCGCGCTACGACATCGTGGCCGATGGCTCGGACAATTTCGCCACGCGCTATCTGGTGAATGACGCCTGCTATTTCGCGCGGAAGCCGCTCGTCTTCGCGGCGCTCGGCCAGATGGAAGGCTACGTCTCCACCTTTCGCGCCTTCGAGGCCGACGAGGCGGGGACGCCGCGCCCGAGCTATCGCGACGTTTTCCCAGAGCCGCCCGCGCCGGGCGAAATCCCGAGTTGCGAGGAAGCGGGCGTGTTCGGCCCCGTGGCGGGCGTGATCGGCACTTTGCAGGCGGTGGAGGTGGTGAAGGCGATCCTCGGCCTCGAAGGCGCGCTCATCGGCAGGCTCCTGATCTACGATGCGCTCGCATGCCGGTTTCAGACCATCGCGCTGAAATGGGACCCGCAAAATCCGCTGACGGGGCTCGCGCCTTCCATCCGAGACCTGTCGGTTCACGCCGCCGCCGCATCCGGAAGGCTCGCGTGATCGCGAGACCCTCGCTGCCAAGTTTCCGTTAGAAGATGAACGGCCATACCTCACAAAGCGTGACGGCGAGCATTATATTCCCTCGGAGACTGGTTCGGTCAGAACGACAGACCGGAAAACGGTCTCTCGTTGAGGGTTTGGAGACGGTTCAGTGATCAGCTCGATCAAGGCTGACCGGATACGGCTCCTGCGGATTTTCCAAACTGGTTCATCGGCATGAGTCAGGCGCTGGAGCCGCCTTTTCGATCTCATTCACCTGGAAGGACATCATATGAAACGCGCACCGCAAATCAACATCGGTATCCCCGAAGAACAGCGCGAGAAGATTGCGAACGGGTTGTCGCACCTTCTTGCCGATAGCTACAGCCTCTACCTCATGACGCACAATTTCCACTGGAATGTCACGGGGCCGATGTTCAACACGCTCCACGTCATGTTCATGGAGCAATATACCGAGCAGTGGAACGCGCTCGACCTCATCGCGGAGCGCATCCGCGCGCTCGGCTTCCCGGCACCCGGCACCTATGCCGAGTTCGGCAAGCTGACATCGATCAAGGAAGTGGCGGGCGTGCCAAAGGCGCTCGACATGGTTCGCTACCTCGTCGACGCGCAGGAGGCAACCGCCCGCACGGCCCGCGATCTGTTCCCGCTTCTCGAAGAGGCGAACGACCAGCCGACCGCCGATCTCCTGACACAGCGCCTCGACGTTCACGAGAAGACCGCGTGGATGCTGCGTTCGCTGCTGGAAGAGTAGTCGCGGATCGATTTTTCGGAGCGTGGGTCGCCTCACGCTCCGAAGCATCCTACCTGTCGATTTTAAGAAAAAGTGTTATAAGTCTGCGTCTCGCCGCCTCTTGATCGTCGGAGACCGATGCAGGTTCTTATCTCGATTTTCCGGGTTTCAGTCGCAGGCGCACTTGCCGGAGCGCTGACCGTTCTGACGCTGACGCTTTGGCCGGACCTCATCCGGCGCGGCGAAGAAAACCTTGTTCGCGTCCGTCTCGCCGTCTACGACGCCCAACGCCTTCTTTACGCGAAGCTTGGCTGGCCGCTTCCGGGCACGCCGGATCTTGGTCGGCTCGACGAACGGCTTGCTGAAAAGGGCGTCGCGCGGGGCGCGCCGGTCTTCATCCGCATCTTCAAGCGCGAGCGCGAACTCGAACTCTGGATGAAGAGCGGAGACCGTTTCGTCCTGTTCGCGTCCTACCCTGTTTGCCGCTATTCGGGCGGACTTGGCCCCAAACTCCGCGAAGGCGACCGTCAGGCGCCCGAGGGATTCTATACGGTAGGGCGCAGCCAACTCAATCCGAACAGCAGCTATCGCCGCTCCTTCAATCTCGGCTACCCGAATCTCTACGATGCCGCCAACGGCCGCACGGGTTCATTTCTCATGGTGCATGGCGCCTGCCTCTCCGTGGGTTGCTATGCCATGACCGACCCGGTGATCGATGAGATATGGGATCTCGTCACCGCTGCTCTCGATGGGAGGCAGAAACGCTTCAGCGTGCATATCTTTCCGTTCCGGATGACGGAGACGCAATTCGCCGTCCACAGTTCGGATCAATGGGACGGGTTCTGGCGAGACCTGAAGAGGGGGTACGATCTTTTCGAGGCGTCGCTCACGCCGCCGCAAATCGGCGTTTGCGCCAAGGCCTATGTTGCAAGAAGCGGGGCGCCGGGGAGTCTCGGCGATCTTGCCTTGGCGGAACGCTGTGACCGGGAAGCCAGTCAACGCCCGTGAGCATGCTCACGCCTTGTCTCGTCCTGCAAGTTCAGGACCGCCCTACTCCGCGGCCTTGCGCGGCGGCTCGGGAAGGACATCGGCCATCTCGGGTTCCCGCGCCTCCTCGTCCGGCGTGGCCTCCGGCGGCGCTTTCGCGCCGCGCGTCAGCCGGCTTTGCAACTTGTCGAGATAGAGATAGATCACCGGCGTCGTGTAGAGCGTGAGGATCTGACTGAGAGCCAGACCGCCCACCATGGCGTAGCCGAGCGGCTGCCGCAGTTCCGAGCCGGAGCCGGTGCCGAGCATCAGGGGCACGCCGCCGAGCAGCGCCGCCGCCGTCGTCATCAGGATCGGGCGGAAGCGGAGCAGCGCCGCCTCGCGGATCGACTCTTCCGCCGATAGCCCGCGTTGCCGCTCCGCCGTGATGGCAAAGTCCACCATCATGATGCCGTTCTTCTTCACGATGCCGATCAGCAGGATGATGCCGATGATGCCGATCACCGACAGGTCGAAGCCGAACGCCATCAGCATGAGCAGCGCGCCGACGCCCGCCGAAGGCAGCGTCGACAGGATCGTGAGCGGGTGGATGAAGCTCTCGTAGAGCATGCCGAGGATGATGTAGACGGTGATGAGCGCGGCCAAAATCAGGATCGGCGTTGTGCGCAGCGAATCCTGAAAGGCCTGTGCATTGCCCTGGAAGCTGCCTATCAGCGTTTTCGGCGCGCCGATTTCCGCCATCGCCGCGTTCACGGCCACCACACCCTCGCCGAGCGAAACGCCGGGCTTCAGGTTGAAGAACACGGTCGCGGATGGAAACTGGCTCTGATGGGTAATCGACAGATAGCCCGTCTTGTCGGTGTCGAAAGTCACGAGCGTCGAGAGCGGCAGCATCTGCCCGGTATTTGGCGAGCGCACATAGAGACGGTTCAACACGTCCGGCTGCGTCTGAAGTTCCGGCAGGATTTCGAGCACCACATTGTAGGTGGAAAGCTGCGTGTAGTATTGCACAACCTGACGCTGGCCGAGCGCGCTGTTCAGCGTCGCGTCGATATGCTGGGGCGTGATGCCGTAAAGCGAGGCGCGGTCGCGGTCGATCCTCACCGAGAGTTGCGGCGCGTTGATCAGGAGATCGGTCGAGACGTCGGCGAGCGCGGGCAGAGTCTTGAGCTTCGCGACGATGCGCGGCGTCCACTCGTTCAGCTCTTCGAGGCTCGCGTCCTGAAGTGTATACTGGTAGAGCGCGCGCGATGCCCTCGCCCCGACAGTAATGTCCTGCGCGGGCGACAGGAACGCCGCCGCGCCCTGCACCTCGGCGAGCTTCGGGCGCAGCCTGTTTACGATATCGAGCGCTCCCGTCTGGCGCTCGCCCCACGGCTTCAGCCGAATGAAGATGCGGCCGGAGTTGAGCGTTGCTCCGGGCGATGAGCCGAGAAAAGAGGCGACAGTGGCGACGTCGGGATCTTCGGCGATGATGTCGGCCAGCGCGCGCTGACGCTTCACCATCTCGCCGAACGAGATGTCCTGCGGCGCGTCGGTGATCGCCACGAGGATGCCCGTATCCTGGACCGGGAAGAACCCCTTGGGGATGATGACAAACAGATAGATTGTCAATCCGAGGGTTGCGAAGAAGACCATGAGCGTGAACAGGCGGAAGCGCAGCGCCACGTCGAGCGTGCGCGCGTAACCCGCCTGAAGCGCCTCGAAAAAGCGGCTGATCGCGCGCGAGACGAGGCCCGGCCGCTGCTCGGCGTGCGGCGTCAGGTAGCGCGCGCAAAGCATCGGCGTGAGCGTCAGCGCCACGATGAGCGAAACCGCGATGGTTACGCTGACGGTCATCGCGAATTCATGCATCAGCCGCCCGATGATCCCGCCCATCAGCAGGAGCGGGATGAACACCGCGACGAGCGAAAGGCTGATCGACAACACGGTGAAGCCGATTTCGCTCGCGCCTTTCAGGGCGGCGCGGAACGGCGTCTCGCCGTTCTCGACGTGTCGGACGATGTTTTCGACGACAACGATGGCGTCATCCACCACGAAGCCGACCGCGATGACGAGCGCCATGAGCGAGAGATTGTCGAGGCTGAATCCCGCGACATACATCACCGCGAAGGTGCCGATCAGCGAGATCGGCACGATGGCGCTCGCGATCAGCGTGGCGCGGAGATCGCGCAGGAACAGGAGAACGACAAGCACCACGAGCCCGATGGTGAGCGCGAGCGTGAACTCGACCTCGTGGACAGAGGCGCGGATGGTCTCCGTCCGGTCGTTCATGACTTTGATGTTGACGCCCGCCGGGATCACGCTCGCGAACCTTGGAAGCGCCGCCTTGATCGCGTCGACCGTCTCGATGACATTGGCGCCCGGTTGCTTGAAGACGACGAGCAGCACGGCGCGCTTGCCGTTGGCCCATGCGCCTGAAAGCGTGTTCTCCGGACCCGCAACGGCCCGCCCCACATCCGAGACGCGGATCGGTGCGCCCTTGCGATAGGCGAGGATGACCTTGTCGTAGTCTTCCGGCTTCACGATCTGGTCGTTCGCCGCGATGGTGAAGCTCTGTTCCACGCCCTGAACGGTACCCTTCGCGGCATCGGCGGTGATGGTGCCGAGCATGGCGCGCACGTCTTCCAGCGTCAGTCCGCGCGAGGCGAGCCGCTCCGGATCGACCTGCACGCGCACCGACGGCTTCTGCTGCCCGCCGATGATGATATTTGCGACGCCGCGAATTTGCGAAATCTGCTGCGCGAGGATATTTTCCGCCTGGTCGCTGACTTCGGTGATGGGCAGTGTGTCCGCCGTCACCGACAGGATGATGATGGGCGGATCGGCGGGATTGAACTTGCGATAGCTCGGCGGCGAACTGAGCGAGATGGGCAGCTTGCGACCGGCGGCCGTGATCGCCGCCTGCACGTCCTGCGCCGCCGCGTCGATGCTGCGGTCCAGCTCGAACTGGATGTTGATTTGCGTATTGCCGAGCGTGCTCGTGGAAGTGAGCTGCGTCACGCCCGCGATCTGGCCGAACTGCTGTTCGAGCGGAGTGGCGACCGACGAAGCCATGGTCTGCGCCGACGCGCCCGGAAGCTGCGCCGAAACCTGGATCGTCGGGAAGTCCACCTGCGGGAGAGGCGCGACAGGCAAATAGAAGAACGCCGCCACGCCCGACAACACGATGGCCGCCATCATCAAAGTGGTCGCGACCGGGCGAAGAATGAAAGGCGTGGAAATGCTCATGTGCGGCCCGCTGCGTCGTTCGCGGCGACGGGCTTTGTCTTTTGCTCGATCTGGATGCCGGGGCGGAGGCGATACTGGTTCGACACGATGACGACATCGCCTTCGGTCACGCCCTTGGCGATCACCGTTTCGTCTTCATGGCTCGGCCCGATTTCCACGGCGGCCATCTCGGCGCGCCCCTGAGGCGTGGCAACCCAGACGTAAAGGCCGTTCGGCCCGCGCTGGACCGCGGCGGAGGGCACGGTGACTGCGTTCCTGCGGATATCTGCCTCGACGAGGACGGGCGCATATTGGCCCGGCCACAGCGCATCGTTCTTGTTGTCGAACTTCGCCTTGAGGCGGATCGTGCCCGTCGTCTGATCGACCTTGTTGTCGATGACCGTGAGCTTGCCAGTCGCCACCGGCTTTTTCGCATCGTGATCGAGAGCGACCACCGAAACGGGCCCCGCCTTCTGCGCCTCGCGGATCAAAGGCAGCCTCGCCTCCGGCAGGGTGAAGACGAGCGAGATCGGATCGACCTGCGTCAGTTCCGCGATGAAGCTCTGGTCGCTTGCGCGGACGATATTGCCGACGTGAACCGCCGAGATGCCGATACGCCCGTCAAAGGGAGCGGCAATCGTGGTATAGCTGAGGTTGGTTTCAGCGGTTCGGATGGCGGCTTCGTCGGCCTGCACGAGCGCGCGTCCTATGCCGACTTTCGCGGTGAGCTGATCCACCGTCTGCTGCGAGGCGAAGCGCTGGGTCGAAAGCTGGACACTGCGGCTGAGGTCTTTCTCGTCGGATGCGAGTTGAGCCTTGTCCTGCGCGAGCTTTGCCTTGGCCGAGTCGAGCGCCGCGCGGTAGAGGCGCGGATCGATGATGGCAAGCACGTCGCCCTTCTTGACGAATTGGCCTTCCGCGAAGTTGACCTTGTTGAGCGTGCCGTCGACCCGCGAGCGGATCTGCACGGTCTGGAAAGCTTCGACCGCGCCGATACCGGACAAGAGAACGGGCACGTCGCGGACGCGCGCGGGCACGGTGGAGACGACGACGGCGGCGGGCGCCGTCGCAGCCTTCATGGCGGATTTCGGCGAAGGTTCCGCCATCAGCGCGACGGCCGCCGCGAGGGCGAGAAGCGCAATGCCCACTAACACTTTACGAACCATCAAGAACCCATGGATTTCCCTGACGCACGGATGCGCGAGGACGCTCTCGTCGGGGCAACGCGGCTGTCGGTTACCGCCACGCATCCCTTACGTTTGACACGCCCTCGCGTGAAACCCTGCGCATCCTGTAAACGATTGCTCTCGGCGCGATGTACCGAAATCAGCACGCCGGGATTTCCGTTTCCAGCGGTCCGGAGTATGCAGGAGAAAACCCAGCGCTAAAAGCAAAGTGCGGGGATAACAGGCAAGTCTTACCGTCTTTTAATCATTGCCGTCGAAGGGGGAAACGACGAAATGCTGAGGGCAATCGCGGCCGATGCCGTGTACTGCGCCGCCATACTGGTGGAAAGCCTGGCGCTCCTGTCGATCCTGGAGGGCGCCTTTGGGCTCGCGTTCGGCGAGCTTTTCATCCCGATTCTGAAAACGTGGCGCGACGCGACCGAGCCTTTCGTCGGCTTCGGGGCTGCCCTGTTTTCGTCGAGTCCACCGGTCTGGGTCGTCGACGCCGCCGCGATTTCGGGGGTGCTCTTCTTCCTGTTCTTCATCGGTCAGGCGCGCAAGGCAATCGCGCCCTTCGAAGACGGGACCTATCCGCCCGGCGCGGTGGTGACACGTCAAGACGCCTTCATCGACGACGCGCTCCCGACGGTGCTTTGCGCGCTCGGCGCCGTGCTGTTCGCGCCGACGCTCCTGCCGCTGCTGACGCTGCCCGTCGCGCTCTGGCTGCTCGGCCGCAAGCTTGTCGGTCGCCCGGCGTGGTTTGCCGTTTCGAACGCATATTATGTGAATTGCGCGCTTCTGGCCTGCGTGGCGGCGGCAGGCTTCTGGTTCGGGTGATAGTCCGGTCGGAAACGTAAATGGAGCCCGGTAATCTTCTTACGTAAATCCGGCGTCCACTTTTATGGCGCATGCTGCAAGCCACACTGCCAACCGGGATTGAACGCCATGAGAGCGTCACTTATGTTTTGCGCCGCCGCTTCGATGTTTCTCGCGGCCGAGGCCCAGTCTCTGCCGAGGTTCGATGCGCCCGCGACGGTCACATCCCCGATCCGCGTTTCAGACATCGGGCGCAGCTACGGGCGCGGCGACCTGTTCTCGAACTGGTGCGCCTATAATTGCTATCGCGTCAGCCCATGCGCGCAGGGCGGCTGCTACGGTCGATACCACTACAGCCAGTATCCCTACGACGAGGATCTGCCGTTCCGCTATCGCTGGGATTCCGACGCGAGCATTCAGGACAACATCCTTGCGCGCCTCAATCCGGGGTATCTGCGGGCATTCGAGCGCCGCTATTGAGAGGCCGACGCGCGCCCGCGAGACCGGGTTACGTCCGGCCTCGCGAGATACGCCGCGCGAACACTACTGCTCGGCAAGCGCCTGTTCGAGGTCGGCGACGATGTCCGCCGCGTCCTCGATGCCGATGGAGAGGCGCACGGTGTCGTCGCCCGCGCCCGCCGCTTCGCGCTGCTCCGGCGTGAGCTGCGAATGGGTCGTGGAGGCCGGGTGAATGATGAGGCTTCGCACGTCGCCGATATTGGCGAGAAGCGAGAACAGCTTCACGTTCGCGATGAGATTGACGCCAGCCTCATAACCGCCCTTCAGCCCGAAGGTGAACACTGCGCCTGCGCCCTTCGGCGTGAGCCGCTGGGCCAGCTCATAATAGCGGTTGCCCGGCAGGCCCGCATAGTTGACCCACGCGACCTTCGGATGCTTCTCGAGCCACTCGGCGACCTTCAGCGCATTTTGCACATGACGCTCGATGCGAATGGGAAGCGTTTCGATGCCATTCAGGATCAGGAAGGCGTTGAACGGTGAAATGGCGGGGCCGAGATCGCGGAGGCTCAACACGCGCGCGGCGATAGCGAACGCGAAGTTGCCGAAAGTCTCACCGATGTTGAGGCCGTGATAGGACGGGTTCGGCTCCGTAATCGCGGGATAGCGCCCGCTTTGGAGCCAGTCGAACGTGCCGCTGTCGATGATGGCGCCACCGAGCGAATTGCCCTGACCGCCGAGGAACTTGGTGAGCGAATGCACGACGATGTCTGCGCCGTGCTCCTTCGGGCGGAAGAGATAGGGCGTCGCGAGGGTGTTGTCGACGATGAGGGGCACGCCTGCTTTCCGGGCGACCGCCGCAATCGCGGGCACATCGATGACGATGCCGCCGGGGTTCGCGATGGACTCGACAAAGATGGCTTTCGTCTTCGGTGTGACGGCAGCCTCGAAGCTCGCCGGGTCGTCGCCGTCGGCCCAAACCACGTTCCAACCGAACTTCTTGAAGGCGTTGTTGAACTGGTTGATGGAACCGCCATAAAGCTGACGCGCGGCGATGAACTCGTCGCCCGGCTCAAGCAGCACGTGGAAGACGAGAAACTGAGCGGCGTGACCCGACGCGACCGCGAGCGCCGCCGTGCCGCCTTCGAGCGCTGCGAGGCGCGCTTCGAGCACGGCTTGCGTCGGGTTGTTCATGCGCGTGTAGATGTTGCCGAACGCCTGAAGGCCGAACAGGGCGGCGGCATGCTCGGCGTTATCGAACACATAGGATGCTGTCTGGTAGATGGGCGTGATGCGCGCGCCGGTGGCGGGGTCGGGTTGTGCGCCAGCATGGATGGAAAGGGTTGCAAAGCCGGGTGTCGTGTCGGTCATCAATCATCCTCCGTTTGGGGAGATTCAACCGCCGATCCCACATGAAAGCAATCATTTTTCGCGCTGTAAGGCAAAGCTCGCGCGAATAGCAAAAATATTGCGATACGGCTCTTCCGCTGCGCAACGCAGAAGCACGAGGGAAGGCAGCCGCGCCAGCGATTTGCGGGAGGAAGTTCCGGGGCGATCTGGCGGGCTTGACATTCAAGGCGTCGCTTCAGCCTCGGCTGCGCGCGTTCCAGCCTTCGCGCGTGATTTCCCAGAGTTCCGCTTCGCAAATGCCGCCGACATAGCTTCGCTTTTCGACGGCGACGACGCGGGCGCCCTGCTTTTCGGTGACGCGGCGGGAAGCCCTGTTATCCGGGGCCTTCGCGACCCTCAGCGTTTCGCGGCCGAGCGTATTGAACCAGAAGTCCGTCACGGGTTCGCAGGCCTCGGTCATGATGCCTTGCCCGTGCCACGGCAGCCCCAGCCAGAAGCCGCGATTGTCGTCTTGCGCGTCTCTCAGCTCGACGCTGCCGATATGGTGATCGGGACCGCCCTTGAGCCAGATCACCCAACTCCACAGTTCGCCTGCTTCGACGGCCGGAAGCACGAAATCCCGATAGAAAGTCAGCGCGCCGTCTTCGGGATAAGGCCAAGGCACACGATCACTCAGAAAGCGCACGATTTCCCAGTTCGGGAAAAGAGCCTGCGTCGCGGCGGCGTCCTCCATGCGAGGCGGGCGAAGAATGAGGCGTGGCGTTTCGAAGGTCGGGATCATCGCGACACCTTTCATAGATCGGTCTCGTCGATACGATCCCCAAGCTATAAGGCGCAAACCGGCGAAAGACCATAGCGGGCACCGATGACGCTTCGTTTTGAACAGACTTTTATGATGCGTCGGCCGTGCCGCGACGACGCTACAACGCGGCTCGATCGAGCGCGCGCGGCGGAATGCGCGTCCAGTCCGCGCCGAGCGACAGCATGCGCGGGAGCATATAGGCGGCATTCATCGCTATCTTCTGTCCCATCGGGCTGACGAGCAGGCGCGACAAGGCCGTGGCTCGGCGAAGCTGTGCGGACAGATCGCGGGCAAGCGCCGCCTGATAGGCCTCCGCGCTTCCGCCGGAAAGGTAGATTTCGGCGGCGCGATGCGCGGTGTGGAGTGCGATCGACATGCCGTCGCCCGAGAAGGACGGAATGACGGCTGCCTGATCGCCGATCCGCCAGAGCCAGCCATTCGAACGGGCGAGAAAGCCGTAGGGCAGGCCTGCGATGGCGAGCGGCTTGCCGGTGAGGCATTCAGCGCCGGAAAGCCGCCGTCCGGCGTGCGGTGCTTCATGCTGAAGCGCGTCGAGCAGCGCTTCCCATGAGCCGTAGCGTTCGGCGTAGATGTCCTTGCGGACGATGAGGCACAGATTGGCGCGCCCGCCCTCGACCGGCTGAAGGCCGGCATAGCCGCCGCGAAACAGGATGAGTTCGATATGGCCGGAAAGCGCCGCCGCCTGGTCGGGCCGGAGCTGCCAGTACGTCTTGAACGCGAGGCATTCGGGGTGGGCGCCGCGCTCGCGCTTGAAATCCTTGATGTCGTGCTTTCCGCTGGCGAGGAACGCGGCGTTCGCAAACACTTCGCTGCCGCGTTCGGGCAGGAAGGCAAAGCCGTTCATCGTTCCACGCACGCCCTTGATGCGTACCCCGCGCCGGATTTCCGCGCCCGCGCTCGCCGCAAGCCGCAGCAGCGCCTCGTCGAGCACACGCCGCGACAGGCTTCGCGCCTCGAAGGGGAGCGGCGCCGTGACCGGTTCGCTCGGCCCCGCGAGCCGCACGTGGGTGAGCGTCAACGCGCCCAGTTCGTCCACCGGAAGGCCGAGCGACTCGAGATAGCCGACGCCCTCGTGGCTCAGGAATTCGCCGCATACCTTGTCGTGGGGCACGGCTTCTTTCTCGAACAGCACGACGCTGCGCCCGTCCCGCGCAAGATGAGTGGCAAGGGCGGCCCCAGCCGGGCCCCCGCCGATCACCGCTGCATCGTAATTCATGCCGCCGCGTCCCTGATCCGCGTCACGCAAAGCCTGAACGGCGTCCACGACTCGATGCTCGTGGCGCCGGGGGCAAGCCCCGCCTCGGCGAGCAGCCTTTGCCAGTCCTCGCGCTTGAAGGCGCTCGCGACCGACACGGGCCCGTCGTGGCGCATGAAGCGGTGCCGGCGCGTCGCGAAGAACACGGCCTTGAGAAAATAGTAGGGCAGCGGATGGCGCTCCAGATCGTTGACGATCCAGCCAATGCGCGCCGTATCCTCCATCCAGCGAATGAAACGCACGAGTTCCGGTCCCGGCAAATGATGGGTGAACAACGAAGACATCACGATATCCACCCCCAAATCAGGCCGAAAGTCGAACAAATTTGCCGTGATCCATGTAAGGGTCTCTGAGGGTGGCGTCGCTTCTGCTGCGGCGCGCGCCGCGCGCGGGTTCATGTCGACGCCAAGGAATTGCGCCGCGAGCCCGTTTTTTCGCGCCCAGCGGTCCACCTTGCGCGACATGTCGCCGTAACCGCTGGCGGCGTCGACAACGACGAGCGGGCGGTCTTTCGGCCAGCGGCCCTCCCGCTTCAGCCGCCGGAAAAAGGCCAGCGTCGGGCGATAGGCGAGCGACAACTCGTTCGCGCGTGTGAGTTGTCGAAGCACCGCGCGGTGCTCCTCGTAAGGCACCTCCTCATGGTCCATCAGTTCCGGTGTGGTATCCCGCCGGGAGAAATCGGGCATCGCGCTACACGGCCTCGAAAAGCATCGTCTCCGCCGTAAGCCCCGGCCCGAACGACATGGCGCAGCCTTTCGCGCCTGCCCGCGCGTTCTCAAGCACGGACTTCAGCACGAAGAGCACGGTTGCGGACGACATGTTGCCGAAGTCCCGCAGCGTTTGCCGAGACGCCTCAAGCGCCGTGATCGGCAGGCTGAACGCGGCTTCCACCGCGTCGAGCACGGCGCGACCGCCCGGATGCACGGCCCAAAGCTCGACGTCCTTCGTCTTCCAGCCGTTGAGGATGGCGTCGGCGGCGCGGTTGATCGCCTCGCCGACAGAGGCCGGGATGCGGGTCGACAGCACCATGTCGAAGCCGAGATCGCCGATATGCCAGCCCATTTGATCCGAAGCCTCGGGCATGACCGTCGCGTAAAACCGCTCCATCGAAAGGCCCACCGGTTCGGCGCTGATGAGCGCCGCCGCCGCGCCGTCCGCGAACAGGAGAAAAGGCATCATCTGCTCGAACTCCTGCGTTTCCTGAAAATGCAGCGTGCAAAGCTCGATGCTGACGACAAGCACCTTCGCGGATGGTTCCGAGCGCACGATGTGGCGCGCGAGCTTCAGCGCATTGATGGCCGCATAGCAGCCCATGAAACCGACGATGGTGCGCTCGACGGTAGGGTTGAGGCCCAGGCGGCTGACGAGTTCGAGGTCGACGCCGGGTGCCGAGAAGCCCGTGCAGGATGTGACGATAAGGTGGCTGATCTCGTCCTTAGTCGCGCCGAGGTCCAGCCGCGTGACCGCGCGCTCGGCGAGGATAGGCGCTTCGATCTCGTATTGACGCATGCGCCTGCCGGTGCTCGGGAAATTGCCGGGTGCGTAGAAGACTTCGCCGTTGATCGACGCGCCTATGTGGTCCTCTGCGGGCACGACGCATGAGAAGCGATTTTCGATCTGGCCCATTTGCACGAGGCGGTCGAAAATCGAGCGCTGCCGTGTATCCGTCAGTATCTGCCTCTGAAAAGCGATGAAGGCTTTATGGACCTGATGGGGCGGGACTGCGGTCGCGATCTTGTTGATGTAGGCCACGGACAAGGTAAACCTTTCAGAAATCGGCGTTGACCATAAAAAGACAAAATTTTACCCGCTGTGATTGTCCCTCCTATGATAGGCCAACTTCAGGGATGGCATGATTTCATCCCCCGACGCGCACCTGACGTGATGCGTGATCCCGAAGACCCCGAACAGGCAAGCAGGCGGCGAGAGCGGAAAGCCTTGCGCCGCCGCATGTTCCACGAGGTAGACAAGATGATACATCGGAGACAGCACAAAATATCCTCTCTCGTCGCGTTTTGCGGCGGATTGCTCTGCGTCCTTTTGGCCGTCTCGATCGCGCGACCCGCGCTCTCCGCCGAGCCGACACAGGACGGCTTTCGCACATGGGTCGCGTCGTTCCGGCAGACGGCACTTGATGCGGGCGTCAAGCCCGAGGTCTACGACCGCGCCACGCGCCCGCTCACGGCGGATTTCAGTTTGCCCGATCTCGACATCGGCAACCGCAAATCGCAGGGCGAGCAGCCGGAATTCGTGCGCACGCCCGCGCAATATGTTTCCGAGCAGCAGATGGCGAGCTTGCGCGTCAAGGGCCGGAATCTGGCCGCGCGCCACGAGAAGACGCTGGCCGACCTGAAAAGCCGCTACGACGTCGACCCCTACATCATGCTCGGCCTATGGGGCCGGGAAACCGCGTTCGGCACGCACCACGACGGCTATAGCGGGCTTCGCGTGCTCGCCACGCAAGGCTATATCGGGCGGCGCGCGGAACTGTTCCGGAAGCAGTTCATCGACGCGCTGAAGATGGTGCAGATCGGCGCGATTACGCCCGAGACTTTCAAGACCTCGTGGGCGGGCGCGTTCGGCCTCGTGCAGTTCATGCCGACGGACTATCTGAAATACGCGGTCGAACCGGACGGGCGGAAGCTCGACATCTGGCGCTCGGTGCCCGATGCGCTTACGGCGCTGGCGCGCAACCTCCACGCCATCGGCTGGAACGCGAAGGAACCGTGGGGCTTCGAGGTGCGCGCGCCGGAAGGCGTGGATTGCAGCCTCGGCTATCTCGACCTGACGAAAACGGTCGGCGAATGGGAGCGTCTCGGCGTGCGACCGCTGAAGGGCGAGCGGTTCCCGGACGCGCTGCGCGGGGTTGAGGTGTCGCTGCTTCAGCCCGCCGGCATCTACGGCCCGGCCTTTCTCACCACGCAGAACTTTCAGGTGATCCGCGAATACAACAAGAGCGACCTCTATGCGCTCTATGTCGCCCATCTCGCCGACCGCATCCGCGGGCAGGGGCCCTTCGCCAAGGCGTGGGAGCCGATCCGCCAGGTTCACACCTCCGACGTGGAATATTTGCAGAAGCGACTGAGCGGCCTCGGCCTCTATGCCGACACGGTTGACGGCAAGGCGGGCGGGCGCACGCGCGCGGCCGTTGGCGCATATCAGAAGCGGGCGGGGCTTCCGCTGACGTGCTGGCCGACTGACGCCATCGTGGCGCATGTCAAGGCGAACGCGGGCAAGGCCACGCTGAACGAGCGACAATAGCGGGAGATGCGGCGGCACGTCCGCCGCGATCCGCTCAGTTCATGAACCAGCCGTGGCTGACCACGAGCGACTGGCCCGTGAGCGCGTTGGTCGGGAAGGCCGCGAAGAACAGCGCCACCTCGGCCACGTCCTCCATGGTGGTGAATTCCTTGTCCACCGTCTGGCCGAGCATGATGCGCTCCACAACCTCCCTCTCGGAGATGTTGAGGCGCGCGGCCTGCTCGGGGATCTGCTTTTCGACGAGCGGCGTCTTCACGAAGCCCGGACAGATGACGTTGGTGCGCACGCCGTGGCTTGCGCCTTCCATCGCGATCACGCGCGCGAGGCCCTGAAGCCCGTGCTTCGCGGTCACATAAGCCGATTTCAGCGCGGACGGCGCTTTCGAATGCACCGAGCCCATGAAGATGATCGTGCCGGACTTCTGCTTGTACATATGCGGCAGGCACGCCTTCGAGGTGAGGAACGCGCCGTCGAGGTGGATCGCGAGCATCTTCTTCCAGTCGGCGTAGGGGAAAGCCTCCACCGGATGCACGATCTGCACGCCCGCGTTCGACACGAGAATGTCCACCGTGCCGAAGGTCTCCACGGTCTTCGCGACGCCCGCATTCACGGCGTCCTCGCTCGTCACGTCCATTTCGAGCGCAATCGCCTTGTCCGGCCCGCCGAGCGAGCGCGCTGCCTGCTCGGCTGCGTCGAGCCTCACATCCGCGATGGCGACGCGCGCGCCCGCTTGCACGTAGCGTTTCGCGATTGCCAAGCCGATGCCGCCCGCCGCACCGGTTACGATGGCGATCTTTCCGTCGAGTTCCATGCTGTCCTCGCGCTTTCGATTGAGTTGGATCGGTGTAGTGCAAACACAGAACGCTTCGGCCGCTCCGCGCTCTAATAAAGCGGCAGCGGGAAATAACGTAGCATCAGTTCTTCATATCGGCCCGAAGCCTTGACGCGGGCGAGCGCGTAATCCAGTACCTCGCGCAGGCGCGTATTGCCCTTCTTCACCGCGATGCCGACGCCGTCGCCGAAATAGCGCGCTTCCGTATAGCCGCCGCCCTTGAACTCGCAGCAGCGGTTCGCGTCGGTGCCCTGTATCCAGAACATCAGCGAAATGCCGTCCCCGAACAGGAGGTCCACGTTGCCCGCCTTCAGCGCGCCGCGTGCGTCGGCGGCGGTGTCGAACGGCACGATCTTGGCGCCGTCGAAGAAGTCGCGCAGGAACGCCTCGTGCGCGGACCCCTTGATGACGGCGACCTTCTCGCCCCTGAGCGCCTCGACCGAGACTTCGCGGAACAGCGCGCCGGTCCGGCCGACGAAGCGCGCGGGCGTCATGTAATAGCGGTTGGTGAAGTCCACGTCGGCGACCGTCTTGCCATTGATGGCCATGGAAGCGATCACGGCATCCGCTTCATTCGCCGTGAGCGAAGGCACGAGCGTCGACCATTCGGCGGCGGAGACGTCGCAATCGACGGAAAGCTCGCGGCAGATGGCGCGGGCGAGGTCGATGTTGAACCCCGTGAGCCGGCCTTCCTCGTCATAGTAGTTGAAGGGCGGATAGTCCGCCTCCGTCAGCACGCGAAGCTGCGGCAGCCACGACCAGTCCGGCTTCGGTCCAACCTGAATGTCTCGCAGCTTCTGCGCGTTCTCGGCCCTTTCGGCCGCGTCGGGATTGTCCTCGGCGGCGAGCACCGTAACCGCGAAAACCACACAGAAAAACAGCGCGATGAGGCGGAGCGCCCGGCGCGGCGGCAACAGTCTCGAACTTATCATTGGCCGCAACCTTCAGTTTGTGGACAGGGCATCCGCAGGCGGTCTTTCTCATCCTGTAATATAAGTTTTGCGTAAAGAGAAAAAATGGACCTCGCTCCGCAGTCCTTCGTCCCGTTCGAGTGGAAGCATACCCCTTCCGAAATTGCGCACGCAAGCGGTAGCAGCCGCGTCCCGGCGAATTCCGATTGGGTTCTGAGCGACATCGAGCGTGGCTTTCTTGTCGAACTCGGCGCGTCCCCAAACCAGATCCGAAAACTTGAGAACGACGCGGCCCGCGCCCGCGTCGGGCTGGTGCAGGCGGCCGTAGCGCAAGGCGCGATCAAGGCGTCGGACCTGACGGGGCGGCTGTCGCGCTCGCTCCAGCTTTCCGAACCCGCGGACGGAGAAGCGACGCGGTTGCCGGAAATCCTCGACGATGCATGGCGGCTCTTCGAAAAGCCGGTGCGGTTTTCGGGCGGGGGCGGCTCCATGATCGCCGTCAATGGGGAGACGTATTCGCCGACCACGCTTGCGGCGCTCGCGCGTCGTCTCGGGCCGAAGCGCGACCGCGTCATGCTGATGACGCGTCAGCAGCTGATCGACGCGGTGACGCGCTCGCATGGCCGCGAGCTTGTCGAAACGGCCGTTCGCGGGCTCCTCAAGGCGCGGCCCGATTGGAGCGCGAAGGCTGGGGTTGCGCCTTGGCAACTCTATTTCGCCACGGTCCTGGCCGGGCTCGCGCTGGGCGCGGTCGCAATCGCTCCCGCCGAAACCCTGACGCTCGCATCGCTGATATTGTCGGTCTTCTTCCTGCTGACCATCGCGCTGCGGGCCGCAGCCGCTATCAACATCGCACTGCCGCGCCGGAAGGCGAAGGAAGCACGCCTGCTTGGCGATGCCGAACTTCCCCGCTATACGGTGCTCGTGCCGCTCTACAGGGAGACGGCGATCCTGCCGCATCTGGCGCAGGCGCTCGCTGCTATCGATTATCCCGGTATTATGGCGCAAACGCCACAAGGGGCTTTGAGTGAGAGCCCGCGCGGTTCTGGCCGCCTTAGTTTGCTTCATTATGACGTTGGCAATAATAGCCATAAATAACTTCTTCACCGGCGGAGCCAATCCACGTTATCAACTGAGCAAATTTAGTGTAGTGAGTATCCCCAAAAATGTCATCGTATTCGATACAACCCCAAATATAAACCGCTCTTTCTACACCGAGTTTTGTCGCAGCGACTTCATCATCTGGAATAAAGGTTTCTACTACCTTATTGATTATAAAATGTTGGTGCGGACCCAATACAGCGGCATGTTGAGTACTTCGTTCGGAAGGTTCGGGAAATGCAAAATCATCCGGCAAGATAGCTGGCAATATTGCGATATTTGCCCAATAACTAAGCTTATGAGCTGGGGTTCCCCCGTTATTAACAATTACTGGTCTTGCTTCAAAACGGACGTTTTTTTCTCGTTCCTGATAGATTGCAGTGCCTACCAAAACAGATACATAGGCGCGCATTTGCATTGCGGTTCTTTCCCGAAGAGCGGCAACGCTTTCAGCGCCAGTCTTGACACTTTCGGCAATGCCATCGGCGACACGCTCCATAGCGGTAGCAGCTCGCACGGCTTCTGCGATGGAGGCTTTGGTGTCGGCGGATTGCCCTCTGGCAAGCTCGATTTGGCCCGAGATAACGTGCCCCTGCCACGCTCCAATGACGACAAGAAAGAAGGTAAAAATAGCCAAGAGCGTATCAGTTATTTTCAGCTTTCTGCCGGAAATGACCCAAAACTCGGAAGCGTCATCTCCGCTTTTTTGGCTATCTGGCTGGCCTTCCATGCGCAAATGGCTGGGTGGCGTTTCCTGTACATGGATAAGTTTCTCAGAGGAGGCTTTCTGTTGCTGGCTGGTATTTCTATCGCCCTTAGCAGTACCGTTGGGATGCTGTTCAATCTTGACCCGTTGAGCATTCTGTTGCTCGTTTGCGGAATCAGCATGTGATTGCTTCTCCAGCCCACAGAAGACTAAAAAAGAAATCAGCGAGAGTGCCACTATACTCGCCAGCCGATACCTCTTTAACATTCTCAGTCGCCGCTCCTTAAGGAGTGAATTGGATTCGACTATCTTTATAAGCTTCTCGTTAAATATCCTCCAGCCTAATCCCATCCTTTCCCAACGCCAGCAGCACGGAGACGAAAAACGTCGCCGTGAACGTTCCCCGCTTCAGCTTGGACTTGATTGAGTCCTTCGTTTCCTTCTGAAACCCATGTTCCTTGAGGCGTTCGGCTAGCGCCTCATAGGTGACGTTTGCCTTCTTCAACTCGCCCTTGATGTAGCGCGATAGGCGTTCGGCAAGTTCCTTGCCGCCTTCTTCTGTGTCCATAGTGTCACTCCTGATCTGAAGCGATCATATCTGACACTTTCTGCGTTGACAATCCCTATCTTAGGTGTCATATTCGACACCATAAGAACGGGGATGACACCAATGGCGCAGCACTTCCTACTCTCCAAGGCAGCAAAGACCCTCAGCCTTGCTCAGGTGTTCCGCATGTCGGATGAGAAGGCGGAAGAAGTCTTCGCTCAAATCCGCTGGCCTGAGACAAAGGGCGCTCCGGTTTGCCCGCATTGCGGCGGCGTGGATGCCTACTCGGCTCGCCGCGCTAACGGTTCCCTGCGCTTCCGTTGCCGCGCCTGCGCCAAGGACTTCACGCTTACCTCTGGCACGCTCTTCGCCTCTCACAAGCTCCCGCTCCGCATGTATCTCGCGGCTATAGCGATCTTCTGCAATGAGGTGAAGGGCAAGAGCGCGCTCGCGATCTCCCGCGATCTCGGCGTGTCCTACAAGGCTTGCTTCGTGCTCCTGCACAAGATCCGCGAAGCGATGGCGGCTGAACTCAAGGGCCGCGTGATCGGCGGCGAAGGCAAGGTTGCGGAAGTCGATGGCGGTTATTTCGGCGGTTACGTCAAGCCCGCCAACCTCTCAGAGAACCGCCGCGACCGTCGCTTCGCCAAGAACCAGAACGGCAAGCGCCAGTGCGTCGTCATCATCCGCGAGCGCAACGGCAATTCCCTTCCTGCGGTCTTCAAGGCCGAAAGCCACGCCGCTGCCTTCATCAAGGCCCGCGTTGCCAAGGGAACCACGCTTAACGCCGATGAAGCCGGTTCGTGGAACTCGCTGGACAGCCATTTCGAGATGGCCCGCATCAACCACGAGGAAGCCTATAGCCTTGACGACGCCTGCACCAATTGGGCGGAAAGCTACTTCTCGCGTCTCCGCCGCGCGGAAATCGGCCATCACCACCACGTCGCGGGAACCTACCTCCTTCGCTACGCTCAGGAAGCCTCATGGCGCGAAGACAACCGCCGCGTTTCAAACGGCGATCAGGTGAACCGCATCGTTGGCCTTGCGCTCTCCCGCAAGCCGTCCGTTGACTTCGCGGGGTATTGGCAGCGGCACAAGGCCGCTGCCTAAGCCCTAACTGGCCATCTTATTCGGAGCGGGCAAGAGTTTAGGCAGATACGTCAATGCCGCCTTATCTCGTTCTCTGAAATATTCCGCCGCCCGCAAGGGAAGCCAGATATTTCGGAAGTGCGCCCGGAAATCTGGAAGTAGATATTCCGGGTAGGCACGCGCTTGCACGGGCTTTCGACCATCGGCGAAAAGGTGAGTGTAGGTTGGTAGGCCATTCGGCTCAAAGCCTCTATCGCGGAGCCATTTTGCAAACATTCTACCCTCAGATATGTCGGGCCACATGCGCTCAGGAAGAGTGTAGCCTTCCATTTCCAATGGCGCGATGAGCGCGATAGTCATCTCCGTCAAAACAGAGAAATAACCCCTCGGCACGTTCTGATAATTCAGCACGTAGCGTTCTAGATGAAATGGCAACGGCGCGCGGGTGGGCTGGATGCCGCGCGACATCCAATCATAGACCCATGTTGTGACTTGCACTGCGAAGCGCGCAGAAAGCCATTGAGCGAGATGGATGGCTACCTTCGGGTGCACCCAAGTACCCTGCTGATCGGGGAAACCGCCCTTAACTGTTTGAATTTGTTCCGAAGCGGGGATTCCCGCTTCGGAAAACAGGGCATCCAAGAATGCTTGCGTGGTGTCAAGCCGATGGTAATCGAAGAAGCGCTTCCCCGCCGCTTTGCACATAGCGGTGGCGTTCACATAACCGTCTTTGATGCGCTGGTTTATGATTTCCCCTTCGAGCGTATGGGGGATCATCTCATGCATGTTTTTGTTCAAAACATCGCCTCGCGAGAGTGTGAATCGAGGTTGACACTTGACCAGAGGCGGTGGTGTGTTAAAAACACTACATCCTTGGGGCATCAGACCTCATTCAAGGTTGCAAAAAACCCGCTGAGCGCGTCCGGCCACAGAAACGCTCGCGGGTATTTCTAATTTGACGCTTTGCAACAGTTTCGGTCAAGCATAGGCGACCGAATTCCACAGCGCGGTTGTTGATATCTTTTTGTCAACTTAACCGCTTGGCAGCCTCCACATCAGCGCCGTCCCCTTTTTCCCGACCCGTTCGATCTTTCCCCGTGAAGCCTGCATTCTCAGCGCATGGATAAGCTGGGCCGCGAGGGCCTTCGCCAGAACCTTGTCTCCGACATCGAGGCCCTTCGCTCCCATCACATGCAAGGCAAGCTCACGGGTTGATTTTGGGCCGCTGGCGAGCGCTTCCTTGCAGAGCGCGATTTGCTCCCCTCTCTTGAACAACCGATAGACATCCACATACCTGGGCATGTCCTCTGGATCGCCTGAAGCCTCAAAGATCTTGATGCAGGCGTTCACATGAGCAAGGTCCGCTCTCGCCTGCTTTATGCGATCCTCATAGAGCTTGATGGATGAAACGATCTCTTCGCGCTTTGAACGTAATGTCGTAACTGTGCGTATCTCTGTCATGCCCTTGAATCTAAGAGCAAATCAGATGATTTTCTTGTGGCGTTTGCGCCATAATACCGGATTATCCCGCCGCCAAGCTCGACATCAAGATCGTGCTTGAAGCGTCTGACCGCGCCACCATCGAAGCGGCCGAAAAGCTCGCCTTCCCGGGCAATGTCGATCTCGTCATCGTACCGGATCGGGAGCCGCGCACCAAGCCGAAGGCCCTGAACTTTGCGCTTCACTTCGCGACCGGCGAATTCGTCGTGATCTACGATGCGGAGGACCGTCCCGAGCCGGATCAGCTTCGCAAGGCGGCGACGGTCTTCGCGCAAGCGCCCGCCACACTCGTCTGCCTCCAGGCCCGCCTCGATTATTACAACGCGAGGGAAAACTGGCTGTCGCGCCAGTTCACCATCGAATATGCGACGCTGTTCCGGGGGCTTCTGCCGCTGCTCGCGCGCTTCCGCCTGCCGCTGCCGCTCGGCGGCACGTCGAACCACTTCCGCACGTGCGCGCTTCGCGAGGTTGGCGCGTGGGATCCATACAACGTCACCGAGGATGCGGACCTCGGCATGCGGCTCGCGCGGGCGGGCTATCGCACGGGCACACTCGAATCCACGACCTGGGAGGAGGCATGCTGTCGTCCGATGCCGTGGATCAGGCAGCGCACGCGCTGGCTCAAGGGCTGGATGCAAACCTTCGGCGTGCATATGCGCAGCCCCCGCGACGCGATGGCCGAACTGGGTTTCGCGGGGTTTCTCTCGTTCCATGCGTATTTCGCGGGGATCATCGTTTCAGCGCTGGCGCATCCCGTGTTTTACATCCTGATGCTTTACGAGGCACTTCAGGGGAGGCTGTTTGCCGGAGAAGGCGCGGCGGAAAACCTGCTTCTCTGGATCGCCGCAGTGAATTTCGTCGGCGGTTACGCGGCAAACATCGCGCTTTCGGCGTTTGCAGTCGCCGAAACTCGTCATAGACATCTCATGGCGCATGTCCTCTTCATTCCCATCTACTGGCTGTTCGTGTCGGCGGCCGCCTATCGCGCGTTGTGGCAACTTTTTCGCGCGCCGTTCCACTGGGAAAAAACCGAGCACGGTGTGAGCCGCATCGCCCGCCCGTTCCCGGCGTGACACGCGCCTCCGTGCGAAAACGCCGCCGGGAACATCGGCGGGCTTCCCCAATCGTTACGAATCAGTTAACCTGAACAAAGGGTTGAGTATCGGAGGGCGATTTAGCAAGCGACGCGCGGGCAGCACGTTATGACAGCAATCAGAAACGACGCGCGACTGCCGCCGCAGGCGAATCCGAAATGCCTCAAACCGATCTCCCCGGTAGAAGTCGTGGCGGGCTATGTCGCCTCGCGCCGCGACGGTTGCCCGAAGGCCGAGGCGCTCGACGCTCTGGCGGAATTCTCCCTCGCCGAACCCGCGCTGAACGAGGCCATCAAGGCGCGGCTCGTTGCCGAAGAAAGCGGCGTGTTGCGCGCGGCACAGCCCACAACGGCGACATGGCCTGAAACAAGGCGCGCTCTCGCATTAAAGGCGCTCGGGGATGCCGATGCCGGTAAGGGCGTCCGGGCGCGCGCGGACCTCGGCGCTATCGCCTTGCGCAAGCTTTACGGCCTCGAAATGCGCGCCGCGTCCCCCTCGCGCGGGGAGGTGCGCTGCGAGCTTCTGCGTCTGATCCTCCTTGCGCTCGGCGACCGTTACGCGATCCACCTTCTTCGGCCTCAGCGGTCTTTTTCCTTCGATCCGATGAGCCGCCGCATCTATCTCGCCTTCGCCGGTCTCGACTCGGGTACAGTGCTCGAAGCCGATGCCGCCCTCCTGTCGTCCGCCTTCAATGGTCCGGCGGGGACGCTCGCCGACTTGAGCGCGACGCTCATCAGAGCCGCGCTGACGGCGGGAGAGAAAGGGGCGGTCGAGACGAAGGGGGCATTTCGCTTGGACGGATTCGCCGACTCGGTCAGGAAGCTCGCCCTGCACCTTGAAACCCGGCCCTATACTGGCCGCGTTGCCATCGCACAGGTTTACGACGCCGGGCTTGCCGCCGGGCTCGCGCTTGGCACGCTCGACGAATTCAAGCAACATCTGGCCGAAGCCGCGCGCGAAGGACTCCTCGACCTCGAACGTTACGACATCGCCGGCCCCCTCGACCCGAACCTGAAGGAACGCTCCCGCCTGCGTCTCGGACGCGACGAACGCCACTTCATCGTCAATCAATGGATGTAACGCCACCCTCATGGACCTCCGCCTCAAGGCTTTTAAAAGCCCCGAATTCGACCGCGTTTTCAGCGCCGTAGCCTCGCTCGCCGGCGCGGCGGACGAAGAGCGGCTGGACGTGGCCGAAATCGAGACCGATGCGGACACCGGCCTTTCGTCCATCGTCGCGCAGGCGCGCGCGCAGAACCCCGACCCGGCCTCGCGCGTGATGCTCATCAAGGGCGCGACCGGCACCGGCAAGACGCACACGCTCCTTACCGCCATCCGCCGCATGCACCAGAAGGGCGGGGTCTACGCGGCGCTGTTCCCGATGGTGGACCTTGTCGCGGAAAAGGATCTCGACGCGTGGCTTCTGCGGGCCATCGTCTCGCGCCTGTCCGAGCGCTATCTCGTCGATGCGGGCTCGCCGTCGCCGCTGACGCGCCTCGCCGCGTCGCTGCTTCAGCGTGGCGACCCGGCGCTCGTAACCGCGTTCTGCCATGAAGTGCTCGACGAACATGGCGACATTCGCGATTTCGACCTGCGCCCGCTCATCGTTTCGATCCGCGCCGCGCTCCAGCGCGAGTCGCATCTGCCCGTGCCTTCCGAAGCATTCGTGACGGCGCTGCTCGGGGCTGCGGCTGGCGACGACGAGTCCTTCGCCTATCTGCGTGGTCAGCCGCTGAATGTCAGCGTCGGCGGTGTGCGTCTCATGCAGGGCGTGGAAGATTACATTCCGCGCGGCCATATCGATGCGCTGGTGAATGTCATCGGCGCGACCGGCGGCACGCTGTTCCTGGCGTTCGACCAGCTCGAACAGAGCCGTGTTGCGGGATGGGAGCAGCGCCTGCGCCATCTGTTCAGCCGTGGCGCGCTCCTCGCCGAGACGCTGCCGCCGCTTGCCGTCGCCTATGCCGTGCTGCCCGCGCTTTACGACACCATTGCCGACGGTATCGACGGTTCGATCCGCGACCGGCTGGAGCGTTTCGGCGCGATGCCGGTGCGCCTGAAGCCCCTCGGTCGGCGTCAGGCGGAATCGATGTTGCGTCGGCGGCTCGCGGAGCTTTTCGCCCGCACGGGCGCGAAGCTCGATCCGGCAGAGCCGCTTTATCCCTTCCCTGCGTGGATGATCGACGAACTCGGCGCGCAGACGCCGCGCTATGTCTTCGAACTCATCCAGCAATTCCGCCGCGTGTATCTTCAGATCGGGCGCGTTCCCGATATCGACGATATGCCGCCGCCGCCCGCGCCGCTGGCGGAAACGCTGGTGACGCTCGCGCCCGCTACCCCCGGCATCAATTTCGACGACAAGTGGCACGGCGAGTTGACCTCGCGTGTGGTTCAGCCATCGGTCGGCAATGGGCTTCAGCAGGCCGAAATCCTCGAATGGGCCGTGCAGGCCGCCGCTCCCGAGATCGAGGGTGTCGATGCCATCAAGACGCGCCGCAGCGTGCGCGGGCGCTGCGGAACCGTCGTCATCGAGGCCGACTTCCAGAAGGATGGGCAGAGCGTCGAGCGGCGCGAGATCGCGCTGTGCAACGAAGGGCGCGGCGCACCGCTGGCCGAGGAAATCCGCAATTTCCTGCGCAGCGTGAACGGTTCGCGCCCGGTGATCGTGCGCCCGCGTGGCGGACGCCTGCCGAAGACCGGCCGTTTCATCGCTCCGCTTTTGCGCGACGCCGACGACATGCACGCGATCATCGTGCCCCATTTCGAAATGCTGTGCTGGGAGCGGCTCGACGCCGCGCGCCATTTCTTCCGCGTGTGCAAGGATCTGCCGGGCTTCGAGGATTGGCAGCGCGAGGCGCGGCCGCTGACGAAGGCCGTCTCGCTCTGGGATATCGTCCAGTTTCCTTATGTGGGTGCGCCCGTTGAAGACGAGGACGAAGCCGCAAGCGAGAAGGGAAAGGCCGCGCCGAAGGAAGCCGCACCCCCGCCTCCGCCCGCGCCGCGCCGCCGTCAGCCTTCCGCGCCTGCCGTCATGCTCGGCACGCATGAGGACGGCGGCCCGGTCCACTGGGCGCCGTTCGAGACCGAGGCGAAGCTTCTGAACTTCGGCATCCTCGTCACGGGCGATCCCGGCTCCGGCAAGACGCAGACGCTGAACGTGCTGATCGACGGCATCGCGGGGCTCGGCTTCCCGATCTGCATCTTCGACTTCAAGAACGACTATTCCGAACGCAGTTTCGTGCAGGCCATCGGGCTGAAGGTTCACGACGTGCGCCGCTTCGGCATTCCGTTCAACCCGCTCATGCCGTCGCCCAGCGATGACGGGTTGGCGCAGCCTATCGAGCATATTTTCACCATCACCGGCGTGTTGAAGCGCGTCTTCGGCCTGGGCGACCGGCAGACGGCGGTGCTGCGCGACGCGATGAAGGAGGCTTTCGAGCGGCGCGGTATCAATCCGCAGCGCTGGGTCGAAGCCGAGTCCATTCGCCCGCCGAGCTTCGACGACGTCGTCGCCATCCTCGAAGAGCAGAAAGAGACGAAGAACCCGCAGGCGATCAGCCTTCTCGACCGCATCGCGCCGCTGTTCGAGCTTGGGCTGTTCCCGAAGTCGGACGAACTGCCGGTGCCGTTCGAGGCGATGCTCGACGAGCGGCTTGTCCTGTCGCTGTTCGCGCTGCCGACGGACGAGATCAAGGCCGCGCTCGCCGAACTCATCATCATCCGCCTGCATGGCGTGCTCTTGCGCCGCGTGCAGCCGAGGAAGCTCACGCGCCTGCTGGTTGTGGACGAGGCGTGGCGCGTCGCGAACTCTTCGCATCTCGAAAGCCTCGCGCGCGAGGGCAGGGCGTTCGGCGCAGGGATAGCCATCGGGACGCAATATCCGGGCGACCTGCCGCCGGACCTATCGGGCGCCCTCGACACCAAGATCTATCTGAAAAATCAGCAGCCCGATCACAAGAAGGCCGTGGTGCGGGCGTTGTGCGGGGCAAATTCGGGGCCCGAAGCGGCCAATCTTCATGGCGTGCTGGAGCGCCTCACGCAATTCGAGGGGCTGATCCAGAACCAGCATTATCTGCCTTATGCGCGGTTCCGGCTGTTGCCCTATTTCATGCGGACTGCGCAGAGCACGAAGGCGGCTTGAACGCGCGTTAGTCTCGATGGCGACTTTGTGGCGAAGGGGCAACATGCGCCAAGTTTTCGCCTCGATTGATCGAAAGTAAACCGAAGTAATTGTTTTGTAACATAAGGCTCACGAATCAGTCATCCTCCACCCTGTTTCACAGTCAATGCATGTCCGTTGTGCGGCGTATTTCCCGGACGGCGCGTGCGGGTTCCGGCTTGAGTTCATCGCCGGCCTGCTGAGGGCTAACAGGAATGCTTGCTGCAACGCTTGCGCGCGACACAACCGCGTTACTTCACGATTCAGGCGCTTCGCGAATTCTTCTCGGCGGTAAATCTTTCATCGCCGACCCGACGGGCGCTCTTTACTGGCCTGCGGAAAACACGCTTATCGTCGCGGACCTGAAACTGTCCCAGTGCTCGTATCTTGAGGGCGAGGACGTCGTTCTGCCGCCCTACGATCAGGCATCCGCCTTCGAAAAGCTCGAAGACGCGCTCGACCGCTACGACCCGCTTCGCGTCGTGGCGCTCGGCAACAGCTTCGCGGTTCACTCCCCCTGTGCGCTTGCTCATCATCAGCGCGACTGGCTCCAGGACATGATGGAAGGCCGCGACTGGTATTGGGTGACGAACCACCTCACCGAAACGCCAGATGTGGGCGGCACGCTCGTGCCGCAGCTTGTGCTGGGCGGCATCAAGTTTCGCGGCGAGCCGGTGCGAGCGCCCATCGCGAACGAAATCGCGGGCGGCCTGCATCCGGTGGCGCAGGTCTCGCAATACGGCCATCGCGTGCGCGGGCGGTGCTTCGTGTCGAATGGCATGCGCATGGTGCTGCCGTCGCTCGGCGACTACTCCGCGGGCAACAACGTGCTGAATTCCGCCTTCGATCCGCTACTCGGTCAGGGCGGGCTTTATGTATGGTTCATCGCGCAGGCGCGTGTGAACCCGGTCGCCTCGCCGCAACTGATTGAAGATCGTGCGGCCTGACATTTCCGAATGCATGGGGGCATGCCAACCCGGGGGCGCGAGCGCTTCCGGGTTTTTTTACGCCCGTCGCCCCGTCAGGTACGATGTCGCGCCACCGACGACGGCCGCGAGCAAAACCGCGATGACGCCGTAAAGCCAGGGATGGTCGGCGGCGGTGGTCGACAACCGCGCCTCGATGCCGATCTTTCGCAGCCGGATGCGCGCCGTCGCGTCGCCGATGACCTTGCCGCCTTGCAGCACGTAGAAGTGCGCAACGTAAAGGCCCGGTCCGGCTGCGGCTGGCAGAAAGGTTTTCGTACGAAACAGGCTGACGCCAAAGAAATCGATTGCGCGCGCTTCTTCCACGAACAGCCCCGCCGCGTTCTTCTGCTTCACGAGCGCCGCCTCAAATTCCGACCGTGTGAGCTTCGAGGGCGGATTCTTCTGCTCGTCGCGGATCGGAAGGCTCAAGACGTCGATGCCGAGACCGTACCTGTCGCGTTCGGCGAGCGGCGCGATGTCGGCGAGCGGGCGCGTCGAAAGAACGGCGAAATAGTTCGGCACGCCGTCGAAGATCAGGCGCTGCGAATTCACCCAAAGCCCCGCGCGACGATCCTTCTTCCAGACGACGACGGGCTGGACCGGGCCGCGAAGCGTTACCGCGATGTCGAACGGCTCGTTCTTCAGCCGGTCGCGGTCGACCGCGCCGAACAGCACGACGCTCGTGCCGTCATAGCTGGGCTCGATGTAAAACTGATTTTGCGCGGCGCCTGCCTCGATGATGTCCGAGGTTGCCGAACCGGTGCCGCTGAACAGCATCAGTGCGAGCGCTGCCGGGACTGCGATCCGTCTCAGCTTTCGGGCGATGAGGGCGATCCGCGTTCCCATGTCAGGATTCGCTCGTGACGCTGAACATCTCGCCCGGCAGGATGAGGTCGACGCCGAGCCTGACGCCGACAGCAAGCACCAGCAGGGCGAGCAGGAGGCGCAATTCCTCCGCGCGAAGCTTCTGCCCCGCCGTTGCCCCGATCTGGGCGCCGAACGCGCCGCCGAGCATCAGCAGGAGTGCGAGAGCGATATCGACCGTCTGGTTCATCGCGGCCTGAAGCACCGTCGTGATGGCGCTCACGAAGATGATCTGAAACAGCGAGGTGCCGACCGCCACATTCGTCGGAACGCGCAGCAGATAGATGAGGATCGGCACGAGGATGAAGCCGCCGCCGACCCCCATGACGCCCGACATCACGCCGACGAGCACGCCGGCTACTACCGGCGGGATGGCGCTGATATAGAGTTTCGACGCTGGAAAGCGCGTCTTGAAGGGCAGGCCGTGCATCCAGCCATGCCGCCCCGTGCGCTTCGGGGATGGTTGGCCGCGCCTCACCTTGCGCAGAGCGCGCAGGCTCTCCACCAGCATGATCGAGCCGACCGCTCCCATGAACACCACATAGAGAAGGGACACGAACAGGTCCACCTGCCCGATCTGGCGCAAGTATCGGATGATGAGCACACCCCAGAACGCCCCCACCGCGCCGCCCGCGAGCAGATAAAGGCCGAGCTTCGTGTCGAGGTTCTTGCGGCGCGCTTGCGCGACTGTGCCCGTGATCGAGGACGCGATGAGCGGGTTCGCTCCGGTCGCGACGGCGACGGCGCTCGGCACGCCCGCGAAGATCAGAAGCGGCGTCATCAGGAAGCCGCCGCCCACGCCGAACATGCCCGACAGGAAGCCGACCGCGCCGCCGAGCCCAAGCATGAGCAGCACGTTGACCGGCATTTCGGCAATGGGCAGATACACCTGCATGGTTGGTGGAACCGGCGCGTGGCGGCTGGATGTTTCGGCGGTTTTAGATGAGAGGGCGAAAGTCGTCACGCGAAAAGCCGTGGCGCGAAAAGGCTTGTACGAGCGCTGCGAAGTTCATCTTCAGCCGCGACCGGCGCCGCTTGCCACACGTGGCAGTTGTTGGACGGAAGGCTGCCAGGTCCCGGCCTTGTCCTGTGCGGCCTGCGTTTCCGCAGCCGAGAGCAGATGCTTGACACGTCCGGCGGCGCGGATCGCTTCCTTGTCGCCCTCGCGTGACGCAACTTCATACCAGAAGAAAGCCTTCTGATAGTCCTTGGCGAGCCCAAGGCCGCGTTCGTAAAGCAGCGCCAGATTGAACTGGCTGTCGGTCAGTCCGGCTTGCGCGGCGGCGGTGAACAGGCTCGCCGCCTGCTTGTAATCCTCGGGCTTATCGTGCGCCGTCAGCAGCACCGCGAGGTTGTGCATGGCGCGCACATGACCGGCGGCGACGGCGCGGCGATACAGATCAATCGCCTGGCCTTCGTTCTTCTGCACACCCGCGCCGCGCTCGTAAAGCGAGGCGAGCACGAACTGCGACTCGGCGTGGCCCTGCTCGGCCGCGCGTGCGAGCCAGCGGGAAGCCGCCGCGGGGTCGCTCTGGCCGTTCTCTTCCCTCAGGAAACGGCTCGCGATGCGAAACTGGGCATCGCGATCGCCCCGGCTCGCCGCGTTGGTCAACTCCTGAAGATCTTCGCTCTTGAGCGGTGCGCCACCCTGATCCGAGGCGGAAAGGAGTGACGGCAGAAAGGGCGTGAAGGAGGCGGACTTCGACGCGGCGCCCCGGTTCTGAGCGTTCGCGTTGCTCGTCTTCGGGGCGAGGACCGGCTGCGTTTGCACCGGCGCAGCAGGCTGCGCGATTTCGGTCTGCTCGGCCACCGGCGTCTGAGCGGCGGGGCGTTTCGCCTGTGAGTGGAGATAATAGAGTACCGCGCTCGCAATCAGCAGGACGACGGCGACGACCGACAGGCCGATCAGCGGCAGCGTCTTGTCGTCATCGGAGAAAAGCGAACTCTTGGATGTGGGCTGTGGCTGCCTCGCGCTCGCATCGCCTTGGCTGGCGCCGGACTGAATCCCCCGATCCGCCTCTTCGAGCGCGCGCAACAGGTTCGCATCCGCTCCCACAGCCGAGCGGCTCGTGATGGAGCCGAGGTGCGGCATCTGCGTCGGTTCGGACCCGAATTCGGCATCGGGGCGCGTGTAAACGGCCGCGCCGGAGGCGATGGGCATATGGACGCCGGCCCGCCGCTTCTGGGTGGGTGCCGGTGTCGAAGCCGATGGCGCGGTCACCGTGGCGATGCGGTCGCCCGATTGATCGCGTTCGAGGAACTGACGCAGCGTGTCGTGGACGCGTTCGAGCGCGGCGGCCGTGCGTTCGCCGCTCTCCCGCGACTGGGCGTTGAGCGCACGAAGCTCGTTCTCGACGCGGCCGATTCCGCCGATGTCGCCGCTCTCGTTAAGCGCCGCGGCGATGTGTTCCGCGGTGACGACGGCGGCGCGCGACGCGGCTACGGCGACCGTTTGCCCGAGTTCCTTGACCGTATGCCGCGCGGCCGTCTCGAACCCCTGTCGGGCGACCTCGGCACGGCCGGTTGCCACGAGAATTTCCTTCGCGGCGCGCGCGATGCGCTCGGCATCGGATGCCGTCTGCTTGCGCGTCGAGTCGAGCGACCGCGACAGATCCTGAAGCTTTGTCTCGACCGCCACCATGGTTTGCTCGCCGGGCATCGCCTCGGCAAGCCGATCGACCCGAGCGATGATTTCTGCGAGCTTTTCGTTGATGGAGACGATTTCGCTCTTGTCGGCTTCCTGGCGGCCGAAAGCCGATTTCAACTCCGCGAATTTCTGTTCGAACCAGGCAAGCTCCGTTGTCTGGCCCTGCGCGGCGGCGGGATGCGTCGGCGGCGCTGAAGGTGTGGCTTCGAAAGCGCGAGGCGTGGAAAACTCGCCAATGCGGGCTGTCAGCTCTTCCATGGGCGGAAAGCCCTTTGGGCGCGCCGCGCGCATCTTCTGTAGATAGGCGTAAAGCTGCGTTTCGGCGTCTTGGCCCCCGTCGAACAGCGCCGAACGACCGGGCTTCTCCTGATTCGGAGATCTTTCGGCGGGCGTCAAAGTATCGTCGCCGCGATTGGCATCGGGCTCGCCCTCTGGCGCGATGTCCCACGCCGCGCGCCTGTCGCGGGTGTTTTCGACATCGAGGTCGCCATTTTCCAAGCGGCCTTTTTTCACGTTGTCCTGTCCCGCCCTATCGATGGAAAAGCGCTCGCTGCCCCTGTGGTCCTGAACGATCAGTCTTACGAACCGCAAGAGGATACGGGCATGCGTCTCTCTCTAGCAGACGAACTGCAAACATGAGGTAAACGCACGGTAAAAACAGGATAAATTCCGCCGGAGGAGCCTTCGTGAGCGTGCGGCAGGGCGGTCTTTCGTCCTGCTTCCGCAGCCTTCGAAGCAGGGCCGATTCTGCGCCGATTCCCTGCCTCTTGCCAACGATGCAGGCTGCGTTCCTGCGGATTAGGCGAAGACCGCGCCCGTGATGCAACGATTTGAGAGTCCAAAGCCGCACTCCGCGGCGGGGGGATCCTGCTGCAAGGGCCCGGCATGGTCGCACGGTTAACGGGTTGGCCGCCTCCTCGGGCTTCGCTTCCGTCGGTGCGAGGAAAAAAGGGCGTGAAGCCAACGAGGTAGCGGCCGTTTGCGATCTGGTAAGGTTAAGGCAAGGTTGAGGATCGCATTTGTTTCAAGATGAGATAAACGTCGATTGAAAGCTGTTCGGCTGAGGTGACGGTCGAACGAACGCGTTCTGTTTTTTGAGTTCGGGTGCCATGTTTACAATCTTGCTGGCGGAAGATGACGATTCGATGCGGCGTTTCCTGTCGAAGGCTCTGGAGCGCGCGGGCTATGAGGTGATCTCCTACGACAACGGTGCTGACGCGCTTGAGGGGCTCAAGGAGAACCGCGTCACGCTCCTGTTGACGGACATCGTCATGCCGGAAATGGACGGGATCGAGCTTGCCAAGCGCGGCGCCGAACTTGACCCGGATATGAAGATCATGTTCATCACAGGTTTCGCGGCGGTTGCGCTTCAACACTACCAGGAGGCGCCCGAGAAGGCGCGGATCCTGTCGAAGCCCATCCATCTGAAGGATCTCGTGCGCGAAGTCGACCGCATGCTGGCCGCCTGAGGCATGTATCGACGCCACGCGCGGGCTTCTCGAACAGCGCGTTCGAGCGAACGGTTCCGGCTGCGCTCGAAACGCTCAGTTTCCCGAGGTCGCGGGCTCCGGCGTGGCCGCCTTCCTGGGCAGCGCCAGTTCTTCCCGAAGCGTGACGTAGTTCAGGAAGTCGGTTTCGGACACCGTGCCGAGAAGCGTGGTGCCTTCGAGCACCGCCAGATGGCGGCAACTGTTGGCTTGCAGTTTGCGCAGAGCCTCGAAGGCGGTCGCTGTGGGCGAAACGACGGTGCCGAAAGTGAACGGCTCCGCGATGGCCCGGACATAGGTTTCGGGCCATTGCGACTCGGGAATGCGGCGGATCTGCTCGGGGCCGATGAAGCCGAAAGCCCGGTTGCCTTCCGTCACCACGACGAATTTGCGGTTCTGCGGGTAGATCGTGTCGCGGACGAGCCGTTCGACGGTGAGATCGGGCGCGACCGTTACGGGGCTTCGCTCCATGAGATCGTCGACGCGAACGCCGCGCAGGTTTTCCGCCGCATTGGTAACGCCGCGCGCCTGCGCCGCCGCCGCCGCCACGAACAGGCCGATGAGAAGCAGCCATGTGCCGCCCGTCATGTTGCCGTTCACGATCTGGATGAGGCCGATCACCACGAGGAAGGCGCCGAAGACGGACCCGAACGCCGCCGAGATGCGCGTCGCTCGTCTCAGATTGCCGGTGCGCCACCAGATGAGAGATCGCATGACGCGACCGCCGTCGAGCGGGAAGGCGGGGGCGAGGTTGAACAGCGCGAGCATCGTATTCGCCACAGCTAGAAACGAGAACACGCCTGACAAAGCGGGGAGGTTCGGGCTCGTCGAAAGCATCGCGAGGTAGCAGAATGCCGCGACCGCAACGCTGGCCACGGGGCCCATGAGCGCCACCCAGAACTCGGCACGTGGCGTTTGCGGCTCCTGCCGGATTTCCGCGACGCCGCCGAAAATGAACAGCGTGATATCGCCGACCGGCAGGCCGAAGCGGCGCGCGACGGACGCGTGGGCAACCTCGTGGATGACTATGGAGAAGAAAAGCCCCGCCGCCCCCGCGATGCCCATGGCAACGTACATATAGGAGTTCTGATGAGGGACCACGCCGGGAAAATACCTCGATGCGAGCGTCAGCACGAGGTAGAAGGCGAGGAAAAACCACGTGACGTCGATGACGACGCGAAAGCCGAGAAGCGAGAAAAGACTGAACCGGGCCGCGAACATGTGTTCTCCAAAGCGGGGATCGGCGGCGCAGCTTTAACTGCCCGCTTACGATATGTGAAACGGAGCGCCGCGAAGTTCAAGCGTTTCGAGAGCGCACCCTGTCGCGCACAAGTTTTCGCAGGCGAAGGAAATTGCCGGCCGTTTCGGTGGCGGGGAGCCTTTACACCGGGAAGGAGCCTTGCCGACACTAATTCGGCATCGTCGTCGCGGCGGCAAAACCCACGGAGCGCGCCGTCCTCCGCGAGACTACGACCTGGAACGTCATCAGACCGGAGGCAGCGGCCGAGACTGTTTCAAGGCGACCTCGGACGACGACGAAGCGAAAACCGCACAATGTGGGAGTTGTCCCTGCCGAAAACGTGGGGAAGGTGTCGCGAAGCACTTGCGCTCCGCCACGAGGTGACGCTGCCACGCTTCGTAAAGGCTGAGTAGGACAGCCCATGCCGCGACACCGCGTAAGCGCCGAACGCGCCAGCATCGCGACGTTGAACTTGTCGAAGGTTCAGTCTCCGTTTTGCAGAGGCGACTGAAAAGGTCGCGCGGGACAACGGATTCCTGCCGGCGCCTCCAAATGATCGGCGGCGCCCTCAAGGCATCTGCTACGCTGCCCGACCGGCTTCCGTCGCCTCCGGAACCTCGATCAGTGCGCCGGTGTGGACGTCATAGACGTAGCCGTGAACGGGAATGGCCTTCGGCACGAGGGGATGGCCGCGAATGCGCTTCACGTCCTCGACCACGCTGGCCTTCTGGTCGGAAATCGTGAGCCAGTTGATGTACTTGCCTTCATCCGAGCCGGGTCCGTGCCCGTGATCGTGCCAGCCGTGCTCGTCGATGGTCGCGGTTTCGAGGCTGTCTTGCAGGAGCCCCGACATCACCTCGTTGGTGAACAGCTCCATCCCGCAGTCGCTATGATGTATGACGAACCACTCGCGGGTGCCGAGAAGCTTGCAGGAGATGACGAGCGAGCGGATGGCGTCATCGCTCGCGCGCCCGCCAGCGTTGCGGATGACATGCGCGTCGCCCTCGGCAAGCCCGGCATATTTCGCGGGATCGAGCCGGGCGTCCATGCAGGTCAGGATCGCAAAATGACGGCCCGGAGGCAGCGGCAGGCTGCCTTTGTCACCAAACTCCGCCTGATAAGCGCGATTTGATTCAAGCACTTCATCGACGATCTTGCTCATCTGGTCCTCCGTGATGATCCCTGCGAACGCAGCCGACCTCGCCATGTTCCCACCGCCGCGACTGGTGTACTCCGGTCTCGAACGAACTGGAAAGACATGTGCAAATTTTCAACAGGAAGTTGAAAAACGCGGAGAGATGTTGCGCATTTGGATAAAATCGTCTAGGGCTCGAGTGGAGCGAATTTGGCGTTTGATGCCCCGTTGCGCGAGTTCTCGCTCGAATGTCAAATTCAAAAACCTCACCAGATATGTTGCTGGTGGTGCGTTGCGTTCCGAATTTGCTTGTGGGTATGCAGCAAACGGATTCAACAAGGCGGAGTCTGTAATTAGTTCGACAGTAATAGTGGAAGGAATTGTGCCATGGGTAGCAAGACTATTCTCGTTACTGGAGGGGCCGGTTTTCTTGGCTCCCATCTCTGTGACCGTCTGCTCGCCGATGGGCACGACGTCCTGTGCCTCGACAATTTCTTCACCGGCGCCAAGCGAAACATTGAACATCTCATAGGCCATCCGCGGTTCGAGCTTATACGCCACGACGTAACCTTCCCGCTCTACGTCGAGGTGGACGAGATCTATAATCTTGCGTGCCCCGCCTCCCCCATCCATTACCAGCACGACCCCGTTCAGACGACAAAGACGAGCGTGCATGGCGCGATCAACATGCTGGGCCTTGCGAAACGCTTGAAGTGCCGGATCTTTCAGGCTTCCACATCGGAGGTTTACGGGGATCCTGCCGTGCATCCCCAGACCGAGGATTATTGGGGTAACGTCAATCCGATCGGCTCGCGCTCCTGCTACGATGAAGGGAAGCGGTGCGCCGAGACCCTGTTTTTCGATTACAATCGGCAGCATAAGCTTGAGATCAAGGTGGCTCGCATCTTCAATACCTACGGGCCGCGCATGCATCCAAACGACGGGCGCGTCGTGTCGAATTTCATAGTGCAGGCGTTGAAGGGCGATCCGATCAGCATTTACGGCGATGGCAGCCAGACGCGTTCTTTCTGCTATGTGGACGATCTGATCGAGGGCTTTGTGAAACTCATGACCAGCCCAGCCGGTATAACGGGGCCGATCAATCTCGGTAATCCGGGTGAATTTACCATCCGTGAATTGGCGGAAATGACGCTGGAGATGACCGGCTCAAAGTCTAAACTGGTCTTCCGACCGCTGCCGGAAGACGACCCCAAGCAACGACAGCCGAGCATAACGCGCGCGCGCGACTTGCTGGACTGGCACCCCGAAATTCCGCTTCGGGAGGGCCTTCGGCATACAATCAATTACTTCGACCTGCTATTGTCAGACCGCTCCAACGAGTGGCAGTCCCCTTCTTCCGGTATGGCCGGCCGCGTGGCTTGACAGGCGGCCAGTCTTGATGTCGCCGCAGTGCCTATGGAGTTGATCCATTGACAAGACAGCTATCGGATCTATCGTTCAGGCGACTTCCCTTTGCCCCGATCTATGCTGCGGATTACGCTCACCGGGCGGGATTATCAAGAACAATTCCCTTGTCGATGGCGCGTCAGGATGCAAGGGAAACCTTCCCGTATCCCCTGCTATTTTGTATTTATGCAGTGATAACGGCATTCTATGCTGCCGGGATTTACGACGGAGAACTAAGCAAGAAAATAACTTTGATAAAGTGGTTGTCTTTAGTGCCCCTTATCATTCTGTTGTTTTGGTATAGAAGAAATATGCGAAACCTGACTGGCAGTGCGTTTCTGTTTGTTGCGTTACTATGCGCGATCTCGGCGAGCGTTTTAACCAGCCTGAATGTCTCCTTGAGTGCGGCGACTTTAGTGAGTGTCGCATTTGTCTTGATCGCTGGCTATTTATTGGCAGAACATTTAGCCAACACAAATTGTCAGAGACAGTTTTTCGTCATCTTTGCGAACGTTGGCCGCGTTGTCATTGTTTCATCAGCCATTATGTGGGCACTCGGCATCAATCTCGGACGCGCCGCGCCGCGTTTTTCGGGCTGGACAGATAATCCCAATACCCTCGGTCCGGAAATCGCCCCCTGCCTGATCATCATGATCGCTGGCGTGTTCCAAGGTCGTCGCAGTTCGTTCTTCTGGAACGCTCCGTTTATTGCAGTTGGTGCTTTTGTACTCCTGCAGACAGAGTCTCGCGCATCCATTTTGTGGGTTTTGGCATCAACGGCTACATTCGTAGTGATCAAGTTCGGATTTTTCCGAAGCACCGTAATGGCGATATTCGCTTCATGCATCTGGGTCGGTTGGGGCGACGAAATACGCAATCAATCTCTTGCACTCCTCAACAGGAATCCGGATCCGTTTGCCGCAAATGATTTGTTGAGCGGACGTTCCGAGGTTTGGGCTCTTGCATACGACCTGATTCCTCAAAGTCCATTTCTCGGCTTTGGCTTAGGAAGCTCGAAACTACTGACCGAGAGTTACCAGTGGGTCTTTATCGAGCATCAGGGCGAGCATTTCCACAATTCCTATCTGACGGTTCTTGTTGAAACCGGTATAGTCGGCTTCTTTGCGCTCTTGGCAATTTTGACGACCGCCTTTCTGAGAGGAGCACAGAGAGCACATCGTGATAAACTGCGGCCTGATTGGGCTACAGCCTCTCTTCCATTTGTTATGCTGTCGGGTGCTCTCTTTCATGCAATGTTCGAAACATGGCTTCTCTCCGCAGGGAACGTTAATTCTCTGTTACTGTGGGTTTGCCTTGCTTTATTGTGTGCAAGGGCTCCTTCAATGGCCCGACAAGTGCGCCGATGATGCGAGGCTTGTTCAGTTCTATTCGACTAATACGTACAGGACATGGTCGCAATAAAGATTGATCGTGGCGAGGGAGCCTTGAAGGTATTTTTGGCTGGAACAAGTTTTCACCACAGCTACGGTGGACCGGCGTTTTCCGTTTCTCGGTTGAGCTCTGCCCTCGCCGGTGCAGGCATCAATATCGGAGTTTGGGCACCAGACGGTTCGGCTGTGACGACGCGGTTGATAGCCGAAGGCTTACCGATGCTGCGTCGCTTTGGAGGAAGTCTGGAAATCGCCCTTGAGAACTTCGGACGACCCGACATTTTACATGACAACGGTATCTGGTTGCCTAGCAATCACCGCGCGGCTGTGCTGGCGGACACGGCTGAGATTCCCCGCATTGTGAGTCTGCGCGGAATGCTGGAGCCCTGGGCACTTCGGCACAAGCGCATCAAGAAGGCAATCGCATGGTCCCTTTATCAGCGTCGGGATCTGAAATCGGCAGCTCTGCTCCACGCAACCGCCGATAGTGAATGTAATCACATCGGTGCTTTGAATCTTCGCCGTCCCATCGCCGTCATCCCGAATGGGACAGACCTCCCCGACGAACAGGAACTGCGGCGTCAAAATCACGATCGGGCACCTCGTACAGCCCTTTTTTTGAGCCGGATTCATCCGAAGAAAGGCTTACCCATGCTGGTCGACGCCTGGGCGAGACTGCGGCCGTCCGATTGGATGTTACGGATAGCCGGACCCGATGAAGGGGGGCACCGTGCCGAGGTCGAGGCGCTCGTCACATCGGCAGGCATTGCCGATGTGGTTCAGTTTTCGGGGGAACTGAGTGGCAGGGAAAAGACAGCCGCGTATGCGTCGGCCGATTTGTTCATCCTGCCCACACATTCCGAGAATTTCGGCATGGTTGTCGCGGAGGCTCTTGCACATGAGGTGCCCGTGGTCACGACAAGCGGGGCGCCCTGGCAGACGCTGGTGGATCATGCGTGCGGATGGTGGGTTCCTCCAACCGCCGAAGGAATCGCAGAAGGCCTCCATCAGGCGCTGTCCTGTCCGCCCGATACGTTGCGAGACATGGGACGCAGAGGGAGAATTCTTGTCGCTGCACAATACGGGTGGGACGGGATTGCCCTGCGTTTTCTGGCGACCTATGAGGCTGTTATGGCCTCGAGGCGGTCGTGATGCGGGCAAAGCAAAAGCATGCGCCGCCGCCGAGACGTCGAGCGCGGCAGAAGCGTAGAGGGACAGTCTGTTGCGCGAGGGGGACGACGAAAATCGCGCTCGTGATCAATTCTAATGGCTCTGGCGCATACCGCATAACATCGCGGTCTGTTCAGCACCGCTCGCGTCATAACTCGTCAATTGCTTTACAGGAATTATTCCGGAGCACTCAATGAGACGATTCAACTTGACCCGGATCCGCATATCGCGGGCGTCGCGTTTGCGCTCGCACCGTTACTGTCATGGAGTTTTCATTGCGCGCCATGCTCGGGCTGGGATCTCCGATACTCACAATGCCTGATCGCGACGAGGCCGCCGGAGGCTTCGGCTACATTTCCGCCCCGAACCAGGATGTCCGTCGCTTCTTCGCGCGCAACAAGATCAATCGCTTTTCCATGCGGTCCGACGAAATAGAAGCGCAAAAGGCGCCCGATCACACGCGGATCTTGTTCATCGGCGATTCCGTTACTTACGGGACGACCTATATCGATCAAACGCGCATTTTTACTACTCTGGTGGCAAACCGCGCCTCAGAGCGGATCGGCAACCCAGTCGAGATACTGAATGCCTCCGCCGGGGGTTGGGCTCCTGAAAATGAGGTCGGCTTTCTCCTGAGCAAAGGCACCTTCGAATCCGATCTTGTCCTGATCGTTCTGAATACTGCCGATCTCAACAGCCCTTTAGCAGATTCATCCCGCATGCCGGGATGCCCACCGAAAAACCTTCAACTGCGCTTGGCGAAGTCTACGCGAGGTATCTGGCTCCCCGGCTTTTTGGAGTCCGTGGCGTGGCAGCAGACCCCGGAGCTATCTCTCGGCAGGCAGGTGACATCGTCGACGAAGTTGCAGTGACACTCGCCACACTGGAAAGAGGGCGTGCTTACGCGCTTGCTCACAAAGCAAGGTTCGGTATTGTTTACGTTCCGTCGAGAAGCAAGGATCGGGACGGAGACGACTATCGGAGCGGAAAGGAACTTCTCGCAAAATGGGCGACTTCCCGTAGCGTCCCCTTTATTGATCTGACCGATGACTTTACGGATCACGCCAATGATACTCTCTATCTTGAGAAAGAGGCAGCCAGATTCACCTGAGCAAGGCGGGACATGAAGTTGTGGCGACGCGGCTTCTGAATGAGTTGCCTTCGCTTCGTAACGAGAACACGCAGCCATTGAGCCTGCAATTCCGGCATTGATCCGGTTCTGACATATGTCAACCGACATCCGGAACTGCCCGGTTGCGACACGAAGAACTGCCCCGACATTGATCAGTCCTTTTTGTGAGGCTGCAGAAGACCGCTGCGACGTTTTTCCTTGAGGCGATAGCTGTCGCCGCAGATGGTGATGACGTGGCTGTGATGGGCAAGCGGGCTAGGTCACCGACTCGTAAGCCCGCAGCCAGATCCGCTCTAGGTCACCGACTCGTAAGCCCGCAGCCAGATACGGACTGACGCAAGCTTGACGGATGCGAGGAAATTGTCGTCGCGCTTGTCGTAGCGGGTTGCGACGGCTCGGAAGTG
>NZ_JAHFZG010000009.1 GCF_018619475.1 Rhodomicrobium sp. Az07
ACAGTTTCGACGCATCGCTACGAGATATGAAAAAACCGCCCGAAACTACCGCTCCATGATCGCTCTCGCAGCAACCATCTTGTGGATCCGATAAATGTCCACACTTCCTAGCCCTGCGTGCGGTGGACGAGAAATTCCTTGACCTTTTTCGCAAGGTCTTCCGCGCCGAGGTCATGGAAATTTTGGTCGGTGCCGGGAACAACCGCCAGCGTCACGCTCTTGAGTTGCGAAAATTCGCTCTCAGCGGCCTTGATTTCCGGAAGCGCCGGGTCGCCGTCGCCGACCGCGACAAGAACCGGCAGCTTGATGCTCGGCAGAAGATTGGTCGTCTTGAATTTGGGGTTGGGGCTGTAATAGTTGGCGAAGGCGCTCGCCGTCACCGCCGGATTGGTGCAGATAAGGAAGCCCGGCACATTCACAAACTGGTTGCCGTTCTGGTTGGCGACAAGTTCCTCCGCCTGCCCGAGATATTGTCGGAGCGAGCCACGGAACATCGCGTTATATTTTGCTTCGGCGCTCTCCTCCGTCTGCATCAGCGGTGATATCAAGACGGCGCGCTTCACAGCCTTGTCGAGGCGGTTGATGGCGTAGAGCGCGACCTGATTGGCGCCCCGACCATGCCCGGCTACCGTGATGGAAGAGGCGCCCTTGTCCTTGAGCCACTTCACCCAGTCCGCAATTTCGTCGATTGCGTCCTCGTGGTGATGGGCCTGCTCCAGCGAGCAATTGAAGTTGCCCTTGCGGCTGTCGATTCCGAGCCCGAGCGTGATCGCCAGCGTATTGATGCCGTGGTCGCGCAGCGCATCCTGAAGCGTTGCGATAGGTTCCATGCGGTCGCTGCCGAGCGAATCATGAACGATCAGCACGGCGCCGTCGCTCTTCAGCGACTTGCCCGGCGCCAGTTCCAGATTGGCGGTGAGGTCGAGCCCGAGATGGTCGATCGTAACCCGCTCGGCGGCGCTGGGTGCCGCTCCCGCCGCGATCGCGAACGCCGCAAGAGCCGAAACGATGAGGCCGCGCATGAATCCCCTTCCCGATGGTACAAACCCGCGCCAATGGCTATCGGGCGTTATGGACCAAATCAGGGCCAAGACCGCGGCCAAATCGATGGCTCGGCCCTTGATTGTGCGGAAAAAGCGCAGTTCGCCCCGGAAACCTTATCGCCGGCGCGGCTTTTGTGTGGATTTTCCCTGCCTGGCCGGGCGGCCGGCGACGGAACCTCCCCCGCCGGACGGCGCCCCATCGGCTGCAACAGCGCGAGTTCCCGGCTTTTTTGATTCGGCGCCCGCCGATGGCGGGGCGGAGCGCTCGCGACGCCCCTTCGCCCAGATGTTGAACGCCTCGATCACGGCCGCGAAGCCCATGGCGAAGTAGATATAGCCGCGCGGGATGTGGACCTCGAAGCCGTCCGCGATGAGCGCCACGCCTATCAGGAAGAGAAAGGCGAGGCCGAGCATCTTGGTCGTCGGATGCCTCTTGATGAATTCTGCGACGGGGTTCGCCGCAAGAAACATCACGGCGATGGCGATGCAGACCGCAGCCACCATAACTTCGATATGCTGCGCGAGACCGACTGCCATGATGATGGAATCGAGCGAGAAGACCGCATCCATCAAAGCGATCTGCGCGATGACGGCCCCGTAACTCGCCTTGGCGGTCGTATCGCTCGCGTGTCCATCGCCTTCGACAGAGGCGTGAATTTCCTGCGTCGCCTTCACGAGCAGGAACAGGCCGCCGCCGATCATGATCATGTCGCGCCACGAAAATTCGCGTTCGACGACCGAAAACACGGGATAGGTGAGTTGGATGATCCAGGAAATTGCGAACAGCATCAGGATCCGCAGCACAAGCGCCAGGCCGAGGCCGATGGCGCGCGCCTGTCTTGCCTGCTCCGGCGGCAGGCGCTGCGTCAGGATCGACAACACTACGATGTTATCGATGCCGAGGACGATTTCGAGCGCCGTCAAGGTGACGAGGGATACCCAGACAGCCGGATCGAGTAGCAGTTCCACGGTTTTTATCCGCTCGGAGAGCGGTCCCTCAAATCAAGCGCCGGACTCTGTCGCCAACTTCGATGCGTCCGAAGGGGAACTGCTCCGCCTTCTTCCGCTGACGCCGACTGCGATCAGGTAAACCGCCGCAACCACGAAAACGATCCGTTCGCCAATGGTGCCCGGAAATCCGTGGAGCATCGCCGAGATCGCGGCAGCGCCCCATGCCAGCGCGACACCCAGCGTGAGAAGGCGCAACCGTCGCACGCGCACCGGATGAACCCAGCATAACGGGATGAATGTGAAGACCACGCAAACCGCGATGACGATTGCCGCGCTCGTCTGGTCGAGGCCGAGCACGAAGCAGTAGAGGACGACAGCATTCCAGATGGCCGGAAAACCGACGAAATAGCCCTCTGCCGTTTTGCTTTCCCTGTCGGAGAAGTGATAGAGCGAAGAGAGCATGATGAGCGCCGCCAGCGGCAGGCGCAGACCTTCGGGCGCTACCGGCGAGGTGACCACCATGTAGGCGGGCACGGTGACATAGGTCAGGTAATCGACGACGTGGTCGAGGTCTTCGCCCGAAAAGCGCGGCAGCGTCTTCTTGATGTCGAGCGCCCTCGCGAGCGGGCCGTCGATGCCGTCCACAACCAGCGCGACGCCGAGCCACGCGAACGCGACCTCCCACTGAGAGTCGCTTGCCGCCATCAGCGCCAGAAGGCCGAACACTGCCCCGCTCGCGGTGAGAAGGTGTACACCCGCGCAGGCCAAGATCTTAAGCGTCGAGACAAAGCGCGAGGTCATCGGATGCCGACGTATGTCAGAATTTATGCGTGAAGGTGCCCTTGATCTGCACGTCGTCGTTTTCGAGCGAGCGCTGATCGAATTGCAGGGGCGGCGCCGACAGATCCGCCGCAGAATCGCTACTCTTCGGGCCGTACAGCAGTTCCAGGCCGAAGTCGAGCTTGGGCAATGTGCCGACAACGCCGATGCCGGGGATGGTGAGTTCCGTACCGCCCGACTTCCCGACCTGATCGCCAGGAGCGTTGAATTCGGCCTGCGGGGCGGCGGGTTGCGCAAGCGGTGACGCGGGCACTTGCGTCACAGCCGGAGGTGTTACCGGCTCGGCTGTGAAGGCTTCCGCTGTCGTCGTCTGCTGGGCAAGCGACAAGGCGATACAACACGCCAGTGCCGCCTCCTTCAACTTTCCTTGCCTGCCCATGTTTCACTCTCCCGCTACAGACTTAAGATGATTGTGAACCTCTATGAATGCAAGTTCGTTGATTCATCCTTTAAGTACCTCTGTTTTCGAGGGTTTTGGATTTGTTGCTGTGGAAGCGTGGCGGAAAAGCACCAACCTTGCGCGAAGCTTGCCATAATTTCGGCTCATTAACCTAGCGCGAGGTGACGGTTTGATTGCAGAGCCATTCGAGATAGGACGCCGCCACGTCGCTGGGCTCAAAAACCAGGATGGCGGGGACCGAGTAGGGATGTTGCGCGGAAATTTCGCTCATCACCCGCACTTTCAGGCTCTTTCTGGTTTTAACGAGCATGACGGCTTCGTTTCCGTTTTCGACGGCGCCCTGCCATCGATAAATTGAAACCATTCCGGGAAGTATATTGATGCAGGCGGCGAGCTTCTTTTCCACCAGCTCTCCGCCTAATTTCTGAGCATCCTCTTCACTCGGAAGCGTGGTATAAATGATGATCATTGCGGCATCTTCGGTCATGGCTTCATCTCGGACGGGTTCACGAATGCGCATCGCATGGCGGCTGGTCGGCTTGCCGGACAACAGGGCCGGACTCTCATGGCCGAGGTAGCCCCCGCACCGAGCCGCGGCGCTGTCTTCGCGGATAAGGTGCGCCTCGGCTTCGTTGCAAGCCCCGCGCCGGAAGCACAGGCCGCCCTGAAGAAATTCGCGAAGCGTTACGGCGCGGTCGACCCGTCCTCGGCCAGCGTGATCGTGGCGCTCGGCGGCGACGGGCTCATGCTGGCCACGCTCCACCGCTTCATGGGCACAGAGGTGCCGATCTACGGCATGCATCGCGGCTCGGTCGGCTTCCTGATGAACGAGTTCATCGAGGACGACCTCCCCGAACGCGTGGCCAACGCCAAGCTGTCGATCATCCATCCCCTCAAGATGCAGGTCGAGAACATGGCGGGCGAGACGCTCAACGCGCTCGCCGTGAACGAAGTTCATCTCTTCCGTCAGACCGCGCAGAGCGCGCGGCTGTCGATCTCGGTCGACGGCAAGGAGCGGATCGGCGAACTCGTCGCCGATGGCGTGCTCGTGGCCACGCCCGCTGGCAGCACGGCGTACAATTTTTCGGCCGGTGGCCCCATCCTGCCGCTGAAGGCGAAGCTTCTCGCGCTCACCCCTATCAGCCCGTTCCGGCCGAGGCGGTGGCGCGGCGCGCTTCTTTCCAACAAGGCGCATGTGAAGATCACGGTGCAGGAAGCCGGGAAACGCCCGGTCAGCGCCGTGGCCGACCATGCCGAATTCAGGAGCATTCTCTCCGTTTCCATTCGTGAGGAGCGCGCCATCGGGCTGAAGCTCCTTTTCGATCCCGGCCACGCGCTTGAGGAGCGCATACTCGCCGAACAATTCCGCTTCTGACGCGCCCAATTCATTGCACTGAAAGCACGACGTAACCTTTGCCGGATAATGATGCGGGACGCGCGAAATGAGGTTTGCGATGCGGACAGGTCTTGCCGGTCTCCTTGGCCGCTTATGCATCGGCGGCTTGGTCCTGCTTCCGGCAGCAGGAGCCGCCGCCGAAGCGCGCGCGGTGATCGTCCTCGATGCGACGGCCCAGATGAACGCGCATCTCGGCGGCAGGAAAAAGATCGCAATCGCACGGGCGAGCATCAGCGGCGCACTCGCGAAACTCGGCCCGAAGGCCAGCGTGTCGCTCTGGACGTTCGGCGGCAATCCGCAGAAGAAGTGCGAGGATCGTGCCGACGTGCTGTCGGGCCAGAAGCGCGAAGCTTCACCGCCCGCGTTGACCAAGGCACTCGCCAGAATCCGGCCGAAAGCGAGCCGCGCTCCCGCGCTTTCGGCCGTCGAGGAAGCGGTGAAGGCGCAGGGCGGCGACGGGCCTGTTTCGGCCGTGCTTATCGCGGGCACCGGTGACGACTGCGCCGCGGATGTATGCGCGGCAGCTCGTGCGCTGCACGACGCTGCGCCGCAAGCGAAATTGACCGTGTTCGGCCTTGGCGCGAACGAGAAGGCTGCGGCCGCCTACACCTGCGCGGCCAACGCGATGGGCGGCACATTCACCGCGATCAAGGCGCCCGCCGATCTCGACAAGGCGCTGCGCCAGACCTTCGCCGATGCGCAGGCCGAGGCGGCCAAAGCCGCGCCCGCCGCTACGTCGCTTTCACCCGCCGAAGACAAGCCCGCAGCGCCGCCCGCACCTCTCCAACCGGAACCGAACGTCGTTCTTTCCGCAACGCTCGCGCCGGGCTTGCCGCCTCTCGACGCCGGAGTAACCTGGAAGATCCTGAAGATGACGCGGACGCCCACCGGGCAGATGCGCGCGGCCGAGGCGCCGCTTTGGGTCGGCGCCGGCGGCCAGGCGAAAGCGAAGCTGCCGGAGGGCCGCTACAAGGTCAACCTCGCCTATGGCCTCACCACGGCGGACGCCGAATTCGCAGTCGAGGGTTCCAGGGTGGAACGCACGATTGCGCTCGACGCGGGCACGATAGCCGCCGAGGCTCTCAAATCGCCGGGCGGCGAACCGGCGGCGGGCGCTTTCTTCACCCTGTATCGTCAGGGCGCAAATGGCGCTCGCGAAGAAATCGGCCGCTCAAGCATCGCGCCCGCGGTTTTTCAGGTCAACGGCGGCAACTACATTATCGCGGCCATGGCAGGGCTTGCGAAAGTTGAAGCGCCGGTCCGCGTCGAAGGCGGAAAAGTTTCCGTCGTCAGCATGACGTTGAACGTGGGCACGCTCGCGATCAAGGCGCTCGCCGCCCCGGCCGCGACGACACCGGTTTCCGCTTGGCATCGCCTTTTTGCCGATGACACAAGTCCTGTCGCAAAACCGGGCGCGCCGCTCCTTCGCCTGTCCGGCGCATCGCCGCGCATCGATCTTCCAGCGGGAACCTACCGCCTCGAAACCGTATACGGCACGATCCGCGACGTTCGGACCGTGAGCGTCGCGGCGGGGCGGACGACGGCTGAAAATATCGTGCTCGACGCAGGCGAAGCGAAAATCCTCATGCCGCCCGGCAAGCAGGAGGGCATCTGCGCCGTGTCCGAGGCTGGCGCGCGCGCCGACGCGGCCCCAATCCGCGCCGCTGGGGGGGAGCCTCGTTTCATTCTGAAGGCGGGCCGCTACGACCTCGAATGCCGCGCGAAGAACAAGCCTGATGCGCCCCGCCGCGCCGAGATCGTCGTCGTCGCCGGAGAAGTGAAGACGACGAATTTGGGAGAATAATCGCTTTCGCCTCAATTTCATCGAAGGCGGTTTCTAGCATCCGTCGCGAAGCAGACGCCAATCGGGGGACGGCCTGAGCATCCGATGACGATTTTTCGGAGAGAGACGATGCGCGCTGCAATGCAGGCGTGTCTTGCAAGCGCCTTTGCCGTTGCGCTCGCGGGCGTGCTGTGCGTCGGGCTTGGGTTCGCTACCGCCGATGCCGCGCCGAAATGGAGCAGTCCCAACGTCGTCGACGGCGAGGAAATCCCGACCGACACCAAAGCGGTCATTTCGCCGGACGCCGACACCGAGCAGCAGCATGCGCAGCCGGCACCGCCAGCCTTCGGGCCTCCGGCTCCGGTGACTTTCACCGCCTATCTGAGCGAAGGCAGTGCGCCCATGGTGGCCGACGTCGTCTGGCGCGTGTTCCAGCAGCGCAACGCCCGCGACGGCACCTACAAGCTCGTGACGAAAATCTACGAGGCCCGGCCGACGATCGAGCTGAAACCGGGCCGCTATCTCGTCAACGTCGCCTACGGCCGCGCGAACCTCACGCAAAAAATCGACGTCTGGCCGCAGACGCCCGTCAACAAGGATTTTGTCGTGAACGCGGGCGGCCTTCGGCTGATGGCCACGCTGGCCAATGGCCCCATCGTGGCGGAACATCTCCTGAAGCTCGAAATCTATTCCGACGCCCAGGATCAGACGGGCAACCGCCAGCGCCTGTTCGGCGATCTCCGGCCAGGCATCGTCATCCGCCTGAACTCGGGCATCTATCACATCGTCAGCACCTATGGCGACGCGAACTCGGTGGTGTCGACGGATATCGTGATCGAGCCCGGCAAGATCGCAGAGGCGAACGTCGATCACGACGCGGGCAAGGTGACGTTGAAGCTCGTTCAGCGCAGGGGCGGCGAAGCCGTCGCCGACACGCGTTGGACGATTTACAATGCCGGCGGCGAGGTGATCCGCGAAAGCGCGGGCGCCTTCCCGACGCATGTGCTCGCGGCGGGAGAATACCGGGTGGCGGCGCAGCATGGCGAGCGGCAGTTCGCCGGAGCCTTTGTCGTCGCGGCGGGCGATACGAAACTCGTCGAGGTTCTCATGCAGTAACGGCCGCGCGCGGAAATGCGCACTCCGATCAAGGCTGCTCGGAGCGGAACTGAGAGAGCACGAAGATGCAGAGGCAAACCACGCAAACGACATAAAGCGCGATGGTCGCCGTCCAGGCGAGCGAGTGGTCGCCGGTTTGTTCCACCGCACGCGGCACGGCGGCAAGTGTATCGTCGAGCCCGATGGTGGAGGCGACCGCCATATAATGCGTCGAGGTCAGGGCTATACCGAGCGTCAGCGCTCCCGCGCATGTCAGCAGGAGCCCCCGCAGCCTGATCCGCATCAAGAGCCACAGCACGACAACGCCCGCCTGGATCGAAATCGCCACGCCCACGACCGTCAGGAACCACGACAGCCGCAGTTCCCGCCCGGCCACGGCTACGAGGCCCGAATAGTTCGTCGCCACGAGCGTCAATCCGAGAAGCGTCGCGGCGAGCGGAAGGCGTTTGGCCGCCCCGTCCGGCCGCAGGCCGACAAGGAGCAGCGCGGCTGTCGTTCCAGCGAACGCCACAAGCGCCGAGAGCGCGACGAACTCCTGATTGTGCCCGAGATTGACCGGCGATTCGAGCGCGAGAAGGCCCACGAAATGCGTCGTCCAGATTGCGCCGCCGAGCACCACGCCGGCCATGAGAAGCCGGGCTTGTCGCTCGCCGCCCCGGAGCCTGTCCAGATTCGACATCAGGATGGACACCGTCAGGGCGCCAAGAAGCGATATCGTAGCCGACAGGATCACCAGTTGTGTCTCGTGTGGAACGGCCATGCGGCGCTTCCCGATGGAGTGTCAGCGGCGATGACGTCGCGACATGCCCTGACCTTAGCGCTTCCGGGTTTTGCCAAGCTTGAGAGTTCGGAGCTACATGGCTGCCCGCGACGGCGCGCATGGCTGGCTGCAAATGGCAGCGACCGGTCCTTCAGGGAAGCTGCGGCGGCGAGAGCACGCCGCGCTTCTTCTCGCGCATCAGCGTCAGCATCCCGGACCCGACGATGAGCAAAATCCCCGCCGCCATCGGCGCATCGACATCGTCGCCGAAGAACAGGTAACCGAACAGCACCGCCCATATCATCTGGCTGTATTGCGTCGTCCCGACGAGCGAAGCGGGCGCATCGGCGGTGGCGTGGATGAGCAGCACACTCGCAACCGCGGCCAGCAGTCCGTAGGACGCAAGCAGCGCCCACTCGATTTGCGTCGGCATCTGAAAGGTCGGGATCGATGCGAGACCGCAAAGGACGATGGTGCCGAGCACACCCGCGCCGAATAGCGATGCGTTCTTTTCCTTCGGCCCGATGGCGCGCAGGATAACGATGGAACTCGCCGCCGTCAGCGCGCAGACGAGCGCGCCGAGATGGCCGATAGTCAGTTCCCGAAACCCCGGCCGAAGCACGATCAGCACGCCGACGAACCCGACCAGCACGGCCGACCAGCGCCTCACGCCGACATCCTCTTTCAGGAAAACCACCGAAAGGATCGTGGCGAGGGATGGCATGAGAAAAATGAGCACGAAAGCTTCGGCCATCGAAAGATGCGTGAATGCGACGACGGCGCCGACCGAGCCCGCCGCCGAAGCGACGAATCGGAGCATCCACAGCGGGCGGTTGGTCGTGTGAAACATGTCGCGCAGACCCTCGCCCCGGCCGAGCACGAGCGGCACGGCGGCAAGCCCCAGAAGCGCGCCGAAAAACGCCGATTCATAAGGCGGGATCGCGCCCGCGATGGCCTTCACCGAGGCGTCGCTCACGGCATAGGCGAAGAACGCGAGAAAGGCGATGAGGACGCCTCTGAGGTGCTGATCGGAGGACAATGACATGCTGCGCGGTCCGGGTGCGGGCGATGCAACGCTGGATAGCGCCTGTATATGGCAGGCTGGCGACAGCGCGGCCGGAAAGAGGCGGAGGGCGGCATTCGCGGCGAGGTTCGCTCGCCTCAATCCCAGGGGTTGAGAAGCGGCACCTCGGTCGCGACGAAATCCTTCACATTTCGCGTGACGACGATAAGGCCGTGCACGAGCCCCGTCGCCGCGATCAGCGTATCGACCACCGGCGCGCGGCCTTCCTTGCTGAGTGCGCCCCAGAGGCGGGCGACTTCAGCGGTCACGTCGAGGATGCGGTCGGAGAAATCCGTCTCGATGCGGTCGGCCCAGCGCCCGATCTGATCGGCGGCGACCGCGTCGGTGAGGCGCTTTTTCTCGACGCCCTTTTTCATCTCGCCGATGGTCAGGACGCTGAGATAGAGCTTCGTCCCGTCGACGCCTTCGAGGAAGCGGATCACGCCCGCGTTTGGGCGCAGCTTCCGCGTTTCCGACAAAACACAGGTGTCGAGGAGATAGCCGGTCATGGTGCGCTTTCGGGTGAGGCGGATATGGAGACGCGCGCTTGGTGGCCGCGCAGCTCAAGCCGCAAGATCGGCAAGGATTGCGGCAAATCGCGGAGCGACGCCGACGGCGTGAGAGCGGACTGTCCTAAAATTCGAAATCGCGGCCGGTGTCGCGGCTGCGCGGCGCGTCGAATTCGCCCACCTTCGGGCCGCCGAGCAGATGCGCCTTGAAGCCGCCGGAACCAGCCGCCAAACGCCGATAATCTTCCATCGACAGCACCACGGCGCGCTCGGCCCCATGCCGCGTGATGATCTGCGGGCCTTCGCCCTGCGCGCGCTCAATCACCTCGCTCAAATGCGCCTTCGCGTCCTGAACCTGCCAATGTGTCATGCTCGCACCTCCTGACCAGAATATAGGATATTCTGACCAGAAATGGAAGGCCGTCAGGTCTTCAGCCTGTAGCCTGTCCTGAACACCCAGTAGACGGCGAGGACGCACAGCGAGAGGAAACCCGCCGTCATGGCGAGGCTCACGCCGGGGCTGACGTCGGCAACGTTGAAGAACGACCAGCGGAAGCCGCTGATGAGATAGACGATCGGGTTGAACAGCGTCACCGTCTGCCACGCAGGCGGCAGCACATGGATCGAATAGAAAGCGCCGCCGAGGAACGTCAGCGGCGTGATGACGAGCAGCGGGATGACCTGAAGCTTCTCGAAATTGTCCGCCCATATGCCGATCAGGAAGCCGAACAGGCTGAAGGTGATCGCGGTCAGCACAAGGAAGCCGATCATCGCCACCGGATGCGCGATGTCGAGCGGCACGAACAGACCGGCGGTGGCGAGTACGATCAGGCCGAGAATGATCGATTTCGTCGCCGCCGCGCCGACGCAGCCGAGCGCGATTTCGAGGCCCGATATCGGCGCGGACAGGATTTCGTAGATCGTGCCGAGAAAGCGCGGGAAGTAAATGCCGAAGGATGCGTTCGCCACGGAGTTCGTGAGGATCGTCAGCATGATGAGGCCCGGCACGATGAACGCGCCGTAGCTCACGCCCTGCATGTCGGTGATGCGGCCGCCGATGGCCGAGCCGAACACGACGAAGTAAAGCACCGTCGAGATGACGGGCGAGACCACGCTTTGCAGCAGCGTGCGGCGCATGCGCGCCATCTCGAACTTGTAGATTGCGTAGACGCCGCGCCAGTTCATTTGCCGCTCACAAGCCCCACGAAAATGTCTTCGAGCGAGCTTTGCTTGGTGTTCAGATCCTTGAAGCGGATGCCCGCCGCCGAAAGCTCGTTCAGAAGCGCCGTAATGCCGGTGTGCTCGCCCTTGGTGTCGTAGGTATAGACGAGTTGTTGGCCGTCTCCCGCAAGCACGAGATTGCGCCGGGCGAGTTCCGGCGGAAGCGCCGCGAGCGGCTGGGCGAGGTCGAGGATGAGCTGTTTCTGTCCGAGCTTGCGAATCAGTTCGGCCTTCTCCTCGACGAGGACGATTTCGCCCTTGTTGATGACACCGATGCGGTCGGCCATCTCCTCGGCTTCCTCGATATAATGCGTGGTGAGGATGATGGTGACGCCAACGTCGCGCAGCTTGCGGATCAGTTCCCACATGCTGCGGCGCAGTTCGACGTCGACGCCCGCCGTCGGTTCGTCGAGGAACAGGATTTGCGGCTCGTGCGCGAGCGCTTTCGCGATCATCACGCGGCGCTTCATACCGCCCGAAAGCGTCATGATCTTGCTGTGGCGACGCTCGTAAAGCGAGAGATCCTTCAGCACCTGTTCGATGAAGGCGGGGTTCGGCGACTTGCCGAAAAGGCCGCGGCTGAACGAAACCGTCGCCCACACCGTCTCGAACGTGTCGGTCGCGAGTTCCTGCGGCACAAGCCCGATCAGCGAGCGCGCCGCGCGATATTCCGTGACGTTATCGTGGCCGCCGACGGTTACCGTGCCGCCGCTCGCGTTCACGATGCCGCAGATGATGCCGATCAGCGTCGTCTTGCCCGCGCCGTTCGGCCCGAGCAGCGCGAATATCTCGCCCGGCGCGATGTCGAGGCTCACGCCCTTGAGCGCGACGAGGCCGGAGGCGTAGGTCTTGCTGACGTTCGAGACGGCGATGATGGGCGGCATTGGGATCTTGGCAGGAGGGAAACGCGGGCCGGTTTCTTTATCGAGGGCTTTACAAAGCAGAATTCGGCCGCCCTGTCACCTTTTGCGGTTGCGCCGCACGCGGCGCGGCTACTTCATGATGAGGCCGAGCTTCACGAGCCGCGCGCGGATGCCGCCTTCCTGACGGCCGACAGCGGCGGCGATGGCCTTCACGCTCTCGCCGCGCTTGTAGCGGTTTGACACGTCGGCCTCTTCCTCCTCGCTCCATTTTTTGTAGGCGTTCGCGATGCGGCCGTTCTCCCCGTCTGCGGCGACCGCGGGCCGTGCGGTAGGCGACGGCGCGGCTGAACCGGTCGGCTGTCCTTTCATCTCGCGCAGGTTGGAAACGCGCAGCGCCTCGATCTGGTCCGCCCCATGCGCGGCGAGCCTGTCGACCTCGCCCTCCGACGCCTCGCGGAAATCGGCGTCCTTCGCCAGCGCTTCGGGATGCACCCGCAGCGCGCGTTCGTTCCAGCCGAGCAGATGCAGCCCGCCGAGCGAGCGAACTCGCGACAGCGCGACATAGCCCTGCCCGTATTCGAACGCATTCGACAGATCCATCAGCGCCGCGTCGAGCGACATGCCCTGACTTTTATGCACGGTGATCGCCCAGGCAAGGCGCAGCGGCACCTGCTCGATGCCCGCCTTCACGGCGTCGTCCTCCTGCACCTTCCATTCGGCGGGCTTCGCCGTGACCGTGAATCCGCTCTTCGTTTCGACCACCGGCCAGCCGCCGTCGCGGTCGAAGTTGCAGACGACGCCGAGCGTCCCGTTCACGAAGCGGCCTTCGGGGTCGTTCTTGGTGAACATCACCACCGCGCCGAGCTTCAGCGCCAGTTCTTCGGGCGAAAGGCAGCCGCGCTTCAGCCCCTCGGACAGCACCTTGTCGCCCATCGTGCTCATGAGGAAGACTTTCGGCTCGCCCGGCAGCTTCATGAGTTCGGCGTAGTTGATGCGGTCCACGTCCATGTTGTGCGTGTAAAGCCGCGTAATACCGTGCGGAAGCGTTTCGCGCTGGGGCTTGCGGCTGCCGAGGATGTCGAGGTGCTCGCGGCGGCAGGCGTTCGAACGGATCGCGCCGAGAAGCTCCGAAAATTCGCGGTCGGTCTGGCGGTGCTGTTCGGTGAGATAGCAGATGGCGGGGTCCAGGTCGCGCCACGCGCGGCTCGCATAGGCGAACGGCGACGCGTCCGCCTCATCCTGGCTTTCCGTCTCGGCGCCGGGATGCTCGTCGCGGCGCACCACGGGCGGAAGCTGGAAGAAGTCGCCGACGAACACCGTCTGGATGCCGCCGAATGGCGCGGCCGATTTGCGCACATACTGGCAAACCTGACTGACGGCGGTGAGCGTCTGCCCGGACAGCATCGACACCTCGTCGATGATCAGCACGCGCGCCTTCTTGATGCGGTCGGTCACGCGGCGGTTGCGCGCGATGAAATCGAGGTCGGAGCGCGACAGGGTCGAGCGCGTGCCGATACCGCTCCACGCATGCACGGTCATGCCGCCGAGCTGGGCCGCCGCGATGCCGGTCGAGGCGGTGACGCTGACGGCGATGCCCTCGCGGCGCAGATAGCCGAAGAAGCGCGAGGCGACGTAGCTCTTGCCGCTGCCCGGCTCGCCGGTGAGGAAGGCGCTCGCCCCCGATTTGAGGATTTGAAGTGCTTCGTCCTGTCTCATGCCTGCTCGCCACCCCTGTGAGGTGCAAACATAGCGGATGGCGAAAGGGCGCAACAAGCTGCGATTGAGCGCTGTCCCCTTCCTTCAGTCGCGAGCTGTGGAACAGGCGGCGTCGCCCGGTTACTGAATCTGTCCGGTCGCAAGCCAGCTATTGGCCATGTAGGCGCCGCCGGTCTGACCGTTGCCCGCGCTGGTGGCGACAAATGCGCCGCCCATCTGAGTGGCGCCGCGAGCGCCGGACGTCTCGGAGCGCGTCTTGCCGGTGAGTTGCTCATTCGCCTGCTGAAGTTCGACCCATTCGGTCCGCATCACGTCCACACTGCCGGCCCTGATTTCGGCGCGCGCCGCAGCCGTCCAGCGGGCGTTGGACGATGTAGGCTTTTCAGGCCTCGCGCGGAAAGCGTCGGCGTTCGCCACCATTTCGGGATTGGGCTGGTAGTTGGTGTTGGAGACGACGTGGACGAACTTGTAGCCGTCCTTCCTGAGAGCGGTGATGATCCCGTCCAGCGCCTCGGCCGTCGGCTTCTTGATGTCGTGGAAGAGAAGGATGCCCTTGCCTGCCCCGCGAACGCGCGCCAGAACGTCCTTCGTCACCTTGGCGGCATTCGCGCCTGGATCGGTATCGCCCGATATCACGTCGACCGACCATGTGCTGATGTTGCGGCTGGCGAGATAGGCGACAGCCTCGGGCGAATCGCGAAGGCCGGGAAAACGGAAGAAAGGTGCCACGGGCTTGCCGAGTGCATGGCTAACCGCCGCGAAGCCCTTCTCGATCTCCGCGATGGCGTCTTGCGGCGCCATGCGGTCCATGCCGAACGGGTGCGAAAAGGTGTGCGCGCCGACGGTGTGGCCACGGCGGTCGTATTCGCGGAGAAGTTTCGGGTCGGCAAGGGCCATTCGGCCGACCGAGAAGAACGTGGCTTTCACGCAGTGCTTGTCGAGCGTGTTGAGCACCGACCGCGTGTTCGTGCCGAGCGGGCCGTCGTCGAAGGTCAGCACCACCTCGCGATCACGGAGGTTGAGCGTGCGCGCATAGGCGCGGTTCGACGGTGCGTTCAGCGCCGTGCCGTAGAGCGCGCCTTGCGTCGAATCGGCTGCGATGATGCGCGACATGGCAGACGTTTTGGGATCGTACGCGCAGTCATTATCGCTTGCGAGCGCGCCCGAAAAGACGCCCCCCGCCAAAATCAGACTTAGTACGAACCGCATCTCGATACCCACCGTCCCGCTAGACACCAAAAACTATAGATCGGAACCGCATGCTGACGAAGTGTAAAGGCCGCGATGCCGCCCGTTTTTCCCGCGCTGTTGATTCAGGGAGACAGCCCCTGCCGGTCATGATGCAGGCGTCAGCTTCCGTGTAAGAGTTTCGAATTCCCGCCTTAAATTTTCATTGCGAAATATCTGGTCGAAGCCCGGAGCGTCAAGTCTTTGCAAAGACTCGAAGGATGTTTTTGCTTCGTCCATTAGCGCTTTCAACTGAAAGCTGGCTTCAACGGTTTCGTAGGTATTGTCGGCGACACGCAGATCGAACAAGGTCTTTTCGCGCGTTTGCCACAGAAGACCGCGCTGCGCGACGAGATAGTCGCGGTAGAAGCCCGACACCTTGCGCGAAAGCTCCTGCGCCTTTGCGTTCGCTTCGAGCGTGCGGCGCTGGTCGTCGCGCGTGGCCGACTGCATCAGATCGCGCGTCTTGGCCCCCGTCCTCGCGATGTCGGCGATGATGCCGTCGAGCCGCGCCATGTAGATCTTGTCGATCTTTTCGAGCAACAACTCCTGAGCCTGCACGAGAAGCGCGAACAGCGCCGCATGCATCGCGAAATAACGCCGCGCCGCTTTCAGATCGTCGTTCGATTGCACGACAAGCTCCGCAAGCCTTCGGTCGGCGATCTTCGCCACCTCATACGCAGTCATCAGCTTCAGAAGGTCGCCGCCGAGCACGCTGTCGAGCAAGAGGTCGAGCTGATCCTGACTGAGCGGAACGCCCGCCGCATCGAGGGCCTTCCCGATGTCCTGCTTGGCGCGGAGGATGTGCGCCTCGCGCTCCTTGATGTCTTCCTGAAGCGCGGCGATGGTCTTGTCGATCGTGTCCTTCGTATCGGTGAGGATGCCCGGCAAGATACCGCCCTGCGGCGCGTCGAGCCTCCGTTCGCGCAAGGTGGCGATGCGGTCGCGATTCGCGACAATCCTCTCGCGCTGGCGGGCGATGTCGTCCTGAAGCTTCAGGACGGGCGCGTCGGTGACGACGGAAAGCGCGCCGTCGAGCAGAGCGCGGACGGTTTTCTCACGGTCCTGCCGCGTTTCGGTGAAGACCGGTTCGAACAGGAACTTCTCCCGGTTCGGAAGCGTCTTCGCCGCCTCGCGTTCGGCCGCCGCGCGCTTCAGGATGCGGTCGATGGCCGAAAGCAGCGCATCGGACTGAAGCCCGCGCGTGTCGGGTTCGGCAGTCTGCGCGATGGCAGCTGTCGCAGCTTCGGGCCGTTCCTCGGCGGCGCGCGACACGGCCAGCCCCAGCGGCGCGGCGAGGATGACGAGCGCCATGGCGGCGCGAGCGGCAACGGTTCGGCGTGACATGGCGGGCAACATGGCGCAAGTCCGGTCTCAAGGCAGTCTCCGGCGTTAATATGGCGTCGCTGTCCGCGGTTCCAACGGCACCGCGCGAGCGAAATACCGGGCGCGCCATCCACGGTTGCGAGCCGCAAAAGCAGGCGCGTCGCGCCGACGACATGCCATTTCAAGGCCTCATTTTGCTTGCGGGATCGGCGATGGACATTTAACCAGATCGACCTTATCCGGCGTCGCCTCGCGGGACGCGGACCAAAGGGCAGGGGCAGTGTGTGATATGATTTCGAACCATGTCGCAGATTTCGACCGCGTATCAGGCATCGACGAGAGCGCCCTCAAGGATCAGAAGGAAAAGGTGCGCCGCTTCCGCAAGCGCTTGCAGGCGCGCGAGGCGTTCATCCTCCCCGAGGTGTGGGACGTCATCTCCGCGCGGGTGATCGGCGACGCAGGCTTCGACATTGTCGGCATCTCGCCCGTTTCCGTGGCATGGTCGCGCGGGCTCCTGCCGAGCGACCGCGTGCCGCTCGACGTGCTCGTCGAAACCGCGGCGAGCGTGGCGACAAACTTCTCGGTCCCCGTGAACGCGGACCTCGAAGGCGTCATCGGCAGGTCCATGGAGGAGATCGGCCAGGCCGTCGGCGCCGTTGTTTCCGCCGGCTGCGTGGGCGTGACCATCGGCGACGGCGGACGCGGCGGCCAGCACGGCATGGCTTCGATGCGCGACATGACGGCGGCCATCAAGGCCGCGAAGGCCGCCGCGCTCGAAACCCGCGTTCCCGCCGTGGTGACAGCGCGCACGGAAGCGTTCCTGCTGGAGCCGCCGCCCTGTTCGCCGTTCGAAACCGCCGTCGAGCGCGCGGAAGCCTATTTCGCGGCGGGCGCGGACTGCATCTCCGTGCCCGGCGTTCAGCATATCCAGATCGTGGAGCGGCTTTCCGCGCATGTGGACGGCCCGCTTCAGATCACCGTCGCGCTCACCCCCGCGCCCGACCTCAAGGCGCTGAGTAGAGCAGGGGCGTCGTCCGTCGCGCTCGGCACCGCGCTGATGCGCTCGCTGCTGGGCAATCTGCGCCTCAAGGCCGAGGAAATCTTCGCCTTCGGCCAGTTCGACAACCTCGACAAGGCCATCCCCGCCGACTCGCTGAACGATCTGTTGCGATAACGAGCGCGCGCAGCGGCAGCTTTGCGTTCGATCTTGCGCGAAAAGCGCGTCCGCATTATCTTCCCCGTCGGTCGGCAGTTCACCGAGGCGTCGCTATTCCCGCCGGGAAGCTAAACCTGCCCTCATTATCTTTCGACAGTCACCCTCGGTGCCAGTCGTCAAGAGCGACCCGCGACCCGTTCCTCCAAGCGGTTTGGCGCCATGAGGATGAGCCATGACCAGAACCGTTTTTCCCTACGCCGCAAACGATATTGCCGCGCTCGCCCGCTCGATAGGCCGCGAGCTTGAGTCCGATTCCGAAAAGCCAGGCCACGTGCAGTTGCTCAACATGCTTGCGCGCGGAGCGGGCTTTCGCAACTTCCAGCATTTCCGCGCGCAACAGGAGGCGGAAGCGAAACTCGAACGCGGGCCCGCCGCGCCGGAGCCCGTGGATTTCGTGCGCGTCGAGCGCGTAGCCCGTTATTTCGATGCTGCCGGGCGCTTCGCTCGCTGGCCTTCCAAGGCGAGCCACCGCGACCTTTGCCTCTGGGTGATGTGGTCGCGCGTGCCCGCCGCGCAGGTCATGAACGAGCGCGCGGTGAATGCCCTTCTCAACGCCAATCATCTGTTCGGCGATCACGCGCTGCTCAGACGGGAGATGGTCGACACCGGTCTTCTGACACGCACGTCGGACTGCCGCGAATACCGGCGCGTGGAGAAAAGGCCCCCGGCGGACGCGGTCGCGCTGATCCGTCATCTGGGCACGCGTCTCCAGGCTGACGCGCCGGTCGGCGAGCCGATCCCCCGATGAGAAATATCGAGTGGGTGGAGGCGTAGCCGTTCCATCAACTCGGCGCTTCCTCATAGGACAGGAACAGGATCAACCCGGCGGCTGGCCCATCCGAAAGCTTGGTGTACGCGTGATGGGTCCGGCTGCCGCCGAAAACCGTCCAGTCCCAGGAGCTTTCGCGTCGCGGATGATGTGACGCGGCAGCATCTTGCGTGGAAACTCAGGCTATGCTCGCACCGCTTTGAGATTCAGCTCCAGGACGGAAATGGCAGAGTTATCCCCGAGTTGAGAGGTGTTGACGGGCGGTTTCAAGACGATGGACGCATCACGCCCGCGGGACAGTATGCCTGCCGATTCTCCTCCGGTGCGGCCGACATAGCGCCCGGCCAGATCCCCGCCTGAAGATATTTCACGCTCCCCCTGCACCGACCAGACATACACGCGCTTTCCCGGCGGGGCCGTGGCATCGCCCTGGCGCAGCAGCGCGCCCGAATACTGGAATTTCGTCCCGGACGCACCTTCGAACGAACAGCTCAAAACCGCTTCCGCGGCCGCTCGCTCCTTCGAAGGCATTGACGTGCACGTTAGCGTTCCAACGGGAGCAGGCTGTGCCGCTGCGGCCGTCATACCTGCGGCAAGGAAAACTCCCGCTGCCCGCACTGCCATCCTTTGACTCTTCATATTACACTCACCGGATCAAGACATCTGATTTTTCATTTATTTCGAGCAGTGATCGCCTTCGTTGTTATTGATCACCCGCCTTCCCGTAAGCCATCTTCCCAATTGGCCTGCCTTCTTCCGGAGGTGCCGGAACCAGGGCGGCGGACTTCCTTTAAGCCAGCGTGAACGGTTAGCCCTGCGAGCAAGGTGCCATACCGGGAACCGAGCATAAGCTGATCTCCGCGAGGCCCTTCGCCCCCTGAGTGAGAATGGCCGATTGTCATGACCACTCAACACCGCAAGGCCGATAAAGCTTCATCTGGATTTGAGAGGAAAAGCCCTTCTCTCGGAAGAATGCCTGCCGCATCCAATCATTCAGGCCAAACCCAACGCCGGTCCGGCTCCGCCGGCTCCTCCGCGCTGACCGCCTTTCCCGGGTTCTCGCCTTTCGCTTCGGCGCCCATGTGGGTGAGACGACCCGACTTTCCTTTGAGATTTGATTGCTGAAGTTCCTTGTAAAAGGAACCATCGCACAACTTCAGGATTAGCTGCGTAACGGCAGTCACTGATCGCAGACGCCGCGCGCGCAAACCCGGTCCGCCCAGGCGCCGGAAATCCTGTCGAGGAGAGGTCCATGTTTCACCACGTCAAGGAATTGCAGTTCAACGCTCGAGTTTCCAAGCCCGACCCGAAATTCGCAGCACTGCTGCTCGAGCAGTTCGGAGGGCCTAATGGCGAGCTGAAGGCCGCAATGCAATACTTCACCCAGTCCTTCGCCGCACGAAAGCCCTATCCGGATAAGTATGACCTCCTCATGGACATCGCCACAGAGGAGTTCAGCCACCTCGAAATCGTGGGCGCGACAATCACCATGCTTCTTGATGGCATCAATGGCGAGTTGAAGGATGCCGCCTCGGCGAGCCCGATCATGAGACTCACCCAAGGGTCCACGGGCAAGGAGGACGTGTTGCATGAGGCGCTTACCAATCCGGCCTTTCTCGTTGAGACGGGCGGTGGTCCGAGCGTTACGAATTCGCAAGGCGTGCCATGGAGCGGCACTTATGTGAACGCAAATGGCGATCTGACTGTGGACTTACGTTCCAACATGGCCGCGGAGAGCCGCGCAAAGATCACGTACGAGTATCTCCTTAAGTTCACCGAAGACCCCTTTGTGCGCGAAACGCTCCGCTTTCTCATGACGCGCGAGATCGCGCATTTCCAGATGTTCGGCGCCGCCCTCGAAACCATCCAGCCGAATTTCCCACCCGGCGTGCTCCAGGGCGATCCGCGACATACGCATACTTACTTCAACATGTCGAATGGCGCTGATGCTCGCGGCCCGTGGAACGAGGGACAGGGGCCGTGGGGTTCGGGCGAATCCTGGGAGTACGTCAACGATCCCAAGAAACACATCGTCGATACGCAGGGGGAGATCGACCACCGGCCGCACAATGCAGGCATTACTGAAGATCAGGTGAAGGAGAAGAACGAATCTCTCTCGCGCATTCGAAGCGAGGAAGTGAAGGCCAAGACGGCGACACCGACGCAATGGTCGTCCTATCCGCAAGAGACAGTGGAAAGCCCGATGAAGCCACAGCAGACGCAGCCTTGACCCCGCATCATCCCCAGTCCGCTCGTCAAAACGAGCGGACTGTGATGGACCTACCCTCGCGGCGGTCATCACCTATTACACTGATCCGCGTTACTGCTGGAGCTGGGGCTTCGAGCCACAATGGCGGCGGCTACGTTATGCGTATGCCGGGCGTCCGGCGTGACGGATTCGCATGCGCGGTATGATTGGCGTGTGGTCGACCTTCTCCGATCACCTTAATCGCATCAGAGCTGCAATCGCCTCAAGCAGGAGAGGCCTATCTGCGGCTGCTGCGTGAGGCCATTATGATCAAAGGCCGTCACATCGCGCGGCCCGAAGTCCTGGCCGATTGCGCCGCGGAGTGCGCGTCAAGGCATTTCCGCAGCTATTCGATGTCGGGCGATGGCATGTTCGCAGGGGAAAAGGGAGTGCTCGCCCTCGCAAGGCGCGCTTTTCTCTGAGATGTCAGGGGGATGGATGGTGCTGCAAGAGAGGATTGAACTCTCGACCTCTCCCTTACCAAGGGAGTGCTCTACCACTGAGCTACTGCAGCGATGCGCGGGAACCTGCCACAGCCGCCGCCAAGGTGCAAGACCTCATAAGCGATCGTGTCAGGCAATTCGCCGCGATTTCGCCTCAACGGTTCGTTCGGCGGCTTCAGGGCGACGGAACGCAGCGACAAACGCTGCGTCCCCGCTCGCATCGGGGGTGGCGGACAACCCCACGATGCCCCGACGACAGCCTATCCGGCGAAGAAGATCGCCGTCATCAGCAGGAGCGGCGGGATCATGAAGGCTCCCGACCACAGCATGAAGCCGAAGAAGCTCGGCATCTTGATGCCCTGATGCTCCGCGATGGCGCGAACCATGAAGTTCGGCGCGTTGCCGATATAGGTGAGCGCGCCCATGAAGACCGCGCCCGCCGATATGGCGGCAAGCGTCGAAGCGAGCGGACCGGCGAGCGCCACCGGGTCGCCGCCCGCCGCGTTGAAGAACACGAGATAGGACGGCGCGTTGTCGAGGAAGCTCGAAAGCAGGCCCGTCAGCCAGAAATAGGCGACGTGATTCGGTGCCTCCGTGCTGCCGAGAGCCGCAAACAGCGGCGCGGCCGCCCCCTGTTCGCCCGCTTTCAGGATCGCGATCGCCGGGACGATGGTCACGAAGATGGCGGCGAACAGTTTCGCGACTTCCAGCACCGGCGCCCAATTGAACTCGTTCTGTCTGCGCGCCTTGAGCGGCGTGAGCGCAAGGGACAGCACGGCCAGCATGACGAGCGCCCCGTCGCGGACGAGGCTTTCGCCGCGCACCTCGACGCCCGCGACATCCACCGGGCCAATAAAGGTCGCGCCGCTTGCCGCCACGGCTACGACCACACAGGCGATCAGCGGCAGGTTCACGATGCCCCATATTTTCAGGCCCTCGCCGGGCCTGTGCTCGCGCGGCGGTTCGGTTTTGTAATAGCGCCGGTCGACGATGTAGAACCAGCCGAGAAGGATCGTCACGAGCAATAGCGTATGCGGCCACAGATGCAGGAAAGGCCAGGAAAAGGGCACGCCTTTCAGATAGCCGAGGAACAGCGGCGGATCGCCGAGCGGAGTGAGCGCCCCGCCGACATTGCAGACGAGGAAGATGAAGAAGACGACGAGATGAACCTGATGCGAGCGGCTGCGGTTCGCGCGCATCAGCGGGCGGATGAAGACCATCGCCGCGCCCGTCGTGCCGACGAAGCTGGCAAGGCCGGTTCCGGCGGCCATGATCGCGGTATTCTGGCCGGGCGAACCGCTGAGGCTGCCACCGAGCCAGATGCCCCCCGCGATGGTGTAGAGCGAGCCGATCAGCACAATGAACGGGATGTATTCGAGCAGCGCCACGTCGAGCAACTGATGGAGCGCGGAAGACGAACCATAGGCACCGGCAAAAGGCACCAGAAAGAGCAGTCCCCAGACGAGCGCGACAAGCCCCTGCCGCCGATGCCAGAAATGGGGCGCGACCATTGGCAGGATAGCAAGCGACAGGAGCACGCCCGCGAACGGCAGACACCACAAGAGGCTCAGGCCCGCGCCATCGAGCGCCGGCCCGGCGGCCATTGCAGGCGTCGGCCCCGCGAGCAGGCCGATGGCCGCGATGCTACGGAAAAGAAGTCTGGGCAAATTTTGCATTGAGGAATTATCTCGGCGCGGGGCAGGGGATGACGGCGATTTGAAAGCAGAGCGGGCCGCCCCCGAAGCGTCGCCCTCTTCAAAAAACCTAACGGTCTCCACATAACACATTCAAGAAAAATGCGAGAGGAGGTCGGGTCGATGACCGAGCGCATGATGAAAAGCGATGCGGAGTGGCGTGAGAAACTGACGCCCGAGCAATACAAGGTTACGCGGCAGCACGGCACGGAGCGGGCGGCTTCGAGCCCGTTGAACGACGAGAAGCGGGCAGGCGTCTTCGCGTGCGTCTGTTGCGGCGCGCCGCTTTTTACCTCGGACGCGAAATATGAGTCCGGGTCCGGCTGGCCAAGCTTCACCGGCCCCATCGAGCAGGACGCGGTTACAACGCACGAGGATCATTCCTTCATGATGAACCGGACCGAGGTGCGTTGCGCGCGCTGCGACGCGCATCTTGGCCACGTCTTCCCGGACGGGCCGCGTCCAACGGGGTTGCGCTACTGCATGAACGGGGTTGCGCTCGATTTTCAGCCGACCGGTAGCGAATGAGCGGCGACTGCAATTCGCACTTCGCCCCATCGCTGGCGCGGGTTGCAGTCTCTCCGACGGCATATCCCGTCGCATGAGTTGGATCAGCCATAGCCTTGCGAGTCGCATCGCGGTAGACACGTTTGATGCGACCGGCGAGTGCAGACCTAGAAAACCGTCTTACATCCCTTATAGCAGGTGATGCCGGGCGCATGCGCCTGCTGGAAAAGGTGCAAGCCCTGCATCTCCCTGACTGTTGGATCGGGGCAGGATTTGTTCGCGCTGCCGTTTGGGATTACCTTCATGGTCGCCTAGCGACTGCCCCAACGGATGATGTCGATGTGATTTGGTTCGACAGGAAGAGGGCCGCCGCAACGGTCGACAGTGAAATAGAGGCCCAACTGAAGGCCGTTGAACCATCCATCGACTGGTCGGTAAAGAACCAAGCCCGCATGCACCTGCGCAATGGCGATGAGCCATACATCTCAGCCAAGGATGCTGTGAGCCGATGGCCTGAAACAGCGACCGCGATCGCGCTGCGACTGACGGATCGCAGCGTGGAGATCATGGCCCCGTTCGGCATCGATGACCTATTTTCCCTGACCGTCAGGCCGACGCCCGCATTCATCGGCGAAAAATTGCCTATCTTCCGAAGGCGCGTACAGGAAAAGCGATGGCTTGAGCGCTGGCCCCGACTGATTTTAGCCAGTGAGTTTGCCGCGTGACGTCGCAATGGCGTCACAAACTTTGTCCAGCGAAGTCATGATAGGGTGGATCACCGGGCTTCATTCGATTTGCTTGGCCCTGACGACGCGATCGCCGCACGCCTCATACGTGGAAGACCCACCCAGACGCTCGCGCTGTTTTTTCCACATCGTTCGCCGCTCGTTCGCGCAACCCGAAACGCGCCCCATGGCGGTACCAAATATCTCGCAATAACAGGCCGTTGCAGGAGCGCAAGCGAGACGCTGCCATCGCGCTTTTGGACAGGTTGCAGCGGTGCGAGACAACTTTCCCCAGCTTGTAGACAGCGGCGACAGGTGCCTTGTTAAGCTCGCGGCGATGCCACAAGATGACTTCAGTTCGGGTTGAAGCAACAAGCAAAAGGCACTTCGCAGCCGTGCGACAGTGCCGTTCCCGAATGCGAAAGCCTCCTGCTGCCGCTTAAGCGGGGAGCATCCCCGCGACTGGGATGCGGCGGCAGCCTTTTCGCTGGTGATCTCGCGAAAGGCCGGTCTGCGCCGCGCCTTGTTGCATCCGCGCGCCAGCGACAGGAGCGTTTTCGAGTGAAGTGGATGCCGGCTCCGCGTGGACAAGGCGCGTCGGCACGGAGGGCGGGGGGCCATCGTCACGATGGCCCCCGAAGCGTTCCTTTGGTGAGGCCGACATGTGAGGAACGCGTCCGGCGTGCATTGACGCGGCCGGCACCGCCCGGCGATGATGAGCGCAAGAGATGCGCAACTCCAAATCCCCGCGTTCCGTCGCCATCTTCCGGAAACCCGCAAGCGAACACGTGCAGTCGAACTCCCACCGGTGAACAGTCATGGCCAAACCGCGCTCCTCCTCCCCGACGCCCGAAGGCGCGACGCTGTTCGAAAGCGTGCCTCCGTCGCCCGCTGCGCTGGCCTCGCGACCGCTGCCCGACCGGCTTCGACCCGCTTCCCTTGGCGACGTGATCGGGCAGGAGCATCTCCTTGGCGAGGGCGGGCCGCTGCGCCGGATCGCAGACGGCGAGGCGCCGCGCTCCATGATCTTCTGGGGGCCGCCCGGCACGGGCAAGACCACCGTCGCGCGGCTGATGGCGAAGGGCGCGGGCGCGCATTTCGAACAGCTTTCGGCGATCTTTTCCGGCGTGGCTGATCTGCGGAAGGTGTTCGACGCCGCGAAGGATCGCCAGCGCTTCGGACAGGGCACGATCCTGTTCGTGGACGAAATCCATCGCTTCAATCGCTCGCAGCAGGACTCGTTTCTGCCTTTCGTCGAGGACGGCACCATCATCCTTATCGGCGCGACGACGGAAAACCCGTCCTTCGAACTCAACGGCGCGCTTCTTTCCCGCGCAAAGGTGCTCGTCTTCAGGCGGCTGACGGATGAGAACATCGCGCAGCTTCTCGCCCGCGCGGAGAGCGTGCTCGGCAAGACGCTGCCGCTGACGCCGGACGCGCGCGGCGCGCTGGTCGGCATGGCGGACGGCGACGGGCGCACCGCGCTCAACCTCACGGAAGATGTGTTCGCCACCGGCCGCGATCCGTCGCACCCCATCGACACCGCCGAACTGACCGAGATCGTCCAGCGCCGCGCGCCGCTCTATGACAAGAACCGCGACGGCCATTACGACCTCATCAGCGCGCTGCACAAGGCGGTGCGCGGCTCCGACCCTGACGCGGCGCTCTACTGGTTCTGCCGCATGATCGATGGCGGGGAGGCGCCGCTTTACCTCGCGCGGCGCATGGTGCGCATGGCGGTGGAGGACATCGGGCTTGCCGATCACAACGCGCTCGTGCAGGCGATTGCCGCAAAGGATGCCTATGATTTCCTCGGCAGCCCCGAAGGCGAACTCGCGCTGGCGCAATGCGTCGTCTATCTCGCCACTGCGCCGAAATCGAACGCGGCCTACAAGGCTTACGGTGCGGCGATGCGCTATGCGAAGGAGAGCGGTTCGCTGCCTCCGCCGAAGCATATCCTCAACGCGCCGACGAAGCTCATGAAGAGCGAGGGCTACGGCGAAGGTTACGTCTACGACCATGCGACGGAAGAGGGCGTGTCGGGGCAGAACTATTTCCCGGACGGGCTCGACCGCGCCGAGTTTTATCACCCGCGCGGGCGCGGCTACGAGGCGCGCATCGAAGAGCGGCTGCGCGCGTGGGCCGAGGTGCGGCGCGAGGTAGCGGCGCGGGGCGGGAGATAGCCGCGTGACGACTACAGCTTATCGCTCGCGTTCGCCGTTCGGTAAGGGCGACGGCGGCAGGGCCAGACGCTCGCAATAGAGCGCGGCGGCTTCCTCGGGAGGCCCGCGCCGCTCGCCGATGCCGCGTATCTCGATCACGCGCACATCTCCGAACAGACTTGCCGTCAGCACGTCGCCGCACTTGATGCAGGTTGCAGCTTTCACGACGCGTTGACGATTGACCCGGATGCAGCCTTCCTCGATCAATTTCGCGGCGAGGCTGCGCGATTTCACGAACCGCGCATGCCACAGCCACTTGTCGAGGCGCTGCTCGTCCGGTGCCGTCAAGCGGTCTGATCCTCGGTCTGCTTTTCGAGGCGCTCCTTGAGCTTGCTCAAGGCTGCGAAGGGTGAATCCGGATCGACGCCGCCGGACGACCGTTTCGGCGATGCGCTGGCGGCGATGCCCTGCGGACGCGGAGGCCGCGAATCGCGATTGCGGTCGTTCGGCCGGTCGGACCGTTGATGGTGCGGCCGGTTCGGCTGGCCGCCGCCCGCGCGACGATCATTGTCAGGCCGCGGTGCGTCGCCCGGTGCGCCTTGCTGGCGATCACGGTTGCCATCGGAACGCGGCTGGCGGTTGCGATCTCCACGTTCGCGGTTCTGATCGCGCGGCCCGCTGCGGTCGCGTGAAAACTCGCGGCGCGGCGCGCGGTCGCCGCTCGCGGCTGCGCCCTCGGTTTGTCCGGCGGGTGCCTCTGCGCCAACGGCGGCTGCCGGTTGCGGCGCGTTATCGGAGCGCGGGCGCGGTCCGCGATCTCCCGGCGGACGCTGACCGCCGCGCTCGCCCTGGCCTGTGCGTTCGCCGTGTCCCGCGCCACCGTGACGACGATGCTGCGCACGGCGGTCGCCTTGCCCTTCGCCGCGCTCGAATTTCGGCTTCGGCCGGCGGAAACGCCAGACTTCCTCGAACTCGGGTTCGGCAGGCGCGGCTTCTGCGGCGATGGCGTCGCCGGACGCTGTTTCCGAAACGGCGGGCGTCGATGCGTCGGCGTTCGACCCTGCTTCACCATGCATCTCGGAAGCGGCCGCTTCGGCGGCTTCTTCCTGCGCGGGCTCGACGGGTGCGGCGTCTTCATGCTCGACCTGCGAGAAGGATTGCGGCGCACTTTCGGGCGTGAGTTCGCCTTCCGGCTCCACGGCTTGCGCCTCGGCGGCTGCTTCGGTCACGACAGCGCTCGATGCGGCCTCTGCAAGTTCGGCGGATGACTTCTCGCCTGCGTTGGCTATCGCGATCTCGGCGCCGGGAGCTTTCTTGATCGGGCGCTTTTCGCGGCGGAAACCGAGCGACTCGAGGATCGCGCCGAGTTCTTCGGCGGAACAGCCCATGATGGACATCATCTCGGGCCGCATGCGGAAAGCGCCGCCGCCTGCCGCACCAGCCGGTGGCTCGGCGTTGGCGTCGGTCGGCTTCCAGGTCGTGAGCGGACGAATGATATCGGCGAGCCGTTCCAGCATGTCGATGCGCACGGCGCGCGGTCCGCACACCTGGAAACCAGCCGCGCGATAGAATGCCTCCGGCACTTCGGCCACCTTCGGCACCGAGGTCAGCCCCTGGCGCGGCGCATCCCCGATGGATGCGGGCGTGAGATTGTGCTCGGCGCCGTGCTTCGAGAGCCAGAACAGCAGCAAGAGATCCGCCGCTGCGGGTTTAAGCAGCAGCGGGAAGTAGATGTGATGCGCGCCGAAGCGAACGCCGTATTTGCGAAGCTGGGCGCGGCCATCCTGATCGAGCGTCTTGATCTCATCGGCCACGGTGTCGCGCTTCAGGATGCCGAAATTCTCGCGGAGGCGGAACGCAATGCCTCGCGCAAGACCGGTGATTTCCTCGGCCTTCGCGATCTCGACCAGCGGCTTGAGGCGGATCTCGATATAGTGCTGGAGCCACGTCTCGACGCGCTTGCCGATATTTTCCTTGTCGATGGCGGCGAGGTGCTCATCCGAGTTCAGCGCGAAGGTCGGCTTCAGCGGATCGTCGCTCGGGGCGAGCTTGCCGATCTCCTGATTTTCCCAGACGATCCGCCCTTCGCGCGTCAGCGTGAAGCCGGTGTCGGGCGCGGCGGCGAGACGGTCCGCGCGGGCGGCGAGTTCATGCACGAGCACCTTGGCGGCGGCGTTGCGCGCGGCCTTGCCGTTGAGCCCGGACGTTGCTTCGAGGTCGGGCGTGAAGCAGAAGCCTTCGAGCTTGCCGACATAGTGCTTCTCGACGACGACGCGGCCATCCTTCTCGATCTCGGCGAAGAGGCTGTCCTTGTCGCGCATGCTCTTCATGAGCACGCTCGTGCGCTTGTCGACGAAGCGCTGCGTCAGTTGCTCATGCAGCGCGTCGGAAAGGCGGTCCTCGATCTCGCGCGTCTTGCCCTGCCACTGTTCGGGATCCCTGAGCCACTCGGAGCGGTTCGAGACGAACGTCCATGTGCGGATATGCGCGATGCGGTTCGACAGTGTGTCGATGTCGCCGTCGATGCGGTCGGCCTGTTCGACCTGCTGGGCGAACCAGTCTTCCGGTATGTGGCCTTCGCCCGTCATGATGTGCTTGTAGAGGGCGGTGACGAGTTCGCCATGCTGGCTGGGGCCGACCTTGCGGTAGTCCGGCACCTGACAGACATCCCAAAGCCGCTTCACCGAGCCGATACCGGTCGCGAGTTCGGCGATGCGCGGATCGCTCGCGGCAAGGTCGAGCGCTTCGACGTCGTCGGCGGTGCGCACGCGCGTCAGGCGCGGATGGTCGGGCACCTGGCGCAGGCTGTCCTTCAGCCGGTCCACGCTGTCGAAATCGAGGCGCGTGTTGCGCCACTGGAGCAGCTTCGCCGGTTCGAAATCGTGATTTTCCAGCTTGTTGACGACATCCTGGTCGAACGGCTCGACATCGGCTGTGACGCCGAAGGTGCCGTCGTTCAGGTGGCGGCCCGCGCGACCCGCGATCTGGCCCATCTCGGCGGGGGTGAGGTCACGATGGTTGCGGCCGTCAAACTTGCGGCTGCCCGCGAAGGCGACATGATCCACGTCGAGATTGAGGCCCATGCCGATCGCGTCGGTCGCGACGATGAAATCCACGTCGCCGTTCTGGTACAGGGCCACCTGCGCGTTGCGCGTGCGGGGCGAGAGCGCGCCGAGCACCACGGCCGCGCCGCCTCGCTGGCGACGGATGAGTTCGGCGATGGCGTAAACGTCGTTCGCAGAGAAAGCCACGATGGCGGAGCGGCTCTGGAGCCGGGTAATCTTCTTCTGGCCGGAGTAGGTCAGTTTCGAGAGGCGCGGCCGCGCGATGAAGTTCGCGCCGGGGATAAGCTCGCGGATCGCGTCCGTCATGGTCGCGGCGCCGAGAAGCAGCGTCTCGCTTGTCCCGCGCGAGTGGAACAGGCGGTCGGTGAAGACGTGGCCACGGTCGGGGTCGGCGGCAAGCTGGATTTCGTCGACGGCGAGGAAGTCCACCTCCACCTCGCGCGGCATCGCTTCGACGGTGCAGACGTAATAGCGCGGGCGGTCCGGCTTGATCTTCTCTTCGCCCGTAATGAGCGCGACGTCGCGTGGACCGATCTGCGCGACGATCTTGTCATAGACCTCGCGCGCGAGAAGCCTGAGCGGCAGGCCGATCAATCCGCTTTCGTGGCCGAGCATGCGCTCGATGGCGAGATGCGTCTTGCCGGTATTGGTCGGACCCAGCACCGCTGTTACGTGACGGGACTGGGATGGCTTGATGGAAGCCGTCTGCGTTGATGCGCTCATGAGCGGACTTTCTGATAAACCGCACGCTGTTGGTGGTTATGTATCAGGCTTCGGCGCGATGCGTGTGCGAAGAGGTGCGCCTGCGGCAATAAGCGAACCTGCCGTGATATCGTTGGCAGTTCAGCCCGTTGTCGCGAATGGTAGCCTTTGTTTTTCCCCTCTTCACTCGGCCAGTGCGTGACGCCCCCCGGCCGTTTCCACGTGGAATGTCGTCGTCACGAGGGAAGCGGTGCCTGCGGGGGTCGGGACATGCACGTAGTAGGGTACTATTAAACCTGCTTCCGGCAAGGGTACAAGCCAAACTTCTATGCCCGTATTTCCGGTTGCATAATCGCTTTCGCCCGGCTTGCCCAGCTTGTAGCCCGCGATCGGGACATAACGCACGTTACAGACAAAGGCCGTGCCTCTGAGCTTCCCGGCCCCGGCGACGGATCGCTTCCCCTTCGGAGACAGCACCAGATCGTAGCGGATCTTCCCGTCGAAGATCGGCAGGCGCTTGTTGCACGCGCCTTCGCCCGTGTTTTTCGCAAGCCGCGCCTGCGAAAGAAGCACCAGCGCGCTCAGTGGGTCGACGACGTTCTGAAGGTGCGCCGCGGTGATCGGCGCATTGCGCGCGCCGGGCCGCGCGGGCGGGTTGATGAGAATGTCGCGAACCATCTTCTGCTGGAAGAGCAACTTGACGGTCTCGCCCCGATTACCCGTCTGGTAGCGGAACATGTAGCTTTGCGGAACCGGCCCGTTGGCGGTCATGAGCCCGCTGCTCGATGTCACGCCCCGCCAACTCACGCTGCCGAACAGGACGCTGATGTCGGCGTCGGCCTGCAAGGAATACTGGCGGTTTGTGATCGACGAGCGGATACGGAAATCGCCGATGTGCGCGCCGATCCAATGGATACGGTAGAGTGCGTTGATCTTGGAACTGCGCACCGCAAGCGCGCCATTGCCACCCTGAATCGGGGGCGTGAGGTTTTTCGGCTGCTCGACAGCCTTTTCGGTCGCACGTTCGCGCTCGGCAGGGGCCTTGTCGGCGGCTTTTTCAGCCGGACGAGCTTCCCTGGCTTCACCGGGTGACTTGTTGTCCCCGGCCTTCCCGTTTCCCGAAGCGCTCGCCTGGGGCGGTCGCTTCGCTTCGGGGGCTTCCACCGCCTTCGCGTGCGGCTTTTCGGCTTCGGGCTTCGCTTCCGGTTTGGCGTCCGTCGCAACTTCCGCCTTTTTTTCCGCCGGTTGAGGAGCCTCAGGCTTTTCCGAAAGCTGGGGAACTGCGGGCTTTTTTTCTTCCGCCTTCTTTTCCGACGGGGCGTCGGATGCGGCAACGCCGCCTTGCGGCGTCTCCTGCGCGCGTGCCCTGGCTATGGAAACGAACGCAAAAAGCACAAGCAAAAGGAAGAGAACGGCAGCGGGGTTAGCCCAATCGCTGCCAAGCAACGGTCGCTTTGCCATTAAGGAGGCTCTTCCTTTCGCAGGCATCGTTTTGCCACTCCCTTTGCCGGTAGTGGCCGATTTCGTCATTTATATGTTGCAGAAGTCTAGCGTGGCCGAAAGCAATGGTAACCATGAAGTGGCAACGGGGCGTTAAAGCCCCGGCGCCTGACAGATAAATCCGCGAGGTGAGGCGAAGCTTGCGTCGCTCCGTCAAGATTACGATTGCCCGCCGATAAGGGCGAGCGCGGCCTTGGGATCGAGCCGCCCGTCATAGAGCGCTCGCCCGGCGATAGCGCCCGCGATGATGGCATAGGCCGGAGACAGAAGCCTTTCGATGTCGGCGATGCCGGCCAACCCGCCCGACGCGATCACGGGAAGGTGCACCGCGCGCGCAAGTTCGGCGGTCGCTTCGAGGTTGAGGCCCGTCAGCATTCCGTCGCGCGCGATGTCGGTGTAGATGATCGCCGCGACGCCCACGTCGGCAAGGCGCTGTGCAAGGTCCACCGCCGAAAGCTCGGACGTCTCCGCCCAGCCCTGCACCGCGACGCGGCCGTCCTTCGCATCGATGCCGACCGCGATCTTGCCCGGAAAGCGCGCGCATGCCTCCTTCACGAGATGAGGATCGCGCACGGCTGCGGTGCCGAGGATCACGCGGGAGACGCCGCGGTCGATCCAGTGCGACACACCTTCGAGGGTGCGGATGCCGCCGCCGAGCTGCACGGGGATCGTCACCGCCGCGAGAATATGCGTCACCGCGTCGGCGTTGACCGAGCGGCCTTCGAAGGCGCCGTTCAGGTCCACCACATGCAGCGCGGAAAACCCTTGCGTCTGAAATTGTCTCGCCTGATCCGCCGGGTCGTCGTTGAACACCGTGGCCTGGTCCATGAGGCCCTGCTTCAAGCGCACGCATTGCCCGTCTTTGAGATCGATGGCGGGATAGAGAATCATGCAAGTTGTCCCCAGGATTAAACACACGTGGATCAATACCACGTGCGCAGGCTGTTTTCTTTGACCGGACGATGCCGCTTTCCTTTAGTATCAGTCAGCGATGCCCCGTTCAAACCGAGTTCTTCGAAGAGAGTGCGATGCGCCGTTATCTCATTTGCTGCGAGTTTCAACGGGAGAAGCGCGCCGCGAAGGCGGCCGACTGCATCCGCAGGCTCGCAACGGAATGGGAACATCCGATGACGGGCGTCTGGCTCATCCGCACCGAAGTCACGGCGACGGAAATTCGCGCGGCGCTGATGCAGGAGCTGACGTTCAGGGATCGCGTGCTTGTCTGTGAGGCGGGCGAGGAAGCGGCGGCGTTCAATACCTGCGACGCTGGTGGCGAGAAGGTGTCGCAGATCGCTGACGCGCGGGCAAAGAGCCACATCCTCACCGCCATCTTCAGCCGCAACGGACAGGCGTCGCGTCACCTCAAGGCCGCCATCGCAAGAAATTTGAAATCAGCCTGAGGCCGAGCTTCTGGCTTTTCTCCGGGTGAAACTGGCTGCCCGCGACATTATCGCGCGCGACGAGCGCGGTGATCGGGGCGCTGTAATCGGTGCGCGCCACCACGTCGGCCTCATCCGTCGGCTTGAAATGGTAGGAATGCACGAAATAGGCGTGCCAGCCCTCGTCGCCGCCGGGAATGCCCTCCAGCAGCGGATGCGGGCGCGCGATGTCGAGCGTATTCCAGCCCATATGCGGGATCTTGAGGCGCAGGTCCGATGGCTTGATGAGGTCCACCTCGCCGCCGATCCAGCCAAGTCCCTTGTGCTCGCCATGCTCAAGCCCGCGATCCGCCAGCATCTGCATGCCGACACAAATGCCGAAGAACGGCCTTCCGCGCTCGAACACGGCTTCCTTCAGCGCGTCGATCATGCCGGGCGTTTCCGACAGCCCACGATAACAATCCCCGAACGCGCCGACGCCCGGCAGCACGACGCGGTCGGCGCGGCGCACGGTGTCGGGGTCCGATGTCACGCGGATGTCGGTGTCGAAGCCGCCTTCGCGCGCCGCGCGTTCGAACGCCTTGGCCGCCGAATGCAGGTTGCCCGACTGGTAGTCTACAATTGCAACGCTCATGTCAGGCCGCCGCCTCCGGCCAGGTGCCCACGGAATGCGGCGTTTGCCAATCGCCCTTCACGGCGCCTGATGTGCGCCCGCCGCCGCTCGCCATGACGGTCGGCATCCACGCGGCGAAGAAGCGGTGTTCGCATTCCTCCCGGTTGCGCCCGGCGACGGAGGAAATGAAGGTGTAGCCTTTGCGCTGGAGCCGCCAGCGGATGAGGTCGTTACCCTCGAAGCCGATGATGAGCGCGACCAGGAGATTGACGATCCCGGCCGACTGCTCGCCGACGCCGGCCTGCATCATAATCGCGTAGAGCCCCGCCGCGAGCGCCACCACGGCGATGGCTTCGAGCCAGAGGCGGTTCCAGATGAGCCAGAACGGGCCGAACAGAAAGCCCCAGAACGTGAAGCTCTCCCGCACGAAGGCGATGCGTTCGGAGCGCTCCCCCACATTGCCGGTGGAGTGCGGCGGCTCGTGCACGGTGTAGATGATCATGGGCGGTTCCAGCCAAGCGTCACCCGCCGAGCTGCCCTTTCGTCGATGGAATTTCGCCGCGCGCGGCCTCGTCGATCAGAATGGCCTCACGCAGCGCCCGCGCCAAGCCCTTGAAGCAGCTTTCGGCGATGTGATGCGCATTCTCGCCGTAGAGCGTCTCGATGTGAAGCGTGATCCCGGCATTTTGCGCCAGCGCCTGAAAGAACTCGCGGAAAAGCTCCGTGTCCATCTGGCCGATCTTCTCGGTCGGGAACTTCACGCGCCATATGAGGTAAGGCCGCCCCGAGACATCGAGCGCGACGCGCGTCAGCGTCTCGTCCATCGGCAGGTAGGCGTGTGCGTAGCGGGCGATGCCGCGCTTGTCGCCCAGCGCCTGCGCGATGGCTTGACCCAGCGCGATGCCGACGTCTTCAACCGTGTGGTGTTGGTCGACGTGCAGATCGCCCTCGGCCGAAACCGCGATGTCGATGCGGGAGTGCTTCGAAAGCTGCTCCAGCATATGGTCGAAGAAGCCGACGCCCGTCGCTATTGAAAAAGCGCCGGTCCCGTCCAGATTTACCTCGACAGCGATCCCGGTTTCCTTTGTCTTCCGTTCGATCCGCGCTTTTCTCACAGTCTCGATCCTATACAGGCCGCGCAAGCGAAGCCGCTTCTTGACGGTTCAAACCCGCGTGCCATATCCGCTCGATAAAGCAGGTACGACAAATGATGCATTTTGCGCAATCCCCTCACGACCCCACGGGCTGGCACGGCACCACAATTCTTACCGTTCGCAAGGGCGGACGGGTGGTCGTCGCCGGTGACGGACAGGTGTCTCTCGGCCAGACGGTCATCAAGGCCAATGCGAAAAAGATTCGCACGCTCGGCAAGGGCAATGTGATCTCCGGCTTCGCGGGCGCGACGGCCGACGCCTTTACGCTGTTCGAGCGCCTCGAATCCAAGCTTGAGATGTATCCCGACCAACTCGTGCGCGCCTGCGTCGACCTTGCGAAGGACTGGCGCACCGACCGCTATCTGCGCCGCCTCGAAGCGATGATGATCGTCGCCGACAAGAACGCGACGCTGGTGCTCACCGGCACGGGCGACGTTCTCGAACCCGAGCACGCTATCATGGGCATCGGCTCGGGCGGCAATTACGCGCTCGCGGCCGCGCGCGCGCTCCTCGATACAGACCTTTCCGCGGAGGAGATCGCGCGCAAGGCCATGGCCATCGCCGCCGACATTTGCGTTTACACGAACAACAACATCATCGTCGAAAGCCTGGCGTCCAATGACTGAAGTCAATTTCTCCCCGCGCGAGATCGTCTCCGAACTCGACCGCCACATCATCGGCCAGCACGCCGCGAAGCGCGCCGTCGCCATCGCTCTGCGCAATCGCTGGCGCAGGCAGCAACTCAAGGACGAGATGCGCGAGGAGGTTCTGCCGAAGAACATTCTCATGATCGGCCCGACCGGCGTCGGCAAGACGGAGATTTCGCGCCGCCTCGCCAAGCTCGCCAACGCGCCGTTCCTGAAGGTCGAAGCCACGAAATTCACCGAAGTCGGCTATGTCGGCCGCGACGTCGACCAGATCATTCGCGACCTCGTGGAGAGCGCGATCGGCCTCGTGCGCGAGACAAAGCGCAAGGACGTGCGCGCGAAGGCGCATCTTCTGGCGGAAGAGCGCGTCCTGATGGCGCTCGTCGGCCCGAATGCGAGCCCCGCCACGAAAGACGCGTTTCGCAAGAAGCTGCGCGACGGCGAACTCGACGACAAGGAAATCGAGGTGCAGGTGGCCGATTCGGGCGGGCCAATGGGCGGCTTCGAGATCCCCGGCATGCCGGGCTCGTCCATCAGCATGATGAACCTCAACGACGTGCTCGGCAAAGCGTTCGGCCAGCGCACCAAGACGCGCCGCCTTTCCGTGCGCGATTCCTACGAGGTGCTGATCAACGACGAGAGCGACAAGCTGCTCGACAACGAGGCCGTGGTTCAGGATGCGATCACGGCGGTGGAGGAAAACGGCATCGTCTTCCTCGATGAAATCGACAAGATCACCGCGCGCTCGGAGCGGCTCGGCGCGGATGTCAGCCGCGAGGGCGTGCAGCGCGACCTGTTGCCCCTGATCGAAGGCACGACCGTCAGCACGAAATACGGCCCGGTGAAAACCGACCACATCCTGTTCATCGCGTCGGGCGCGTTCCATGTCGCGAAGCCTTCAGACATGCTGCCCGAGCTTCAGGGGCGCCTTCCGATCCGCGTCGAGCTTCAGGCGCTGACGGGCGACGATTTCCGCCGCATCCTGCGCGAGCCGAAGTCGAGCCTCATCAAGCAATCGATCGCGCTTATGGCAACCGAAGGCGTGGAGCTTGAGTTCAGCGAAGATGCCATCGACGCCATCGCCGACATAGCCGTGGAAGTAAACGCGAATGTCGAAAACATCGGCGCGCGGCGTCTTTCCACTGTCATGGAACGCGCGCTGGATGAAATAAGCTTCGAGGCAGCGGATAAAGGGCGTACAAAGTTCGTCATCGACGCCGCCTATGTAAAGGCGCAGGTGGGCGATCTCGCGAAGAACGCGGACCTTTCGAAGTTCATTCTTTAGGGTATTCCGCGAAAAGCAAGATCCGGTCTTGCATTTGATTTCCTGACCAGAAGCGTGAGCGTGCACGGCCCGCTCGAATGCTTTCGCTCTTCAAACATGCGCCCGATGCGCCAAGGGAGACGCCGCAATGACAAATCTTACCCCTGAGGGCGAGCGCCTCGTCGCCGCCATCGCCGAACGCTACCAGATCGCCATCGACTCGGTGAAAATCATGTTCGACGCCGTCATTCGCGGTGGCGGGAGCATGGCGCAGTTCAACTTGTCCGAGTTTGGCGGCGGCGGCCAGTGGATGCGCGGCGGCATGACCATGGTCGGCGACATGTTCAACAACTCCGCGAAGATCACGGTCGATAACCTCTGCAACGAGTTGTCGAACCTGATGTATCAGCCGGGCGTCTTTGCCCCGCAGCCGCAGCAGCAACCCCACGCGAACCAGAACTATTCCAATCAGCAGCAGCAGTCCGGCGGTTATCCCGGTCAGCAGCAACAGTCGGGTGGGTACGGACAGTCGCAATATCAGGGCGGGGGCGGATTCGGTTTCGGCCAGTCGTCGTCCGGCGGCTGGTGGCCATCGGAGCTTGGCAATCCGTCCTCCACGGGCGGGCAGAACACGACTCGCTACGCTTATTTTCCGGACTCCAATCGCCTCGCAATCGATTACGGCAACGGCCGCATCGAGGTCTACGATACGACGGGCTATTCGGTCTATGGCTTCGGCCAGCAGCAGGGCGGCGGCGAGAGCATGACGTTTTCGAGCCAGAACGGCACCGTGCGTATCGACACCCTGCCGCGCGTGGGCGGCTCCGCTGGACAAAAAGCTCCTGCCGCAGCGTCGCACGGCGGCGAGCATGCGTCGCCTGCTGCGGTAACGACCTCGGGCGCGCCCTCGGCGAGCGAGATTCAAAGCGCGGGGCTGGCCCTTCTCGAACAGCTCGGCGGTCTGCGCGACAAGGGTTACATTTCGGAAGAAGAGTTTGCCGCGAAGAAAGAGGCAATACTCAAGCGGCTGTAGTGGAGCTGTTACATTTGACATTTGAGCGAGACTTAATTCGCTGCACTAAGGTCACGAAAAAAGCCGTGCGATCCCGTTGCATGGGTCGCTCGCGCGGCGGCCTGACGACGAAAATCCACGCGCTCGTCGACGCCAACGGCCTGCCGATCGCGCTGAAACTCACCGAGGGGCAGGCGCATGACGGGCTGCGTGCGAATTTCGCGCCTTACGCGGCCCATGATCGGCTCAAGCGAGCCTTTCCATTCCGCCACGTTCGCGCGTTCGGCATAACCGCAGGCCCGTGCATTTCAACACCCTTTCGTTCGTCAACCATTCTCCGGTAACGCCGTACGCCGCTTCGGCGCATCTGGTTCGCCTCACGCTGCGATCAGCGGCGCCGCTCAAACGCCCGCCGCCGCGAGCAGCCGCTCGACCATGCCCCGATAGCCGGAACCGAACAGCCTTAGATGCACGAGCGCGGGCCAAAGCCGGTAGATCGGCTGGCGCTCATCGAAGCCGGGTTCGAGCGGGCCGTAGGCGTCGTAGAAGGCGCGGGGCGGCGTGTCGAACATGTTCAGCATCGCGATATCGACCTCGCCGTGGCCGTAATAGCAGGCGGGATCGATGAAGGACACGGCACCGCCGCGCGATACGAGCAAATTCCCGCCCCAGAGGTCGCCATGCAAAAGGCTCGGCGCGGCAAGCTCGGGCAGCCGATTGGGGAGCGATTGCGCCAGCGCTTGGAGGCGGTGTGCGAGGTCCGCGCCAACATGCGGGACATTCACAAGCAGACGGCGCTCGGCCCAGAAGGCGGGCCAGTTTTGCATCCAGCGGTTTTCGATAGCCACGCGCGCGAAGGCGTAATCGTCGTCCCATCCGCAACATTTGCCCTTTGCAGCATGGAGTGTGGCAAGCGCCACGCCGATTTGCGGCCATGCCCGGCTCATCGAGCCGCCCGCATCGAGAGCCTCGATCACGAGAACGCCGTCGCCCACTGCCAGAACCGCCGGGGCAGGCGCGCCAGCCGCCGCCATGGCCCGCAACATTCTCGCTTCAATTTCTGGCAGGCCGCCGCCCTTCACGACCGCCTCGCGCCCGTCGCCGAGACGGATGCGCACGATCTCCGACAGCGAGCCGCCGCCAAGCGCCGCCTCGGCCGCGAGCGTGCCGCCGAGAAGTGCCGCGCCCGCCTCGCCGAGCGTGCTCATTGCCCGTCGGCGATCGCGCGCGCCAGGGCCCGCGCGCCTTCCGTCACGTCGGCCCAGGTCGTGTCGAAACCCGCCTCGTCGCCATAATATGGGTCCGCGACCGCCTCACCTCTGCGCTCGTCCACATAATCGAGGAACAGCGCGAGCTTCGCCGTGCCATCGGACGGGCGCATCGAGCGAAGCACGGACAGATTCGAGCCGTCGAGTGCGACGATATGCGTGAAGCGGCGGAAGTCGTCCTGCGTGACGAGACGCGCGCGATAACCGCCGATGTCCTCGCCGTTCTTCCGCGCCACCGCCTGCGCGCGCCGGTCGGGCGGCTCGCCCACATGCCAGTTTCCCGTTCCCGCCGAATCGACTTCGACATCGAGGCCGAGTTTCTTCGCCTCGGCGCGGAACGCCGCTTCGGCGAGGGGCGACCTGCAAATATTGCCAAGGCACACGAACAAGACCGACGTTTTTATTTCCGCCATTATCGTTTCCCCGCTAGTAAAAAGCACAATCTGACCGCGTCCGCTTCGGCCACGCAACCTATACTTTAAGACAGCGATCACGGGCGAACCAGACGCGTTTCGCAGCTCGCCACGCACTCTTTCGATATTGCCCGCGCGGGGCGGCCCGGCAATGACGCATTTTCGCCCTTGATGCAGCCATAAATCCGTTGCACCACACAGCCCGGCGTTGCGGTCGCGAAATCGCGTGCGCGCGGATGCCTGTCGAAAATCAACACGCGGGACGAGGCATGACAGAAAAAGCCGTGAAAGAACCGGGCGCGTTCGCGCCGTTCGAGTGGCTTCTCGCTTTCCGCTATCTGCGCGCGCGCCGCAAGAAGGGCTCCGTGTCCGTCATCGCGTTCTTCTGCGTGCTCGGTATCGCGCTCGGGGTGGCCACGCTCATCATCGTGCTTTCGGTGATGAACGGCTTCCGCAAGGAATTGTTCGACAAGATCCTCGGGCTTAACGGCCATGTCATCGTGCGGCCGCTCGCGCGCCCGTTCACCGACTACGACGAAGTCGCGAAGCGGCTGAACGCCGTGAAGGGCGTCGACCATGCGCTCGCCGTCGTCGAGGGGCAGGTGATGATCTCCTCGCAGAACGGCTCGTCCGGCGTCATCGTGCGCGGCCTCATGGGGCGCGACCTCGAAGCCCTGAAATCGATCTCGGGCAATATCCGCTTCGGCACCCTAGACGGCTTCGACGATTCGGGCGGCATCGTCATCGGCACGCGCCTCGCGAACAGCCTCAATGTGTTCGTCGGCAGCGAGGTAACGCTGCTTGCGCCCAAGGGCGCCTCGACGCCGTTCGGCACCGCACCGCGCGTGAAGCGATATCGCGTCGCGGCCGTGTTCGAGATGGGCATGTCCGAATATGACGGCTCCATCGCCTTCATGCCGATGAAGGAGGCGCAAGGCTTCTTCAATCTTGGGCAGGCGGTGCATGTGCTGGAAGTCGTGATCGACAACCCGGACAATGTCGAGGCGATGCGCGGCGTATTGCAGGAAGCGGGCGGTGCCGACATGCTGCTCACCGACTGGCGGCAGCGCAACGCCACCTTCTACAACACTCTCAAGGTCGAGCGGAACGTGATGTTCATCATCGTGATGCTGATCGTGCTGGTGGCCACGCTCAACATCATCTCCGGCCTCACCATGCTCGTAAAGAACAAGGGGCGCGATATTGCAGTGTTGCGCACCATGGGTGCCACGCGCGGCGCGGTCATGCGCGTGTTCTTCATATCCGGCACGAGCATCGGCCTGATCGGGACGCTTGTCGGCGTCATCCTTGGCGTGCTCGTAAGCCTGCATCTCGAAGACATACGCCAGCTCGTTTCCTGGCTCACCAACACGCATCTGTTCGATCCGAGCGTCTATTTTCTGTCGAGCCTGCCGTCCCAGCTCGATCCCGCGGAGGTGATCGTGGTCGTCGTGATCGCGCTTCTTCTTTCGATGGGGGCTACGATCTATCCCGCGCTTCAGGCGGCGCGACTCGATCCCGTGGAGGCTCTGCGCTACGAATGAAAATTGTCACGCGCGATTTCGCGGGCACGAGGCCCGTTCTGCAACTCGTCGAGCTTGAGCGCACCTATGTGCAGGGCAACCGCACGATTGAGGTGCTGCGCCGCGCTTCCGCCGAAATATGCGACGGCGAGGCTGTGGCGCTCGTCGGGCCATCGGGGTCCGGCAAGTCGTCGCTGCTGCATATGGCGGGCCTGCTGGAAAGGCCGGGCGGCGGCGCCGTGCTGCTCAACGGCGTCGATTGCACCGCGCTGAACGACAAGGACCGCACGCGGGTTCGCCGGACGGAAATCGGCTTCATCTACCAGTTCCACAATCTCCTGCCCGAGTTCTCGGCGCTCGAAAATGTGATGATGCCGCAGCTTCTCGCGGGCGTTCGACGAAAGGATGCGAAGGAGCGCGCGCTCGAACTGCTCTCGACCTTCGGCCTTTACGACCGCGCTTCGCATCGCCCCGCCGAATTGTCGGGCGGCGAACAGCAGCGCGTCGCCATTGCGCGCGCGGTTGCGAACAATCCGTGCGTGCTGCTCGCCGACGAGCCGACGGGCAACCTCGACCCGCACACCGCCGACCGCGTGTTCGACGAACTCGTCTTCTTCATCCGAAATTCAGGTGTCGCCGCGCTCATCGCCACGCATAATTTCGAACTTGCCGGCCGCATGGATCGCGTGCTGCAACTCGATGACGGGGTGCTGGTCGAGGTTTCGCATCCCGGCCAGCAGAGCGAGGCGGACAACGCACAGGCGGAGCGCGAGGCGTTGGGCTAGTCTCGGCTTTGTGGCGCATCTTGCGCAGACCGAAAAGCCGCGCTTTTGCCGCAAGGCGTGCTCAACGGGCGGTGGCGCATGCAAGGCGAAAACGACCGAATGACAAAGCCCGAATCGGCGCGTCGCAGGCGCTTCCGCCGCGCGGCCATCGCGATCCTCGTTTTATCCGTGCTGCCGATGATCCCGGTGATCTTCGCCGCGAGCGTGGCGCATTTCGCGGGCTGCCGCCTCGACGAAAGCGGCGCGCAGACCTGCCTCATCGGCGGTTTCGACGCCGGGCCGCTCCTCTATACCGTGGGCATGGGGTTTTTCCTCATCGCGCTCCTGGCCATGATCGCGGGCGCGATTGCGGCGGCCATCTGGATCGCCGCCGTCGTTTTCTATGTCGTGCGCGGGATGTTCTTCCGGCGGTGACACGCCGCGCGCGTCACCCGATGGCGAGGTGCAGGAAGCGCTTGTAGATGCGCGCGAGCGTTTCGATGTCCGCCGTCGCCGTATGCTCGTCCACCTTGTGCGCCGTGGCATTCAGGAGGCCGAGTTCAGCGACCGGGCACAGATCCTTGATGAACCGCGCGTCCGACGTTCCGCCGCCGGTGGACAGCACCGGCTCGCGCCCCGTCTCAGCCAGCACCGCCGCGCCCAGCATTTTCACGAAGCCGCCCGGACTTGTCAGGAAGCTCTCGGATGCCGAATCGAAGGTCAGCGTATGCTCTACGCCGGTATCGAGGAGCGCGGCAGCTACCTCCTCCTCGATCCATGCCTTGAGCGCGGGCGCGGTGTGCAGATCGTTGAAGCGGATGTTGAAGCGCGCGGTTGCCTGCGCCGGGATGATGTTCGTCGCCCTGTTTCCGGTATCAATGGTCGTGATTTCGAGGTTCGACGGCTGAAAATGCTCGCTGCCTTCGTCGAGGCGGCGCGCCTTGAGAAGCGTCAGCGCGTCGATGAGGGCGGGCAGCGGGTTCCGCGCCTTGTGCGGATAGGCGACGTGCCCCTGCACGCCGCGCACGGTGAGTTCAGTACCGAGCGAGCCGCGCCGCCCGATCTTGATCGCATCGGCGACAGCATCTTCGGAGGTGCATTCGCCGAGCACACAGGCATCGGGACGTTCGCCCCGCGCGATGAGGCGCTCGACAACCTTGCGCGTCCCGTTGATCGACGGCCCTTCCTCGTCGGCGGTGATGAGGAAACTGATGGAGCCCGCCAGATTCGCCTTCTCGCGCAGATATCCGAGCGCCGCCGCAAGCGAGGCCGCGACCGCACCTTTCATGTCGACCGCGCCGCGCCCGTAAAGAACGCCGTCCTCGATCTCGCCAGCGAACGGCGGAAACCGCCACGCCGCTTCATCGCCCGGCGGCACGACGTCGATATGCCCCGCGAAGCAGATATGCGGCGTCCCGTCGCCGATGCGGGCGTAGAGGTTTTCGACATCGGCCGTTCCGGGCTCGCTGAAGCGCAGCCGCTCGCAGGCGAAGCCCGCCGCGCCGAGTTCGCGTTCCAGAAAGGCGAGCGCGCCGGCCTCGTCGGGCGTGACGCTTTCGCAGAGAATGAGAGCCTGGGCGTACTCGGTAGCGCTTGTCATGTCTTTTCTCTGTTTCCTCGGGCGATCAGGCTTTTTCAGTGGGTTCAACAAGCGGAACCGGTCAGGGGATCAGCTCTCGTGGCGGCCCGTTTTGCGGCTGGACCGTGGTAACGGGCGATGGCGGCGCGAACGCCGTGTCCGGCAGGCGGATCTCTTGGCCATGCGGCTGGCTCCCCAGCGAATTGTGCAGGATCATGATCTTCTGCCAGATCTTGTTGCTGAGTGACGCCGTCAATTGCTCGATGTCGTTCACCGCATCGAAAACAACGGGATCGCGGATGCTTTGCGCGTAAAGCGCCGCGAACTTGCTGATGAGAGACAGCATCTCCGAGCAATATTCGAGATAGCGAAGCAGCTCGCGCGGGCTCAGGTCTCGGTCGGGCGAGGATCGCGTGGGCGGCAGGTTTGCCGCCATCGCCGCCGGATCCTTGTTCATCTGGTGGCTGTCGACGACATGGGCGAAGGCACGCAAACTATGCAGCCCCCGCAGCGCTTCCTTGCGCTTCATGCGCGTCGCGCGATTTGTCACGAAGAAGATCACAAGGCCGACTGAAACGGCGACATGGATCGCCGCGCTGATGCCCTGCATTGCCTGAAAGAATTCCTGTTGCTTCGCAAACTGGATTTCGATCCACGGAATGCGCGCTAGGATGAAGACCGTGACTGCGAAGCCGATCATCGTCAACGCGCCGATGGCGAAATCCGCCGCCACGTTGCGCTTTGCGAGGATCCGCGCTTCCCGAGCGATGGCATGCGCGTATTCGGCGAGGCGCGTTGCCTCGCGGGTAAGCCCGCGATCGGGAAAGCGCTCCGCCACGCGATTTTGCAGCTTGTAGGCGGACTTGATGACTTCGGTTTCGTCAAGGGTCACGAAACGTGGCATGGTGTGCCTTCACGCAGCTGAAACTGGCAAATCACGCCACAGGAAAATGATCTGTAAGCCGATCTTCCGGGCGCGTGCCTTCTCTTGACGAAAGCCCCCTTTTCAGGCTTTTCGTGGGCAGCTTGGGTGGCGGCTTTGAGCGTTCACGCCTTTCCGGCGAGCGGATCGGGTCCGTAACGGTTCGGCCCCGTTTCCCCCGGCAGAACTCCGAATTGGAGCAATCCCCAGATCAGCGAAGCCAGAAAGAGAAGCGCCACGAGGCTGACCATGCCCTCGCTGATGGCGGCTTGTGCAACGAGGCCCGGCGCGAGGCCGAGTACGAAGAACGGGCCAATCAGAAGCAGGGTCAGCCAGCCGGAAAGCCCCCGGTCATGCAGGCGCTTCACGCCGAGCGCCAGCAGGTTCCATAGCGCAACGCAGAAGACGATCCCCGGAATGAACATCCACCGCGCGATCTCGGCGGCCACCGGCCTCGCCTCGTCGCTCTTGAGCCAATCCCGGTTGTTCATGTTCTGAACGATTTCAGGGTGGCGGTTGAGGTAGTCGTCAAGAAAAAGCATCGACGCGAAAAACACCGTCAGCGCAGCCGAGCCGACCATCAGCGTTCCCCGCCACCATTGCGCGCGGCTCAGGCGGCCTTCCAGTCCGAACAGTACGCTCCAGATGTCGTGATCGCCGCCGTAAAAGCCGGGCGGGAGCGTGTCGGGCCCATTCGGGTTCGGGCCGGGCGTGCCGCGAAGCACGCTCAGTTGCACGAACATGAAGATCGAAAAGCCGGTGAGCACGGCGGCGAGGAAGCCGGATGAGGCAGGCGTTCCCGCTTCGAGCGTGTCCGTCATCGGCACGAGCGCCATGGCGACGGAGAACGCGAAATAGGAATACCAGAGCCAGCGCGGCAACGCGCGGTCATGAAGGCGCTTCACGGACAATGCGCTCATCGGCCACGCGATCAACGCGAAATAGCTGAACCAAACCGGCTCCCACAGGCCCGACTGGTCGGCGGGGCGCTGCCAGACGGCGGGCGCGAGCGGGTCGCCCGTGGCAAGCCACGAGAGAAGGGCGGCGAAAGCGAGACCGGCTGCCGTCACCGCGAGGCTTCCGCCCCAATATGTCAGCCGGTTGATGCGGCCATGAAAGCCGAACAACACTTCGCCCCAGCCCATAGAATTCTCCATCGCGCTTTCGGCGCCTGAAGCCCGTCTTATCATCGGAACGGGCTCTTCTTCAGATTTAAAGACGGAATACGATCGGTATCCGTCTTATGAACTTCGTTTCCCAAGCCGCCCGCGTTCAGGAACCATCCGAACGCGCGACATTCTACTCGCGCAAAAGCTCGTTGATGGATGTCTTCGACCGCGTCTTTTCATCGACGCGCTTGACGATCACCGCGCAATAGAGCGACGGACCCGGCTCGCCGGAAGGCAGCGGCTTGCCCGGCATCGCGCCCGACACCACCACCGAATAAGGCGGCACGCGGCCATAGAAAACCTCCCCGGTCGCGCGATCCACGATTTTCGTGGACTGGCCGAGATAGACGCCCATCGACAGCACAGAACCTTCGCCGACGACGACGCCTTCGGCGACCTCCGCGCGGGCGCCGATAAAGCAATTATCCTCGATGATCACCGGCCCCGCCTGTAGCGGCTCCAGCACGCCGCCGATGCCCGCGCCGCCCGAGAGATGCACGTGCTTGCCGATCTGCGCGCAGGAGCCGACCGTCGCCCATGTATCGACCATCGTGCCTTCGCCGACATAGGCGCCGACATTCACGAAGGAGGGCATGAGGACGGCGTTCTTCTCGATGAAGGCGGACCGGCGCACGATGGAGCCCGGCAGCGCGCGAAAGCCGGCGGCGCGGAACCGCGCGTCGTCCCAGCCCGAGAATTTCGACGGCACCTTGTCCCACCACGGCCCCGGCGCTTCGCCATCGCCCATGAGCGCGTTGTCGTTCAGACGAAAGGAGAGAAGCACGGCTTTCTTCAGCCATTGATTGACGACCCATTCGCCGCCGACCTTCTCGGCCACGCGCGCCTTGCCGTCGTCGAGCAGCGCGAGGGCCGCCTCGACCGCGTCGGCGATCTCGCCCTTCTGCCCGAACCGGATGGCCTGGCGATCCTCGAACGCGGCATCGATGACCGCCTTCAGATCATTCGTCATGGCTGGAAACCTCCCGCTTTCTTCATCCAAATGCGTGCCCTCTGGCGGCACCGTCTGTCAAGCAGCTTGGAGGATCGCATCTTGCGGCTTAACGCGGCCTTCAGTACACAACCTGAAAGAGCATCACGAAGACGGACGCATCCTTTATTCTGGATGCAAATGCGAGTGAGGGGCCAAATGCCAGCTTTTCCGTCTTCGAAGCGCGCCGCGCAAATATGCCTTGCAGTGCTGCTGCTTTCCGTATCGGGCGTCGGTGCGGCGACCGCCGCCGGGTTCGAGTGTCCCGAGATCGGCAAGGGCGAGGTGCGGATTTCGCCCGCGCAGGCGAAGGTATTCACGGAGGGCAGCTCCTCGGATCTGGCGAACGAAATCACAAGCCTGATCGTGAGCCTGAAGTCTCAGCGGCCCGGCATCGACTATTCGAGCCTGCTGAATGCCGCGATGGCGGCATATTGCCCGGTCATCGCGGACGCGAAGAACCTGAGCGCGCAGGAGAAGTCGTCCCGCATCTGGAAGTTCGAAGCGGTGATGCGCGAGAGGCTTGCGTCGCAGATCTCATCGGCCGGCGATTCATCCATCCTGGCGCAGGTCGACATCTCGCCGAAGGTTTACGAGGCGCTGCGCGACAAGGCCGTTTCACTCGGCCAAACGCCATCGAAATACATGGCGTCCCTCCTCGACAAGGCTGTATCGGAAGCCGGGCAATAGCGCTCTCTTCCCGTTGCAAGGCTGACGCGACCGGGCGCATGGCACCGGCCGCAAACTGTCGCTTGCGCAGCCGTGCTCGTCGAACCGAACCCCTCGCCTTGAGCGCGGCGACGATTTCTTCAGGCGTCGCCGGAAGCGGACCAGCCGCCGGGGTCGGCTCGTTCTCATCCATTCCTCCGCAGCCCGACAGGCAATGAGCGGGACTTTTCCACATCCCGAAACCCTGTTGCCTTTACGCAAGCGCCCTGAATAGTATACCCCTCTAGGTTATATTTTTGGGGAAGGCTTCTGTCGGCATGGCGCATACCACCATCTACAAGGAGGCTCTGCTTGCTCGCGTTCGGCGCTTGAAAGGTCAGTTCGAAGGCGTGGAACGCGCCCTGGAGGCCGAAGCCGAATGCGCCGAGGTGCTGCGCCAGTTGGCTTCGATCCGTGGCGCCTTGGCCGGTCTGACTTCCGAGATCATGGAAGGGCATGTGCGCGGGCATATCCTCGCGGCAGATACGGAAGAAGACCGGAGCAAGGGCGCCGAAGAACTGATCCAGGTCATACGCACATACATGAAGTGACGTAACGCGGGAGAACGGCCGGTGACTCAGAACACCGCAACGAATTTCGTCCACGAGCACATATTCCTCGGACAGCATCACCAACGCAACGAACGCAAGGTCTGGCTTGTCATCGCGTTGACGGCCAGCATGATGGTCGTCGAGATCGTGGCGGGGACGATATACGGCTCCATGGCGCTCATCGCGGACGGGTGGCATATGTCGACCCACGCCGGGGCCATGCTCATCACGGCGCTCGCCTATCTCTATGCGCGGCGGCATGCGCACGATCCTCGCTTCACCTTCGGAACCGGAAAGCTGGGCGACCTCGCCGGGTTCTCAAGCGCGATTGTGCTTGCGCTCGTTGCGCTTCTGATCGGATGGGAAAGTCTCGTGCGGCTCGCCAATCCGATTCCGATCAGCTTCGAACAGGCGATCACGGTCGCGATCCTGGGGCTCGCCGTGAACCTCGTCAGCGCATGGCTGCTCAAGGACGACCATTCGCACCACCACCATCACGGGCACGCGCACGATCACAGCCACGACGACCACGATCATGAGAACCACCATGCCCGCGACAACAACCTTCGCGCTGCATATCTGCATGTGCTCGCCGACGCATTGACTTCGGTTCTGGCGATTGTCGCCCTCCTGCTCGGAAGCATCTACGGCTGGCTCTGGGCCGATCCCGTCATGGGCGTTGTCGGCGCGTTGGTCATCGCGCGCTGGTCTTGGGGACTGGTCCGCGACGCGGGCGGCGTGCTGCTCGACATGGTGCCGAAGCATGACAACCTCGAAGCCGAAATCAGGTCGGCTATCGAGGTCGGCGGCGAGCGCATCACCGATCTCCACGTGTGGCAAGTCGGCCCCGGCCATCACGCGGCCATCGTGGCGCTCGCATCGGCCCATCCGCGTGCGCCGTCTTACTACAAGGCGCGACTGGCCTCGATTCACGAACTCTCGCACGTCACTGTGGAGGTCGAGCCGCTCCCCATCGCGAAGGCTGCCTAGCCTTGTCGTTCTGGAAGCGGGGGCGTCGAGACAACTCGCCCCCGCACGGACGGGCCGAACGGGGGCGGTTATGTGCGTGTGAAGGCGCGAAAGCCTCCGGTCCGCAGCGCTTACGCGGCTTCGCTCGTCGACCCGAAGCCCTTCGCCTTGAGCGCGGCGGCGATTTCTTCGAGCGTCGCCGGATCGTCGATGGTGGCGGGCATCTTGTACGCCTCGCCGTCGGCGATCTTGCGCATGGTGCCGCGAAGGATCTTGCCGGAGCGCGTCTTCGGCAGGCGGTTCACCGTGAGCACCGTCTTGAACGCCGCCACCGGGCCGATCTGATCGCGCACCATGGCGACGATCTCTTTTTCGATCACGTTGATCTCGCGGATCACGCCTGCCTTCAGCAGCACGAAGCCCGCGGCCACCTGTCCCTTGAGACCGTCCGCCACACCGATCACCGCGCATTCGGCGACGTCCGGATGGTTCGCGACAACTTCCTCGATGGCGCCGGTCGAAAGCCGATGGCCCGCCACGTTGATGATGTCGTCAGTGCGCGCCATCACGAAGACATAGCCGTCCTCATCGATGTAGCCCGCGTCGGCGGTCTTGTAGTAGCCCGGATATTCGATGAGGTAGCCTTCGATGAAGCCCCGATCGTTGTTCCACAGCGTCGGCAGACAGCCTGGCGGCATCGGCAGGCGGATCGACAGAGCGCCGGTCTGGCCGCGCGCGACTTCCTCATTCGACTCATTCAGTACGTGAAGCTCGTAGCCCGGCAGCGCGAAGGTGGGCGAGCCGAGCTTGATCGGCGTCGTACCGAGCCCCGCGCAGTTGCCCGCGATGGCCCAGCCCGTTTCCGTCTGCCACCAGTGGTCGATGACCGGAACCTTCAACAGGTCTTCCGCCCATTGCACCGTGTTCGGGTCCGCGCGCTCGCCCGCGAGGAACAGATATTTCAGGCTCGACACGTCGTAATGGGCGAGGAACGAGCCTTGCGGATCTTCCTTCTTGATCGCGCGGAACGCCGTCGGCGCGGTAAACAGCGCCTTCACCTTGTGCTGCGCGATGACGCGCCAGAACGCGCCCGCGTCCGGCGTGCCGACGGGCTTTCCCTCGTAGACGATGGTGGTCGCGCCGTGCAGCAGCGGCCCGTAGACGATGTAGGAATGGCCGACGACCCAACCCACGTCCGACGAGGCCCAGAACACTTCGCCCGGATCGATGTCGTAATGGTTCTTCATCGTCCATTTCAGCGCGACCATATGGCCGCCGATGTCGCGGACGACGCCCTTCGGGCGGCCGGTCGTGCCGGACGTATAAAGGATGTAAGCCGGGTCCGTCGAAGCCATCGGCTCGCAGGGAGCGCTGACGCCGCGCGCCTTCGCGTCGTCGAGAAGCGCCGCATAATCGAAATCGCGGCCTTCGATGAGCGTCGCAAGTTCCTGCGGGCGCTGCACGATGATGCAAACCTCGGGCTTCACCGAGGAAAGCTCGATGGCGTGGTCGAGGAGCGGCTTGTAGTGGATGACGCGGGTCACTTCGATGCCGCAGGACGCGGTGATGACCGCCTTCGCCTGCGTGTCCTCGATGCGGATGGCGAGTTCGTTCGCCGCGAAGCCGCCGAACACCACCGAGTGGATCGCGCCGATGCGGGCGCAGGCCAGCATCGCAATAAGCGCCTCGGCGATCATCGGCATGTAGACGATGACGCGGTCGCCCTTGCCGATGCCCTTTTCCTTCAGCACGCCCGCGAAGGTGGCGACTTCCGTCAGGAGGTCGGCATAGGTCAGGATGCGCACCTGGCCCGTGACAGGGCTGTCGTAGATGATGGCGGGCTGATCGGCGCGGCCGTTCTTAACGTGGCGGTCGATGCAGTTCCAGGCCGTGTTCGTGACGCCGCCCGTGAACCAGCGGCCGTAAACGCCTTCGTTCGCGTCGAAGATCTTCTTCGGCTGCTCGAACCAGTCGATCTCGCGTGCGGCTTCGGCCCAGAAACCCTCCGGGTCGCGCTTCCAGCTCTCGTAAACGTCGTGATAGCGGCTTTGAGCCGGATTTGGCGAAGTCATAGGCAGTCCTCCAGATTGCCCGCATAGTGCTCAAAGTGGCGGCTGTTCCGCAAGATGCGAACTGCGGCAAAAAAGCCGTCCGGAGAAGCAGGAGCTTGCTTCTTTGGTATAAGCTTGCGGCCTTTTTGTACGAAGATGACGAAGCGCCACGATTGAGCGCAATTTTCAGAAATCGGCTTGTTTCGATCCGCGCCGCTCCGATTTTGAGTTATAAAAGCCCCCGCGGGAGCCGATCTTTCGAAGAGGAATTCCACGATGCCGCTAATCGAAATGCCGTTCCTCACCACCGTCTGCGGGCTGGAGGAACTGGCCGGACATTCGTCGCGCGAGGTGAGCCACGTTCTGTCGATCCTCGATCCCGACGAACCCGAGCCGCCGGCTTTTGGCACTTACGGAGAGCACGCGCGGCTTGAGATGCGGTTTCACGACATCATCGAGGAGACGGCCGGACACATCGCGCCGACGCCCGACGACGTTGCGCAAATGCTGGCGTTCGGGCGCGACTCGGTGGCCGAGGCCGGGAGCCTCAGGCACTTGCTCGTTCACTGCCACATGGGAATTTCGCGCTCGACCGCCACAATGGCGCTGCTGCTTGCGCAGTCGCAGCCGACGCTCGCCGCCGATTCGATCATGATGCATATCTTCGCGATGCGAGACAAGGCATGGCCGAACCTGCGCATTCTGGAGTTTGGCGAAGCGATCCTGGGCAGGAACGGCGAGTTCACGCAGGCGGCGGGAGCGATCTACCGGATTCAGCTCGAACGCCGACCGGAGATCCGCGAGTTTTTCGTCAACGCCGGACGCGGCCGCGAAATCGACGCAGCGGACCGCGTATAGTCGAAAAAGCAGCGCGTGCAAATCGCGCTGCCGTCATCTCGTTTGACTGAGACGCGTTACTCGAACTGGCGGGACGCCGAACTTACTTCACGGCGATGATGACGTCCGAAGACTTGATGATGGCGGACGCTTCCATGCCGTCTTTCAGGCCAAGATCTTCGACGGACTCATTTGTGATCGCGGCGGTGATCGTCGTTCCGCCGACGTCGAGCATGACATGCGCCGTCGTCGTGCCCTTGATAACCTTGGTGATCTTGCCGGTGAATACATTCCGCGCGCTGACTTTCATCGGGGGGCTCCTTTATAAACGATCAGCATAAGGTCGCACACAAAGTATGGCGTTCTTGCGAAACCGCAAGTGCGGATTCGAGGCAATGCTATATAATATATTATACATATCGCCTGAACCGGGCGGACCTATTTATCTTCGTCGTTGGCGCAACAGGTTGGCGCTTGGCAGGGGGCACCTCACCCGGTGTTCCTGATGCCGGCGGCCACGCCGTTGATCGAAATCTGAATCGCCAGCCGGATCTTTTCCGCGTGATCGCCGCGCCGCCAGCGCTTCAACAACTCGATCTGAAGATGGTTCAGCGGCGCGATATACGGAATGCGCCGGGAAATTACGCGCGCTAGCGGCGGGTTATCGGCGAGACGATGCGGCGACCCGGTTATGATGTTCAGAGCCTCGACGGCGGCGTTCCATTCCACCAGCAGCGCCCCCGTCACGCGGCGCGCAAGCTGCCTGTCCGGCACGAGATCGGCATAGCGCCGCGCGATCCGCATGTCCGCCTTGGCAAGCACCATGTCCATGTTGGAAAGCAGCGCGCGGAAGAACGGCCATTCACGCCGCATGCGCCGTAACAGCGCCGTGCGTTCGAACGGAGCTTCCTTCGCGTAGGCGCGAACCGCCGTGCCGAAGCCGTACCAGCCGGGAAGCGCCGCGCGCGCCTGTCCCCAGGAGAAGCTCCACGGGATCGCGCGCAAATCCTCGATGCGTTGTGTCGCCTTTCGGGAGGCGGGGCGCGAGCCGATGTTGAGTTCGGCGATTTCCGCAATGGGCGTGGCGGCGAAAAAGAAGGCGTCGAAGCCCTCCAGATCGTAAACGAGCGCGCGATACGACTTCATGCTCAGTGCCGAAAGCTCCTCCGCCGCTTCGAGGAATTCGGGCGGGACAGGCTGCCGGGGCGACAGCAATGTCGCTTCGATGGAGGCGGCGGCGAGCGATTCGAGATTGCGCCGGGCGATTTCCGCATGGGCGTATTTCGACGCGATCACCTCGCCCTGCTCCGTGATGCGGATCTGGCCGTTCACCGTGCCCGCGGGCTGCGCCAGCACGGCCTGATAAGTCGGGCCGCCACCGCGCCCCACCGTGCCTCCGCGCCCGTGGAAAAGACGCAGGCGCAGCCCGTCTTCCGCGCACAGTCCTTCGAGCGCGACCGACGCGCGGTAAACTTCCCAGTTGCTCGTGAAGAAGCCGCCGTCCTTGTTGCTGTCGGAATAGCCGAGCATCACCTCCTGAATGCCGTCGCCGGCAGCCGCGAGTCGATGGATGCCCGGCAGCGCGAAGAAGTCGCGCATGATGTGCTCGGCGCGGCGCAGGTCCGGGATGGTCTCGAACAGCGGCACCACGATCAGCGCCGCGCGCGCGTCCGCGTCGCCGAGCGCGCCCTTCATCAGCCCCGCCTCCTTCTGAAGCACGATGACTTCCAGAAGGTCGCTCACGGTCTCCGTGTGGCTGATGATGTACTGGCGGATGGCGCGCTCGCCATAGGTGGCGCGCAACATTTGCGCGGTGTCGAGGATGGCGAGTTCCGAGGCGGCGAGATCCGAATAAGCGGCCGTCGGGATGCGAAGCTGGCGCGGGTCGCGCAGCACCGAAAGCAGCACGGCCTGCTTTTCCTCTTCACCGAGGCTCTTGTATTCGGGCGCGACACGGGCGGTCGCCAGAAGCTCGGCGACCACCTCCTCATGCTTGTCGGAATTCTGGCGGAGATCGACGGTGGCGAGATGGAAGCCGAACACCTCGACGGCGCGGCGCAAGGGGCCGAGCCGCGTTTCGATCAGCGCGCCGCCCTTGTTCGCCCGAAGCGACTCCTCGATCACGACGAGGTCGGCGAGGAAATCCTCGGCCCGCGCATAAGGCGCCGCGGAGGTGAGCGGCGGCCGGAGCGCGGACGTGTCGGCGAGCTTTCGCAGCGTCATGGCGAGCCGCGCATAGATGCCCGTCAGCGCGCGGCGATAAGGCTCGTCGGCTCGGTGCGGGTCGTTGTCGTTCGACCGCTCGGCCAGCGCCTTAAGCTCGGGCGTGCATTGCGTGAGGCGCGTGGACAGCGGCATTTCGATGCCGAGTTCGTTCACTTCGGTCAGATAATTGCGCAGCGCGATTTCGCTTTGCCGCCTGAGCGCCAGCCGCAGCGTGTCGGCGTTCACGTTCGGATTGCCGTCGCGGTCGCCGCCGATCCACGATCCCATCTGGAAGAAAGAGCCGACATGCGGCTTGCCGATGCGCTGTTCCAGCGTTTCGTAAAGGCGCGGGATTTCCGTGAGAAAGCTCGACTTGTAGAAGCGCAGCGCGTTCTCGATCTCGTCGGCGACCGTGAGACGGGTGGAGCGCAGCAGCCGCGTCTGCCAAAGTTGCAGCACTCGCCCACGCAGCAGCGCCTCGTTGCGCTTCAGTTCGAGGCCGGTGAGGCGGTCGCGTTCTTCGAGCAGGCGCTCTATGGAGCTTGTGGCATCGAGGATGCTGCGCCGCTGGACCTCGGTCGGATGCGCGGTCAGCACCGGCGAGACAAGGCTCGTCGCCAGCATGTCGAACACGGTGTCGGTTTCGATACCGGCTTTCGCCAGGCGGTCGAAGGTAAGGTCGAGGCTCCCTCCCTGCCCGTCGGGACGCTGCTCCAGGGCGACGCGCGCCGCGCGGATGCGGTGCCGGTCTTCCGCGATGTTGGCGAGGTGGGAAAAATAGCTGAAGGCGCGCGCGATGATCACCGCCTGTTCGGGCGTGACGCCGGCCATGATGTCGTCCAACGCACGGGCGGCGTCGGTATCGGCCTCGCGCTCGAAGGCGACACTCAGCCGCCGGATCGTCTCGATGATGCGGAAGGCTTCCTCGCCCTCCTGCTCGCGGATCGTGTCGCCGAGGAGCGCGCCCAGAAGGCGGATGTCGTCCTGAAGGCGGGATTCGAGATCGGAAAGACCGCCGAGGGCGGGACTAAGCGTGTCGATCATGGCACTCTCTTTGAGCCGAACTCGGTTTTCGCCCGCCGGCTTCACAAGAGGAACCCGACGGCGCGGCTTGCAAGCTTCCTTCTTGTCCGAAGGCTGAACAAAAAACGTCGAATGCCGCGCTGCGTCATTTTGCGCGAAGCCGGCCAATTTGCCTAGCGTTTCCGTGAACGGGCAGGGACCTGTTTAATGTCGACAGTTTTTCCCGTCAGCTATATAGACAGGGATACATTGCATATATACAGACGGACATATCTCACCCACCGATCCATCAGATCGAACGAGGAAAAGAATGAGCTTCAGATCACGCTTCGTGGCGACGGTCTCCGCCGCGCTTCTCTCTGCGGCGCTCCTTGTGCCGCAGGCCATCGCCCAGGAAACGAAACCCGTCATCGTGTTCGCCGCCGCGAGCCTGAAGAACGCGCTCGATGCCATCTCCGCCGACTGGCAGAAGGAGACGGGCAAATCCGTGAAGACCAGCTACGCCGCAAGCTCGGCGCTCGCGAAGCAACTCGAACAGGACGCGCCCGCCGACATCTTCATTTCGGCCGACCTCGACTGGATGAACTACGTCGAGAAGAAAGCGCTGATCGATACGGCAAGCCGCGCGAACCTGCTTGGCAACGCGATCGTGCTCATCGCGCCGAAGGATAGCACGGCGACGATCGAGCTGAAGGAAGGCGCCGATCTCGGCAAGCTCGTAGGCGATGGCCGCCTCGCGGCCGGACAGGTCACGTCCGTGCCCGCCGGCAAATACGCCAAGGCCGCGCTCGAAAAGCTGGGCCTCTGGTCGCAGGTCGAGGGCAAGCTTGCGCAGGCCGAAAGCGTGCGTGCCGCGCTCCTCCTCGTCAGCCGCGGCGAAGCGCCCCTCGGCATCGTCTATGCGAGCGACGCGGTCTCCGACGCCAACGTCAAGGTCATCGCCACCTTCCCGGCCGCTTCGCATCCCGCGATCATCTATCCCATCGCGCTGACCACGAAGGCGGGTGAGGACGCGAAGTCGTTCTACACCTACGTGAAATCGCGCAAAGCCGCGCCTCACTTCGAGAAGCAGGGCTTCACGGTTCTCGCGGACAAGAAGTCCTGAACGACTTCTGGACGCTCACTCCGGATGAGTGGACCGCCATCCGGTTGAGCCTCCTGGTCGCGACCGTCGCTGTGGTGGCGAGCCTGCCTTTCGGGCTCGCCACGGCATGGGTGCTGGCGAGGCGCGAATTCTGGGGGAAGTCCCTTCTCAACGGCATCGTTCATCTTCCGCTCGTCCTGCCTCCCGTCGTCACCGGCTATCTGCTTCTCATCTCGTTCGGCCGAAAAGGCCCCGCCGGGCAATTCTTCGAGCAATGCTGCGGGCTCGTCTTCTCGTTCCGCTGGACGGGCGCCGCGCTTGCCTGCGCCGTCATGGGCTTTCCGCTGATGGTGCGCGCCATCCGCCTTTCGCTCGAATCCGTCGACCGTCGGCTCGAAGACGCGGCGGGCACGCTCGGCGCGAACCCGCCCTGGGTGTTCCTCACCGTGACGCTGCCCCTCATCGCGCCCGGCGTCATCGCGGGCATGATCCTGTGCTTCGCGCGAGCCATGGGCGAATTCGGCGCGACGATCACCTTCGTGTCGAACATTCCAGGCGAGACGCAAACGCTGCCCTCGGCGATCTACACCTTCACGCAGGTGCCGGGCGGCGATGAGGGCGCGCTCCGGCTGACGCTCGTTTCGCTCGTCATCTCGATGGGGGCGCTGATCGCATCCGAATGGCTGGCCAGGCGCGCGGGTGGTGCGGGAAGGATCGCGTCATGATCGAAGTCGCCGTTTCGCAAAAGCTCGGTGCGTTCGCGCTCGATGTCGATTTCAAGACGGACGGACGGTTCGTCGCGCTGTTCGGCCATTCGGGATCGGGCAAGACCACGCTGATCAATCTGATCGCCGGGCTCACGCGGCCTGCTCGCGGGCGCATCGTGATCGACGGCGAGACCCTCGTCGATACGGCCCGCGGCATCTTCGTGCCCGCCTGCAAGCGCAGGCTCGGCATGGTATTCCAGGAAGGACGCCTGTTCCCTCATCTTTCGGTCAAGCAGAACCTGCTTTACGGGGCATGGTTCGCTGGCGCGGTGGACAAGAGCGGCGCCGAACTCGCGCGCGTCGCCGTTCTTCTCGGCATCGATCACCTTCTCACGCGCTATCCGAACCGGCTGTCCGGCGGCGAAAAGCAGCGCGTCGCCATCGGCCGGGCGCTCCTCGCCTCACCGAAGCTGCTCCTCATGGACGAGCCGCTCGCCTCGCTCGACGACGCCCGCAAGCTCGAAATCATGCCGTATCTGGAGCGGCTGCGCGACGAGGCGGGCATTCCCATCATCTATGTCAGCCACTCGGTGGCGGAGGTGGCGCGGCTGTCGGACACGCTTGTCGTGCTCTCGGCGGGCAAGATGCGCGCCTGCGGCCCCACGCTCGACCTGATGCAGCACGTCGATCTGTTCCCGGCGGCGGAGGGCAGCGACGATGCTGGCGCGCTCATTCTTGCAACCGTCGTGCAGCAGGACAACGGGTACGGCCTCACGAAGCTTTCGTCGCGCGCGGGCGAATGGCTGATGCCCCGGCTCGATGTGCCCGAAGGCAGACAGGTTCGCATGCAGATCAAGGCGCGCGACGTGTTGATCGCGGCCGAAAGGCCTGATGGCATGAGCGCGCTGAACGTGTTTCGCGGCGTCGTGGCGGAAATCGGCGCGACCGATGGCGCAAGCGTGGAATTGCGCGTCGATTGCATGGGCGAGACGCTCATCGCCAGGCTGACGCGCTATTCGGTGGAGCGGCTTCAGCTTGCGGTGGGCGCCCCCGTGTTCGCAATCGTGAAGTCGGTCTCGTTCGACCGGCGCACGCTTGGTTCGGGCTGGCAGGATCTTCGCGCTTCGGATGCAGGCGCTGCGGCGGAGTAGAGTCGGCGAAGCTTGCGAAAATCGGAGATCGGGACCACGTGTCCGCCGTACAAGCTTGGCGGGCGCGTGCAATGCGTTTATGCCCGTGTCAATCGAAGAATTCCCGGAGCCATCATGAGAACCGCAGCATTCCCCAAGCCGCGCACGGACCTCAAGCCGAACACGGCGGAATTCGAGCGTCTTCCCTATGTGAAGCCGACGGGTTTTCGCGAATACGATGCGCGCTGGCTGTTCCCGCAGGAAATCAACCTGATGGGCATGCAGGCGCTCGGCATCGGGCTCGCGACACTGATGCGCGAGCGGGGCGTGCCGGTGCGCATCGTGACGGGCCACGACTACCGCTCCTATTCGTCGAGCATAAAATGCGCGCTCATCTCCGGTCTTCTCGCGGGCGGCGCGGAGGTGCACGATATCGGGCTTGCACTCTCGCCGACCGCCTATTTCGCGCAGTTCGCGCTCGACGTGGAAGGCGTGGCGATGGTCACGGCGAGTCACAACGACAATGGCTGGACGGGCATCAAGCTCGGCATGGCGCGGCCGCTCACCTTCGGCCCCGAAGACATGAGCGAACTCAAGGCCATCGTGCTCGAAGGCCGCTTCGCCCCGCATGAAGGCGGCACGTATCACTTCCACGGCGACATCGCCGACCGCTATATCGCCGACCTCACCGACCGCAAGCCCTTCGCGCGCAAGATCAAGGCCGTGGTCGCGTGCGGCAACGGAACGGCGGGCGCTTTCGCACCGCAGGTGCTGGAGAAGCTCGGCGTCGAGGTGATCCCGCTGAACGCAGACCTCGACTACACCTTCCCGAACCATAACCCGAACCCGGAATCGCTGAAGATGCTGCACGCGATGTCGAACGCGGTGCGGCTCTCGGGCGCCGACGTCGGCCTCGCCTTCGACGGCGACGGCGACCGTTGCGGCGTGGTCGACAACGAAGGGACTGAGATTTTCGCCGACAAGGTGGGTGTGATGCTCGCGCGCGATATTTCGGGCCTCTACAAGGACGCGAAATTCGTGGTGGACGTGAAGTCGACGGGCCTGTTCTCGACGGACCCGGTGCTCGTCAAGAACGGCGCGCACACCGCTTACTGGAAGACGGGCCACTCTTACATCAAGCGCTACAGCCATCAAACGGGCGCGCTCGTCGGCTTCGAGAAGTCGGGCCATTACTTCTTCAACCCGCCGCTGGGGCGCGGCTATGACGACGGCATCGTTTCGGCCATCGCGATTTGCGACATGCTTTCGCGCGCGCCCGACAAGACCATGGCCGAGTTGCATCGCGAACTGCCGAAAACGTGGCAGTCGCCGACCATGTCGCCCCATTGCGACGACGAGAAAAAATATGAGGTGGTCGACCGCGTGATCGCGCATTTCAAGGCGATTGCCGACCAGGGCGGCGAGATCGCGGGCCAGAAGATCCGCGAGGTCATCACGGTGAACGGGATCCGCATCGTGCTCGAAGACGGCACATGGGGCCTCGTGCGCGCCTCGTCGAACAAACCGGAACTCGTCATCGTGGTGGAGAGCCCGGCATCGGATGCGAACATGCGCGCGATCTTCGCCGAGATCGACCAGCATCTCGCCACCTATCCCGAGATCGGCGACTATAATCAGAAACTGTAGGTCTGGCCTGTATTTGCAGGCGACCGCGCGTTTCCCGAAGCCGCCCGGCCGGGTTATTTGTCGTTTGCGACAAGACCGTCGGTAATGGTCGTCGCCTGATCCATGAAGCGCTGGATTGCCACCCGCGCGGGCTGGGTGCAGGTGCGATAGGTGCGCGCGTAGTCGCGATAGCCGCGATTGAAGGCTTCGACGAGCTTCGCCCGCCTCAGCGCGCTCGTTCCCTCCGAACTGACCAACTCGCGCATATGCTCGCGCCACACCTGACCTTCGTTGCCACCGCAAAGCTCCCGCAGATAGTGCAGCGTGCCCATGATTTCGGCGAGGCGGAAAAGCTGCGGGTCGTAAGGCCGGTCCTCGGAGCCGAGCCTGTTCTGTCCGGCGTCCTGCTGAAGCTGTGGCGGCGGCGGCGGCGCGGGCTGCTGCCGCGGAGGCGCGCGGCGCTGCTGCGGAGGCGGCTGCTGCTGGAACAGACGGTCGAGGAATTGCGCTTGCGCGGGCTGCATCGCGGCAAGGCCCGCGCAGGCCAGAGCGACCGCCATCGCGGCCTTCAAACGCTTCCCCGCCATGTCCATCATGATGAGCCTTTGGAAAGCGCGGCCTTCGCGTTGCGGATCGCGGTCTCAAGCCCCGGCGTGCAGGCGAGGCGCTCGCGATCTTCGTCGGCAAAAAAGCGCGCCTCGGCCGCATCGCCGCCCGCCGCAAGCGCGCCCGACACGTCTTCCGTCGCGAAAACGGCAATCATGTAATGTGCGGCCACTTCGCCCTCGCCGTTCAGCACCGTCGCATCGGCAACATCGCCCAAAGTCAAAGCCGAGGCAAGGAGCCCCGTCTCCTCGAAAAGCTCCCGGCATGCCGCTTCGCGCGCCGTTTCGCCCGGAAGAACCGCGCCGCCCGGCAGCGACCAGAGCCCGGCATAGGGCGCTTTGCCTCGCCTGACGAGAAGCACCGCCCCGTCGCGGAAAACCGCCACCGAAACCCCGGCGCGAGGATAGAACGAAGACATTGCGCAAGCCCTTTCGTCGCCCGCTCACTTGTCGTCGCGGACTTCGGCACGCGGCCAGACGCGAGCGCGGCTTTATATGCCGCTCCACTCCAGCCCCGCGCGCGCGTAAGCCGCGCGGCACGTGTTGACCATGAGATAGGCCACCGTCATCGGCCCGACGCCGCCCGGAACCGGCGTGATCGCGCCCGCGACATGCTTCGCGCTCTCGAAATCCACGTCGCCGACAAGCTTCGACTTGCCGTCGAGGCCCGGCACGCGGTTGATGCCGACATCGACCACGATGGCGCCCGGCTTGATCCATGTGCCGGGGATCATGCTCGGACGGCCCACGGCGGCGACGAGCACATCCGCGCCCGCGACAACGGCGGGCAGATCCCGCGTCTTCGAGTGCGCGATGGTCACAGTGCAGTTTTCCTGCAACAGCAGATGCGCCATCGGCTTGCCGACGATGTTCGAGCGGCCCACCACGACCGCGTGCGCGCCCGCGAGGTTCGGCTGCGCGCTCTTGATGAGCCTGAGGCAGCCGAGCGGCGTACACGGCACGAAGCCCGGCAGCCCCGCGAACAGCTTGCCCGCGTTCACCACATGAAAGCCGTCGACGTCCTTCTCGGGCGCGATGGCCGCGATGGCGTCGTCGGCGTCGAGATGCGGCGGCAGCGGAAGCTGCACGAGGATGCCGTCAACCGCCGGATCGGCGTTCAGCCGCGCGATCAGCGTGAGCAGCCCTGCGCGGTCGATGTCGGCGGCGGGGCGCTCCTCCACGGAATGGAAGCCGAGTTCGCGCGCGAGCTTCAGCTTCGAGCGCACGTAAACCTGGCTCGCCGGGTTCTCGCCCACGAGCACCACCGCAAGCCCCGGCGCGCGCCCGGTCTTCTCCGAGAACGCCGCCGCGAGCTTCGCCGCTTCGGCCTTGATCTCCGCCGCCATGGCGACGCCGTCCAGTATCCTTCCGACGCCGTCCAAAATCGTTGCTTCGGCCATCGCGTTCACCTCTTCTTCTTCGGCTCTTCCTTCGCCACGTCGAGACATATGGCGATTTTCGCAAGCAGATCATCGGCGTCGCCCGCGACCGCCACCGTCTTCAGCCGCGACTTCTGTCCCGCCGCCATCGACACGGACGATTTCGGCACGCCGAGCCAACCCGCGATGAGCACCACAAGCGCCGCGTTCGCCTTGCCGTCTTCCGGCGGCGTCGTGACATAGGCTTTCAGCACGGGCTTGCCGTCGAACGCCTCGACGCCCGCCACCCGCGCGGCGCTGGCCTTCGGCGTCAGCCGCACATGCAGCAACACGCCGTCCGCCTTCGCCGTGGCGGGCAATTGCATCGCGCTAAAGGATCCACCCGAAGATGACCACGTCGCGCAGGAAGATCAGGCCGAGGATCAGCACCACGGGCGACAGGTCCAGCCCGCCGAGATTGGGCAGCACGTTGCGGATCGGGCGCAGGAGCGGCTCCGTCAGGCGATAGAGGCCGTCCGCGATGGTGTAGACCACGCGGTTGCGGCGGTTCACCACGTCGAACGCGATGAGCCAGCTCATGATGGCGCTGATGATGATCACCCAGATGAAGAGCGAGATCACCATCGCGATGAAACCGAAAAATGCATGCATGTGGCTGTGCCTCCCCGCAAGCGCAGTGAATTCGACAGGTGATTCACCCCCGCTGCGGGCTCTCATATCACATGTCGGATTCCGGACTGCGCTTAATTCGAAACGTTTCCCGTGCTCATGCGGCGCATGCGTTTGCCGGCGAGCGCGCGGAGAAGGAAACCAGACGCATTCGCCGGAAGCACGAGCCCGATGCGTCTGTTTAGCTCGATTGGAACGGTTGCATCAAGGGGCTTTGGCCTGAGGCGAATTATCTTGGCGCGTCGCCCATGCGGGCGCGATGACGCAAAGCCGTGCGCGCAAAGGGCGTGGCGCGGGCGTCGCCGCTGCGGGCGAAGGGCGCGAGGCTGCGCAGGCGCTGGCGGAAATAGAAAAGGCCGCCCAAAGGCGGCCTTTCCATGAAATCCGGTTTGAACCAGATTAGAACTTCAGCTTCATGCCGGTGACGACCGCATCCCAATCAGCAGAAAGACTTCCGGGTTGAGCGCTCGTTCCATCAACGGTTGCGGCCCGATAGGTCGACACGTCAGCTTCGTAGTGGTGATACTGGGCGTAGACTTCGAGAGCCGCGCCGTCGAAGGCTTGCGTCACACCGAAGCCGTAGCGGGTCACCTCAGACGACGTGATGTAGGTAGCAGCGGAAGCGAGCACTGCCGGTTCAGCGTCGGCGTCGGCTTTGACAGCGGCGAGATAAGTGCTGCCAACGCCAGCGTCGTCATAGATGCCGTATTCGCCGTAGAACGTCGTCGCGCCGTAGTCGATGAAGCGCTTCGTGATACCGCCCTGGATGTACCAAGCCGACGAGTCGACATCGCCGAGGTCGGTGTTGTACTTCGTGATCGACGAAGCCGCGCCGTTCACGAACAGGCCGGTCGGAACGTGCATGATAGAGGCCGAACCGAAGACCTTGTCGAACTTAACGGTAGAAGCGACGCCAGTACGCGGGTCGTTGTTGTCCTTGTGCTCGCCAGTGTAATAGTAACCGACGCCAGCCGCAACGCGGAAGTCAGCGAACTGCTTCTGGAAGCGAAGGGCGATATCCCACACGTCGTTCTCACCCCAAGCGGCGCTCATGATGAAGCCGTAGAGGGCAGGCGTGTCGTAGCGAACGAAGTCGCCACGCGAGGTGTCGAAGAAGGTGCCGCCGTTGACGATCGTGCCCCAAGTGGTTTTGCCGACCCTGAACTTGTTGTTGTAGTACTGGCTGGCGTCGGAGAGGCTGCCGCCGAGGTTAATGATGCCGAGGTCGTCCGTCGCGGCCGAGCCCTGGCCGAGCGTGATGCGGCCGAAGGTCTTGCTCTCGAAGAACGCGTTCGCTTGACGGATCTTGACCGTCGCGTCTTCCGAAGGCGCATCGTCATTCGCCTGGTCAACGTTCGAGGAGTTGGAGTCGTTCACGCCGAGTTCGATCAGGAAGCCAGCCTTGAGGTCGGACGAGATCGTGCCCGTGCCCTTCATGCGGAAGCGCGTGGAAGACTGCTCATTGTCGACGACATAAGCGTCGGAGTCGACGCCATCGTCCCAAGCAACCAACGCGCGGTTGACCTGGCCGGAAAGTTCGAGCGAAACCTTGCGATTGCCCTTGCGGACGGTCGTGGCTTCGAGTTCAGCGACGCGCTCTTCGAGGTCGTCGGCGCCAAGGTCAGCCGCCTTGGCAGAAGAAGCGGTAAGAGTCCAGCTGCCCATCACGAGGCCAGCAGCCGCAACAAGCGCGAAAGCGCTCGTCTTATTGAAGATTCCCCCAGTCATGCCCATAATTCCCTTTTTTCAGCGCCAAATTCGATTGCATCGGCCGCTACGCATCTGCATTCGTTGCGCGCTGCCATCGGTGAACCCCACGTCCATCTTTTTAGAGGAGCCCTAAGGGGAGCTACACCGACCCCCGGTTGAGGCGTTAACGGCGAGCCACAACCGGTGCAATTCGGCAACGGTGGGTCAGGCGGGGTCAAGGCACTGATATTAGGATGGAAAGTTTGTATCGCGGCGTCGCGATGCTCCGTAAACGGCGGCCGCGCGCGAAAGCAGCGGAAGATTTTCGGCGGGCGGAGAGGCGCGGAAATTAACGTTTCATAAGGGATTGCGCGGCGACGCGGGCTGGCGGGCGCCGCCGGGTGCGGTTTCGCGCATCTTTTCCCGAGCGGGAAACCGATTTATACTGGGCGGCAAGGTTCGGCACAAAGAGAGAGGTTAAAAGGCAGTCTTCGGTCATCGGCACGGTACAGGCGGCATGCCTGAGAAGGAGAGAGCGATGGGAGGCACCGACAACACCAGGTTCGACGCGAACTCGCAGAACGAAGCGGGCGGCGCCGATCCATCGGGGCAAGCGCGCGCGCCTGATGAGCCGCCCTTGGCGACCGCGCCCGATGACGCCGTTCTGGTGTCGCAGCCCGACGCGCCGCGACATGGGGAGCCGCCCGTCGAGGATGGCGCGCCGCCGCCCGCTTCGCCCGCCCATCAAACTGCCCCGTCAGAGACGCCGGTCGCCGATCATGAGCCTTCGTTGTCGGACGAGGCCGCGACACGGCAGGGGCCGCCGCCGGAGCGCGAAGTCCCGCCCCACGAGCCGCCACCGGCTGGCGCGCCGGACCTCATCCTCGACGAGCGGCTGACGTCCGCCGCCGCGCCATTTCTCTATCTGCTGGGGATCGTCATGCTCGCGGTGGCGGGCTATCTTGTTTACTTGTTCCTGTAGCGGCGGACGCGTGACAGGGCCGGTCGGCGCATGATCGGAAAGAAATGCCGGAGGGAGGCTTGGCGGGCGCCGACTTAGCGGGCCCCTTGCGGCGCGAGCAAATCGCGAAAGCGCTTTTCAAACTCCGTCGGCCCGGATGGCTGGCGCGTCGGCGCGACGGCGGGCTGCTGGTCCGCGACGGAGTCCGTCTTGCGGCGCGGGCGGGCGAGCGTGGGTTCCTGCGCCGTCGTCCAGGATGATGCCGCGGGCGTGGCCGCCGGCTGCGGCAGCGCCGATGGGGCGGGCTGAGGCGGCTGCTGCCTGTTCAGGCTTTCGAGCCGCGCGATGTCCTTTTCCATCTTGCGCACCAGCACGGCGCGCACGAAGTCCTCGGCGGCAACAGACCGCCGAGCGGCGCCCAATTCACGCAGCGGCCCGGCGATCACGACCTTGACCGGCGGCCATTTGCGCCGATCCGAAGTCACGCCAAGCTGCCATGTCGTGTCGGCCTGCATGGTCGCGAGGTCGAGATCGCCCCGCATGCGGACGGTGCCGTCGCGCGGATTGCGGAACGAGGCGCGCGGGATTTCAAGCGTTCCGTCGCGGATGACAAGCGGGAAGCGCAGCTTGCGGAATTTGAAGTCGCCCGATTGCAGCGCGTCCTGAACTTTGCGCGCGATGGCCTCTTCCGCGAGAGGCGCGGCCGCCGCCTGCATATCGTCACCGCTTTTCTGCACCGCAGCGGGCGACAATTTCGCGAGTTGGCCTTCCGAAAACGCGATTGCCCCCTTGCCGCCGAGCACCGCGACGAGCCCGCGCGGACTTAACGCCTGACCGGACGCCTTCACGACGAGAGAAGCGCGGCCCTTCATGAGTGGCGGCGTGCCCTGCGCGGGCAGAAGCGACAGATCCGCGTTTGTAAGAGCGATATTCGCGGTTGCGACGACGGCGGGGCCTTTTCCGTCCAGCACGAGCGAGCCCGACACCGTGCCGCCGAGCGCCTTGCCGTCGAGCTTGCGGATATCGAGGCGGCCGTTGTCGAGAATCGCCGAAACCTGCGCATCGGAAAGCGCGAAACCGTCGCTGAGTTTCAGAGACCGCACGCCGAGCGCGATGCGGGCGGAGGTCTCCTCGAACGCGATCTTGTTGAACGGGCGCTCGCTCCAGAGCGGCGCCTGATCGGATGGCGCGGACTCTCTGCCCAGGGGCGCCAGGAATTGGCCAAGCAGCGACGGAAGCGACAGTTGGTCGGCGCTCAGTGAGGCTTCGATGCCGAGTTGTTCCGCGAGGATGGCGGCGAGCGTGCCGTTGATGGCGTTGCGCCCGGACTCAGCCTTCAGCTTCGTCGCTTCGATGCGTTCCGGCGTTGCCGTGACGGTCGCCTCGACGTGCAGCGGAGCTTTCGTGTCCGCGCCGAGAAGCGCCAGAAGCGGTGCCGACAGGAATTGCTCGGGCGATGGGGCCGTCGCGGAGACCTTGCCGGAGAACGAAGGCTGTTCGCCCTTGATGTCCGTCGCGCCGTCGATCTGCGCTTGAAAGGGCTGCGTCTTCAGCGTGCCGGAGGTGTCGAAGTGGCGGTATGTGCCACCAAGGCGAAGATTCAGGGTGCCGGTCGACGGCGGCGGTGAGGAGGCGGGGGCGGCTTTCGGATAGAGAAGGGCCAGAAGCTTGATCCCATCGGCGGACGACGCGCCGAGCTGGGCTGTAAATGGCGTGGTCCGCCAGTCCGCGAGATTGCCCTTGATCTGCGCGCGGCCGTCGACACGGACATCGCCGAGCGTGCCGGTAATCTGGCCCGCGCCGCCTTTCCCCCGCGTCTCCGCGCCGTAGTTGATCGTGAGTGCGGCCGGCGCCATCATCCGCGTCCGCGCTCCGAGCCGATCCGGCGCCATGCCGAGAGCGGCGGCTGCCTGAGCGACCGCCTCGGGTGTCCGCGCCTCGACGCGCCCCTCGAACCGGCCCTGGGCTTCGGCCTTCAGCGGCACCACGCCTTCGCCCTGCACCGACAGGCCGTCCAGCGTCTCCGCGCTCAACTTCGTGACGGTCACAAGGGCCGGAGTGAACCGGATCTGCGCGGCAAGATTTTTCGCATGAATGACGCCCGCATGCAGTTCGCCGGCGGAAAGACCGATGTCGCCCGTCTGAATGTCGGAGAGATCTTCACCGAAGAACGGAGCGAGTTGCGCGAGCGTCCCTTGCCAAGCGGACTTCAGCGCATCGGTGGAGAACGCGTCTGTGTCCTGCCCCGCGTCAGCTCCCGCGAGGATGAACCTGTCGCCCGCAAGCGTCAGCGAAAGCTTGCGAATCGGCTGGCTGTCCAGCCTGATGCCGCCGGTGAAGGGAGCGCCCTCGATGGTTCCCGAGAGGCTTTCGAGCGCCGCCACGGTTTCCGATAGCTTGAGCTGTCCCGTAAAGGCGATGGCTCGTGCGAGCGGGTTCTTGCCGCCTGCCTCCGGCGCCATCCACCGGTTCAGCCGCGCGAGATGCCGGGCATCGATGGAGAGCTTGCCCGCGAGTTCGGGCTTGCCGCCGTCGCGGGCAAGCGTGCCGGCGAAGGCCAGCGCCGTGTCGCCGGGAAGCGTCGCCGCGGCGTTCGAAAACGTCCAGATATTTCCGTCGCGCGTGCCTTCGAGCTTCACGCCGTCGATGAAGTCGTCCTTCAACTGCACATGCTCCGCCGCGAGTTCGAGCCGTACCGGCATTTCCGGGTAAAGCCAGAGCAGACGGTCGACCACGGCGCGGGTTTCGTCCCAGCGCTTCGGAGCGCTTACGGCCCAACCGGCAGCGGGATTCGCTTTCGCAAGCAAGGCGTCCGCGTCGAGCGATTTCCCCTGAAGGAAAATTTCGGCGGGCGCGCCGTGCGCGAAGGGGATGGTCGCGCGGCCCGCGAAGATCTGCGGCCGGTTCGCGCCGTCGAGCGTCAGCGCGAGATCGGACAACGCGGCGCTGTCGAGATCGATTTTTGCCCGCGCGCTCGCCTGCATATACACGGGCAAGAAAAGGCCCGCTGTCTTGGGCGCATTGAACGTCAGCGACCCTTCGAACGTCGGCGCGAAGCTCACGCGGAGCACGCCGTCAGCATGCATTACCGCCTTGCTGGCCAGGTCCGTCGCGCTGCCCGAAAGCTTGATGCCGGAGCCCTGCGCGAGTTGGGCCATAAGCCTCACATCGAACCGCCGGTCGTCGAAGGTGGCCTTGACGCTCGCGCGGTAGGGCGCGCCGCGCGTGGGCGCCGCGATCTTGCCGTCAATCCCCGAAAGCGTCAGCGGCGCGCCATGCTCGGGCACGAAGGTGAAGCTGCCCCCCTCGACTTCGAGCGAGCGGACGTCCGCCGGAAAAGGAAACGCGATGCCCGCCGTGCTTTCGCTCGCGCGGCCAGCGCCACGCCGCGCCGCCTGAACGATCACCACGGGCCGAACGAGCTTCAGGCGGCTCGCCTCGACATGTCCGCCGATCAGGCCTTGAAGCGAAAGCGAAAGATCGAGCGCTTCGGCGCTCAACGCGAGCTTGTCGCCGGGCGCGGGATCGGTCGCAATCTTTGCGGCGCGCACATGCGGTTCGGGGAGGAGTGCGATGTCGATATCGCCCACGATCCGAATCTTCTGTCCGAACAGCGTGGATGCCGCCTCTTCTATGTCCGGGCGAAAGGCATTCCAGTCCAGAAAGGCGGGCACGGTGAAGGCCGCGCCGATGAGCAGCACCAGAAGCGTCGCGAATGTTGCCAGGAAGCGGCCCAAAACGAGTCCTCTTGGATCAGGGGTGCGAAGAACGCGCGCCGTGCTTCGAGCTTGAAGTATCGTTCAAAAAGAAGGCTTGCAAGGGGCCGGGGCGAAATAGCTTTACACAACCGCCGACCCCGATTCGGATTGTGCCAGATTTTGCCCGTTCACGCGCGCATTCCACATCGGCGCGACGGAGACTTCCACAATTGCATGGCCAGGAAGGGCCGCCGCGCGCCGCAGGATCGAATAAACGGCATCAGACGGTGAGCGCGCCTCGCTTCGCCGCTTCGTAGCGCTCGCCGATCTTGTCCCAGTCGAGCACGGACCACCAGGCACGCAGATAATCGGCGCGGCGATCATTATATCTCAGATAATAGGCGTGCTCCCAGACATCGTTGCCGAACAGCACGCGCTCGCCATCCATAAGGGGCGTGTCCTGATTAGGCTTCGTCGTCAGACCGAGCTTGCCGTCGCTGTCGACAGTGACGAAAACCCAGCCCGAGCCGGTGAGGCCGACACCCGCATTGTTGAACGCCGCCTGAAGGTTTTCGAAGCTGCCGAAATCGCGCGCGATGGCCGCCGCCAGATCGCCGGTCGGCCTTCCGCCATCGCCGCCCATGATCTGCCAGAACATGCTGTGATTGGCGTGGCCGCCTGCGTTCGTCCGCACCGCCGGGCGCACCGACTCGGGCACGGACGACAGTGAAGCCAGAATTTCGGGCAGCGACTTTTTCGTCCACGAACCGCCCTTCGATGCTGCCGCCTTCAGCTTCTGCACATAAGACGCGTGGTGCCGGTCATGATGAAGCCGCATGGTTTCGGCGTCGATGGCAGGCTCGTTCTTGTTGTAGGCGTAAGGGAGAGCGGGAAGCGAGTAAGTTCCTCCCTCGCCGTCGCGGTGAAAGCCAAGCATCGCCGCGCCTGCTTTCAGCATGTTTCCCGTTATTTCGGATGGCATCGGAATCTCCCTGAATGAAAAAGCCGCAGCGTTGCCTGCGGCCAAGTTTCAAGCTGCGTGATGGAAGCCCGCAGACGCTTCGCCTTTGCTGATGCGGCGCAGTGTCAAGAACACGTCAGTGGCTTTTGTGATCCCCGGAACGTTGTGTCCCGTGGGAGCCGGACGCACCGGCGGCCGATGGGGCGCGCTGCACTGTCACTTCGATCGGGAATGGCCCCGCCTTGTCGAAAACGAGCGTAAGGGGGAAGGACGTGCCTTCCTCAAGGCGCTGCTTCAGGCCCAGAAGCATCACATGCAGACCGCCCGGCTTGAATTCGGCCGAGGCGCCGGGCGCGAGCTTCACTCCACCCTGAACGGCGCGCATCTTGAGGACGCCGTTCTCCTCGACATGCTCATGGATCTCGGTCTTTTCCGCAACCGGCGTCGCGGCGGAAATGAGAGTGTCCGCAGTCTGGCCCTTGTTGCCGAGTGAAAGATAGACCGCGCCCGCCTTGGCGGATTCGGCGGTGGGCCGCGCCCAGGGCTGCACGATCGAGATGCCGTTTTGCAGATAGGAAGTCTCGGAAGCCGCCGCGATCCCCGACAGCGCGAACCCGGTTGCGGCGACGAGAAGATATTTTTTCATGATGTGGGTCCGTTGCGTTCGATGTGGCTTATGCAAGAGCCGAACGGTCTTGTCATTCTACCGTCGGTCGGGTCGATGTGCCGGAAATCTGACGCCCTCGGCCCCTTTGTGCCATGCACGCTTTTGTGACTGGACGCTCAAGCCGCGCCGCTACTGCGACAGCTCGCGAGAGCGCCGCGCTGCCGCCGCGATGGCTTCGCGCATGAGCCCTTTCAGCCCCTCGTCCTTCGAAAGAATAGCGAGAGCGGCGGCGGTGGTGCCACCGGGCGAGGTTACGTTTTCGCGCAGCTTCGCGGCTTCGAGCGGGGAACGATGCATGAGTTCGCCCGCGCCCTCGACCGTCGCCCGCGCGAGCTTCATCGCGAGTTCGGGCGGTAGCCCCGCTTCCTCGGCGGCGTGGGCGAGACATTCGGCGAGGTAGAAGACATAGGCCGGGCCGGAGCCGGAAACGGCGGTTACCGCGTCGAGCAGGCCCTCGTCGTCGACCCAGACAACCTCGCCAACGGCGCGCAAAAGCCTGTCGCACAATGCGCGCTGCGCTTCGTTCACATTGGCGTTCGGGAATGCGCCCGTCACGCCGCGCCCGATCTCGGCCGGCAGGTTCGGCATGGCGCGCACGATGGCCGTGCCGTCGCGGAACTGGCCCGCGATGCCGGACACCGTCCGCCCGGCCGCGATGGACAGCACCACCGTATGAGGCCCGACATGGCGGGCGACCTCGGCAAGCACGTCCGGCAGAACTTGCGGCTTTACCGCCAGAACCATGACGTCCGGCGCGTCTTCGGGGAGCATCGGAATGCCCTTGTCCTGAAGAAGCGCGGTCATCTGCGGGGAAGGCTGCGGCTCTCGCACGGCGATGGCGGAGGGCGGAAAACCTGCGCCGAGCCAGCCGCGAAGAAGCGCGCCGCCCATGCGGCCCGCTCCGACGAGAAAGATCGATGAGGTCCGCCCTGTATCGGTCACGCCTGCCCCTCCGTTTCGAAGATCGTGCTTGCCAACGCCTCTTCCGCGCGCTTTCCAGCCCACACGACGAACTGGAAAGCCTGATAATAGCGCTCGCAGGTATCGATGGCAGCCTGCAAAAGCGCCTCGCATTGCTTCGCCGTCGGTTCGGCACCGTTCAGCATCAAGCCTTGCCTGTAAAGCAGAAGGCCCTCGGACGACCAGATGTCGAAATGTCCGAGCCACAACTGCTCATTGATCAGCACCAGAAGGCGATAGATCTCGGATATGCGGTTGCGCGGCACCTTGAAGTCGAAAGCGCATGCCATGTGCAGGCTTTCAAGGTCGTCGCGCCAGTTGAACGAGATATGATAATCGCACCACTCGCCCGATACGGATACAGTCAACTCGTCTTCGCTCGAACGCTCGAAGGTCCAATCCTGCACGCACGCAATCTGTTCCACGAGGTCTACGGGGTGTGAAAGTCGGTTGTAATCCTGCCCGGCAGTGGTCATCCCAATTCCCTTCTGAGCTGCGGCGAGAGTGTTCCGGGCATGCCCCACTACGACAAATGCCGTGTTCGCCCAGATGTCGCCGCATATGCTTCTCAGCCTATGAGGTGATCCGCCTGTCACGCGCAATCGCGTCCACACTTTCTCCACGGGGAAAACAACGTGGCGGGGGCGTTAGCTTGACAGTGTTGCCAATGTGTCGATGCGGGCGAATGAGCGCGGCGCGAAGTCGCAACGCTCAAGACGGCCTAGATCAGCCTGCGTTCAATCGGACCCGTTTTGGCGCAGAAAAGCTGATCGACAACAGAAACCTAAGCGCCGAAGCGAGGGAAAAGCGCGCCGCCGGTCGAACGGACGACGCGCGGCGGCACCATCGCTCACGCCAAAACGCGCGCGCTGCCCGTCCGCGATGAGCGCCATCGCCGAGTGGATGCGCTCACGTCGTCCGATGGCCTGGAGAATGCAAAGGCCGAGGGCGGCGCCTTGTCAGAAGGTTCCGCCGCCAATCGTCGGCGCGCCCTGCAAGCGTGCGACCGCCGCCTCAAGCTCTTCGACGCGCCTCGCGAGGCGCTCGTTTTCTTCGCGCGCCTTTAGCGCCATGGCTTTCACCGCCTCGAATTCCTCGCGTTGCGGCAGGTCCATGCTGCGGAAGAAACGTTCCGCCTGGCTGCGTGCGGCGGTCTCGAATTCCTGCCGCGCGCCCTGAGCCGCGCCCGCCGCGTCCGTCATCAACTTGGCGATATCGTCGAAAAGCCGGCCCGTAGTCTGCGTCATGATCGATCCTCGATGGCAAAGTGGTTTGCGGCAACCTAATCACTACGCGGGGCAGCTTCAAGCGCGGGCGAGCTGCCCGCGACCCTTTGCGGTCGGATCGTCTTTCCACCCATGGGTAGTTTGTTCAGAAACGACGGCTTGGCCTGCCCGGCAAGGCCGACAACTAACGGCGCGCGACATTGCCCCTTAACCAACTCCATGCGATGACGTCGTCGGCGATAAGCAAAGGGCGTGGCATGATCAGACGAACCCTGGCGGCGGTTTTTCTTTCACTTTCGGTTCCGGCGGCTGAGGCGGCGCAATGCGGCGGCGATTTCCCGGGCTTCATTGCGCAGGTATCGCGCGACGCAGCGGGCGTCGGCATTTCGCGGTCCGTGGTCGACAGCGCGCTCGCAGGCGCGGGGCTCGATCGGGCGGTGCTGGCCTTCGACCGCCGCCAGCGCGCCTCCTTCAGCAACCCGAACTTCGTGGCCTTCGCCGCCAAACGCGTGCATCCGGCGAGAATCAAGCGCGGCAGGCAGATGTTGCAGCGGCATGCCGCGCTGCTGTCGCGCATCCAGCAGCGGTTCGGCGTGCCGCCGCAGCTCATTGTCGCTATCTGGGGACTGGAAACCGATTACGGCTCGGGCGACATGGGGAAAAGGCCGGTGATCCGAACGCTCGCAACGCTCGCATGGGATTGCCGCCGCACCGAGCTGTTTCAGCGGGAACTGCTTGCGGCGCTCATGATCGTGCAGCGCGGCGATCTTCCGCTCTCGGAGTTGAAGGGCGCATACGCGGGCGAGATCGGCCAGACGCAGTTCCTGCCATCGTCATACATAGAATATGGCATCGACTTCGATGGAGACGGCCATGTCGACCTTCGCCACAGTGTGCCGGACGTGCTTGCCTCCACCGCAAACCTTCTCAAGGTCAACGGCTGGCGCGCGGGAGCGGCTTACCGCGAGGGCAGCGAGAACTTTCAGGTTTTGCGCGAATGGAACCGCGCCGAGGTTTATCGCAAGACCATCGTCTACTTCGCCGAACGGCTGGCTGGCCGATAAACCCGCTTGCGATGCGATTCAACCCGGAGCCGCGCTGTGCAGGTATATGCGGTGGCAGATCGCGGGAAGGTTTATCGCGGACCTGCCAGACGGCCGACAAACGGATCATGAAGATCGGCCAGAATCGGACCCCGGCGTGTCGCCACGCGCGGGATCGCAATTCAGAACGCGTTCAGCGCTTGCCGAACTCGCGCACATCCACAAAGCGGCCCGCGACCGCCGCCGCCGCTGCCATCGCGGGCGACACGAGATGCGTGCGGCCCTTGAAGCCCTGACGGCCCTCGAAATTGCGGTTCGAGGTCGAGGCGCAGCGCTCGCCGGGGTTGAGCTTGTCGGCGTTCATGGCAAGGCACATCGAGCAGCCCGGCTCGCGCCACTCGAAGCCCGCCGCGAGGAAAACCTCGTCGAGCCCTTCGGCCTCGGCCTGCTCCTTCACGAGACCGGAGCCCGGCACGACCATGGCTTTCACCGTGTCGGCCACGCGTCGGCCTTCGACGATTGCGGCGGCTGCGCGCAGATCCTCGATGCGGCCGTTCGTACACGAACCGATGAACACGCGGTCGATGGCGATGTCCGTCATCTTCATGCCCGGCTCAAGGCCCATATAGGCGAGCGCGCGAGAGACAGCCGCCCGCTTGCCCTCATCGGCGACCTTCGCCGGGTCGGGGACGGTGCCGGTGATCGCGACGACGTCTTCCGGGCTTGTGCCCCAGGTGAGGATGGGCGGCAGCGACGAAGCATCGAGCTTGATTTCACGGTCGAAATGCGCGCCTTCATCCGAGGGCAACGTCTCCCAGTATTTCCGCGCAAGCTCCCACGCGGCGCCCTTCGGCGAGCGGGGACGGCCCGCGATATAAGCGAATGTCTTCTCGTCCGGCGCAACGAGGCCAGCGCGCGCGCCGCCCTCGATCGACATGTTGCAGACCGTCATGCGGCCTTCCATCGACAGCGCGCGGATGGCCTCGCCCGCATATTCGATGACGTAGCCCGTACCGCCCGCCGTGCCGATCTCCCCAATGATGGCGAGGATGATGTCCTTCGCCGTCACGCCGTCCGGCAGGATGCCGTCGACCGTCACGCGCATATTCTTCGCTTTTGTCTGGATCAGCGTCTGCGTGGCGAGCACATGTTCCACCTCGGACGTGCCGATGCCGTGCGCGAGCGAGCCGAAAGCGCCATGTGTGGACGTGTGGCTGTCGCCGCAGACGATGGTCGTGCCGGGAAGCGTAAAACCCTGTTCCGGTCCGACGATGTGGACGACGCCCTGCCGCTTGTCGAGTTCGTTGTAATATTCGATGCCGAATTCGGCGCAGTTCTCGCCGAGCGTCTGCACTTGCAAGGCTGCTTCCGGGTCGTCGATGCCGTGGCTGCGGTCCGTCGTCGGCACGTTGTGATCGACCACGGCTAGGGTCTTCTGCGGCGCGCGAACGCGGCGCCCGGCGGTGCGAAGCCCCTCGAACGCCTGCGGGCTCGTCACCTCATGCACGAGATGGCGGTCGATATAAAGAAGGCTGGTGCCGTCCGCTTGCGTTTCAACGACGTGGTCGTCCCAGATTTTATCGTAGAGTGTCTTTGCCATGATCGGTCCGTTCCGCTCGGGCTGACGAGCGCGCTTGTTCTTGAATGGTTTTAGGAAGCGCGAACACGGAAAGCAAGGCACCCGCGCGACGATTGCGGAAAACCGTGCAGCGATTCCGCCAGACATAAGGCCTCTGACGGAGCGATGCGCCTTGTTTTTCAAGCGTCGACGCTCGCGCAATCAAGAGCGGACACGGCGTCAAGATCCTCGCGAAGCCTGTCAGCACGTGCCGCGCCGAGGTCCGCTTCGACAGCTGCGTGCGTCTGTTGCCAGATCGGGACCGCGCCAGCGAGGACGGATCGCCCGGCTTCGGTCAACCGCAGAAGGCGGCCGCGCCTGTCTGTCTCGTCGGGGAAAATCTCGACGTAGCCTGCGCGCTCCAGAGGCTTGAGATTGGCGGTGAGCGTTGTGCGATCCATGGCGAGAAGCGCCGCAACGTTGCCGAGGCGCGGCGCGGCCGGGCGATTCAGCGCCATCAGCAGCGAGAACTGGCCGCTCGTGATCCCCTTGTCCTTGAGCGCGACATCGAAACGCCGGGCGAGCGCACGCGCCGCGCGCTGCACATGCAGGCACAAACAGGTATCACGAACGTGAAGCGTGACTTCATACGGCACCTCATTTTCTGGCGCGGCGATGTTTGACATGGGCACCCTATTATGTTGAACGCGACAGCGCGGCCGAACGTCCCAGGAGGTAAACGAATGACCTATGTCGAAGGTTTTCTGCTCGCTGTACCCGCGTCGAAAAAGGATGCCTACCTCGCAATGGCGGCGGCTGCGGCACCGCTCTTCAAGGAATTCGGCGCAACGCGCATGGTCGAGTGCTGGGAAGACGACATCAAGGACGGCAAGGTAACCGATTTCCGCATGGCCGTGAAAGCGGAGCCGGGCGAAGCTATCGTGTTCAGCTGGATCGAGTATCCTTCAAAGGAGGCGCGCGACGCCGCCAATGAGCGCATGCGGACCGATCCGCGCATGAAGAACATGGGTGAGATGCCGTTCGATGGCATGCGCATGATTTTCGGCGGTTTCAGCAAGGTCTTCGACGCCTGACTGGCGCGAGGCTGATCTAGCGCGGCCGAAGTGCATAACCTTCGGCTGCGATTTGCGGCGCAACCGGCGCAGCTTTGCCGCCCTACCCCGACAGCGCCACCGTCTGCCGGTGATGCTTGGGCGAGGCGATTTCCTTCGCGATGAAGTCGGCGACATCCGCGCGCGAAATGGTCATCTTGCGCGCCTTGCGGTCGGCGCTGGCGAGATAGTTGCCTGTCGCGGGGCCATTCGTCAGCCCGACGGGCTGAACCAGAACGAAGTCGTTCGGCGCGGCCTTGATCGCGGCTTCCTGCTTTTCCTTGTCGGCGAGGATCGCGCGCATGAACAGCGCGGCCGCAATGGAAAAAAGGAGCGATTTCTTGTCCCGCGTATCGCCGATGCCGAAGGCCGTCACAGCGATCAGCCGCAAGCCGGGATCGGCCGCCGCGAGGATATTGCGCGTTCCGTATTCGCAGATGTGGGGATTGATCGTGCGCTTTCTTCCCTGCGTGCTGCGGGAGTTCCCGAGGCTGATGACGCAAACGTCGTGCCCGGGCACCACGCGCGCGACATCCTCGGCGGACAGCGCGTCGCCCTTGACGATGGTGAGCGCGTTGTCGGAGGGTAATTTCGACGGATCGCGCACGAGAGCCGTCACCTGGTGCCCGTCTGCGAGAAGCTTTTCGACGGTTGCGCGGCCCGTGCCGCCCGTCGCTCCAAAGACAATGATTTTCATACTGACGATATAGGAAGGTGGATAGCTGCGCGCCATCCCCGCGAGGCGAAGTTTGGCCGACCGTTGCAAATTCGCAATGCAGCCATGGACCGCGACGCCATCATTTGCGCGCACATTTCTGCGCTCATCCATGCTATGTTGAATTGTCGCACCGTCGCTTTGCCGGGAAACGGCCGCGCTTCGCCTCGTCACCAACCGGAACCCCCGCGCCCCACTCCTCCATGACCGATCTTCTCACAAAGCCCGCAGCGGCGGCTCGGGCTTCCGCGGCCGAGCGCCCTTCTTCCGACCGTCGCCTTGTCGGAATCGGCTTCATGCTGACGGCCGTGAGCTTCTTTGCTTTCCTCGACACGAGCGCGAAGTTTCTCGGCACCATCGAGCACATTCCTCTGGTGGAAATCATCTGGGTGCGCTTCCTGATGAACGCCGTGCTCATCGTGGTCATGCTCGGGCCGCGCGCGGTCGTTCGCGCCGCACCGTCCCGCAAGCCCGTCCAGCAGATCCTGCGCAGCGCGCTGCTCCTCGCGACGACCGCGTTCAATTTCGCCGCGCTTCAGTATCTCCAACTCGACCAGACCTCGACGATCTACTTCCTCGCGCCGTTCTTCGTGGCCGCGCTTGCCGGTCCGCTGCTCGGCGAATGGGTGGGCTGGCGTAGGCTCGCGGCGATCTGCGTCGGCTTCACCGGCATCATCTTCGTGACGAAACCGGGCTTCGGCGGCATCCACTGGGCGGTGACGCTCGCGCTCGGCTCGGTATTCTGCCACTCGCTCTACAGCCTTTGGACGCGCTATCTCGCCCGTTTCGACGCGCCGCGAACGACGCTCGTCTACACACCGCTCGCGGGAGCCGTCCTCATGGCGCCGGTCGCGTTGTGGAACTGGCAGATGCCGCCGGATGCGCTCGCCTGGGGCGTCCTGTTGAGCCTGGGCCTTCTCGGCGGGATGGGGCACTGGTTCCTGATCCTCGCCCATGACCGCGCGCCCGCGCCGGTGATCGCGCCCTTCACCTACATCAACCTGCTGCTCGTGACGTGCCTCGGCTATCTCGTCTTCGGCGATGTGCCAGACATCTGGACGCTCGTCGGCGCGGCGATCATCGTTGCGTCGGGAATTTACTTGCTCTTCAGGGAGCGGGCGGCTTCAGCGTCCGCGCCCGCTTCGTCTTCCACGGTGGACGGGTAGACGGCGCGCACGCGAGCGGCGACATCGGCGAACGTGCCTTCCGCGATGGATTTGCGGATCGCGGCCATCAACTCCTGATAGAAGCCGATATTCGCCCATGACAGGATCATCGGCGCGAGATACTCGCCCGAGCGGAAGAGGTGGTGGATGTAGGCGCGGGAATAGTCGCGCGACGCGGGGCAGGTGCTCGTCTCGTCGAGCGGGCGCAAATCCTCGACATGCGCCGCGTTCTTGATGTTGAGCTTGCCCGCCCATGTGAACGCCTGCCCGTGGCGGCCGGAACGCGTCGGCATCACGCAGTCGAACATGTCGATGCCGCGTTCGACAGCGCCCACGATATCCGACGGCGTGCCGACGCCCATGAGGTAGCGCGGCTTGTTCGTGGGCAAAAGCGGCGTGGTGAAATCGAGCGTCTCGAACATGGCGCGCTGGCCTTCGCCGACCGCGAGTCCGCCGACCGAATAGCCGTGAAAATCCATCGACGTCAGCTTCGCCGCCGACTCCTTCCGAAGCTCGCGGAAGGTGCTGCCCTGCACGATGCCGAACAGCGCGCGCCCCGGCTGGCCATACTGCGCGAACGCCGCCAGCGAGCGCTCCGCCCAGCGCAGCGACAGCCGCATCGAGCTTTCCGCATCCTCGAACGTCGCCGGGAACGGCGTGCATTCGTCGAACTGCATCTGGATGTCGGAGCCGAGGAGGTTCTGCACCTCGATGGAGCGCTCGGGCGTCAACTCGTACATCGCGCCGTCGATATGCGAGCGGAAGGTGACGCCCTTTTCGGTGAGCTTCCGAAGCTGCGCGAGCGACATCACCTGAAAGCCGCCGGAATCGGTGAGGATCGGCCCATCCCAGCGCATGAAGCTGTGAAGGCCGCCGAGCTTGGCGATGCGCTCCGCGCCGGGGCGCAGCATCAGGTGGTAGGTGTTGCCGAGGATGATGTCGGACCCCGCCGCCTTCACATCGTCGAGGAAGACGGCCTTCACCGACGCCGTAGTGCCGACCGGCATGAAGGCGGGCGTGCGGATCGGCCCGCGCGGTGTCGCGATTTCGCCGAGGCGCGCCGCGCCGTCCTGCGCGAGAAGCGTGTAGGAAAAGGGCTGCGTCATGAGCGGACCGTCGAGGGCTGCGCATCCGCGCGCGAGAGAAGGCACGCGTCGCCGTAGGAATAGAAGCGGAAGCCCGCATCGACGGCGTGGGCGTAGGCGCGCTTCATGAGCGCCGTGCCGGAGAAGGCGCAGACGAGCATGAACAGCGTCGATTTCGGCAGGTGGAAATTCGTCACGAGGAGGTCCGCGCTTCTGAAACGGTGGCCGGGCTTGATGAAGATCGTTGTAAAGCCTTTGGCGGGCTCGATAAAGCCGTCTTCGCGGGTGGCCGTCTCAAGCACGCGAAGCGAGGTCGTGCCCGCAGCGATGACGCGGCCACCGCGCTCGCGGGCCGCGCTGATGGCGCGCGCCGTCACCTCGCCGATCTCGAACCACTCGGCGTGGATTTCATGATCCTCGACCGTCGCGGTCTTCACCGGCAGGAAAGTGCCCGCGCCCACATGGAGCGTTACGAAGGCCGTCTCGACGCCGCGCTGTGAGAGCCGCGCGAGAAGTTCCGGCGTGAAGTGAAGTCCGGCTGTCGGCGCGGCGACGGCACCCTCGTTGCGCGCGAAAACGGTCTGATAATCCGAGCGGTCGCGCTCGTCGGCGGGGCGCTGGCGGGCAATATACGGTGGAAGCGGCATCGCGCCGTGGCGTTGCATGACGGCCTCGACGCTGTCGCCCTCCGGCGCGGCCAAGATGATTTCGCCATCGTCGGACTTGGCGACGACGATCAGCCGTGAGGCGTGTTCGCCGGTTGCTAAATGGATCGCGTCGCCGGGCCGGAGCCGTCGCGCGGGCCGCGCGAACGCTTTCCACGCACCGGACGCTTCGCGTTCGATCAGGTTCAGGGAGACATCCACGGCGGGCGCATCCGCATCGCGCGGCGGGCGCGTGCCGGACAGTTCAGCGGAGAGAACGCGGGTGTCGTTGAACACCATGATGTCGCCGGGACGAAAAAAGGCGGGAAGGTCGCGGATCGTGGCTTCGGCGAGCGGTTCGCGCGCGGCAGGATCGACGCGCAGCAGGCGCGCAGCGTCGCGCGGGCTCGCGGGCCTAAGCGCGATGGCCGACTTGGGGAGGTCGAAGTCGAAGTCCTTGAGGTGCACGATGCGTTCGCGGATGAAGCGGCGGCCAATGGAGTCGGCAGCCCTGAAAACAAAAGATGAGCGCCCGCGTCCTTCCGGACACTGGCGCTCGGTCTGAAAAACGGGTCGGTTCGCTTTCGGTCTTACGCCGCCTTTTCAACGCGGGCGGTCACGATCTTGTCGGGGTTATGCACCGGCTCGCCCCGCTCGATCTTGTCGACGTTCTCCATGCCCTCGATCACCTTGCCCCACACGGTATATTTGCCGTCGAGGAACGACGCATCGTCGAAGCAGATGAAGAACTGGCTGTCCGCGCTATCGGGATGGTTCGCGCGCGCCATCGAGACGACGCCACGCTCATGGCTTTCCCGGCTGAATTCGGCCTTGAGGTTCTTGCCCGAACCGCCACGCCCGGTTCCCGTGGGATCGCCCGTCTGCGCCATGAACCCGTCGATGACGCGATGGAAAACAACGCCGTCGTAAAACTTCTGGTCGGCAAGTTCCTTGATGCGCGCGACATGGTTCGGCGCAAGATCGGGGCGAAGCTCAATCACCACACGCCCCTTGGTTGTTTCCAGAACCAGATTTTCTTTATCGGAAGATGTCATGTTCAAGCTCTTTCCTTGCGCCGCCTCGACTGGATCTACGCCAACCTGAGGTTCGGCACCATTATTATCTCATCAGGAATGTGGTGATCAGCGGGCGTCCGACGCAAGCTGCATCTTGATGATCTTGTCCGGATTGAACACGCGGCCGTCGCCGCCTGCTCCCTTCTTGATCCGGTCGACAAACTTCATGCCCTCTGTCACGCGACCCCAGACGGTGTATTGCCCGTTGAGATGCGGTGCGTCCTCAAGACAGATGAAAAACTGGCTGTTCGCGGAATTGGGATTGCCCGTGCGCGCCGCACCGATGGCGCCACGCTTGAACGGCGTGGAATTGAACTCGGCCGGAAGGTCGGGATATTTCGAACCGCCCGTCCCGTCGCCTTTCGGATCGCCCGTCTGCGCCATGAAACCCGTGATCACGCGATGGAACGGCAGGCCGTTGTAGAAGCCCTCGCGGACGAGCTTCTTGACGCGCTCGACATGCTTCGGCGCGACATTGGGCAAAAGCTCGATGACCACGCGGCCATCCTTCAGGTCGAGGTAAAGTGTGTTGTCGGGGCTTGCCGCACGAGCCGACGGAGCGGCAAGGCCGAGCGTGGCGGCGGCAAGCAGCGTAACGAATATCAGGGAACGGAACATGGAAACCCTTTGCTTATCGATTTCGAGTGCGATTTCGAGCGCCTAGCGCGGCATAGGGGCCGCATTGGGGCCGCTGGCGGTTCTGCCCGTTTTTGCAGCGATCCGCTTGAGCACGGCGGGGGAAACGAAGGACGAAACATCGCCGCCGAGCTGCGCGATCTGGCGAACGAGCGTGGCCGTGATATGCGCCGAGCCGGGCGTTGCGACAAGGAAGACCGTGTCTATGTCCGGCGCCATGGCCCGGTTCATGCCGAAAAGCTGCGTCTCGTAGCCGAGGTCCGCCGCATCGCGCACGCCCCGCAGCATGAACGCCGCGCCGTGGGCGCGAGCGGCGTCGACAGTCAACCCATCGAAGAACACGACCGCGCCGCGCTCGCCTGCGCCGAGGCTCGAAAGCTCATCGCGCAACATATCCGCGCGCTCCTCGACCGTGAAAAGCGGCGCTTTCGACGGATGCACGCCGACACCGACAACCAGCCGGTCGAACAGCGCCAGACCACGCGCCATGATGTCCCGGTGACCCAGCGTCGGCGGATCGAAGCTGCCAGCGTAGAAACCGCAATTCATGCGGCGTTACCCCGCGATCATTCTGATGGTTCCTCGCCCTCGATGTCGCCGCCGACATCCAAGCCGTCGCCATTGCCGTTCCCCGTCCCGTCGTCGCTGATCAACTCGGCCGAGACCACGCGCTCGTCCTGATCGGTGCGGAAGATCGTGACGCCCTGCGCGGAACGACCGGTGATCGAGATGCCTTCGACGGGGCAGCGGATCAGCTTGCCCCCGTTCGTCACCAGCATGATCTGGTCCGTATCTTCCACCGGGAATGACGCGATGAGGCGTCCGTTTCGATCGTTGACGGCCATGGCGATGATGCCTTTGCCGCCGCGTCCCGACGTCCGGTACTCATAGGACGAGGTGCGTTTGCCGAAGCCGCGCACCGACATGGTCAGCACATATTGCTCCGCCGCGCCCATTTCGCCATACCGCGCGGGCGTGAGATCGGCGATGTCGGTGCTTTCGATCGCTTCGCCGTCGTCGAGAGCTTCCACCGCTGCGGCTTCCTGCTCGGCGGCGTCCGGCTCGGTCGCTGCGCGCTCACCGGCGGCGGCGCGGCGCATGGCGTTCGCCTGCTTGAGATAGGCGGCGCGCTCGGCGGGTGTCGCGTTCATGTGTCGGAGGATTGCGAGGGAGATAACGGTGTCGTCCTCTTCGAGGCGGACACCCCGCACGCCGGTCGACTCGCGGCCTTTGAAGATGCGCACGTCCGTCACCGGGAAGCGGATGGCCTGACCGTTGGCGGTCGTGAGAAGAATATCGTCGGTCTCGCGGCAGAGTTGCGCGCCCGCGATATCGTCGCCTGGATCGAGCTTCATGGCGATCTTGCCGTTCTGGCGAACCTCGGCGAAGTCGGCGAGTTCATTGCGCCGCACATTGCCCGAGCGGGTCGCGAACAGGATGAAGACGCCCGATTCGTCGCGCTCCTCGGGCAGCGGCAGGATGGACGTAATCGTCTCGTCCTGTTGCAGCGGCAGCAGGTTGATGAGCGCCTTGCCGCGCGCTTGCGGGGCAGACAGCGGCAGCCGCCACACCTTCATCTTGTAGGCCATGCCGCGCGAGGAGAGAAACAACACCGGCGTATGCGTATTCGCGACGAACAGGCGCGTCACGAAATCCTCGTCGCGCGTCGTCATGCCGGAGCGGCCCTTGCCGCCGCGACGCTGCGCGCGATAGGTCGACAGCGGCACGCGCTTGATGTAGCCGCGATGGCTGACGGTGACGACCATGTCCTCTTTCTGGATCAGGTCTTCATCGTCGACTTCGCCCTCGACGTCGAGGATTTCGGTTCGGCGCGGCTTGGCGAACTCTTCCTTGATGGCGGTGAGTTCGTCCCGGATGATCGTGATGACGCGCGAGCGCGAGGAGAGGATATCGAGATAATCGCGAATTTTTTCGGCGAGCGCCTTCAACTCGTCGGCAATTTCATCGCGGCCGAGCGCGGTCAGGCGTTGCAGGCGCAGTTCGAGGATCGCCTTCGCCTGATCGATGGACAGGCGGTAGACGTTGCCCTCGATGATGCGCGAGCGCGGATCTTCGATGAGCAGCAGCAGCGGCGCGATGTCGCCTGCGGGCCAGTCGCGCGACATGAGCGCTTCGCGCGCGCTCGCGGGATCGGGCGCGGTGCGGATGAGCTTGATCACCTCGTCGATATTGGCGACCGCGGTCGCGAGGCCGACGAGCACATGCGCGCGGTCACGCGCCTTGCCGAGCAGGAATTTCGTGCGCCGCGTAATGACCGTTTCGCGGAACTGCGTGAAAGCCTGGACAAAGTCGAGGAGCGTGTGCTGTTCCGGCCGGCCGCTATTGAGCGCCACCATGTTGGCGGCGAACACCGATTGCAGCGCCGTGAAGCGATAGAGCTGGTTCAGCACCACCTCCGGCATGGCATCGCGCTTCAGCTCGATGACGACGCGATAGCCCGAGCGGTCGCTTTCGTCCCGCACGTCGGAAATGCCCTCGACGCGCTTTTCGCGCACGAGTTCAGCGATGCGCTCTTGCAGCGTCGCCTTGTTCACCTGATAGGGGATTTCGGTCACGATCAGCGCATCGCGATCCTTGCGGATCGTCTCGACATGCACTTTTCCGCGCACGACGATGGAGCCGCGCCCCTTGAGATAGGCGGCGCGGATACCGGCCCGGCCCATGATCACGCCGCCGGTCGGAAAGTCCGGCCCCGGGATGTGCTCCATGAGTTGCTCGATGTTGAGCGCGGGATTTTCGAGGAAGGCGAGACATGCGTCGATGACTTCGCCGAGATTGTGCGGCGGGATGTTCGTTGCCATGCCGACGGCGATGCCGCCCGCGCCGTTGACGAGGAGATTCGGAAAGCGCGCGGGCAGAACGGTCGGCTCTCGCTCGGAATTGTCGTAGTTCTCCTGAAAATCGACGGTGTCGTTCTCAAGATCGTTGAGCAGCGTGTCGGAGATCTTTTCGAGGCGCACCTCGGTGTAACGCATGGCTGCCGGCGGATCGCCATCGACCGAGCCGAAATTCCCCTGCCCGTCGATAAGCGGCACGCTCATCGAGAAGTCCTGCACCATGCGGACGAGCGCGTCGTAAACGGACTGGTCCCCGTGCGGGTGATATTTACCGATCACGTCGCCGACGATGCGCGCGGATTTGCGATAAGGCTTGTTCCAGTAATAGCCGTTCTCGTTCATCGAGAAAAGGATGCGGCGGTGGACGGGTTTCAGCCCGTCGCGCACATCGGGCAGCGCGCGAGACACGATCACGCTCATCGCGTAATCGAGGTATGAGCGCTTCATCTCGTCGGTGATGAGGATGGGACGAATCTCCCCCGCACCGCGATCGCCCTTGTTGCCGTCTGACGGATCTGCCAAAATCTGATCCTTGGCTTTCTCAAATGAAACACACGGCCGGAAACGCCGCTTGAACCTAGCCGGAAGTTACCGACTCGCTCCCGCGAGGACAAGGATCCTGTCCGTCCTGCGCAAGAAGATGTCTATTTTGTTATGCGCTTCGAGCGACGATCCACATCGCGGGGAAAGCACATCAAGCGCACCTAAAATGGGATCTCGTCGTCCAGATCCTTGTCGAAAGGCTTCGGCTGTCCCGCGTCGCGCGGTTTGGCGCCTGCACCGCCGCCTCGGGCGCCACCACCGCCGCCGCCACGGCCGCTGTCACCGCGGTCGAAGCTGCTGGCAGCGCCTTCGTTGAAACCGCTGCCTCCGCCTTCGCCATAACCGCCCGCACCGCCGCCTGCGCGTCCGTCGAGCATGGTGAGCTGGCCGTTGAAGTTCTGCAAGACGACCTCGGTTGTGTAGCGGTCGTTCCCTGAATTATCCTGCCATTTCCGGGTTTGCAACTGGCCTTCGATATAAACCTTCGCGCCTTTGCGGAGGTATTGCTGCGCCACCTTGCCGAGCTGCTCGTTGAAGATGACGACGCTGTGCCACTCCGTCTTTTCGCGGCGTTCCCCCGACTGTTTGTCGCGCCATGATTCCGTCGTCGCAAGCCGAAGATTGCATATCGAACGGCCATCCTGGGTGTGGCGCACTTCGGGATCGGCCCCGAGATTACCGATGAGAATGACCTTATTCACCGAGCCCGCCATGAGAGCTCCTTTCATCAAACATTGAGTCGCTGCGACGAGTGTACATGAAGCGTCAGCGCTCAAAACACAACTGCCCTCGCGCAATCGGCTTTTCCACCGCGGGACGGCATGAAGCGACGTTCACTGTATGTTCTATATTGCAACCCAGCTTGTTGTCAAGCACCGAAGGTTGTCGAGACGCTTTATTAACAGCGGCGCGGGAAACATCCGATAAATATGGATTTTTCGGGCCAAAAAACCACACTTTGTTACAAAATTACCCTGCAACCAGCATATGGCGCGTCTCTCGCCCGAAAGGTTGTTGACGCGCGGCGCTACACGGCTCGAAGGTTGTGTAGCGTCACGCGGCCATTTACACCTGATTCTGTTGGCCAAATCGCAATCAGTGGTCTTGACCCGGTGGATCGAACGTACAACATCGATTGCACTCGAAGGGATGGGTTTGTTAGATCAGCCATCGGTAACGGACGCCCGGATTTCTCTTTCTAAGGCATGAATTAAGAAGGAACTCGAGATGTCGAAAACGCAAGCGGCGCCTGCGGCCAAGGCTGCGAAATCTGAGGCGGCCAAACCCAAGGCAGCAGCAAAGGCGGCGGCGCCTGCGAAGGCCGAAAAGGCTGAGATCGTGACGCTCCGTCAGCTCGCCACGGAAGTCGCCGAAACGCACGGCCTTTCCCAGAAGCAGGCGAGCGAGGTTCTGTCCGAGGCTGTCTCCAGCATTGGCAAGCACCTGAAGAAGGGCGCGCGCATCCGGATCGCCGGCCTCGGCACGCTCGAAGTGCGCAAGCGCGCCGCCCGCACCGGTCGCAACCCGGCCACGGGCGAGGCGATTGAGATCAAGGCGAGCAAGAAAGTGGCTTTCCGCGCCGCAAAGGATCTGAGCGAAGCCATCTGAGGCTTGCACGTACAAGCAGTCGAGTTCGGCCGGCGACGAAACGGTGCGGCTATCAGACATCGTTTCGTCGCGGCAAGGCTCGTTATTTAGGACGCACGCAAAGCGAGCGGTCGGCGAGAATATTTTTTATCGCAGTCATTTCCTTTTCGATCGCGCTGAGGCGGGTGTCCGTCTCTGTCTTGTCGCGCGCAATTCCAGACATGACGCCGCCGACGGTGTATCCGGCGACGACCAGAAAGCCGCCGAACGTCAATACCATCGCGAACGGCAGATAAACGCGGCTCAACGGTATGGCGCTGTGATGACCGTTGACGGCAGCAACCGAAGATGCGGCTGGGTGCCGCCCGTCGTCCGGAAGTGTCATCGAGACCGCCTCTCGGCCTTCACCGCCGGGCACGGCTTCTGCGTGGCCGTTATTCTGGCCCGCTCGATTGTCCGCCCTTCCTCGATATAGTGGTATCGCAGGTAAAGAAGGCCGAGCGTTGCCGCGAGGATGGCCAGTGCCACCCGGCCCTCCGCACTTTTCGAAAGCGAGGCGAGGATTTCCCCGATCGCTGCAACGATCGCCCCGACGAATTGCGCGACGCCGCTGACAATCGGAGCCAGCGGCCCGAGGAAGGCAAGCGCGCCGACAGAAAGGCCGAGCTTCGCCGCCCCGGTCGCGAGACTTCCAAAAGACGATAAAATGAAAGCAAGAAGCGCGTTCATGGATGGGCTCCCGTCAATCGGTTGAGGCAGCGGGGGCGGATGTGCCCTGATAGTCGAAATTGCGGTACGCCTTGATGTGCTCGCTCCGGATGAGCCGGATCAATGCGATAGCCGCCACGAGAACAGCGCACAGAAGCAGCCAGCGATTGGTGGAGGCCCACGCAAGGACACCTTGCAGCGGTTCGAGGGCCGCACGCGCGCCACCGATGCTGTCGAGTACGCTGTCGCTGGAGAAGGTTTCGGTTGCCGCCGCGGCCCCGAAAAGCCACGCGAAGACCCGTTGCAGCAGGTTCATCTGGCGCAGCGGCCTGTCGCCTGCCGCTTCGAGATCGCGCCTCGAAACCTCGCGCCGCTTTGGCAGCATCGGCGTCGCGTCCGCGAGCGCTCCGCCGTAGCTTGGCTGCCAGATGCCCGCCTCGCCGTCGAGCCCGTTATCGTGCTGGAAGAGCATGACCGCGCGATGGGTCTGCGCGCCGAAGATCCCGTCCACAGCTCCGGCCGGATATCCGAGAGCACGAAGCCGGGCCTGAAGGACGCGAACCTCCTCGCCCCGCATTCCGGCATGGAGCGTCTCGTCGAACGGCAATTGCGCCTCCGGCTGACCTGCCATCGTGCGCGCGTCTATCCTGATCCCCGCGACGCGGCGCGCCCATCCGGTTCCGAAAACGCGCCACAGCCGCCCGAGCCGCTTGAGAAATTCGAGCCGCGCATCGCAATAGGCGTCCACATATGGCGCCTCGTCGAGCCATTGCCGCGCGCGGCCCGGGCCTGAATTCACGGCCGCGTCGAAAACGCAGAGGTCGAGCCCGAGTGGAAGGGCGTCACAGGTCATCGCGTCCCAGTAATTTTCACGGTATATCGCGCGAAGTTCCGCGTCTTCGATCTGCCGCACCGGCCTTGGCCGCTTACCCCGTTTCTTTCTCCATGCGTCGTATTCGCGCTGGATCACGCCGCGCATCGTGGGGCCGCCCGGGTCGTCCGGGTGATTGGAATAGCCCCCCTCCCATTTGAGCGTGATAGCAAGGCAGCGCTCGAAATTGCCAGCCGCCATGATGCACCTCCCATAAATGAAGAAAGCCGGTCCATGACCGGCTTTCAAAAGACAAAGATATCGATTGACAGTTAGCCGCCCCACCTCGCCAGCGCGGCGATTGGTTCAGTTGGCTTCGACTTTCTCTGGCTGCCGCCAGGCTATGTGCCGAATACGAAACGGCGAGCAGCGCATGAGATCGGATAACTCACGCTCATGGCTGCAAGACGGGCCTACCCTATGATCGCGCATCTATCTTCCCTTCCGCTGCTCACCGCACTCGGCCATGGTTGAGCCGGATGCCTATCTCCGGCTCAACGCGTTACAAAGTCATTCAGCTAGCCCTCGACTGCGGCTGCGGCGGTAGCGGCCGCAACCTTTCCAACAAAAGCCGCCACCACATTCAGTGCGGCTATACCGGAATGTCGCAACGCTATGTCGAGCAACTGCTGAAACGCCTGGACTTCCTGTGGATCGAGTTCGATCACGATCTTGGTCATTGGGGGTTCCCTTTCACACTACCACGTCGATAGCGCGGCGCGTTTCCATGTGTTGCTGGCGGTGCAGATGTAGATATAGTTCGCGTCGACGGCGATAGTGCCGGCGTAACCCGCCGCTGCCGCCGTGGCTGGAGCCGTTTTCGTCGTTATCAGCTGGCCTTGGACGGTTCCCAATGCCTCAACGTAAGTGCAAGCGACGAGACCGTCCGGCCGCAGGGCGACCTTGGTTGAGCCAGCGAAGTTCTTGACGAGAAGAAGGTTGGTCGTGTCAATGCCGGAGGTAGCCGGCTGCAAGGTCATCGGAGCGCGAGCTGTGACGGCACCCGTCCCGGCCACAGAGAAGCCGATGGTCTGTGCGTGATTGGCGACGGCAAACTGAACGTTTGCATTATCTCCCTCAGCCGCCGCATGGACACCGAGAACACATGGCGACGCCCAACTATACGCGTTTGATTTAAACCAGAGTGGAATGCTCACCGCCCCGCCGCCGGCACGATAAGGTACCATTGTAAGTTCTGTCGCGGTGATACTGCCCTCGATCTCGAAGTGATTCGACAGCGAGCGAAACACAAGGGCATTGGTTGCTTCCACCGTGCCTCGATTTGATCCCTTGAAAGAAAGCATCGGCCCGATGCCAACCGTCGCACCTTCATCCGAGATGGTGAACATATCGACGCCGTCCATCGCAAAGGCCAGCGCGTAGTTATTCCAGTAGAAGCCGGTCGGCGAATAGAGAGGATCGTCTATCTGAAAGGCGAGCGACGGGTTGCCGGCGTTGCCGGCGGGAAGGGTGAGCGGGCCGTTAAGCGCGAGTTTCCCCGTCACCGACTTGGCGTGATTGGTGATCTCCTGAAGGGTGATCGACTCGACAACGACTGGGCCATACTGACAAATCAGTTGTACCCCACGCCCCACCCCGGCAGCAGCAGGCCCGAGAAGATAGAACGTGTGAGTGCCGTTGTTGCGGATGCGTTGGGCAGATATAGCGCCGTAGGAAAGACCGACCACGAGCGCGGTATTCGCATCAACGCCGGATATGGTGATTGTGACTTTATAGATGGCGCCGGCAGCGTAGTTGCCGGTCATTTGCGTCAGTGTACCTCCCGCCGACGAGCAGGCAGCACCGCCACCCGTTTTCCAAGTCCACGCGCCGTTGACGGTCCAGCCGGCAAGGTCTGTCGCGAAGGTGCTGTTTGTCAGCACGTTGCTGCCGATAGTGAAATCATCGAGGGCGATGTTGTTCAGCGGCGACGACGACCATGCGGGCGCGCCGCTTGCGCCGGTAAGAACACGGCTATTCGCGGCATATGGAAGGCGAGTCGCAGCGCCGGACGCACCGCCGATGATGATGTCGCCAGTCGACGTCATCGGATTTGTCATGCCGGAACCGCCGCCGGACGCATCTTCCCAGGCCGGAGCGCCGGAAACGACCGTGAGCACCTGGCCTGTTGAGCCGATGCTGAGACGCTGGGCCGCGCCGGACGCGCCGCCCGTAAGGATATCGCCCGCCGCCGTCAGCGGAGAAAGCGCGTCGAAGGCTGCGTTCGCGGTCGTCTGCCCGGTGCCGCCGTTGGCGATGGAAAGCGGCGTGCCGGACCAGTCGTCATTATCGATCGAGGACGCTGTCGCCAATGTGCCGAGCGAAGGCGTGTTCACGAGGTCGGAGTAACTGCCCGTGCCCGCAACCGTCGCGAGGCCGTCGATTTTCGCGGCGCGGGTGCTGTCGAGAACCCCGGCCGTCGTCGTGGTGGCGGCGGCGATGGTAACGCCGGAGCCGCTGGAACTTGTCAGATTGACTGTATTGACCGTATAGCTGGCGCCGATATCCGTGGCCCCGCCTTCCGAAGCAGAAGCGTGCGGAATGTCGTCGGCGGGCCACGGAGATACCGGAGCGGACGACGTCGTCAGCACTTCCTTGTAGTCTGCGGCAGCGCCGAGATACACATCCGTCGTGAGTCGGCCAGAGCCGTCGAGAACGAGCGGATTGGTATTCACAATCGTGCCTTCATCGTCCGTATACGTATCTTGGGGCGTCGTCGTGCCCGCCTGATAGTAATGCAGGTTGCCGAGTGCCAACGGATGTCCGTTGCTGTCAAAGAACTGATACCCCTTGGGGTAACGCAAGCGCGTAACCATGCGTATGCTCCATTGTTGTGTTAAAGTTTCTAGGGTATGCGGTGCGGACCGTTTGGACCGGCTCGCACAATTGGTTTCCGCGAGCGCGCCTCCGATTTTGGGCGTGCATTGTGGCGCGGTGTCACAGGGGGCGGCGATGAAGCCGATCGACTTTGCCGATTTCCATCAGGGCGCGCTCGAAGACGATGCCGTCCGTAACAATCTGCCGTTGAGCGTCGTCGAGCGGCTGCGCGCCCAGGGCGAAGCGGGCGGCATCAGGTACTGGACGCTTGGAAATCCGGGAGCTTGCGCACTTCAGACGCCGAACTTCCCGCTGCTTCTATGCAATCTTTCGCGTGAGGAATGCCGCAGCTTCGCGGATCTGACCGCCAGTCTCGATTACCCCGGCGTTGTCGGCACGATTGACACCGCGCTTCAGTTCGCCGAACGCGCTCGCGAGCACGGGATCGTGTTTGCCGAGGAAATTCCGCAGCAGATCCTTTCGCTCGACCGAGAGCCAAACGCCCCGAGCGTCAGCGGGTTTTCTCGATTGTTGGCCGCGCCGGATCTGCCGCTTTTCCGGGAGTGGATCGCGGGCTTCATGCGCGAGGCGGTTCCCCACGACGTGAGCCCATCGGACGAACGCCTCCACGCGACTCTTGGCGAAGGCCGCCACTGGGTGTGGATCGCGGAAGGCGTGCCGGTGTCCATGGCGGCGATCGGCCGACGCAACCGCTCGGCGGGCGCCATCAACTGCGTTTATACGCAGCCGAAATTTCGCGGGCGCGGGTACGCAGGCATGATCACCGCAGTCGTTGCGCGGAACATCTTTTCCGAAGGGCGCGCGTTTGCCTGCCTTTATGTCGACAAGCGCAATCCGGCATCCAACCGCTGTTACGCAAAACTCGGCTTCAAACCCGTGTGCGATTCCTGGCACATTGTTCGCCCGAAGCTTGGGCTTCACGAATAGCGCCATAAAAACAGCACTTTATGCCACTATTGCAGCTTATCTCCGATTATAGCATATCCCGACGGTGGGCCTCCCTCATCGAAGGCCGCTTTCGTATTTCGTTGCCTGAGAGAAAATCACCGTGCCCTCACTTGACACCCACGCCCGCCCGTTCCCAGTTGATAGCTCGAGCGGACAAGCCCCCCGGACGTTGCCCATGGATTTCCTGCCTTGCCTGAGCGACGCCAGCGCTTACGCATTCTTTCTCGATTTCGACGGAACGTTGACCGAGATAGCCGACACCCCCGCGGCGGTTATCGTTCACAGACACACCCGCGCCACACTCGAAAGCCTCTGCGCCAGCACGGACGGAGCCGTCGCCATCGTGACGGGCCGCGAAGTCGCCACCATCGACAGGTTTCTCGCGCCGCTCAGTCTGCCGGTCGCGGGCGTCCACGGATACGAGGTGAGAGACGAACGCGGTCTCAGGCTCACCGAAATCTCCGACGACGCCGCAGGCGCGCTCATCGAAAGCGCGCTTGCCGACTTCGCCGCTCAAAATCCGGGCCTTCTTCTCGAAAGAAAGCGCGGTGCTCTTGCACTCCATTATCGCCTCCGCCCCGAGCTTGAAGCGATGTGTCTCGCGCTCGTTAGCGAACTGGCCGCACCGTTGGCCGAATACGTTCTGACGCATGGCAAGATGGTCGTCGAGCTTCGGCTGCATTGCGCAACAAAAGGCACGGCGATCGGCCTCCTGATGCAGCAACCGCCGTTCAAGGGCCGTGTCCCGTTCTTCGCGGGCGACGATGCGACCGATGAAGACGCGTTTCTCGTCGTGAACGCGCGGGGCGGTATCACCATGAAGGTGGGACCGGGCGAGAGCGCCGCGCACTATCGCGCACCGGACGTCCCTTGCTTCCTCTCCTGGCTTTCCGCCACCGCCGACACATTCAAAGGACTTTGAGCTTGATGTCTAATCTCGATCTGGGCCTTATTGGTAACTGCAATATCAGCGCCCTCGTCGACAAAAGCGCCCGTATCGTGTGGTGCTGCCTGCCGCGTTTCGATGGCGATCCGGTGTTTCATCAGCTTCTCGGAAGCGAGAGCGGCAATCCCGACGACGGCGCTTTCACGATCGAGGTGCCGGACCTGAAATCGACCGAGCAATACTACGTTCCGAACACGGCCATTCTCAAAACGGTGCTGCATGCGGAAAGCGGCTCGGTGCAGGTCACTGACTTCATCCCTCGCTTCTCCACGCGCAACCGGCCCTTTCGCCCCAAGACGCTGATCCGCACCGTCGCCGTAAAGGACGGCTCGCCGCGCATCCGCGTCAAAATCCGGCCTCGCTTCCGCTATGGCGCGGTGGAGCCACAGATCACATCGGGCTCGAACCACATCCGCTTCATCGGCCCCGGCATGACGGTGCGCGTTACCACCGACGCACCTGTCGACTACGTGCTGGAGGAGACTCTCTTCAATCTCACCGAACCGATCCATTTCGTGATGGGGCCGGACGAGACGCTGGGGGACAGCGCCTTCAACATTGCCCGCGATTTTGAGGAACAGACGACCGTCTATTGGCAGAATTGGAGCGGCAGACTGTCGCTTCAGCCCGAATGGCAGGAGGCGGTGATCCGCGCGGCCATCACGCTGAAGCTGTGCTCCTACGAACCGACAGGCGCCATCGTCGCCGCTATGACGACGAGCATCCCCGAAGCGCCGGGTACGGGCCGCAACTGGGATTACCGCTATTGCTGGGTGCGTGACGCCTATTTCGTGATCCGCGCGCTGACGAGTCTCTCGGCCGGCCGAACGCTGGAGAATTATTATCGCTGGATCATGAACATCGTCGCTTCATCGGAAGAGCACATCCAGCCCGTCTATGGAATCGCGCTTGAGAAAGCTTTGCTCGAAAGCACGGCACCATGTCTGCCCGGGTTTCAGAGCGCAAGCGGCGTGGATAACCGCCCGGTGCGTGTCGGCAATCAGGCCTATGAACATTTCCAGCATGACACCTATGGAAATCTCATCCTTGGGGCGGCTCAGGCATTCATCGACAAGCGCCTCCTGACACGCGCAGGCGTGGAAGATTTCCGCCGGCTCGAACATGTCGGCGAGCAGGCGTTCAAACTGCACGACGTGCCGGACGCCGGCATCTGGGAGCTGCGCAACCGCGCCCGCGTGCACACCTCGTCAAGCGTCATGTGCTGGGCGGCGTGCGACCGCCTGTCGAAGCTTGCCTCCTATGTCGGCGAACACAACCGGGTCGCGTTCTGGCGCGAACGAGCCGAACTTATCAGGCATAAGATTGTTACTTGCGCATGGTCGGACAAGCGCAAGGCTTTCGTTGAAAGCTTTGGCGGCGAATATCTGGACGCGAGCGTGCTTCTGATGGGAGAACTTGGATTCATCGACGGACAGGACCCGCGCTTCCTTTCCACTGTCGCCCAGCTTGAAAGGGTTTTGGGTCGCGGGCCGTTCATGATGCGTTATGAAGCAGCCGACGATTTCGGCGTTCCCGAGACGGCCTTCAACATCTGCGCATTCTGGCGACTCGATGCGCTGGCGCGCGTCGGAAAAAAAGAGCAGGCGCGTGAGATTTTCCAGTCTCTTTTGAACGCCCGTAACCATTTGGGACTTATGTCTGAGGATACCGATCCGGTCACGGGGGCGGCCTGGGGCAATTTCCCTCAGACTTACTCCATGGTCGGCATCATCAACGGGGCAACGCGCCTGTCCAAGCCATGGGAGGCTTTCGTTTGAGCCGTCTCGTCATCGTTTCGAACCGTGTCGCGGATCTCGAAGCCCAGGTGCAATCCGGCGGCCTTGCGGTCGCGCTCGGCGACGCGTTGCGCACGGTCGGCGGCATCTGGTTCGGCTGGGACGGCAAGCTGGTCGAGGAAGGCGAGCCCGGGGCGGTGTCGTTGAACGTCAATGGCGCAGTCACGACCGCCACCATTCCGATGACGGAGCGGGACTACGAAGAATACTATCTCGGCTTCGCGAACAAGGTGCTCTGGCCTGTTTGCCACTACCGTCTCGACCTCGTGCAGTTCGAACCGGCCTATTTCGAAGGCTACAAGCGCGTCAACCGGAACTTCGCGACTGCGCTCGCTCCGCTTCTTGGGCCGGACGACGTCGTCTGGGCGCATGACTACCACCTGATTTCATTCGCCAGCGAATTGCGAGCGCTTGGCGCGAAGCAGCGGCTCGGCTTCTTCCTGCATGTCCCGTTTCCGCCGCCAGAGCTGCTGCAAGCGATCCCGACGCATGAATGGCTTGTCGAGGCGCTGTTCCAGTTCGACGTGATCGGCTTCCAGACAGAAAACGACGTCAGCAATTTCCACCGCTTCATCGAGAACCACGCAAACGGCGAAATCCTGGACGGCGACAGGGTTCGCGCTTACGGCCGGACAGTGATCGCGCGCGCCTTTCCTATCGGCATCGATGTCGACGAATTCGCCAATGCCGCTCAAACGGCGGAGGCCGCCTCGCAGATCGAGCGGCTCAACCGCCGCACGGTGGTGCGCTCGCACATCATCGGCGTGGACCGCCTCGATTACACGAAGGGCCTGCCCGAGCGCTTCAAGGCGTTTCGCAAGTTCCTCGAAATGCACCCCGAGCACTGGAAGGCCGTGACGCTGATGCAGATCGCGCCGCCAACCCGCATCGAGGTGGAGGCCTACGCCAACATCCGCGAGGAGTTGGAAGGCCTTTCCGGCGCGATCAATGGCGAGTTCGGCGATTTCGACTGGACGCCGTTGCGCTACGTCCACCGGGCCATGCCGCGCGACACGCTGGCGGCTCTGTTCAGGGGCAGCGAGGTCGGCCTTGTCACGCCGCTTCGCGACGGCATGAACCTTGTTGCCAAGGAATACGTAGCCGCGCAGGATGAGGATGATCCAGGCGTGCTCGTGCTGTCCAAATTCGCGGGCGCGGCGGAGGAACTCGAAGAGGCGCTGATCGTGAACCCTTACGACATCGATGACATGGCGAACGCGATGCAGACCGCGCTTCGCATGCCGCTCGAAGAGCGCGTGGAGCGCCACGCCGCGCTCATATCTCGCATTCGCGCGCATGACGTCGCGTTCTGGCGCAAGAGCTTCCTCAAGGTTCTGGCCGAAGGTGCGCCGGAGGTCGTTGCGTGACGCCGTGGCGTCTCATCGCCGACGTGGGCGGCACGAATGTACGCTTCGCGCGCGTGTTCGATGGCCTCGTCGTCGCGGAGCGCCGCGCCTATCAGGGCGCGCGGTTCGAGAGCTTCATTCATGCCATGCGCGTCTATGCAGCCGAGACCGGCGGTTTTCGGGGCTGTGCTTCGGTTGCCATCGGCGCGGCGGGACCTGTCGAGGCCGGCGAAATCCATCTCACCAACATCGCCTGGACGATCCGCGAGGCGGAGATCGAGGCGGAGGCGGGCGCGCCTTGCACGCTGCTCAACGATGTCGAGGCGGCGGCCTATTGCGCGCTGACCTTGTCGGAGCCGGATTATGCGCTGTTGAGCGGCCCGGCACCGGACCTGAGCCGCGCAAGGCGCCTCCTCATCGCGAATATCGGCACCGGCTTCGGCGCGGCGGCGCTCTTCAAGGTGGCGAACGTCTGGGTGTCATGCCCGAGCGAGGCGGGGCATATGTCGCTGCGCCTGCCGGATGCTGCCGCCGCCGGTTTGCGATCCGCTTTTCCTTCCGTCGAGCACGCACTTTCAGGGCGCGGTATCGCCCATCTTCATGCCGCATTGCTCGGCCGCGATGACGGGCTTGGCGCGCGCAGCATCTGCGCCAATGCCGCGCACGATCCCGCAGCCGCGGCAACGGTCCGGCTTTTCGCCGAAATCACCGGAAGCGTGCTTGGCGATCTCACGCTCGCCTACACGGCATGGGATGGTGTGTTCCTCGTCGGCAGCGTGGCCAGGGGCTGCGCCGCGTTCGATCCGGGCGCGATGCGTGCAGCGTTCGAGGCGAAAGGACCAATGTCGGCCAGGCTGAAGAGAGTGCCCATCGCCCTCATGCTGAAGGAAGACCCGGCGTTCTTCGGCCTCGCGATCGCGCCGGTTCGCGCCCGCTGACATTTGCGGCCACGCAAAGCGGACCGCGAAGATACAGTTCGCGACAATCTGGACAATATCCCTCAAAATTGATCGATCCACGCACCGCTCGCCATGATCGGGCCGAATGGTTGCGTCAAGCCTCGCGCATTCCTCAAGCCGTTTCAGCCAGGAGCGCGGGCCGAATGTTGGAAACCGAGACAGCTTCCCCACCCACGAGCCAGCCGGCTCCGACAGGCAGCGCCCCACGGCGGGTCTCGCGCATCAGGCTTTTCCTGCGCGCGGCGGTCGGCATCTCGTTCTTCAGCGTGTTGAGCCTCGTCATTGCGCTTTTCGCGTTTTCGAGCCTGCCGCAGGTGCAGGATCTCCTGTTCGACGCGCGCCCCTATTGGGCGCAGGAGATCGTCTACTGGGCAGGCTTCTACGCCATCGGCATCTTTATCTGGGCGCTGCCGCTCGTCTTCACGTCGCGGCTCCTGCTCCAGCAGAATTACGACGTTATCGGCATCGACAGCGAGGAGCGATTCAAGTTCTACATCTTCCGGCTGCCGAGCCTGTTCGTCGTCTTCGCCTTCATAGCGGTGCTGGTCGGCATCGTGGTCGCCGCGAACAACCTGCCCGTGCCCTTGCAGGATGGCGGCAACAAATACGAAGCTCCGATCCGCAGCCTGCTCGAAACGCATCTCATCACGCTTCTCATAGCCACGGCCGTGGTGTTGGTGCTGGTGATCTTTCGCGATGTTTTCCTGCGCGGCTACGGCCGCGCCATGGCACGCCGCGAAACAAGGGATGCCGAAGGCTTCAAGCGCTCCCTGATCCGCATCGAGCGCTTCACGCGGAAGACCACGCACGACCTCGAAGGCATGGACATTCATCTGTCCGGCCTGAAACCCGCCTGGCTCGGCATGGAGACCTGGATCGCGGCGCAGCGCGTCAAGGAATTCATGTGGCGGTACATGATCCGCCTCACGGTGTTTCTGCTGATCCTCGTCGCCATCCATTTCATGTCTTACTCTGAGACGATGCAGCGGCTGTTTTCATTCCCGGATCTGACATCCAGCCCCGGCGTTCAGCAGACGCTCGATTTCATCGGCGACACGCTCTACCTGAAACGCGCCTCGTTCCTGTTCGTGGTGTTCGGTGCGTGGCTGCCTTTCATCGCGTTCCTCGCGCTGCTCTCGAACCGCTTTCAGTTTCCGTTCATCGCGGCGATCATTGTCGTCGCCATCGGCCTTACGTTCTTCGTCGGCGACGGGCACGACGTTCGCGTCGCCACAATAACGGAAGACCAGCGGTCGACGCTCCGCCCCGCGCGCTTCACCGACGCGGTCAAGGGCTGGAAAACCGCCAGCGGCTGGGACGCGCGCGGTTGCGAATGGCTCGCGCCGGACGCAAAAGAGCTTGCCGATTGCCCTCGTCCCATCATCGTGTCGGGTGAAGGCGGCGGCAGCCGCGCGGCTTTCCTCCTCGCAAGCGTCCTTGGTTCGCTGGAGGACGACAGCCTCGAACAGGCGAAGACCAGCGCGGGGCGTCCTTTCCATCTTCAGCTTTTCGCAATTTCGAGCGTGTCGGGTAGTTCCGTCGGCGCGGCCTTCTACACAAGCGCGCTGAAGACGCATCAGGCGACGAGCACCGAAGATCTCAGGGCCGCTCTGTTTCGCCAGCGGCTCTGGTTCCCGAATGTTGCAACGGCCAACCTTGAGGCCGCCAACGAAGTCCGGACAAGCGGCGGCGCCGAACCGCTGACACGCGCCTTTCTTACCGATTTCGTGGGATACAAGGATGCGCTTCAGGCCGCGCTTTCGAACGATTTCATCTCGCCGGTTTCCATCGGCTTCCTCGCCCGCGATGTGCTGACCCTGTCGCGGCTCCCCTTCGTGCTCGACAGGGCGGGCGTGCTCGAAACAGCCTGGGAGGACGCGTTCAATGGCATCTACGGCACGACGCGCGCGACATCGCCCTTGTCCGGGCCGCTTCTGGCTATGGCGCCGACGCCCGCGAGCTGGACGCCGCTTCTGTTCCTCAACGCGGCATCGAACGAAACCGGCCGCCGCGTGATCGTGACGCCGGTCAGGATGACCGAGCCGACAAAGTCCGGCGACGCGCTCTTCATCGACGCCTACGACCTGCACGAACTACTTTGCTCTCCGTATCGCGACTCGACCACGAACGCCTATCCTGCCGTCAGCACGCTCGACGAGATTTCCCGCAAATTGCCGTCGTTTTTCAGCCCGGTGGCGCGTGCGCGCTGCAAGGACAGGAAGCCGGTCTCGATCGACGTGCGCCTCAGTTCGGCCGCCGGCGTGAGTTCGCGCTCGCCCTTCGTGTCGCCGCATGCGGGCATCCGGGACAGGCGCGCGCAGATCGTCGACAGCGTGGTCGACGGCGGCTACTTCGACAATTCCGGCGCCGTGACCGCGCTCGAAATCGCCGCCGCGCTCAAGGCTGAGGATAGCAGGCTGAAGCCCTTCATTCTTCAGGTGTCGAGCGAGCCCGACTGGTTCAAGGACACGAGCGTCTGCGGCCTTGGAAGCGATCCGGGCACCAGCCCGCGCATTCCCGATCAGGCCGACTTCCGGCCCGGCGCCGCTGTGTCGGACATACTGACGTTGAATTCGACTCGCATCGCGCGCGGTTACGGCACCATCGTGGAACTGCCCGACCGGGTGAAGCAGCTTAACGGTGGCGTCCGCTCCGTCGCGCAGATCAGCATCTGCCCGCAGCCGCGAGAAAACTTCTTCCTGAAGGAGGTCCTGAAATTCTCGAACAAGGACGAAGTCACGAAACAAAAGACTCGCGCGATGCGCATCCGAGAGAAAACCAAGGAGCTGGCGCAGTATAAAAGCGTCTCACTCAGTTGGTGGGTGTCGCCGCCTCTTCAGGCGTTTCTCGACGGGCAGATCTATTCCGCTCACAATGTGAAGACACGAAACTGCGTGCTTTCGCTGCTTCGGGAAACCGAGCCCGGAAAAGCATGCCGGTAGCATCGTTCATCCCGGCCCTCGCGTCGTCAGGCCGGGATGTAAATCATTAACGGCCGTTCCAGTCCGGTTTGCGTTTCGCCAGAAACGCCGCCATACCTTCGCGAAAGTCCTCGCTCATGTAGCACATGAGGATCAGATCCTGATCGTCGGCCTGCCGCTTGGCCGCCTGGACGCGCCGCAAGCCTTCCTTGGTCGCGCGAAGCGTCAGCGGCGCGAAGCTCGCGATTTCGGTGGCGAGTTCCGTCGCGCGTGCATCGAGGGCGGAGCGGTCGGAAACGACCTCGTTCAGAAGGCCGATGCCGAGCGCTTCGTCGGCCTCGATCAGCCGCGCGGTTAGGATCATATGCTTCACCCGCGCGACGCCGATCAAAGCCGAAAGCCGCGCGAGGTTCGCCACGGAAAGGCAATTGCCGAGCGTGCGCGCGATGGGAATGCCGAACTTCGCGTTTGCCATCCCGATGCGCAGGTCGCAGCACGCCGCGATTGCGCCGCCGCCTCCGGTGCATGCGCCCGCAATCGCTGCTATCGTCGGGACACGGCAGGTTTCGATGGCCGAAAGCACGCGCTCCATGAAGCTTTCATAACCGATGGCGTCCTCCGGCTTCTGAAACGCTCGAAACAGCGAGATGTCGGTTCCGGCGGAAAAAGCCTTGTCGCCCGCGCCCGTGATGATCAGCGCCCTTACCGACGAATCCGCGTTCGCGGCTTCGCACGCTTCGGCGAGGTTTTCGTACATCTCGAACGTGAAGGCGTTGCGTGCCTCGGCGCGATTGATCGTGATGCGGGCGATACCGTCCTCGACGGTGAAAAGGAGGGTTTGCTCCGGAAAATCGGTTTTCATGCCGTCTCGCTCATGTCCGTGATGCCGCGAATCTCGCATTCGCGGCATCACCTTGACGGATATCAGCTTCCCTGTCACGAACCCGCGCGACGCGCTGACGAAAGTAGGCTTTCGCTTTCACGTCCTGCCGGACGGCTCACCACCAGGCCATGCGGCCCATCACACCGTCACGCTTGATAAGCCAGTGATACAGCCCGCCGGCGATGTGCAGCGCGATCAGCAGAACGAGGATGCCCGCGCCGATCTGATGCGCGGCGGCGAGATTTTCCACTACGGGCTTTGGCTGCTGGTCGATCAGCGTCGGCAAATTGAAGAGGCCGTAGAAGCTCACGGGGCGGTTCGCAGCCTGGGAGAACAGGATGCCCACCAGCGGCTGCGCGATGAGCATGAGATACAGCGCGTAATGGTTCAGCCGGGAGCCGATGCGGATCAGTGCGGGCTGATCGTCGAGCATCGGAGGGTCGTTGTTGAAGCGCACAAGGAGGCGGATCAGCACCAGAAACAGGATGAGCGCGCCGGTCGCCTTGTGGAGACTGTAAAGCTGGCCGCGTATCGGATCGTCAGGGGCTATGCCTTTCGTCATGTAAGCGCCAAGCGCGAGCATGAAAAAAGCCAGGATTGCAATCGTCCAATGGAAGGTGCGGGCCCACGGCCCGTAACGAAAATTCATTGCTTGCTCCAGCTCGTTACTTCCTGAAACGGGATGCGATGAACGCAGCCGTCCGTACCGCCAAGGACGCCCCCGCTCTCGATTGAGACAGGATCGGGTTGACGGACGAAGTGAGCGCCGCGTTCAATGTGTAAGGACACGTTCGAGCCAGAGCGGTTCCAAAAGAAACTGGAATTCGTCTAAGTCGCGAACAGCCTCGCATCAGGGAGGGGAGTTGATGTCGCCGGAGCTTATTCCTTTCATCATCCTCACGATAACGACTGCCGCCGCCGCGCTCGGATTGTATCTGTTCGCCTTGTTCCTGCAACGCAGGCGCGCCGCGAAGCTTGTGCTCGGCGCCCATATCCTTCTCGGCATGGCGGGGCTGGAGCAGGTTGCCGTCGTTATCCGGGGCGCGGCGCCGAGCGGAACGGCAGCGGCGGGACAATTCGGCACGGCGGCGGCCGGGCTGTTCGCGCTCTCGCTGTTCTCGGGCTTCATAGCGCCGATTGTCGCGCAGAGGTCGAAGCAGGGCGGCGTCGCGCTGCTCTATACCCATGTCGGGCTTGGCCTCGGTGGGTTCGCCTCTCTTCTCATCTGGTTCGGATCGTTCGCGATGTGACCGTTCCCTCTCCGGCTTCACCGGAAAAAGGGCAGGGTGAGGGGCGCGCCCGCCGATCACATGCGATGCCCCTGTCGGTTGGCTGCGCACCGAACCTGCGGCCCGGACGGCAGCGGATTGTCAGGATCCGTAGTAATAGGAGGCGAGGCTTTTGGCGGAGCCGGTGAGCGAGTTGACCGCACTCGTCAGGGCCGACGCCTCGGACGACGCCGCAGCAAGGAGCGTGCTGCTTGTCGAAGACGCGCTCGACGTAGCCGCGCTCGTCAGCGCATTCGCCGCGCTGGCGCCAAGCGTCGCCGTCTTGTAGAGGTTGTTCAGACGGGTCTGATAAGCGTTTGAAAGCGACGTCTGCGAGTAATCCTGAAGCGCGGCAAGCGTATTGCCGGACAGCCCCATGCCGCTCGCCGCCGCGGATGCCTCGATCTTGCTCAACCCGTAATTCACGCTTGCGGTGAAGCCGGGATCGGTCTGGAAGCTCTCATAATAGGCCTTCTGCGCATCCGATCCGGTCGCGCCGGTCGCGTCGTTGTAGAGCGTGAGCGCGTTCGTGCCCGCCGTGAGATAAGGCTGCTGATAGCTCACAGCCTGTTCGTAACGCTTCTGCTGAAGCGCGGCCGCCTCCTTCGCGGCCTTCGCCGTCGTCTGCGCGCCAAGATAGGAGGCCGCCGCCGAAGTTGCGCCACCAAGAAGGGCCGTTACTGCTGCTTCTGCCATGGGAGATCCTTTGCGTAGACTGTTTCGAGAGGCTGAAACTGAAGCCGTTCGAGCAGCGCAAGCGTGCGCGGCGCGCGCCCTGCAACGATGAGCCGCGCTGCGCCCATTTCCTTCGCCCACACCTCGAAGGCGCGGAGCAGATGGGCGCCGTACCCGCGCGCGTCGGGCAGCGCGTACCACGCCGTCTTGAACGCGGTCGGCTCGCCCGTGAGGTAATGTGGCGCGATCATCCCGGCGAGGAAGGCCGCCGCGGGCTCCTTCGCCGCGAGCAGCACGCGCCCCGGCTCACCAATTTGCGCGAAGGCGAAGCGGGCAAGCGCGCGGGGATCGACGCGGCGTCCGCCTTCCTCGGCATAGAACCGCAAGCCCAGTTCCACGAAACGGGCGACATCGCCCTCGTCCGCCTGGCGTATGACGCCCCTATTCATGTGGCGAGCCTGTTCTGTGCGCGAAGCACCGCAAGCAATGAATTGATCGCGGCGGCGGCTTCCGATGTGGTCGGCTCAAGCGGCACGTTTGCGATCGCGCCGCCCTTTGCGAACTCGATGCTCTGGAAGAAATCCGCATACTGCTTGTCGAGCTTGCCCGTCGCCGGGTCCACGATATAGGGGTGGCGGGGCGCGTAGGTCGTCGTCTTGGCCATGCTGTCAAGCTCCGTCGGCAAGGCATAGGTCGATAGCTTGCCCGCGATCCAGTGGCCGTAGGACCAGTTCGCGGCATCGCTCCAGACCCACCAGGAAAGCGGGAAATAGGGATAGGGCCGCGCGTCCCACGTGTAGATCATGATGCGGGACACATCGACCATGCGGCCGTCATAAACGGTGCTTTGCGGATTGTTCGCCTCATCGAAAGCGCCGTCCGTCTCGTCGAAGAAGCGCAGCATCGAATGCAGATAACGGCGCTGGATGAGGTTGTCCGGCAGGCCGGTCGAGTAATACGGCACGCCGCTTTCCGCCGATTTCGGGTCGTAGAACACGTTCGGCTGGTTCGATCCCTTGTCGATGGAGGGGCAGCCGAGTTCGGTGAACCAGAACGGCTTGGAGCATGGCACCCACGCCGTCGGCTCCGTCGCCTCGACGCCGCCGTGGCGGTCGAAATGGGCGTTCGACCACCAGCCTAATATATCCTTGTAGCGGTAGATCCACGGCTTGTTGTAGCCCCCGTCGGTGATCGGCGAGCGCACCTGCGCGTCGCGGTCGGCAGTGCCGGCATAATACCAGTCGTAACCCTCGCCGCCCCTGATATTGCCCATCAGGTAGTCGTAATCGCTGATGGCCGTCAGCGTGCCGTCGTCCTTCAGCGCGCAGTCGATGTTGGGCGTGCCGTCGCGCCAATCCGAGAGCGGCCAATAATTGTCGAAGGCGATGGCGTCGATGTTCGGGTCAGCCCACAGCGCGTCGAGATGGAAGATCGCGTCGCCGGAACCGTCGGGCGGCTGGTGGCCGAACCATTCGGACCAGTCGGCGGCGTAGGAAAGCTGTGCGCCCGGCAGGATGGCTTTCACGTCCGCCGCGAGTTGCTTCAGCGCCGCCACGAACGGATAGCCGCCGTCCGCGCCTCGCAGCCATGTGAGGCCGCGAAGCTCCGTGCCGAGCAGAAAAATGTCGACGCCCCCCGCGTCGGCGCAAAGCTGCGCGTAGTGCAGCACGAAGGCGCGATACGGCTCCACGAACGCCGCAACTTCCGCCTCGACCTCGGCCGACTCGCCCGCCGTGCCGTAAGCCTTGGTGATGCGTCCGCGCCAGGGATAGACCGGCTGGCTAGCGCCGCCCGAATACGGATCCGGCAGAGTGTTGCCCGCCGGAATATCCATCAGGATGAACGGCGTAAACGCGACTTCGAGCTTGCGCGCCTTCAGTTCCTTGATGCAGTCGATCAGCGAAATGTCATCCGGCGTGCCGCCGAACGCCGCGTTGCCGTCCACCTGCGAAACGACATGCGCCTCGGTGCGGGACATGCCGGCGCAGCTCCAGCGGTGCGGCATCGTCTCGAAGCTCGCCCGCGTGACGCCCGGCACGAGTTTGCACTCGCCCGCGCGAAGGTCGGTGCCGTACCACGACACGAACAGGTTCACGAGCTTCACGTTAGGCAACTGGCTCTGCATCAGGTTGAGCGAGGTCGCCCAGTCGCATGCGGCGTTGCCGATGCGCCCGGCCTTCTTCGCGGCGCTATAGGCGACAAGCCACAGATCGCGGTCATGGATGCTGAAGCCGTTTTCGGTGGCGACATATTCCGCGCCGGTCACGATCTGGTCGCGCACCACCTCATAGGGCGCATAGGCGAACTCGGTCGCGGCGGGGATCATGGTCACGGCGCGGATGGCGCTGGCATAGGCCGTTTCGTTCGCATCGAAGCCCCTGTCGATCCAGCCTTGCGCGGCAAATTCGCGGATGAGCGCGTTCGCCGTGGCGGCCACCTCGGTCCATGACGCGTCGCTTTCGAGATCGGGGATGGCGGGGCCGATGCGTCCCGTGAACTTGGTAAGGAATGCGCGCGTGTTGTTGTCGACGCGGCCCCTGCCGTCGACCGAGAAGCCGAACGGGCTGAAAAGATTGTCCTTTCCGCTCATGATGCGGACCTCATGGCGCGATGGCGCGCACGCGCGCTTTAGCCGACAGGATGCCGCGCATCACCGGCGACGACGACGCGAGGCGAAACGTTCGTCCGCCGCGTGGCGCCGCGCCGAGCTGGTGGAAACTCACGACAGCAAAGCGCTCGCCCACGCGCCCGAGCGCGGCAACGCGCCCGCCAACCCATGTCGCGCCGCCGTCGTCCGACCAGTCCAGCATGAGCTTCGGGTCGGCGGCCTCCTCGTCGTCGCCCGTGATACCGACCCCCGGAATGATGTCCACGTCGAGTTGGTCGACGATGAGACCGTTCGGGAAGGCGTGCAGCGGCGCGGACTGCGCGAGAAAGAGGTAAGGCTGGCCGCTGGCCGTATAGGATGCGTCGTCCAGCGCGTGAAGACTGGCGTCGAGGCTTGAACCGATGACAACCTTGCCATTGAATGAGGCATGTCCGCGCGCCGTCCAATAGCGGAGGTCGCCGCTGGCGCGCTCATGCCAGAGCCCCGTTGAGAGGTCGAATTCGAACGTCCAGTATGGGCTCGTGATGGCATAGAAATCGTGCCCGTTGAAATGCGTGTAAACGGCATGAAGCGCGCGCCGCTCGTCCCATGACAACGCGGCGATGGCCCGCTCTATGGCGTGGGTGGAGATGCGCTGCGGCTCCGAGCCGGTGAGTTGGCGGACGACGCCGTTATGATCCACGAACAGGAGCGAATCCGCCACGCTCGCGACCGTGTGCTCCGCGATGCAGCCGATGTCGATGTCGGCGCGGATTGGCGCGAAGGCAAACGGCGTCGTGCCCGCGTTCTCCCAGATTTCGAGGCTCGCCTCGCCGAGCGCAATCAGCGCGCCGCGATGGGTGACGACGCGGCGAAGCCCGTCCGAACGGCTCGTGGCGGTGGCGAAGGAAAGCGCGTTCACCGTTTCCGCATCGTTCAGCGCGGTGTGGAAGATGCGCCCGTCCGCGATGGAGAAGACGAGATATCCGTCCAGGAAGGTTACGCTATTCGGCGCGGGCAGGCTCGTGATCTCCGCCCCGGCGATGGCGTTCGTCGCGGTATCGAGCACGTAATAAATGTCGTCGGCGACGATGCCGATCTTCGGGTCGGCTTCCTGGTTCGCGGCCATGATGACCATGCCGCCGCCCGCGATTTCGCCAGTAAGCTGTGTCGCGTTGCCCGCATCGTCGAACAGCGCGGCGCGGGAACCGGCAACCACGTAAAGCCCCTTGCCATAGACATAGAGCATGCCCCGGCACGGGCCGTCGAGCCCGGTCGCGCCCCGGTCGAAACGGCTTGTGCCCGGCACCGCGTAAACCGGAAGCGAGGCCTTCGCCGCCTGTCCCATGGCCTCGGCATAGCCGTTGAGAAGGCGCTGGTTCGACACGAAGCCGCTTTTGTCCTTGTTCGACGTGTGACCGAATTCGACGGAAACCATGACATGCCTCAGGAGCTTGACCGCCACGGCGGTTGACGGGTTGAGAGCGTTCGAGCGCGGGGCGGCGGGTGGCGCCGCCCCGTTTTATCGGCGTTGGCTCGGCAGCGCGGTGAGCGCCCGGTCCTGCGCTGCGCCCGGCGCGTTGACGAAGGCGGCAAGCATTGCCGCATAAGCCTTCTTCGCGCGGCTCTGGATCGAGGATTGCGCCTCGATGCCGCTTTCGCTCGCCAGTTCGACCGCAAGCAGCGCTTTCGCCCCTTCCACGAAACGCGCCGGAAGCGGGAAATCGTCGTCGAGGTCGGCGGTCTCCGGTGTTACGCTGCCCGCGACGATGCCGTCGGCGGCCCATGCCGACAGCATGCCGGCGTAGGCATTCAGCCCGGCGACGGCGCGCGCCGGATCGAGGTTCGCGCCGAGCGGCAGAAGGCCCAGCCGCCGGTACGCGCCGGTGATGACGTCACGCGCTGTAGTCATGCAGAACCTCGCCGAGCGCTTGTCGAAGCCGCGCTTTCGTCCAGCCGGGATCGACCTTCAGGCCGCACTCGGCGGCAAGTTCGAGAAGGCGCCGACGGGACAGTGTGTCGAGCGCTTCGGTTTCGGGCGCGCCCGCATCCGGCGATGCGTCCTCCGCTGCGCTGCCGTCGAGGACGGGAAAGCGCTGCCAGCCCTCCCCGTGCGGCACGTCGCGCACGTTACCGAAAAGGCGAGCTTCGCCCTTCCGGTACATCCAGAGCCGTGTGTCGGCGTGCATCACGCGCCTTTCATCAGGCCCAGGCCGACGAGGGTCGCGCGGATCTCGTTCAGGAGCGTGACGATCGCTTGCGCCTGGGCTTCGGTGAAGCCGTAAGGCTCGACATTGGTTGGCGCCGAATCGGGCACCGCCGCCTGCGCGGACCCGAAGCGCTGCGGGGATGGCGTGGCGTTGTAAAACGAGATGAGGTCGCTCGCGCTCTGGCCGAGCACGGTGCCGTCGGGGTTGCCGTCGGAGAGATGGCGAACGGGCATGGGTGTTCTCCTGATATGAGGGCGATAGGCGCTGCGCTCGCGGCTTTACGCGGCCGAGCCGGAAAGGCGCGTGGCGAGGTCGGGGTAGATCGGCTTGACGCCATAGAGGATGTCGAGCCGCCACATGTTGATGTCATTGACGATGTCGTAATCGCAGATGACGCGGATCGAGAGACCGTTGTAGCTCTGCCGCGCCTTCTTGGCCGCGCCCTCCGGCAGTTCCATCGGCACCATGCAGAGCGCGAACGCGTTCTCATGGAAGACGAGGTTCTGCGGATAGTTGGCGCCCGCCGTGCCCGCGAATGTCAGCGCCGCGTTGGCCGCAGGTGCCGCGCCCACCGTCTGATACTGGCCTGAGACGATGATCGCGGGCGAGATCGTCAACGCGTCGGTTGCGCCGGTTGCGGTGACGGGCGCTTTCACGACGAACTGCTGGAGATACGGCAGCACCTGCTTCGTGACGGGGTTCACGGCGTAGACACCCGCGATGGTGAAAACGTCGCCCGCGTTGAGCGTTGCGCCCGCCGTCAGGCCGTCCACGAGGATAGTCGTTTCGTCCGTGTCCTTCGCGGCGAGCCAGGTGGTTACACCGCTCGCTTGAGCCGCGCCTGAGATCACCGGCGTGCCCGCATGATTGCCCACCGTGTAGTTGACGACGTTCTGCGAGGCGTAGCAGTCGGTGTTGCCGACGAGCGGAAGGCGCGACTTTTCGAGCGCGGTCTTCGCCACATCCGGCACGTGCAGGCTCGTGAAGCTCGACGCCATGCCATAGAAGTCAGCGGGCGAGAGGCAAGCCGTGCGCGGGCTCGGCACCGCCATTTCGTCGAGGCGCTGCGGCGCGGCGATGAAGGCTTTATAGCCGTCGAGCGTCTTCCCCGGCGTGCCGACCCAGTTCCAAACCGACTTGTAGAGCGACAGCACGTCGAGATCGACCTGGTTCGCCAGTGCGATCATGGGATGCTTCAGATAGCGCTCGGCAAAGCGGTCGATGGAGAGCGTGAGGTCTTTCGTCGGGAAGCGAAGGTCTACGCCCCGTTGCGTGTCAACCTTGATCTGCACCTTGCCTTCGGTCGCGTCCTGCATCTGCGCGACAGAGCCGGAACGGACGGCATATTTCACCGGCTTCCGGATGGTGAGCGTGTCGCCGATCTTCGATTCACCGAATTCGGCCTCGTAGGCGCGATAGACCATCTTCGCGGCCACGAGATTATTGTCGAGCTGCATCAAACCTTCTTTGGCGATGAGACTCGGTGTGAGGAGGGTAGAGGCCATGCGGGGAGGCTCCTTGGATTGAGGGAGGCGCGCCTGTTTCGAGGCGGGGCGCCGGACGGACAGCCGTTTGCCGGGATGCGTCAGAAGCCGCGGGCGCGGCGATATTCGTCGAAGCTCATCTGGTCGAGCGGCTTGGCCGCGCTGCCGCCGCGCCCGGTGAGCGCGCCGATTGGCTCTGGAGCGCGGCTGATGGCAGACTGCGCGGTGTCGAGCCGGGCTTCGAGCCGCGCGATTGCCATCACCTGACTGACCGGCGGCAGCGCCGCGAGGCGCGCGGCTTCGCCCGGATTCTTGCCGAGGAAATAGGCAATCTCCGCCCCTAGCGGCGTTTCGCGGATTGCTTCGGCCATGATCGGCGTGACGGCAAGGTTCGGATTGTGCGCCACCTCGTCGAAGTCGGGCACCCTTTCGCGGAAGGCGGCGGTGGATTCGCCCCACGCGTCATAGGCGGCGCGCGATGCGATCTCCCGCGCCTGTTCCGCTTGCCGCGCCAGAATTTCCGCACCGACCTCGCGCACGGCCTGCTCGGCCACGGCGCGAGTGTAGTCCTCGGGCGTGCGGTAATCCTGCGGCCGGCCGGCGTTCTGCAACCGCTGGCGAAGCGCCTGCGCTTGCGCCGCGCTCGTCTGCGCGAGGGCGTCGGCAACCTCCTTGTCGCGAATGAGGCGGTCGACCCGGGCCTTGCGGGGCGCGCCCTTGCGCTGTGCAGGGCCATTGCGGCCTCCGGCTTCGCTCGCATCGTCCTGAAAGGCGGAAATAGCCAAGGCGGCTTCGTCCGCCGACGTGGTGTCGTCGGGGGTGGTCATGCGCGGTCCTTTTGCTGATGGGAGAAAACTAGATGGCGGCGGCGGGGCCTTCGGCAGCCAAACCCTTCGCTTTGAGTTCGGCTTCGGCCTTCGCGGCATCGAGGGCGGCCTGTTGGGCGGCGGCTTCGGCCTTCGCCGCGTCCGCGCCGGACTTCGCAGCGAGACTTTGTGCGCGGGCAAGTTCGGCTTCGGCAAGCGCTTGCTGACGCGCCTGCGCGGCCTGAACCTCGGGCGGAGGCGTTTCGCCCGTGACCTGCGGCGGCAGCGTGCGCTTGAGGCGCGCCGCGATTTCGTCGGCGCCCGGCCAGTCCATGGTCTTCGCCACGAGATCGCCCGCGAGACCCGCCGCCTGCGGCACGGCGCGGATGAACTGAAGCATCGCATCGGCCGCCTCCGAGCGGCGCGTGGCGTAGGCCGGGCCGATCTTCACGCGCACATCGTAAACGCCTTGGCTGAGGTCGTTCAGCAGCATCGGCTTGCCGTCGACGCCCATAACGGCGGCGTTGATGCGCACGGGATCGTGGCTGTCGTCCTCGCGCATGATGCGAAGCGTCCGCTCGCTGTCGTAGATCTTCGGCACGAGGTCGATCAGCGCCTTGCCGAGATGATGCAGCGTCGCCATCAGATTGTCCTGATAGTGCAGCGCGGCATTGCCGCCTTGATTTTCACGCGCGCGAATGGCCACGCCCGAAATCTCGTTCGAACGCGCGCCAAGCGCGGCGTCGTAGATGCCGGTCGTCGCCTTCATCTCGTCGGCGGCGATGGCGCTTTCCTGGGTGAGGGCGGTCGGCACGTCCGGCGGGGGTTCGCGCATCGGGCGGCTGCCCGGCGCGTCCGGGTCGGGCTCATAGAGGAGATACGGCCGCGCGACGGTATTCTGCGTGTCCCACTGGCCCTTGAACTTGGCGATCATGGCGGGCGTGGCAAGGAACGGCGAACGCGGCGCGAGCGCGATGGCTTCGGCGGCCGCCGAGCGCCAGAAATTGTAAAGCTGCTGCGGGTCTCGCGCTGCGCGGATGAGGCCAGAGCGGACGGTTTTCGTCTCCAGCGCCGTTTCCGCGCCGATCACCGGGAAAATCGGGATGTGCCGCCCAGCCCAGGCGTTTGGGCCTTCAAGCACCTCGCTACCCGAAAGGAGATAGCGTTCCACCTTGTGCGAGCGCACCTTGCGTGTCGCCACGATGCCGAGGCGCGGCAGTTCCGCCGGGTCGACCTCGGTGATGTCCACCGTTTCGCCGCGTGCGAGCCGCGCGATGGTGCGTTCCACCGGGCGCTTCACCCAGTATTCGCACACACGCACCGCGTCGCGGCTCGCCCAGAACAGGCCGCTTTCGGCGCTGCCGTCGGCGGGCGTGTCGAAATCGGTCGCCGCCGCGTCGGGGTAGCGCGCCTCGAACTCCTTCTTCCCGATCATCTCGGACACGAGGCAATATTCGGCGTCCGCACGGCTCGGCTCGATGGCCGCCGGATCCCAGAACACCGAAAGCGGATGCTGGATGCGCCGGATCAGGATTTCCTGCTCGAAGGCGTTGTCGTCCACATAGTCGGTGGCGAGGCGGAAATGGCCGATGCCGCACGCGACCGCATAATAGACAGCATGCGCGAAGACATGCGTTGCGTTGGAGCGATACTGGATGTGCCGGAACAGGCCGGAATAGATCTCCGCCAGCGCTTCCGTCGCCGCGCCTCCCGCCGGGATCGCCTTGATCTGCGGCGGGTTCATGCGCACGCTGTTCGCCACCTGATGCACGAATTGCGGCAAGCGGTTGATGGTGAGACACGGGCGGCTCTGCGCCTCGCGCTGCTGGCGCACGGCGGCGGGCCACTGGTCGCCCGCGAGGAACTTCAGATCGGTGAACGCATCTTCGCGGTTCTCGCGATCCTGCAACCATGCGGCTTCGAGGCGCTCCCGCGCCTCCCGAACGATGTCGATTTGGAGCAAGGGAACCTCTTTGGCGCTGCGGGGGCGCTTTCGGTCAACACTGTTGTGGACGGAAGCCGGGATGCGGCCTATGCTGCGGCATATGCCAAGGAGACAAACGTGGGAATGGAACGTCATGTGAAATTGTTCAAGAACGGGCGTAATCAGGCTGTCCGCATCCCGCGTGAGTTCGAACTGCCGGGGGAAGATGCCATCATGCGCAAAGAGGGCGACAAGCTGATCATTGAGCCGGCAAGGAAGTTGTCCCTGCTCGAACTTCTCGACACGCTAGAGCCTTTGGACGAGGAGTTCCCGGAGATCGAAGATCTGCCTGCCGAGCCGGTCGACTTTTGAATGAGGTACTTGCTCGATACGAACATTATTTCAGACTTGGTTCGAAACCCGGCAGGAAATATCGCAAAGCGAATCCGCGATGTCGGGGAGGCAAATGTCTGCACGAGTATCATTGTGGCCTGCGAGTTGCGTTTCGGCGTCGCCAAGAGAAATGCCCCGCGCTTGACTCGGCAGTTGGAGGCGATCTTGCAAACTCTCGATATTCTGCCTTTCGAGTCTCCTGCGGATATAGCCTACGCGGATCTTCGAACCGGCCTCGAAAAAAGGGGCATCCCGATAAGCGCAAACGACATGCTTATCGCCGCCCATGCCATCGCACTCGGATGCACGCTGGTGACGGCCAATGAACGCGAGTTTGCCCGCATCGACGGGCTTCAATTCGAAAACTGGCTGAAATGATACCTTCATAGTTCCCGCGATCCCGTCAGCCATGCGGCTTCGAGGCGCTCCCGCGCCTCCCGAACGATGTTGATTTTAGGCACGGGAGGCCCCTTGTTAGCGGGAGGCAACGGGAAGTCTGCTGTGAGTGACTAATGGCCACAGCAAGAGGTTGTGCATAAATTTCTATTTTAGGTTGAGTTAAGTGTGCTTGATCTGTATCAACGATAAGCGGGCTAAGAAAAAGGCAACAACTGATGATATGGGTGCTTTTCATATTTTTGGGATTGATTTTTTTTCGGCTTTTTGGCGGCCAATGGGCAGGCAAAGCTGCGTGAAAAACAACTTGGCACTCTCGCTTCTGTGCCGAATTTCAAGCCTGATGTTCAATATGCTTCCCCAGACGGATCCACCGTTCTTGGATTCGATATTACAACTGAGCAGTTTATTATAGCGGGATGGAATCGCCCGTTACAGCTGTTCCGCTTTGCGGACTTAGTGGACGTCGCTATTGAGAAGGATGGAACCTTAATTCAGAAGACGAATAGAGGGAGCCAAGTCTTCGGGGCAACAGCAGGTGCACTCCTTCTTGGGCCGGTTGGTCTTGTTATGGGCGGAGTGACTGGCTCAAAACGATCCGAGGAGCGGATTAGAAAACTGTCACTAAAGATTTATGTAAATGATTTGGGGCAGCCACTTCATGAAATTGTATTTTTTAGCCACCCTTCTGGCGTTGATCCAAACAGCTTCTTGTTAGCACCTTCCTATCGTCAAGCAGAGGAGTGGTTTGGACGTTTTCGTAACGTTCAACTGCATAACCAAGGACTCCTTGGTGCTAAAGAAGCCATCAGCTTACCGGTAAAGTCAACTGACTTAAGTCTTTCCGTCAACGGCGAGTAGGCAAGCCCATTTCAAAGGAGCCAGCCACCCAAGCCGCCACTCACCTCACCTTGCCACTCCACATCATGCTGCGGCTTCATCATGCGCGGGAACAAGTCGGCGAGCGCCCACACGAGCGCATCGACGCGGTCGGCCGCGCCGTCCCCCTCGATGCCGAACGGCGTGAACTGCACCATCTGATCTTCGAGCGTCGGGAACGCGCCCACATGGCTCACGCGGCCCTGCGCATACAGCGCGGCGATCGGCTCCGCGCGCACGGTCTTGCCACGGGTCGCGCGAACCGCCCGGATCGGCAGCCCGCCACGCACCGCGCGCAGCACCGTTTCCACCATCGCGCCGCCCTGGTTTATCTCGACCACCACGGCGTCTGCTTCGTACCTGTCGAAGCCCGCGACGGCTTTTTGAGCCCAGCCCATTGGCCCTTGTCGGTTGGAGAGATCGTCAAGGACGTAGCCGCGACCGTCTTCGCCGAGGCCACAGACGACAATCCCAGTTTCTGAAGTCTTATCACCCGCCCCGCTTGGGCGCGCCGCGGGGTCGATCCCCACCACAACACGGTCAAACCGGGGAAGCGGAGTTCCCCGAGCAATGCGGTGCTGATCCAGCATAAATCGCGTCCAAAGAGCGCCAGCAACGTCGTCCAAGAGTTCTGCATTGATTTCCTGCCTCCCGAGTCTTGTGCCTTCGTAACTTCTAACAATCGTATTAAAGTAATTTTGCGCCAGATTAGCGCGATTGTCATACGTGCTGCCGCGCGTCAAGACGACGCCATGACCCTCCTTGGCGAGGAATTCGCGAATAATCGCAATGGGGCGTGGCGTCGTGGTCACAATCTGGCGCGGATCGTCGCCGAGCCGGAGACCGAACTGCAACATGTCCCACGTTTCGCGTGCATAACGCCACTTCGCGAGTTCGTCGCACCACGCTGCGTCATGCTGCGGGCCGCGCAACTGATCCGGCTCGGTCGCATTGTAGAGCATCGCAATCGCGCCGTTCGGCCAGGTGAGGCGACGCTTCGACGGCTCGAACTTCGGACGAAAGCCGCGCGGATGGATGGCGAGAAGGCCGCTCGGCCCCTCCACGATCACGTCACGCGCATCCGCAGCCGTCTCCGCCACGAGCGCGAAACGTGAATAGCGCCCGGCCGCGAGCGGCGTCGGCCCGCAGATGCACGCGCGCACCCACTCGGCGCCCGTGCGCGTCTTGCCCGCGCCGCGTCCCGCCAGGATCAGCCACGTGTGCCAGTCGCCCGGCGGTTCGCGCTGTTCGGATCTGGCCCAGAAGGCCCAATCAAACCTGAGGCTTTTCAGTTCCCTTTGCGTCAGTTGCGAGAGGAAGTCCGACCTCCGCTCCGGTGTCAGCGATGCGAGAAAGCTTGCGCTCCATTTCCTCGCGGAGTTGCTCGGCATTCACGCTGTCCTCCGGGTTTTCCTCGCGCGCTGGCGGAAGCTTGTCGCGGAAGCGCTTGCGGAAACGGTTGCGCATCTGAAGCGCCCAACCCCCGGCATTCCACGTGCGCATGAACTGGCCTTTGCGCCCGGCGGCGAGCCACCATGCGTATTCGAGTTCCTTGGCTCGGATCATTGCATCGTGAAACTCGTGATGTGCCTTGGTCCAGGCGGTGAGCGTCTTCACACTGACATGGAGCGCGGCGGCGATTTCGGCCTTGCAGCAACCCTCGGCGGCGAGTTCCAGCACGCGATCGCAGTAGGCCGCGTTGTAAAGCGTCGGACGTCCGCGACCTCGCGGTCGCAAGACTTCGAGATCGGTGCCCATAGGACCTCGTAAGAGATGACGGGAATTTTTCAGAGAAGTGGCAGACTTGTCTGGAACGGCGGACTTCAGCGTTCCCATTTGCGCTTGGCATCATCTGCAAGCGTTCTGCGACTATATGAATTGATAGTGGAAGTCACCGTCGCGGGACAAGATCCCAACCGGACCCCACCCCGCGCTTCTCAATTCGTGCCTAACAAATGCTGAAGAGGCTATCCGCCGTCAGAAGATCGAGACGAAAGCCCAGAACAGGCTCGCCGCCAGCAGGATCGACATCGGCAACGTCAGCACCCACGCCATCAGCAGATTGCGGATCGTGGACCACTGGAGCCCCGACCGGTTCGCCGCCATGGTGCCGGCCACGCCGGACGACAGCACATGCGTCGTCGAGACCGGCAGACCGTAGCGATCCGCCGCGAAGATCGTCGCCATAGCCACGATTTCCGCGCTGGCACCTTGCGCATAAGTGAGATGCTGTTTGCCGATCTTTTCGCCGACGGTGACGACGATGCGCTTCCAGCCGATCATCGTGCCAAGGCCCAGCGCGATGGCCACCGATATTTTCACCCACAGCGGGATGAAGCGCGTGGCCTCGTCCACCAGCGACTTGTACTCCTGAAGGAGCCGCGTTTGCTCGGCGGTGAGCGCGAGCGACTTGTCCTTCAGGACGAACCGAAGCGCTTCCGAAGCGAGATACATGTCGTTTCGCACGTTCGCCACCGCGGTGCCGGGCACGGCGGCAACGGACCCATACTCCTGCACCTGATTGGCGATGAGCGTGATGAGTTCGCCTACTGCCGGCAAGGTGTTTTGATCGATTTGATGCAGCGAAATCGCCGTGGAGATGAGCGGACGCGGATCGCCACCGATCTGCCGGTTCTGCGTCTTTTCACTGATGATCGCAGCGACGTGGCGCGAAGTCTGGATGAACTCTTGGGCAAGATCGGGACTCGGCGCCTTGTTGAGGGCGTAGGCGGTGGGCACGGTGCCGATCAGGATAAGCATGATCAGGCCCATGCCCTTCTGGCCATCGTTGGAGCCGTGCGCGAACGACACGCCGGTGCAGGTGAGGATCAGAAGCCCGCGTATCCACACCGGCGGCGGCTCCTTGCCTTTCGGCTCCTGATAAAGCGCGGGATTTCGGATCATGGCCTTGGCCGAGAGAAGCAGCAGCCCCGCCGCAACGAATCCGACGACCGGCGAGAGCAGCAACGCGTAGCCGATTTCGGTCGCCTTCGACCAGTCGACGCCGGACGTGCCGTCCTGGCCATGCAATATCGCGTTCGCGACACCGACGCCGATGATAGAGCCGATCAGCGTATGCGACGAGGAAGACGGCAGGCCGAAATACCACGTGCTCAAATTCCAGATGATGGCCGCTATGAGGAGCGCGAACACCATGGCGAAGCCCGCCTCTGAGCCGACTTGCAGGATCAATTCGACGGGCAGGAGCGACACGATGCCGAACGCCACGGCGCCGCTCGAAAAGAGAACGCCGAGAAAGTTGAAGAAACCGGACCAGACGACGGCGAATTGCGCCGGCAACGAATGCGTGTAGATCACGGTCGCTACCGCATTCGCCGTGTCGTGAAAGCCGTTCACGAACTCGAAGCCGAGCGCGATCAGCAGCGCCACGCCGAGCAGCATGAACGGAAGATAGGTTTCGACCTGAACGCCCGCGTTTTCGACATCCGAATAGATGCTGAACGCCGTGTAGAGAAGGCCGCCCGCCAGCAGCAGCGAAAAAATGATGCCCGCACCCGGCCCCGAGTTGACATCCAGATCGGGCTTCGGCGATCCGGCCTTTTGCGGCTCGGTCTGCGGTAACGGTACGGCAATATCGGACATCTGGACATGGCTCCCGGACAGGATTTAAGCGAAGTCTCCGGTGGCCCTGTGACACTTGGATGAAACGGGGATGCTAGTTTAGGTTGTGGTTAATCCATGACTTCGCGCGCACCGGCTTGCGCCTCCCCCTTGCCAAATCGGTCGCGGCTTGCAACCTTCCCCCCTCGCATCCGGTTGGGATTCGCGGCGCTTCGTCGGCGCGGCGGAAGGGGAGAAGGATGACCAAGCACAGCGCAACGGCGACACGCGATCTTTTCGGCGAAGGCATCGAGCCGGAAAAGCCAAAGGCGGGCGGGGGCGCGGCGCGTGGCCCGTCGCCTGCCGAAAGCTACACCGCCGCCGATATCGAGGTACTGGAAGGGCTGGAGCCTGTTCGTCGGCGGCCCGGCATGTACATCGGCGGCACGGACGAGAAGGCGATGCATCACCTCTTCGCGGAGGTGATCGACAACGCCATGGACGAGGCCGTGGCCGGATTCGCGAGCTTCATCGAAGTGTCGCTCAACGCCGACGGCACACTTTCGGTTGCCGATAACGGGCGCGGCATTCCGATCGACCCACATCCGAAATATCCCGGCAAGTCCGCGCTCGAAGTCATCATGACGACGCTGCATTCGGGCGGCAAGTTCAACTCGAAGGTTTACTCGACCAGTGGCGGCCTGCACGGTGTCGGCATTTCGGTGGTGAATGCGCTTGCCGAGCAACTCGAAGTCGAAGTCGCGCGAAACGGCAAGCTCTACAGGCAAACCTTCGCGCGCGGCTTGCCGACTTCGAGGCTGGAAGAAATCGGCGCTGTGAGAAACCGGCGCGGCACGACGGTGCGCTTCCACCCCGACCCCGAGATTTTCAAGGAGCGCGCGACGTTCCGCCCGATCCGCATCTTCAAGATGGCGCGCGCGAAGGCTTATCTCTTCGGCGGCGTGGAAATCCGCTGGACCTGCGCGCCGGAGCTTCTGAAAGGCGATGCCGACGTGCCTGAGAAGGCCGTCTTTCATTTCCCCGGCGGCCTCCGCGACTTCCTCTCCTCGCGCATCGAGAAGATGACGACCGTCACGAAGGATGTGTTCTCCGGGCGCGTCCAGAAGGAAGGCGGACATGGCAGCGTCGAATGGGCCATCGCCTGGATCGCGGATGACGACGGCTTCATGCAGTCCTACTGCAACACGGTGCCGACGCCCGAAGGCGGCACGCACGAGCAGGGCCTGCGCGCGGCGCTTACGAAGTCTCTGCGCGCTTATGGCGAACTGACGAATAACAAGCGCGCCGCGCAGGTCACGGCGGACGACGTTTTTGTCGCCTCGGGCGCGATGCTCTCCGTCTTCTTCCGTGAGCCGGAATTTCAGGGACAGACAAAGGACAGGCTGTCCTCGGCAGAGGCTGCGCGTATCGTCGAGAACACGGTGAAGGATGCGTTCGATCACTGGCTGACCGCATCGCCGCAGCAGGCGAACGGCCTTATGGAATTCATCATCGAGCGCGCGGAGGAGCGCCTTCGGAAGCGGAAAGAGAAGGAAACGCAGCGTCAGAAAGCGACGCGCAGGCTGAGGCTGCCCGGCAAGCTCGCGGACTGCTCGAAGAACGCGAAGGACGATACTGAAATCTTCATCGTCGAGGGCGATTCGGCTGGCGGCTCGGCGAAGCAGGCGCGCGACCGCGCTACGCAGGCCATTCTGCCGTTACGCGGCAAGATCCTGAACGTGGCCAGCGCGTCGCGCGACAAGCTCGCGCAAAACCAGCTTCTTTCGGACCTGACGCTTGCGCTCGGCTGCGGCACCGGCAAGCATTACAACGACACCGACCTCCGCTACGACCGCGTCATCATCATGACCGACGCGGATGTCGATGGCGCGCATATTGCTTCGCTGCTCATCACGTTTTTCTATCGCCAGATGCCGGATCTGATCCGTAATGGCCACCTTTTCCTCGCTGTGCCGCCCCTCTACCGTCTCAGTCAGGGCGGTAAGACGGCCTATGCGCGCGATGACGCGCATCTCGCGGAGCTGAAGCGCACCGTTTTCAACGGACGCGGCAAGCTCGAAGTCAGCCGCTTCAAGGGCCTCGGCGAGATGATGCCCGCGCAGTTGAAAGAGACGACGATGGACCGCAAGAAGCGCATGATGCTCCGCGTCGAGATCGCGGGACGCGGCGGGGATCTGAACGGCCTCGATACAAAAGCGGAAGAGACGGCGGCGGCCGAGGTTGTCGAGCAATTGATGGGGAACAAGCCGGAAGCGCGCTTTCGTTTCATTCAGGATCGCGCCGCCTTCGCGGAGCCGGAAGCGCTGGACATCTGACCGCTTCCAATCCGCGCGATTGCGCCGTCAGTTGCTAAAGACCGGGCCAGGCGAAACTGGTGTTCGCGAACATGCTTTTCGCTTTGGGCTGGCGCTTAGAGATGCGGGGCGCGGCTGAACGCTTCGCCTTGGCCGCGTTCGTGCGAGCTGGTTGCTTCGACTTCTGAGCGCGGTGCGAGACCGCCGACCGGCCTGGCACCCGATCCCCTCCAACTCGCGGGCGTGCCCATGGCGGGAGATAGCCGTCCGCCTGAACAGGCAGCTTTGCGTCGCGGCTTTCATCCGGGTGATCGCCGGCGACCGTCGCCCCTGTGACCGCAACGGTTTGCATGTTGAGCGAAGGTCGCGTGTCGGCTGATTTCTCGTCACGCTTCGCGGCCTGCAGGGCAGCCAGAAGCGCCTGCGTCGGCTTGGGCGCCTTCGTCCCACTGAAACGCCGAGCCGCGGCGCGAACCTTCTTCGTCCAGCCCTTCGGGACCGGCCCCTGATACAACCCGAGCCGCGAAAGCTCCTTGCCGATCGCCTGAATCAGTTCAACTCGCGTCGGCGGTACGGTGACTGGGGTGCCTGCCGCCTCCCTTGTCACGAGGATTGGCCCCGCATCGGCCGTCGATCCCGGCGGCTGCGGCGCCGAAGCCGCCTTTTCTTCCCGAGCCGATGTAGACGTATCCCTTACCGCCGATGGCGCTGCTGTCCGTTGCGCGTGCGCATCGGTAGACAGAGCGGTCGCTCTGAGCGGTCGCGGCGGCCCGGAGCGGAACTGATCCGCCAGCATCGGCAGTCCGATCAAAGCAGCGACGCTGCAAAGAACCAAAGCAAGGGGGCGCATTCAGAAAACTCCTCAACGCGAGTTCATGGCCGAAATCAGTTCAACAGGGCCTCCGGGATTCGATCCTGATACGGCGGACATAATCTTCGGTTGCGAGTCGGGGTATCGCAACCCCTTTCACCAGCCGATGGCAAATTTCAGTGAATAGAGTAGCAGTAATCAACATAAAGGTTCTCGATGGCAACGAGGCCACTAGATCTTGTGGAAGAAAATTAATCCTCGCTTAACACTTAACGAATCACTAAAGCTGAGGGCGGGGGCCTAATAAGCGTTTGATCTTGAAGCCGGAAAAGACTGCGGACCAGCGGCGGATCGCAGCCTTTGCGAGAGGATTCTCGTATCGGCACAGTCAGGCGCGCACGGAAAAGTGACTTCTGCCGGGTCTTATCGGCGCGTCTTTGCGGGGCGTGCCGCCCGGGATTTTGTGTCACGTCAGACCGACAGAATTCGCTGGCCCCCTAGCAATGGCGCCGCCAGCGGAGCGGCGCCCCATACGGGGGCAAGGCATGAGACACGTACTCGGTGTAGCAGGCGTTATGGCGGCGGCGATCCTTCTCATCGTCTCCGCCGCGATGAACTGGAAATTCGGATATACGCTCGGCAAGTCCGAGTTCGAGTCGCAGCTCTATGGCGGAGCGAGCGCTGCGGCTGACTGTTTCAAGGCATTGCTGCCATTCTTCATCTTCGCGGCGCTGCGCAACCGCAGTTATAGCCAGGCGCTTGGCGGCGCTCTTCTGTTCGTCGTGTGCTTTTCCTATTCGCTCTCGTCCTCGCTGGGCTTTGCGGCGCTCAATCGCGCGGACACCACCAGCCAGCGCGTGCTGAAGGTCGAGACGCATGCGGATCTTCGCGCCGACCTCGAACGAGCACGCACCGCCCTGGCCGCGCTGCCGGAGCATCGGCCCACCGGTACGGTCGCCGGTGAAATCGAGGCGTTCAAGCAGAATGGCCGCTGGATCTCGAGCGGTGAATGCGCGAACGCCACGGCGGCGAAAAGCATGGCTTATTGCGAGAGCTACTTCAAACTGAAGGCTGAACATGCCGTCGCGGAACAGGCTGACAAGCTCGACGCAAAGGTTGCGCAATTGCGCACCGAGCTTGGCGATCTCACTTCAGAGGCGGCGACCAAGGTCAGCGATCCGCAGAGCCAGATGCTGGCGGGGCTTACCGGCTACAAGACCGAAGACGTGCAGACGGCGCTGACGGTCCTGATCGCGCTTCTTGTGGAGCTTGGCGCAAGCCTGGGATTCTACACTGCCTTTTCTTACTGGCGCATCTTTGACGTTAAGGGCCTGCCCGCGCCAGAGCCCGTTCGTGTCGCTGTGCCGATGCAAGCCTTCGCCCCGACGCAGCGTCTGCCCGCGCTGGTTTTCGATGAAGATGTCGAGTTGAAGCCCGCACAGCCCAAGACAGACGCGGAGCTTTATTTCGAAGAGCGCGTCGGTCGAGAAAACGGCTCCAGCGTCACGGCGCTCGCACTCTACGACGATTACTGCCAGTGGTGCGAGGCGAAGGGTAAGCAGCCGCTTGGCCTGCCGATCTTTACACGTCGCTTCAGCGATCTCGGCGTGCAGAAGGCGAAGGTCGCCGGGCGCATCCGATATATGGATGTGCGCCTGCTGTTTTCGGCGTCGGACGACGACGGCTTGCGCGAGCTTTCGGCGGTTTCGTGAAGCTGCCGTGAGATACATGAAAAGGCCGGGCAAACGCCCGGCCTTTTTTATTGCCGAGATTGAGCGAACCTCGCCGGCCGTCGCGCCGAGCGTTGCCTTCAGACGAACAGCTTGCCGCGCATCACGAGGCGCGCGAAACCGCCGATGCGGACACGTTTGAGCTTGCGCGACGCCACCTCGATTTCGAGCTTGATTTCGCTCGGACGCCCCATCTCGATACCCTGTTCTATCGCGAATTCGGACGTGCCCTCGGGCAGGATGTCGAACCGATGGATCACCGCGGAGAAGGCGGCGGCCGCAGATCCTGTCGCCGGGTCTTCCGATACGCCCAATGAGGGGGCAAACATGCGAGCGTGAAATGCCGCGTTGTGCTGGAAGGTTTCGCGGCAATAGAGATAGACCTTGCCGCCGGAGCCGTGGAAAGCCTCTTCCCAATGGTGCGCCACGATATGGGCGCGGCTCATCGCCGAGAGGTCGCGCACGGGCACGAAGGTAAAAGGAATTCCCGCGTCGTATTGCGATGGCTTGTGATTGGCGAATCCGATTTCGCCCGGCGCAAGGCCCAGCGATGCCGCGATGCGATCGTCATGAGCGGGAGCACCGGAAAGCTCGGGTAGTCTCGGCACGTCGAATTCCGCGTAAGGCGCGCGCCCGCGTCTGCCGACGACGCCGACCCGGATGCTGCCGATCTCCTCTTCCAGCACGATCAGCGCATCGCAATCGGCGGCGGCCCCGGAAATCCGGTCATCCGCGAGCTGGATCGCCACACCTACGGTCGGATGCCCGGCGAAGGGAAGCTCGGCGGCTGGAGTGAAGATACGCACATGGGCTGTATGTGCGGGCAATCGCGGCGGCAGCACGAAGACGGTTTCGGACAGATTGAATTCGCGCGCAATGGCCTGCATCTGCTCGCTTGAAAGCTCTCCCGCGTCGAGAACGATGGCCAGCGGATTGCCCGACAGCGCCGAGCTGGTGAACACGTCCCACACTGCATATCGCCGTTCCATCAACCCGTCCTTGATGACGCTCTGTCCAAGTTTCGAGCGAGAATAATCCATTTGGCGGGGGCGTGCGACCGGAAAAGCTGAATGTTTCGAAGGTGCCAGGCAAAGGAGAGTGAAACGTCATGTCACGTCCTGCACGGCGGGGTGGCCATTCGACAACGGGAGTCGCGCCCCACACTACCAGGCTGCAAAGTGGCGCCAACTCCCGGCAAGGTAGCAACGCCAGGGATGAGGGGTAGGCGCTTTGCCAACTGCTGTTGCCGTTATGCCACCAAAACCTGTGCGCGAAATCACCGTGTACGGAGCGCTATACCACTATTATTTAACGCCTTTATGGTTATAATTCCTCGGGTCTTCTGGCATATTATGCATGAACGGCTTACCCGCAGCTTGTTGCACCGCACTACCTCGGCGACTAGTATCCCCCCATCGAATGAAAAGCAGGCACTGCCTAGGGCTGGTGGTGTCACGTGTGCTTTCATACGTTGACAACACAGAAGACTAGATGGGGATCTTGAGATGAAACTTCTTTCCGGCATCGCGGGCCTGACGCTTGCCAGCGTCGTGGCTATCGCCTCTGCAAATTCGGCTGACCTCTATCGCGGCCAGGCTGGCGGTTACAAGGACGGCCCGATGATCGCTCCGGTTTCGAGCTGGACCGGCTTCTACGCTGGTATCAACGGCGGCTACGGCTGGGACGACGTCGACGCTGGCACGAACTTTGACGGCGATTTCAACGGCGGCTTCGGCGGCGGTCAAATCGGTTACAACTGGCAGGGCGCAAGCCCGTTCGTGATCGGTATCGAAGCTGACCTCCAGGGTTCAGGAATTGGCGTTGACGGCGTGTTCGCTCGAAACGACGAATTCAATCTGAACTATTTTGGCACGGTTCGCGGTCGTCTCGGCTACGCGATGGGCAACACGCTCGTCTACGCCACGGGCGGTTTCGCTTACGGCGAACTTGAATACAAGGATGGCGCTTACTCCAAGAGCGAAAGCCAGACTGGTTGGGTTCTCGGCGGCGGTCTTGAGCACAAGTTCACGCAGAACATCTCGGGCAAGGTCGAATATCAGTACCTTGCTTTCGATGACGAGAAGTTCGGCAACTACGAGACCGACATCGGCCTCAACACGATCCGCGTCGGCCTGAACTACCACTTCGGTTCCACGGGCTACGAGCCCCTGAAGTAGGCTTCGGCTTCTTCCTGAATTGCGAGAGCGGCGCCTTCGGGCGCCGCTTTTTTATGCCTTGCGCGGCGTTTTTTTCAAAGGGCCCGTCCCCTGACGCGTCGGTTACCGACAACAAGCCTTCTTCGCTCCAAGCGCCGCGGTTCCGGCCGCCCAGACCTTGAGCGCATGGGGGCTTGCGAAGTGGGGCGTCTCGTAGAGACTCCCAAAAACGGAGCAGAAATTTTTGCGTGACTTTTCGGGCGCCTACGCACCGCCCTGCTGATTCTCGGATCGGCTATGCCGACTTCCACCAAAAAAAGGTGATGATAAGTTAGCCTTTCGAATTTAGCCTAGACGGAACTGCAAGCCTCCAGCCCGTGTTAACAAAACGGCATGCAGAGAGAGGAAGGCGTTCATGGTATTTCGGATCGGAACCGAAAAAGGGCTCCCGGCACCGTTCTTCAAAGAAGCGGTGCTACCTTGGATAAAAAGAAGCCGCCCCAAACTTTCGTCGGGACGGCGCTTTGCGAAATATACCGAAGCCAGCGCGCCTCAGCCCCCAGCGGCAACACCAAGCTCGAACTGGCCGGCAACCGCGATACGGCCACGCCAAAGCTGGCACCAATCGTAACCGTTGCGGAGACCCATCTCGTTCCATAGCGTGCGCAGAGACTTCACGAGGTGCTCCATCTGGGCTTCGTTGTGCAACGGCCCAGGTGTGAGACGGATGCGCTCCGTTCCGCGCGACACGGTCGGGTAGTTGATCGGCTGCACGTAGATACCGAAGCGCTCCAGCAACTGGTCGGTAAGCTGTTTGCACTGCACCGGATCGCCGACGAGCACTGGAACGATGTGGCTCGGCGTATGCATTACGGGGAGATTTTCGAGCGCAAGGCGTTCCTTCAGAAGCGCAGCGTTGAGCTGATGCTTTTCGCGCTCCACGTTGCTCTGCTTGAGGTGCCGGACGCTGGCGATAGCGCCCGCGCAGATGACCGGAGCAAGCGATGTCGAGAAGATGAAGCCCGGAGCGTAGGATCGGATCGCGTCGATGACCTTCGCCGTGGAGGCGATATACCCGCCCATCAGGCCGTAGCCCTTCGCAAGCGTGGCTTCGATGATGTCGATGCGGTGCATCGCATTGTCGCGCTCGCAGACGCCAGCGCCGTGATCGCCATACATGCCCACCGCGTGGACTTCATCGATGTATGTGAACGCGTTGTACTTTTCCGCGAGGTCGCAGATTTCGTTGATCGGCGCGATGTCGCCGTCCATCGAGTAGACGGATTCGAATGCGATGATCTTCGGCGTGTCGTTGTCATATTCCTGAAGCAGAGTTTCGAGATGCTCCAGATCGTTATGACGCCAGACGCGCTTCGGGCCGCCACCGTGGCGAATGCCCTCGATCATCGAGTTGTGGTTCTTCTCGTCGGAGAAGATCACCGCGCCCTTCAGGATCTTGACGAGCGTCGAGAGCGTTGCGTCGTTCGACACGTAGCCCGAGGTGAAGAGCAGCGCTGCTTCCTTGCCATGCAGCGCAGCCAGTTCACGTTCGAGTTCCACGTGATAATGCGTGGTCCCGGAGATGTTGCGTGTGCCGCCCGACCCGGCGCCGACCGTGTCGATCGCCTCATGCATCGCGGCAAGAACAGACGGATGCTGCCCCATGCCGAGATAATCGTTCGAGCACCAGACGGTGATCGGCTTCGTTCCTTCGGGAGTGTGATGGACCGCGCACGGGAAGTCCCCACGGCGTCTTAGAATATCGGCAAAAACACGGTATCGGCCCTCGGCGGTCAAGGCTTCGAGAGCTTCGCCAAACTTCCCCTGATAGTCCATGTAGCGTTCCTCGTTGGCGGGAATCGGCGCTCGCACGGATGCGCCTTGGAGCGGAAGAGCCAACTACCTGGTTCGCTGGCAGGATTTCCGCCCTGCTGGGGCAGATAATTGCGCGAACTCAAGCAGAAGTCTACCACTTAGAAGGCTTACAAACTGACGCACGTCAATTTTTTATGACATTAGTGGCTGTCAACGCAACCTGACAGTGGAAGCGTCACAAACAGATCAACCGTGACGGGCATTTGCCGGCGATTGCGCGGCCCCGCCGGTTCTCATCAGGCCAACGAAGCGCTTGAAGAGGTAGTGGCTATCCTGCGGACCCGGAGACGCCTCGGGGTGGTACTGGACGGAGAAAACAGGGCGGTTGCGCAGGCGTATGCCGCAATTGCTGCCGTCGAACAAGGACACGTGCGTTTCCTCGACATCGGTCGGCAGGCTCGCGCGGTCGACTGCGAAACCGTGATTCATGGAGGTGATCTCAACCTTGCCGGTTGTGTAGTCCATAACGGGATGGTTCGAGCCGTGATGGCCGTGCGGCATCTTGATGGTGCGGGCGCCGAGCGCCAAGCCGAGCAATTGATGGCCGAGGCAGATGCCGAAGAGCGGTACCCCTGAGCCGACCACGTCGCGGATGATGGGAATGGCATATTCGCCGGTGGCGGCAGGATCGCCGGGGCCGTTCGACAGGAAGACGCCGTCCGGATTGCGGTCAAGAATTTCCTGTGCCGTCGCATAGGCGGGTACCACCGTGACGCGGCAACCGGCGGAGGCGAGGCAGCGCAGGATGTTGCGCTTGATGCCGTAGTCGACGGCGACGACATGAAAGAGCGGATTTTGCTGCTCGGCGAAGCCCTCGTCCCAGACCCAGCGCTGCTCTGTCCAGTTGTAGCTCTGCGTCGTGGTGACGGCGCGGGCGAGTTCCGCGCCTTCCATCGACGGGCACGCACGCGCTTTCGCCTTCAGCGCGTCGAAGTCGAACACGCCGTTGGAATGATGGGCGATGACCGCATTCGGCATGCCCGCCTCGCGGATCAAGATGGTGAGCGCGCGCGTATCGACGCCCGCGATGCCGACGATGCCGCGCGCACGAAGCCACTGGTCGAGGTTCTGGCGCGCGCGGTAATTCGACGGCGTGGTGATCCCGGCCTGAAGGACGCAGCCGAGCACACCGGACGACGCCGCAAGGTTCGTCGTCTCGATGTCGTCGGGGTTGGTGCCGACATTGCCGATGTGCGGGAAGGTGAACGTGATGATCTGGCCCGCGTAGGACGGATCGGTGAGAATTTCCTGATAACCTGAAATGGCGGTGTTGAAGCACACCTCGCCTTCCGCCTGCCCCTCCGCCCCGACGCCATGGCCTTGAATGATCGTTCCGTTCGCCAGAACGAGAGCGGCTGTGTACGGGCGTTCCGCCCATGCAGCACTGCCGGCGGGGTCGATAAGAGACATGGCGTGTTCCTGATTGTTCCGCGCGAGGTTTAATGCGGCGCGCGCCGCCTTACAACCGCGAATTTGATCGAAAGTACTACCTCAGGCGCGGCCTTATCGCGTGGGAACCGGAACTTCGCCGCGATAATCGTAAAATCCGCGCTGGGTTTTGCGCCCGAGCCACCCGGCTTCGACATATTTGACGAGCAGCGGGCACGGCCGATATTTGGTATCCGCCAAGCCTTCGTACAACACCTGCATCACCGACAGGCACGTGTCGAGGCCGATGAAATCGGCGAGCTGAAGCGGCCCCATCGGGTGACGCGCGCCGAGGCGCATCGCGAGGTCGATGGCTTCTACGGATCCGACGCCTTCGTAAAGCGTGTAGACCGCCTCGTTCACCATCGGCAGAAGAATGCGGTTCACGATGAAAGCCGGAAAATCTTCCGCGACGGTGACGGTCTTGTTGAGCGTTTCAACGAAGTGCCGCGCCGTGTGGAATGTCGATTCGTCGGTCGCGATGCCGCGGATCATTTCCACGAGTTCCATCACCGGAACCGGGTTCATGAAGTGAAGCCCGATGAACTGCTCGGGCCGGTCGGTGACGGCGGCCAGCCGCGTGATGGAAATGGAAGACGTATTGCTGCCGATAAGCGTATGCGGCTTCAACTGCGGACAAAGCGCGATGAGGATCTTGCGCTTGACGTCCTCATCTTCGGTGGCGGCCTCGATCACGAGGTCGGCCTCGTTGAACGCGTCCACGGCGGGTGCGTAACGGATGCGGGCGAGGGCGCTGTCGCGGTCTTCTTCCGTGATTTTGCCGCGATGCACCTGACGGCTCATATTGCCGTTCATGGTGGCGAGCGCGGTTTCCACGCGCTCCCTGCTGATGTCGTGCAGCAGCACGTTGTAGCCGGACAGAGAGACGACATGGGCGATGCCGTTGCCCATCTGTCCCGCGCCGATAATACCTACCGTCTTGATGGCGACAGGCTCGCGCCCCTTTGCGTGGTTTACGAACGGATTTCCACGAGAGGCAGTCGTTGCAATGTGGGACATCGTCAGCTCTGGTTTGGCGTTATTTACGACTATCGAGAGCCGCTTCGATCTCGGGCAGGATCTGGAAGAGATCGCCTACAAGGCCGTAATCCGCAACCTGAAAGATAGGCGCTTCCTCGTCCTTGTTGATGGCGACGATCACTTTTGAATCCTTCATGCCAGCCAGGTGCTGGATGGCTCCCGAAATACCGACGGCGATATAAAGTTCCGGGGCGACGACCTTGCCGGTTTGTCCGACCTGAAAGTCGCCCGGGATGAAACCTGCGTCCACCGCCGCGCGGCTGGCGCCGACGGCGGCGCCGAGCTTGTCCGCGATCCGCTCGATGAGCTTGAAATTGTCGGCGGATCCAAGGCCGCGACCGCCGGAAACCACCACCTTCGCGGCGGTGAGATCGGGGCGCGCGGACTGCGAAATGTCCTCGCTCACGAATTGCGAAAGCGCGCTTGGCGCGGGCGCGTCGATCTTTTCGATGGCGGCTGACCCGCCCTCGGGCGCGGCCGCGAACGCGGTCGTGCGGATCGTCAGCACCTTCTTCGGCGCGGCGACTTCCACGGTCTGGATCGCGTTGCCCGCATAGATCGGGCGCTCGAACTGCGTCGGGGACAGGATCGCCGTCGCTTCCGAAATCTGCGGCACGTCGAGGAGCGCGGCGACACGAGGCGCGAAATTCTTGCCGGTGGTCGACGCCACGACGACGAGCGCATCGTAATTCGCCATCAGCGGCACGACCAGCGCCGCAAGATCTTCAGCGAGATGAGCGCCGAGAGACGGTGCGTCGGCGACAAGCACCTTGTCCACGCCTTCCAGCGACGCGGCCTTCTGCGCGACGGCATCGACGCCCGCGCCTGCGACGAGCACATGGACGGGCGTGCCGAGCGCCTTCGCGGCGGTGAGCGCCTTCGCGGTCGCTCCGTTAAGCGTCTTGTTATTATGTTCGGCGACGAGAAGAACGGCCATTATTGCAACACTCCCGCTTCGGTGCGCAGCTTGTCGACGAGTTCGGCAGCAGTCTTGAGTTTGACGCCAGCCTTGCGCGTGGGCGGCTCGGCCGTTTTCAGCACCTTCACCTTCGGCTCGATGTCGATGCCGAGCGAAGCGGCGTCGATTTCTTCGAGCGGCTTCTTCTTCGCCTTCATGATGTTCGGCAGCGACGCGTAGCGAGGCTGATTGATGCGAAGGTCGACTGTGACGATGGCGGGCAGGCGCAGCGCGAGCGTCTGCAAACCGCCGTCCACTTCCCGGACAACTTCGACGGTTTCGCCTTGCGGGGTGACCTTGAATGCGAATGTCGCCTGCGGCCAGTTCAGAAGCGCGGCGAGCATCTGCCCGGTCTGGTTGGAATCGTCGTCGATGGCTTGCTTGCCGAGGATCACAAGGCCCGGCTTTTCCTTTTCGACGGCGGATTTCAGAATTTTTGCGACTGCGAGCGGCTCGACTGGCAGATCCGTCTTGTAAAGTATCGCGCGATCCGCGCCCATGGCGAGTGCCGTGCGAAGCGTCTCCTGCGCCTTGGCGGGACCGATCGACACGGCGATCACTTCCTCGGCATGCCCGGCTTCCTTCAGACGGATCGCTTCCTCGACCGCGATTTCGTCGAACGGATTCATCGACATCTTGACGTTGATGGTATCGACGCCGCTTCCATCGGGCTTCACGCGGATCTTGACGTTGTAGTCAACTACCCGTTTGACGGGGACAATTATCTTCATATGGAACATGCCCTGATTTTTCTTGTCCGCCAATTATGCTGCGCCGCAGCGCCGGGTCAACATTGGTTGCATCCTACTTACGTCGTTGCGAGTACCCCCCAAAGGTATTTCGCACTTGCGAAAGAGTCAATGGACCCTCCCTTAAACATTTATTATCGCGCCGTTAAATGAAGCCGCGAGTCACACGCCCGTTGCCGAATCGAACAAAGGCACGCCGCGCCGCTTCATGACGACGATCAGGAGAGCGCCGGTGAAGAACCCCCCGATATGCGCCCACCAGGCCGTTCCGTGATTGGTGAGGTAGAGCGCGGAAACGACCTGGTAGACGATCCACACGCCGATCACGGCGCCCGCGGAAAAGCGAAGCGGCAGGAACGGGATGACGGGATTCTGGAAAAGAACCCATACCCTTATGTTCGGATGCAGCATGAGATAGGCGCCGATGACGCCCGCGATCGCGCCGCTCGCGCCGATCAGCGGTACATCCGGCGTCGTCGTCACGACGCTGTGAATCACCCCCGCCGCAACCCCGCAAACGACATAGAAAAAGAAGAAGCGCACATGGCCCAGCGCGTCCTCGACGTTGTCGCCGAAGACGAAGAGAAAGATCATGTTGCCGAAAAGATGGAGGATGCCGCCGTGGAGGAACATATAGGTCACAAGCCGGAACTGGTCCGGCATGTGATCGACGAACGCGCTCACCGTTTCCACATCGCGCGGCTTGAGTGCCAGCGCGTCGACGAAGCTCGCGGGAGATGAAAGCACCAGATGCGTTTCGAAGATGAAGTAGATGAGGCAATTCAGTACGATAAGGCCGATGGTGACATACTGAAATTTAACCCTTTTAAGCTGGTTCATATCCCAGAGTGGCACAAACATCGACTTGCCCGATCAATTCTTCCAAACGAAGTGCTTCAGGAAGCAGCGTGCTGCTTCCACAGAAAATCGTTCTCGCCTCTTCCGTTCACGAAGCGGCTCGCCACGAAAAGGTGATCGGACAGACGGTTCAGATAAGCGAGGATATCGTCGCTCACCGGCTCCCCCTGCACGTCCTTCAATTCGACGATGCGGCGCTCGGCACGGCGGCAGATGCTGCGCGCCAGATGCAGCGCGGCCGCGCCTTCGGTGCCTCCCGGCAGGATGAAAGCACTGAGCGGCGGCAATTCGGCGGACAGCGTTGCGATTTCGCGTTCGAGGCGGGCAACCTGCTCCGCCTTCAGCCGCTGGGGCGCGGCGTCGTCGGCGGCCTCCAGATCCGCGCCGATGTCGAAGAGGTCGTTCTGCACGCGTTCAAGCATTTCGGCGATGGCCCTCTGGTCGGCCGGCAGCTTGAGGCGCGCGACGCCGATGGCGGCGTTCGTCTCGTCGACGGCGCCATAGGCTTCAATGCGGATATGCGATTTGGAAAGGCGCACGCCGTTCGCCAGAGTGGTCTTCCCGCCGTCGCCTGCCTTGGTGGAAATGCTCGTCATGCCATCACCTTTTGCCACTGGAGCGAGGCTTCAGGGATAGCACACTTAGAACTTGTAGCCTAGACGAACACCGGCATTTGTAAGCCCCCGATTGGTGTCGCAAAGGCCCGCGTTCGACATGTGATCGATGGTGGCCATGATTTTCCAGTCCGCCGACAACGCGATGCCGAGTGAGGCCGATTCGCGGAAGTTGACATCGCAGCCGTAAGAGGCTTCGGTTCTCGAACTGAGCGGGCCGTCATGCGTAGCGCCACCGAACGACGTTTCGAAAAACACGCGGTCCGTCAGCTTCACGTCCCAGGTCGCGCCCCAATAAAACTGATTGGTCTTGTCGAAAGCAATCGTGCCGCCGATGTGGAGGCGGGGCGTGAGGAAGATATTCAGGATGCTGTTCTCGTACGCTCCCGGAATTCGACCGGTCAGAACCTCGAGGTTGATGGCGGGGCCACCCTCGCCGGGCGCATCGTCGATGGCCTGCTTGAAGCCACCCGCCCGAACTTCATCGATGGCCCAGAACGGATGATTGGCGTCAGTGAAAGCCTCAAGCGCGGCTGCCGGTGCCGAAAATCCCGCGCTCATCGCAGCCGAAGCCACGAGCATGCGCCCGATGCTGAAAATGTGCCCGCCCATTATACTGTCCCCGTGGTCCTGTTCCTTTTTTGATCCTGTCCGACCCTCCTGTCAAACCGGGCGCGAGCTTCGAAATCCGGTTTGCCGATTGCTGTGAGATAATTGACACGAGAACACGCAGGGCGGGTGGGAAAGCTTTGTCAGAGCGTTACAACCGCAACCGGAGGTGTGGGCGCAAAGCGCCGGCACACACCCGGCGCTCATCGATCAAGGCGGCGGTGGGTGAATACGCCACCTCCTGCGCTTCCCAACCGCTCGCGACGCCTGCGCCACCACCAGCTGTTGAGAGCGCGCTCGATATCCTGGAAACCGTTGACGAGTCGAGGGTCGGGGTGGCTTTTGACGCGCGCGCAAACCACGTCGAGGAAAAATCGACGTTCGACAAGCACGGATTGATTGCTCCAATTTCTGTAGCGCGAGTCGGTCACATAGTTGTTGCTCGGCAATTTTCGCACGGCCTTCGGCTGTACCTCTTCCGGTTGACGTTCAAGGAACATCGACGCCGAGCGGAATTTGTCCGGGTTGCCGTATTCCAGCAGCATACGGATACGCCTCGGAAGGGGCGAGCGATGTGGCGCGATGCCGGACACAAATGGCTCAACGGCGCCGAAAAAAGCGAGATATTTTCGGTAGTTGAGCCCCTCTCCTGGCTGACGAAGCGAACGCAACGAAAAGATCTTGATGTCGTGGGCCATCATGTCGGCGATGCAGCTTTCGATGCAGCCAGGCACATCCGCGCCGGGAAGCGGCACGATGTCGTTTTCGAGGATCAGAACATAAGGCTTCGTTGCCCGCTCGGCGATTGCACGGAAGCCGCCATAGATGCCGCCATTCTCCGCCGACCCCGCGAAGTCGACGCCCGCCTCATGCGCGATGGCGCGATCCGTATCGGACAATTCATTGAACCAGACGAAAAACTCGCCGACCCTGTCGATAAGGCCGCTCTCGCGATGACAGGCCAGGGTGTTTCGGATCGTTTCAGGCGCTCGAAAACTGAGCACGCCAACGGAAACGAGCGAGGCCAGGGAAGCACGCGCTTCTGCTGCGGCGCCTCCGGGCACGCGCAGTTCGTCGATAAGGTACATTGGAACCAGCCGGTCAAGTTTAAGCCCGGCAAATTCTTACGCGAGAAGTTGCACCGAAAAAAGACGCTTTTCGTCGATGAAAACCCGCGAGACCTCCCAGCCGCCGTCACCTGCAAGCCGTGCAAAGCCTTCAGGCGTGTATTTATGCGAATTTTCCGTGTGGATTGTTTCGCCGGCCGCAAACGAGAAGGTTCGCCCCGCGACATTCGCGCATTGCCCGGTCAGCGAGCGCAAATGCATCTCGATGCGGTGATGACGCTCGTTCCAGATCGCGGCGTGCTCGAAGGCTCCGAGGTCGAAGGTGCCTTCCAGATCGCGATTGATGCGCGCCAGCAGGTTGAGGTTGAAAGCGGCCGTCACGCCATCGGCGTCGTTATAGGCGGGAAGCAGGATGTCGAGCGGCTTTTGCAGGTCGACGCCGAGCAGAAAGGCGGCGCCGGGGCCGAGCAGTCGGCGCGCCGACAGAAGGAAGTCGACCGCCTCGGGTCTCGAGAAATTTCCGATTGTCGAGCCGGGAAAGAAGCCGACGAGCGGCGAGCCGCCAAGCGGAAGCCGCATGCGTTCCAGATCGTGGAAGCCGCCGAGAACGGGGTAGACATCCACATCGGGAAAGTCTTTCGCGATGCGGCGCGCGGCGGGATAGAGCGCGGCGGCTGAAATCTCGATGGGAACATAGGCGGCGGGCCGGTCCAGCGCGGCAAGCAGCAGTTCCGTCTTGCGGCTGGACCCCGAGCCGAACTCCACCACCATTGCGCGGCCCGGCAGCGCCGCGCCGAACTCGCGCGCGCGCTCCTTCAACAGACCGATTTCCGTGCGCGTGGGATAGTACTCCGGCAGCTTCGCAATGTGCTCGAACAGGTCGGAGCCGCGCGCATCGTAAAGGAAGCGGCTCGGCAGCGATTTGTTGCGAAGCGAAAGGCCGTGAAGCACCGCGTCGAGAAAATCGTCGTCGGGTGCGGGATGCTGCCCATGCGGGGAAAGCGGTTCCAGCATCACGCGTCGCTCGCCAGCCGGAGTCCGGTCATCTGCCAGCGCTGCTGCGGGTAGAAGAAGTTCCGGTAGCTCGGGCGCATGTGCCCGTCCGGCGTCAGCGCGGAGCCGCCGCGCAGCACCATCTGATTGCACATGAACTTGCCGTTGTATTCGCCGAGCGGCCCTTCGAGCGATTTGAAGCCGGGATAGGGAAGGTACGCGCTTGCGGTCCATTGCCACACATCGCCGGACATGGGCGATATGCCGTTCTCTGCGGGCGATGGCACCAGCCGCGCGAAGTCGAATGGCGCAGGCTCCGGCTCGCCGAGCGCCGCGACTTCCCACTCGAACTCCGTGGGAAGCCTCGCGCCCGCCCAGCGCGCGAAGGCGTCGGCCTCGTAGTAGCTGACATGCATCACGGGGCGGGCGGGCTCGGCGGGACGCAGACCGTAGAGCGTCATCTGATGCCAGACATCGCCGACGCGCTCCCAGTAGAGCGGTGCGCGCCAGCCATCGTTTTCGACAGCGGCCCAGCCGTCAGCCAGCCAGAGCGACGGCGTCAGATAGCCGCCCGCTTCCATGAAGGCGAGCCATTCGCCGTTTGTCACCGCGCGGCTGAAGATGCGGAAATCGCGCAGCAGAACCTCGTGCGTGGGGCCTTCATTGTCGTAGGCGAAACCGTCGCCGCGATGGCCGACCATGTGAATGCCCCCTTTCATGGCGCGCCATTCGCCCGCGCCGCCTTCGATCGCGGCAGGTGCCGGGGCTTCGGGGCGATACGCGGGCCGGAGCGGGCTCGCCGCGAACAGCGCGAGGATGTCCGTCAGCATCAATTCCTGATGCTGCTGCTCGTGATTGATGCCGACCTCGACGAGGGAGAGTGCGCCCTCTCGCATCGGCGCCTCGAAAAGCCGCCTGAGGCTTTCATCCACATGCGCGCGATAGGCGATCACCTCGTCGGCGCGCGGCCGTGTCAACAGCCCGCGCCTCGGCCGGGGATGCCGCTCCCCGAGGCTGTTGTAATAGGAATTGAAACAATAGGCGAAGCGCTCGTCGAAGATGCGGTATCCCGGCAGAAACGGCTTCAGCAGCAATTCTTCAAAGAACCACGTCGTATGCGCGAGATGCCATTTCGTCGGGCTGGCGTCATCCATCGCCTGAACCGTCTGGTCCTCGGGCGAAAGCGGGCGGGCGATGTCGAGCGAAAGCGCCCGGGTTGCAAACAGCCTTTCCGAGAGCTTAAGCTGTTGCCGGTCGCTGGCGGCGGTCAACGGAGGATAGTCGTCGAGGGGCATGACTTTGCGCCTTCCTTGGTTTCCTTTGGAGGGTCGTTCTCCGTCGACCGGAGACCTGAGCAACAATTCATCTCCGAAGTGGGTCCATCGTGGCATCAGACCGCGGCCCGGCCGCAATCCCGATCCTCGTTTCGCCCTCCCGCGCGAGGCCCGCGCCCAAGCCGTTGCGCGGAGCGATGCGCCTCATCGAAACGCTTGGCCACGGCGCGCTCACCGAGTTTCCGCTGAAAAGCGGGCGGCGCGCCGACATCCTTTCCATCGGCATGAAAGGCGAGATCTGGATCGTCGAGGTCAAGTCGGGCGTTCCCGATTTCCGCTCCGATCACAAATGGCAGGACTATCTCGAATGGTGCGACCGGTTTTTCTTCGCGGTCGGCCCCGACTTTCCGCAGGAAATCCTGCCGCCTGAAGCGGGCCTCTGCATCTCGGATGAATATGAGGCTGTGATGGTGCGGGAGCCGGAGCTGTGTCCCCTTGCCGCGAGCCGCCGCAAATCGGTCACGCTGCGCTTCGCTTTGCTGGCGGCCCGCCGCCTGTCCGGCCGTGACGATCCGATCTTTCCCGTCTGATCCCTAGGTCACCGACTCGTAAGCCCGCAGCCAGATACGGACTGACGCAAGCTTGACGGATGCGAGGAAATTGTCGTCGCGCTTGTCGTATCGGGTTGCGACGGCGCGGAAATG
>NZ_JAHFZG010000010.1 GCF_018619475.1 Rhodomicrobium sp. Az07
ACCGCCGCCGCCGCGCCGCCCGCCGCCCCAGTCGCCGGGGAAGACGATCGGGCCGCCATAGCCGCTGCGGCGGTTGAACGGGCCGGACGTCGAAAGCGGCCGGTTCCCCTGCTGCGATTGCGCCCACGCGATGAATATGAAGATCGCGACGAGGATGAAAAACGCGATGAGCGCTTCCGTCTCGTCGGCGTCGCGGCGCTCGGCCGGGCGCTTGGCCACCCGCTCCTTCACGGCCTCGGCGTCGCCCAGCATTACGTCGCGGATGTCGGTCACGCCCGCCTTGATGCCGCCCGCGAAGTCGCCTCGCTTGAAGCGCGGCAGGATCGTGTTGCGGATGATCTGCCCGGAAAGCAGGTCGGTCAATTGCGGTTCGAGCCCGCGCCCGACCTCGATGCGCACCTTGCGCTCGTTCGGCGCGACGATGAGCAGCACGCCGTTGTTCGTGCCCTTCTGGCCGATGCCCCACGCGCGGCCGAGCTGATAGCCGTAATCCTCGATTGCGTAGCCTTGCAGCGACGGCGTGGTGAAGACGACAAGCTGATCGCTCGATTTCGCCTCAAGCGCGGCGAGTTCGGCGTCGAGCGCGGCCTTGTCGGCGGGCCTGAGCAGCTTCGCGTTATCGACCACGCGACCGGTGAGCGGCGGGAAGGTCGGCGCGGCGCGGGCGGATCCGAGCGCGGCGGCGATGAGCGCCAGCAGGACGAGCGCCGCCGCTAGCCGCGCCAGCCCCGCGAAAAGCGCCATCCCGGCAACGGCGCGTGGCCGCTCCGGGACGCCATGTTCACCCCGCCGCGCGATGCTCATGCTGGCTCGCTACTGCTTCGGCTTGTTCGTTCCGAAATCCACCTTCGGCGTTTGCGTCTCTTCGACGGGCACCTCGAACGTCGCCATGTCCTTCGCGTTGGAATAGAGCACGGCCTTCCAGATGCGGCCGGGGAAGGTGTTCAGCTCGGTGTTATATTGCCGGACGGCCTGAATGTAATCGCGCCGCGCGATGGCGATGCGGTTCTCCGTCCCCTCGATCTGGTTTTGCAACGCGAGGAAGTTCTGGTTCGACTTGAGATCCGGGTAATTCTCGACCACGGCAAGCAACCGCCCGAGCGCGCCCGTAAGCTGCGCCTGCGCGGCCTGGAAATTCTTCAGCGCCTCAGGGTTCGTGAGCGCGTCCGGCGGCAGGTTGATCTGCGCCTGCGTGGCCTTGGCGCGCGCCTCGACAACGCCTTCCAGCACGGATTTTTCCTGCGCGGCGAAGCCCTTGACGGTCTCGACGAGGTTCGGGATCAGATCGGCGCGGCGCTTGTACTGGTTCTGCACCTCGGACCACGCGGCCTTCGCCTGCTGCTCGTAGCTCGGAATGGTGTTGACGCCGCAGCCCGACAGCACGAGCGCGACGGCGATCAGCGCCGCTGCGGGCGCCAGCCGGAATATCGAACGGTTAGACATCGGCTTCCCCCTTCATCGGCTTCAGAAGCTTGCTTCAGGTAGTGCGGCCAAGGGTACGCTTCAATTCGCAAGGAGCGATGAATTTTGTCGCAACGCTTTGGGGGATGCCGCCTTTTGCCCGAGGGCGGGAGGCACGGCAAACCGTCCCCCAGAAAAGCCAAAGCGCTCCGGCTTTCGCGGGAGCGCCTCGCTGACCAGATGGGGGACGGTCAGTGTGCTGAGTGGGCTACTACTTCAGCGGGTCGACGGAACCACCGAACAGGTCGGCCTTGTAGGAGAGGACAACGCGAGCCGTCTGGACCGAGGTGTCGACGTCGAGCTTCTGGGCAGAGACGTAGCAGCCCCTCTCGTCGCCGCCCTTGAAAGTCAACCCATCAAATTCCGTGTAGCGATATTCAGCCTTCAGGAACCAGTTGCCACCAAGCTTGGTCTCGAGACCGCCGCCGACAGTCCAGCCGTTCAGCGTGTCGTCCCACTTGAACTCGCCAGCCTTCGCTTCGAAGTTGGCTTCCGTATAGCCGCCGAGAACATAGGCGAGCGTGCTGGCGTTGACGAGATAGCCAATGCGGCCGCCGACCGTCCAGGAGTCTTCGAGGTCGAGTGTGGCCTTGTCGCCATTCAGGTGAGCGTCCGTACCCACGTCGGCAAAGTCGTAGTTGAAGAATACGCCCGCGACGACGCTGCCGAACTGGCGATCGTAGCCGACTTCGACCGTGCCGAACGCACCCGTGCCGCTGATGCCGTCGAGCCCAGCAGATAAGTCTTCCGGCTGCCGATGATTGCCGCCGCGCCCTCCTCCGCTTCGAGTCGAGACATTTTTGTTGTCGCGCGCCCAAACTTCGCTGTAATCAATGTCGTGGTTCACGGCAGCCGCGCCGAGGCCAAGGCCGAGATAGAAGCCGGTCCAGGTGGGTTCCGGAACCATCACCGGCGCGTCCTTGTAGCCGCCCTTCGAATACATATCAGCCGCAAGCGCGGAACCGCTCACACCGATCAGCGCCGCAACGGAAGCGGCCGCAAGAATAGTCTTTTTCATAGATAGTCCCCTGATAGTGCCCAAATAGAACTCGATTCAACGCCTACGCGGCGGGAAATCCTGGAGAGGTTTTCCCATGTTTCTGAATCGCCCGACGCTTCAGAGCTAGCACCGATTCTTTTGCCTGTATCTGGTCGACAATAAATCGGCATGCAGTTCGACCAGCGCTGTAACTGGGGGGCAACAGAATACCTATCTGTGATTGCGTTTACTCTTGGAATTAATCGTCCTGGTTGCACTCTTTGCTTCCGCGAACGCAACCAAAGGCCACGGTTATGCTTGTGGCCCCGCACTATCTTCCGGAAATCGCTGCATATATTCGAAATCGCGAATAACGATTCGCGCATACGATGTTGTTGCGCATTTTCGCGGGCGCCTCACCGTCCCGAGCATCGCCGTCAACCGCCCGCGAGAAGCGGAGAACCGCGCCCAGATGCGGGAGGCGTGCGCGGCGCATCCGCTACAAATTCCCCGGCACTTCGAAGATTGGATATACGGCGACAGTACACCGTCCACGATCGCACAACAGCGTGAACGTAACGGGCAGGGCGCTTAAAATTATTCATTCCGCCTTCACAGGTGATACTATGGAAAAGGGTTAGGCTCTGAGGCGTATACCCTCGCTTTGTCGGGTATTGGTTTCGCGTAAGCTTGGGCACGGCCATGAACGTAATCGAAAGACAGCCGGAAGCCGGCGACATCCGCGCCGTTCTTGGCGTCAGGAGAAAGCGGCGTTCTTTCCGGTGGCTCTGGTTCTTGCTGGCGGCCATCGCCTTGGGCGGCGGTTATTACGCCTATTTTCACGGGAGCGGAACGAGCGGACCCGTTTACGTCACCGAACCGGCCTTGAAGGGCGATCTCACCGTGACCGTCACCGCGACGGGCACCGTCTACCCGACCAATCAGGTGGAGGTTTCGAGCGAGCTTTCGGGCATTATCCGCAAGGTGCTCGTCGATCATAACGACACGGTAAAGGCCGGGCAGGTTGTGGCGGAACTCGACACCGTCACGCTGAATGCGATGGTCGAGCGCAGCAAGGCGGCGCTCGCCGCCGCGAAAGCGCGCGTGGTTCAGGCCGAGGCGACCGCGCTTGAACGGTCCAAGCATTTCGACCGGCAGAAGGCGCTCAACGCGTCGCGCTTTACCTCCGACACCAATCTCGACTTCGCCCGCGCCGATCTCGGCCGCGCCGCCGCGACAGTCGACAGCGCGAAGGCAGATGTGCGCGTCGCGGAAGCCGAGTTGAAGCAGAACGAAACCGCGCTTTCCAAGACGAAGCTTTATTCGCCGGTCGATGGCGTGGTGCTGAAGCGCAGCGTCGAGCCGGGGCAGACCGTGGCCGCGAGCTTCCAGCCGCCCATTCTGTTCGTCATCGCCGAAAATCTGAAGCGCGTGGAATTGCGCGTCGATGTGGACGAGGCCGATGTGGGCAAGGTGCGCGTCGGGCAGAAGGCAACTTTCACGGTGGAAGCCTATCCGGGGCGGCGCTTCCCGGCGCGCATCGAACAGGTGCGTTTCGCGTCCGACACGACAAACCACGTCGTCACGTACAAGGCCATCCTGCGCGCGGACAATCCGGACTTCGTGCTGAGGCCCGGCATGACGGCCACGGCGGATATCGTCGTGGAAGAAGCACAAGACGCGCTGCTGATCCCGAACGCGGCGCTGCGCTTCGCGCCCCCTCCACCGCCGGCGAAGAAACGCGGCGGCGGGTTCTCGCTTTTCAAGATGCCGCGCATGCAGTCGACGACACCCGTCGCCGATACGACGACAAACGAGCGCCGCGTCTACGTGCTGGAGGACGGCAAGCCGGTGGCGCTTCGGATCAGGGTCGGGCCGAGCGACAAGGCCGTCACACAAGTCAAGGCGGGGCTTGAAGCGGGAACGCCCGTCATCACCGATCTCGCAGACGGCCCGAACTAGAACAGCCTGCGTTTAATCGGACTCGATTTGACGCAGAAAAGCTGATCGACAACAGAAACCTGCAGCCTCGCGCCGCGTCTGATTAGCGGCACGAGGCTGTAGAACAACCCTCGACGGAGACGGACCGCATGCCCGGCGAGCTTGTTCTATCCCTATCGGCGGCGCGGTCGTTGCGGCCTGCGACGCTCGGGGCCGCAGAAGAGGGTACGGTGGAAACGCTGGCCGAGTTCAGGCAGGTGTCGAAGATCTACGGCAGCGGCGAGGCGATGGTGCGCGCGCTCGACCGCATGGACCTCTCTATCGGGCGGGGCGAATTCGTGGCGATCATGGGACCGTCCGGCTCCGGCAAATCCACCGCGATGAACATCCTCGCCTGCCTCGATACGCCGACGAGCGGCGAGTATCTGTTCATGGGACTGGACGTCGGCTCGCTCGACCGCGTGCAGCGCGCGCTGCTTCGCCGCCACTATCTCGGTTTCGTGTTCCAGGGCTTCAATCTCCTGCCGCGCACAAGCGCCATCGAAAATGTCGAGATGCCGCTCATCTATCGCGGTATGGGCCGTTCCGAGCGGCGCGACCGCGCGCGGGCATCGCTCGCGCTCGTCGGGCTTTCGGGGCGGGAGAAGCACACACCCGCCGAGCTTTCCGGCGGGCAGCAGCAGCGCGTCGCCATCGCCCGCGCGCTGGTATCGGATCCATCCGTGCTGCTTGCCGACGAACCCACCGGGAATCTCGACAGTGCGCGCAGCCGCGAAATCATGGACCTCCTGACCGCGCTCAACCGCGATGCCGGCCTGACCGTCATCCTCGTCACGCATGAGCCGGAGATGGCTGTTTACGCAACGCGGGTGTTGCATGTCGAGGACGGCCGCGTGAGCCGCATCGATGAAAGGGCGAGCGCGCGGTGATCTGGGAAACCATCAAGCTCGCTTTGCAAGCGATCCGGCGCAATCTGATGCGCTCGTTTCTGACGACGCTCGGCGTGGTGATCGGCGTCGCCGCTGTCATTACCATGGTGACGCTCGGGCAGGGCTCCACGCACAAGATCACGCAGGATATCGCCAAGCTCGGCACGAACCTCTTGGTGCTGCGCCCCGGTCAGGCAGTCGGGCCGGGCGGCGTGCAGGATGTGGCGCGTCAACTCGACGTCGCTGACGCGGACGCCATCCGCCGCGAGATTCCCGGCACCCGCGCCGTCGCGCCCGCAGCCACGCGCGCCGCGACCGCCATCGCCGCCGGGAAGAACTGGAGCACGAACGTCACCGGCGCGGAGACGACCTACCTCACGGCGCGCGATTGGCCCGTCGCCGAGGGCCGCGCCTTCAACGACGGCGAGCTTCGCGCGGGCCGTTCCGTCTGCCTCGCCGGAAAGACCATCCAGCGCGAGGTGTTCGGCGGCGGCGACATCATCGGCCAGTCGATGCGCGTCGGCAAGTTGAGCTGCGAAATCGTGGGCGTTCTCGCCGAGAAAGGCGAATCCGCCTTCGGTCAGGATCAGGACGACCTCGTCGTGATCCCGCTTCGGACGTTCCACCGACGCATCGCGGGCAATACCGATGTCGGCTATATCTTTATCGGCGTCGACACGCAGCACTCGACCGGGAAAACACTGAAAGCCGTCGAGTTGCTCATGCGCGAGCGTCGCCGCATCGGGGCTGGCGATCAGGACGATTTCTTCGTGCGCGACATGAAGGAGATCACAGCGACGCTCACGGGCACCTACAAGGTGTTGACGGGGCTTCTCTCCGCCGTTGCCGCGATCAGCCTTCTCGTCGGCGGTATCGGCATCATGAACATCATGCTCGTGTCGGTGACGGAGCGCACGCGCGAGATCGGCACGCGGCTCGCCATCGGAGCGCTCGCGGGGCAGGTGCTCACGCAATTTCTTATCGAGGCGGTGGTGTTGTCGCTGTTCGGCGGGCTGATCGGGGTCGCGCTCGGCCTCGGCCTGTCGTGGCTGCTCGCGAGCGCGATCCAGGTGCCGATGTCGCTCGACCTCTCGGTGATCGCGTTGGCATTCGGCTTTTCGGCTGCGGTCGGGGTGATTTTCGGCTATTTTCCGGCGCGGAAGGCGGCGCGGCTCGATCCCATCGAAGCGCTTCGTCACGAATAGGGTCGATTTTCGGCGAGGCGCGGGTAACACGGCGCGGCTACCCCGCGTTCGATCTTGACCTTTGATAGAGAGGGGGCGTGGATGAACCGGCTTCGTGGTGGCGCGGGCCTGGCGCTTGCGGCGGCTATGTTGATGGCGGCCCCTGCGTCAGCAAAGATAAGATGCGTCGACGACTCGCAGGTGATCGCAGGCCAGCTCGCCGTGACGCCATGGTGCGAAGACGAGAACCTCGCCAAGGTCGCGCAAGCCTACGGCGCGCGGGTCAGCGGCGCGGCGATCCGCAACAATCCGAACCTCAAGGCCCAGATCTGCCGCTTCGTCGGTGCCGACATCCGCGTCAAGAACACCTGCGCGGGCTATCTCGATTTCGACAGGCGGCGCTAGCCCGGATCGGCACAAGCCGAAAGACGGTCGCCTTCTCATTCGCGCTCGAAGGCGAGATGAAATTCCACTCGCCGGTTGTTGCTCGTGGCGCCTGTCTCGCTCGTCACGACCGTTTCCGTTCTGCGGCTGACCGTGGCGAGGCGATCCTCGGCTATGCCGAGTTTGACCAACTCGCCAACGACGGCTTTCGCGCGCTCCATGCCAAGTTTCTGGTTGCGTTCGCGGTCGCCGAGCGAGTCGGTGAAACCGATGACAAGGAGGCGAATGTCCGAGTCGGCCATGATCGCGGCCAGTTCAGCGATCTTCGTGGCAGCCAGCTCGGGATTGCGGAATTTCGCACCTTCTCCGAAGAAGATGACGTTCCGGCGTGCCCACTCCGTGAAGCGCTGCTGCGGCGAGAAAACCAGTGCGCTGACGGCCCGCAACGACGCGCCCTGCGCCGCGACACCTGCCTTCAGATCGGCAACGCCCGCATTTCCGGTCTCGATCCGCGCCTCGATAGCGGCCAATTTGTCCATGATGGCCGAAACCGCGTTTTGCAGGTCGTCGACCTTGCGCGCGTCCGGAAGAACGAGAAGACGACTGACGACCGGCAGTTCCTTAACGCGGGCAGACACCTGATTTTCGATCCCCGCCTTGACAGGATAGCTAGGCACGAGGCCGGACAGAACGAGGGATTTCCCGTCCCCGTCGAAGCGCACCTCGACAGGGAAGCCCGCCACACCCGGATAGGCGTTCGCGACGCTTGCCGCCGCCTCGCGGATCGCTTCCCGTCGCTCGCTTTGCCAATATCGAAGCCCCGCAAAGGCGAGGATCGCGACGATGAGCGCGCTGTAAAGCACGATGGCGAACACCGGCCTGCGCCGCCTTTGGCTCAGGGTCTCCTGCACCTTCTCCGCGAGCGCGGCCAGCGTTTCGCGGGCGGCTTGCGCAGCGGTGTGTCGGTCGGGCGAATTGAGGCGCGGCTCGTGTGCCTCAAGGACATCGACGATGGTCTTGTCCAGAACATCCAGCAATGAAGCCCTGGCATAGCCCTCGCATCTGAGCACGAACAGCATCTTGGCCGTCATGCGCAGATAAAGCTGCTCCTCGCCGAGGTCGATGGACTTCAAAGACTGACGCTTCGCCTTGAGGGCCTCCGACGCGAACTTGTTCACGGCGGCGAGCATGCCGGTCACGCGCGGCCCGTCGTCCGCGATAGGCTGCCCCGGCGCCAGATCGGGCGCACGCCATGAATCGACAAGCGCGCCGGTTTCGGCGTCGATCAGCAGGATTTCCTGCACGCGAAACGCCGACCGACGGCGTAGCAACGCTTTCGCATAAGACTTGCCGGTCAGAAGGCAATACAGCCGCAGCCAGATGAACCGGCCAGATAGCCCGCCTTCGAGGCGCTGATTGGTTTGCTCCATGAAATCGCGGAAAGCGCTCATCACATAGGCAGATGTCAGCCGCCCGAGGATGGGATAGAGCGCATCGACGATCTCGTTGCGCGAGTTGCGGATTTCGCTGCGGATGCCGTCGATGATCACCGGAGCCATGGACGTGGCCAAGCCCGATCGATCCTTGATCCCGGCAGACCGCATTGCGCCCGCGAGAACGTCGGCAACGGTTTCGCGAAGCTGCTCGGGCGAGCCGATGCTCTGGTCGTGCGCCGCGACAAGTGCGCGCACATCTTCGAGCACAGCGCTTTCCCGCCCGAAGAGAACGTCCTTCAGCGCGAGGTATTCGTTCTTAGCCGACATCGCCCGCCGCTCCCCGCTCAAACCGCAAGCGCCCGGCGATGTCGCCGATTGCCTTGCTGAGGTCGGAAAGGGCTTCTTTCTGCGAGTGTTCGGAGGCCGCCGCGAGGCTGTCGATCCGCTTTTCTATAGCTTCGAACCGCGCGCGGCACTCCTGCTCGAACAGGGAAAGGCGCTCTTCGATCCCCGCCATTCGCGCTTCATGGGCGTGGCGGAGGTCGCGGAGTATAATTTCCTTGATGATAACAATTTCGGGCGTCGACCCGTCTTCGGCGGCCTCGGTCGTATCGGAAAGCATGTCACCCACCTGCCCCGTATCCAAGCAATGTGCCTCAATATCACATAAAATCGTGGGTCGAAAAAAATCGTTTGTTTACCTTATCATGCGGGCAAGCGGCGTGCGGTCGCAGGGGGAGGCCGCGGCGGCTGTCGCTATTGGAGCGACTCGCGCCCGTCGCGGAACAGCTCCTCGGAACCAAGCTGATACCTAAGCATCAAAGCGCTGATGCACTCCTCGATCCTGTCGTTCCAATGGGACATGCCGAGCTCCTCGAAATCTGCCATAGCAAATGAAAGCAGCCGGGCCAGGTTCACCGCAGATTTTCGTGCATATTCATCTTCGCTTAAATATTCTTCTAGCACGACGCAGCTCGGCGTATTATTGCGCATGACTGGGCTCCCCAAAAGGAACTCCCTAAAGAGCATGTCGTCATCACCAAGTCGACTAAGGATAATTCCCTAGATGTCATATGAGGGGCGGCAAGGGAAGACTTGTGGAATCTCCTAGAAAAACAACAGAATATGATAAGCGACGGCTCAGTTTCGAACGATCGTATGAAGGGTTCAGTAAGGGTTCCACCTGAGGGCGCGCCAAGTCGTGCGTGCAATCGACACATTAATCGCGAGTATGCCTCATGAAGAATCAGGCGATAAAGCTGTTGCTGCTGGGCGAAGTCGGAGTTGGAAAAACGTCGCTCGCCAGGCGCCTCGTGTTCGGCACCTTCGATTCAAGCTACAAGGCGACGATCGGTGTCGACATTTTCGACTTCACACTCAAGGCGACCGTCTCCGGCCTGCTCGTCGATGTAAATCTTCTTATCTGGGACATAGACGGCGACTATTCGCAAGATATCTACCGCCATATATACTCGGAAGGCGCTACCGGGGCGCTCATCGTCTCCGATGTGTCGCGCCCGCTGACCCAGAAGGCTGCGGTCGATCTGTGGAGCGGGTTCGAGCGCGAGTTTCCGGGGCGCCCTGCGAAGATCGTCATGAACAAGGCCGACCTTCTTACGAGCCCCGCCAGCACTCTCATGCCCGCGGCCATCGGCGTCGACTTCGTCTGGACCAGCGCAAAAACGGGATATCTGGTGCTTGACGCTTTCGCGGAGGTCGCGCGGCACTGCATTGCGAGAGGGCTCGCCCTATGAGGGAAACCGATGCGGATTCGGTAGCGTTGGCCATGTTCGAACAGAGCGGTTTCGGGCTGGCCTTTGCCGATGCGGGACAGGTGGTGACTTTCTCCATCGGAAAGCTTGCGGGCGTTCTTCCGGCAGGAAGCTCCATTTGCGGCACCTTCCCGCCGTTCAGGGGGCTGGGCTACAAGATCGGCGCGCTTCAGAAGCGGACGTCGGCCAAGCTGACGCTTCCTGCGGTGACGGTCGTAAAGGAAGGCGCCTCGGGCGAAAAGTCGTCGATGTTGATCTCGTGGGACAACGAACTGAGACTTTACACGATCTACTGCTATCCATCCCACGACGACGCTGAAAAGAAGCTCGCCGGCAGTCTGCGTCTGAGACGAATTTCGGACGAGATCATCAGAGCCGGAGGAGCAACGATTGGCCCCGAACCGTCGCGAAAGACTGGCGCAACGCAACCCGCGGCCCTCGTGGACCAGCTTTCGGCCAGAGAGCGGGAAGTTGTCGGACTGCTGGCGTCCGGCCAGCCCAACAAGGGCGTGGCGCGCATTCTGGGCCTCAGCACGAAAACCATCGAAGCCCACCGCGCGAGGGCGTTGAAGCGGCTCAATGTCAGGACCACGGCAGATTTGATCCGTGTCGCAATAGAGGGCGGCCTTCTCGATAAAACGCGCGGCACCTGATCGCCGGAACGCGTTGTCCGGACTTCTCAGCAGGCAGAGCGTCGCCCCGGAGCGAATATATACCAAATCTTAAGCGCATCTGCTTCTGCCTGTTTATATAATATCTCTTTTTGTTACGCTCGCTTCATGCAATGAATTGTCGCGGCGAAAGCTGAGAAGATGAACAGATGCCGTCGCCTGCATCGATAAGAGATTTAGTGGTATTTAATTCAAATACAAAAAGCTATATTTACCTCGCGCAAGCGCTCAGGTTGCTTTTGTTCGTGACTGATACTTTTATGATCTATACCACTCATCTGAAAAACATTACCACCCTTAGCCCAATTTTATGGCAAGTTTAGGGACTTCTTTCGTGATATGGCGATCACTTCCACAAGACCGGCTACCCATAACCCCACGTGAAGCGTCTCGCTGGGCTGCGGCTAAAAAAACCAAGCGCCGTATCGTGGCCTTCAGCCTCGCGATCATGGTAGCGATCTGCGTGCTGGTCGGCGAAGCTATCATCAATGAGCGTCACGATGCGCTCAGGCGCGCGCGTGTGGACGCCGCCAACATATCCGCCGGTTTCGAAGAACAGATCCGCACGAGCTTCGAGGCCGCCGCAAATGCGGCGGTGGAGACAAAGCGCGAGTTTGAACGAAGCGAAGGTCGGTTCGAGATCGAGAAAGCGAGACCGGCGCCCGCTTACGGCGCACCTTCGATCGATATTTCCGTCACCGACGCCGATGGCAATGTCGTGTCAACGACTGTTCCTAGCGGTCCGGGCGCGACAAGCGTGGCAGACCGCGATTACTTCCGCGTTCAGAAACGGGGCGATGCGGACCTCTATATCGGCTCGCCCATCCAGGGCAGGCTGTCCCAAAGAACCGTCATCCCCTTGTCGCTTCGGCTCGAAAGGAACGGCCAATTCGCCGGTGTGGTGGTTACATCCCTGACGCCCAGCCTTCTGACCACGCTCCACCGCAAGTTTCATCTCGGTGAAACGACGGCCATTAACCTCATTCGCAGCGATGGCGTGCGTCTGGCCCGATATACGAAATCGGGTGGTCTCGACACCTCCGTTCCCCCGCTGAGTCCCGCAACGCTCAAGTCGCTCAAGAACTTGGCGGATATGCCGAGCGGCTTTTTGGTGGGCGACGGCTCCCCGGACGGTATCGTTCGCATTCAGCACTTGCGCAAGTTTCCGGATCTGCCGCTGGTGATCGTTTCCGGCGTTGGCCGCGATGAGGTTCTGGCTCCCGCGCGCCGGCAGGAGCTTACTTTCATTGGCCTCGGGCTTGCGGCGCTGTGTCTTCCGTTCTTCATGGCGATCATGCTCAATCGGGAGATCAACAGGCGCGTCGCCCAGGAAAGCGCCCTCGACCGCGAAAGCGACAAGGTGCGGATGGAGCATGCCGCGCTCCTCTCCATCAGCGAAGAGCTTGCGAACGAACGCGTGAAGCTCCGCCGGACCAATGCGGAACTCGTCGCGGCCAAGCGGCGGGCGGAACAGGCGAACGAGGCGAAATCGGCGTTTCTGGCGAATATGAGCCACGAGTTGAGAACGCCGCTGAACGCCATTCTCGGCTTCTCGGAGATCATTCGCGACAAGATGATCGGCACCGACATCGACCGCTATGCATCCTATGCCGCCGACATCCACCAGTCGGGAACGCACCTCTTGACCATCGTCAATGACATTCTGGATGTGACACGCATCGAGTCGGGCAAGCTCGAATTGCACGAGGACAAGATCAATCTCGACACGCTCATCCACCGCAGCCTGCTGGCGGTGCAAGGTCAGGCGCTTGCGGGGAGCGTTCTCCTCGCCGCGCCCGCCCGCAATCTCGGCGTCGTGATTCACGGCGACAAGGGCAAGCTGAAGCAGATCCTCGTCAACCTGCTTTCGAACGCCATCAAGTTCACAGCTCAAGGCGGCCGCATCGTGATTTCAGCGATGCCCGAATGGGACGGCGGTCTCTGCATCAAGATCCGCGACACAGGCATCGGCATGAGCGGCGATGAGATCCGGCAGGCGCTTGAACTGTTCCGGCAGGTGGAGACCGGGTTGTCGCGCCGCTACGAGGGCGCGGGGCTGGGGCTTCCGCTCGCGGTTCGCCTCACCGAATTGCACGGCGGTACGCTAACGATCGACAGCACTCCGGGCGAGGGAACCGAAGTTTCCATCCGCTTTCCCGCCAAGCGCGTCGTTTTCGACAAGCGCGTGTCGAAGCAACGCTTCGCCGAAACCGTCCCCTTCAAGGTCGCATCCTGATCTGATCGCGCCGCGCGTCCCGTTTGTTGCGCGCGGCGGTCAGGAGGTCTACAAACGCCGGGAATTCAAACAAGGGGGTTCGCCTCAAGTGTCCCGCACCAGTGATGAACGGCACGATTGGACGCGCGAAGAAGCGCAGAAACTGTACGACCAGCCGTTTAATGACCTCATCTTTCAGGCCCACAGCCTGCATCGCCGCTATTTCGAACCGAACAAGGTCCAGGTAAGCCGCCTCCTGTCGATCAAGACCGGCGGTTGCCCCGAAGATTGCGCCTATTGCAACCAGTCCGCGCATCACAAGACCGGGCTTTCGGCGGAGAAGCTCATGGAAGTCGAGCGCGTCATCGAAGAGGCGCGCAAGGCGAAAGCGGCGGGTGCGTCGCGCTACTGTATGGGCGCTGCCTTCCGCAGTCCCAAGGAGCGCGACCTCGACATGATCTGCGCCATGGTGACGGGTGTTAAGGCGCTCGGCATGGAAACCTGCATGACGCTCGGCATGCTGTCGGACGCGCATGCGAAGCGGCTCGCCGCCGTCGGGCTCGACTATTACAACCACAACATCGACACGTCCGAGCGATACTATAAGGAAATCATCACGACTCGCACCTTCGCCGACCGGCTCGAAACGCTGGATCGCGTGCGCGCGGCGGGCATCAAGATCTGCTGCGGCGGCATTCTCGGCATGGGCGAAGAGCCGGAAGACCGCTTCGACATGCTGGTGACGCTGGCGAACCTGCCGCAACCGCCAGAGAGCGTGCCGATCAATCAGCTGGTGCCGGTCGAGGGAACGCCGCTCGAAAACGTGCCGCCCATGGACCCTATCGCCTTCGTTCGCACGGTGGCGCTCGCGCGCATCATGATGCCTCGCTCCATGGTCCGGCTTTCGGCTGGCCGCGCGGAGATGAGCGACGAGACGCAGGCGCTGTGCTTCTTCGCGGGAGCAAACTCGATCTTCATGGGCGATACGCTGCTGACGACAGAGAACACGGAAGAAGGCTCGGACGCGCAGTTGTTCGCGAAGCTCGGCCTTTCGCCGATGGAACTGACACAAGCGGATCGCACCGAAAGCTGCGCCGCCCGGGACACGGTCCATGCTGCGGCCTTATGAAGACACGCTGGCGCGGCTGGAGGAGCGCGGGCGCCTTCGCCAGCTCGTGCTTCCGTCCGGCTACGATTTTACGTCGAACGACTATCTCGGCCTCGCGGAATCGCATGAACTGAGGGACGCCGTGCTCGCCGCACTCGAACGCGGTATCGCCATCGGCGCGGGCGGGTCGCGGCTCCTTCGCGGCAACTATTCGGAACACGAAAGCCTCGAAGCCGACGCGGCGAAGTTCTTCGGCGCGGAAAGCGCGCTGTTCTTCTCGAACGGCTTCCAGGCGAATTACGCGATCTTCGCGGCGTTGCCGAGGCGCGGCGACCTTGTGGTTTACGATGCGCTCATCCACGCCAGCGCGCATGATGGCATGCGAGCGGGCAAGGCCGAGACCGTCAAGGCCGCGCATAACGACGCGAACGCGGTGGAGGATCGTATCCGCGATTGGCGGACAGCGGGCGGCAAGGGCCGCGCCTGGATCGCGGTCGAGAGCCTTTACAGCATGGACGGCGACCGAGCGCCGCTCGACGACCTCGCCGCCATCGCCGAGCGCCACGAAGGCATGCTCGTGATCGACGAAGCGCACGCAACAGGCGTGTTCGGCCCGGACGGCGGCGGCCTCGCCGCGCATCTCGAAGGCCGCGAGAACATCGTCTCGCTTCACACCTGCGGCAAGGCGCTCGGCTCGGCCGGTGCGCTCGTTTGCGTGCCGCGCACCTTCCGCAACTATCTGGTGAATTGTTCGCGGCCGTTCATTTTTTCCACCGCTCCGTCGCCGTTGATCGCCGCCGCCGTTCGCGCCGCGCTTCGCCTGTGCAAGGAAGAGCCGGAACGGCGCGAAAAGCTCGCACACCTTATTGCCTTCGCAAATGCCGCCATCAAGGAGCGCTGCGGGATCGAGGGCAGCGGCTCGCAAATCGTGCCGGTGGTCGTGGGGGCGGACACGCGCGCAACGGCGCTCGCGGCTGCGATGCGCGGCTATGGCTACGACATCCGCGCCATTCGCCCGCCGACCGTGCCGGAAAAGACCGCGCGGCTCCGCATCTCGCTCACGCTAAACACGAGCGAGGCCACCGTCAGCGACATGATCGACGCACTGGCGCACGAGCTTCCCCTGATCGGGGAATAGATCACGCGGTCGTGGCCGGAGTCGGCACGTCTGAGGATCGGCCATCGACCCACGTCTGGTAAATCGTCATGTCGCGCGGATCGAAGCCCACGAGATCGGCTCGGAAGTCCGGCGCGATGCGGCCCAGCCGATCGCCAAAACCGAGGAACGCCGCCGGTTCGGTCGACGCGAAACGGAGCGCATCCGTCAGCGGCACGCCGAGCATGTCCACCGTGTTTCGCACCGCCGACGCCATGTCGAGCGCCGACCCCGCCAGCGTCCCCGCCGCATTTGTCAGGCGCCCATCCTTGAGCACGATGTCCTGCCCGTTGAGCGGGAAGCTACCGTTTTTCCCCCCAACAGGCGGCATGGCATCCGTCACGAGCATCGGATGCGCGGCGCCGCGCAGCGCCAGGCGGAGCATCGCGGGCGAGACGTGCTCGCCGTCCACGATCATGCCGAAAAACGCGTTCGGCGCTTCGAGCGCGGCGGCTACGGGGCCGGGATCGCGGGCGCCGAGCGGGCGCATCGCGTTGAAAAGGTGGGTGAAGCCGGTCAGCCCCTCGTCCAGCGCAGCCTTCGTTTCCTCATAGGTTGCCATTGAATGGCCGAGCGAGACACGAACGCCCGCATCGGCCAGCCGCGCGACGACGCCCTCGCCGACGCGCTCCGGCGCAAGCGTCACGAGCGTCGCCGTTTCGCGCTGCGCGGTGAGGAGATCGATGTCCTCCGCCGTCGGCTCGCGGATGAAGTCGCGGCAGTGGATGCCGGGCTTCTCCGGCGAGATGAATGGCCCCTCAATGTGAAGCCCAAGTACACCCGGATTGAGCGCCGCCGCGCGGTCTACCGCTTCGAGCGCGTCGACCATCTTTTCGCGCGCGTCGGTGATGAGCGTGGGCATGACGCCCGTGGTCCCGAATTGCCGGTGTGCCGCCGCGATGGCGGCCATCGCCCCCGCGCCCGGCTTGTCGTTGAGGAGCACGTCACCGCCGCCATTCACCTGCGTATCGATGAAGCCCGGAGCGAGCCACGCGCCGTCCGGCAGCGTTCGCACGGGCACGCCGTGGGGCAGATTACCGCGGTGCACGATGCCGAGAATGCGCCCGCCTCGCATGAAGACCGCGCGATCCCGATGGACCTCCGCACCGTCAAAGATCACGGAGGCAGCTATAGCGTATCGATTGCGTAGCATTATCGTGTGCTTGTGACTTTGCGAAGGTGGCGGGGGCGGTCGACGTCGGTTCCGAGACGTTCAGCGAGCCGGACGGCCATCATGTAGAAGCTCTGGATAAGGCAAACCGCATCTGTCTCGGGTTGATCCGGCGGCAGGGCGGTTAAATTTGCGTCATGTTCGGAGCCGGTCGCGAAAAGCGCCGTGCCCTTGCCGCGCAGATCGGCGGCGAGCCGGTCCATGCCTCCGGCGGCTTCGTCCGTCGGGTTGAACATCAGGATCGGGTATTCCGGCGAGACGAGCGCCACCGGTCCATGCAGGAACTCCGCGCCGCTGAAGGCTTCGGCGTGAAGATTCGCCGTTTCCTTGAGCTTCAGCGCTGCCTCGCGGGCGATGGCAAGCGTCGGCCCGCGCCCGATGGCGACCAGGCTCGGCGCGCGAGCCAGCGCGGGAAGCGCCGCGCTCCAGTCCAGATCCGAAGCGGCGGCGAGGCGTTCGGGCAGGCGGGCGACGGCCTCATCGAGCGCGGCGTGCCCGTTCCAGGCCGCCGTGAGCCGAACCAGCGCCGCAAGAGTGGTGACGAAGGTTTTCGTGGCCGCGACGGAAAGCTCGGGTCCGGCCTTCATGGGAAGCACGATGTCGCTCACGCGGGCGAGCGCGCTATCGATGTCGTTGACGATTGCCACCGTCAGCGCGCCGGAACGCTGCGCGGTCTCGGTCATGGCGACGATGTCGGCGCTGCTGCCGGATTGAGAGATAGCAAGGAAAAGCTGATCCTTCAGCTTCAGTTCGCCGCCGTAGACACTCGCGATGCTCGGCGCGGCGGCGGCCACCGGCACGCCCAGATAACGCTCGAACAGATGCTTGCCGAAGGTGGCGGCATGGGCCGAACTGCCGCGCGCGCAGGTGACGATTACCCGGGGCGGCTTCCGCCTCAATCGCGCCGCAAGCTCCTCGACGGGGCGGGCGAGGGCGTCGCGCTGACGGCTCACCGCATGCGGCGCCTCGCGGATTTCCTGCGCCATGCGCACGTCCGGCACGTCAGGATGTTTCATGTATCCTCCTGCCCGAAACCGCGTTTCGAGCGAGTTGCAGCCCGCCGTCCAGTGCGTCGCCGACCGGGCGAACCAGCGATCCCTTTACTTCTGCGGACAGCCACGGCCTTAACGGCTCCGCGAGGCCGCCCATGAGTGCCAGCCTTGGCGTTCCGAGAACAAGCAGCGCCTCGGCAATTCGTTCCACATGGCGCGCCGCCGAAGCGACAAGTTCGCGGGCGACGGCGTCTCCCTCACCCGCATGCCGGAAGACCAGCGGTGCGAACGTGCCGTAATCGGCGGGCGCGGCCTCGATTGCCCAGAGCGTGACAGCGTTCGGGTCATGGTCGAAGCGGCTCGCCACTTCGTCGAGCAAACGCGACCGTGCCGCCCGCCCATCGAGCGCCCATAGCGTTCGCCGCACGGTTTCGAGGCCGAGCCACGCGCCGCTGCCCTCGTCGGACACCGGGAACCCCCAGCCGCCGACGCGATGGCGCACGCCGCGCAGACTGGCTTCCCCGATGCTGCCTGTCCCGGCGATGATCACGCCGCCATCCTCCCCACGATGCGCACCGACGCAAGCCGCATGCGAATCCGTGGTAAAAATCGCGGCCTTGAAAGGGTGCGCGTATCGCGAGAGTTCGCCTTGAATGTCCGGCTCACCCGCGCCCGCAAGCGCGAGACAGGCGACGACGCGGCTGTAATCGGGCGCAATCGCCGCCTGCTCGAAGCATTGCGCCGTGGCATCCATGACGGCAGCGAAGGCTTGGCGCAGGCCGCGACGGACATTCGCCGGGCCGGATCGGCCGTTCCCCAGCGTTTCGCCCTTCGCGTTCGAGAGACGCGCCCGGCATTTCGTGCCGCCGCCGTCCACTGCGAGATAAAACGCTTCCGTGTTCACTCTTTATGCCCTTGTTGCGGACGCTTATTTAAGGTTGCATACTATAAAGTCCAGCGCCACTCGAACGCGTTTTCGGTTGTTATGGATACTGAACGGCCATCCCCACGCTTTTCCGGCATCGATGTATGGGAGCCGCTCGACGCGCTCGACGCGATGATCGAGGGGCAGTTCGCCGCCGTTGCCGCCGTGCGCGCGGCGCGGCGCGACATCCTTCGCGCCGTGCTTGCGATGGAGAAACGGCTCGCCAGCGGCGGTCGCCTCGTCTATGCGGGCGCGGGCACGTCGGGCCGCCTCGCGGTGCAGGACGGCGCGGAACTGATGCCCACCTTCAGCTGGCCGAAAGATCGCCTCGTGCTGCTGCTCGCGGGCGGCGACGAAGCCATGGTGCAGGCCGTGGAGGGGGCGGAGGACGAAACGCATCGCGCCGCCGAACTCATCCGCGTGGAGCACGGCGTCGGCGCGAATGACGTGCTGATCGCGGTCGCCGCCAGCGGCAGGACGCCGTTCACGCTATCGGCGCTGCGCGAGGCGAAGAAACTCGGCGCGCTCACCGTGGGTGTCGCGAACAACCCCGATACGCCGCTTCTCCTGGAAGCGGACTGTCCGATCTGCCTCGAAACGGGGTCGGAGCCCATCGCCGGGTCGACGCGCATGAACGCGGGAACGGCGCAGCGCATTACGCTCGCGATGCTGTCCTCGCTCGTGATGATCCGCCTCGGGCGCGTGTACGAAGGGCTGATGGTCGAGGTGCAGGCCGTGAACGCGAAGCTTGTCGGGCGTCGCGAAAAGATGCTCGTGCATCTCACCGGCAAGGACTTGGGCGCGGTGCGTGAAGCGCTGGCGCAGACGGGCGGCAATATCAAGCTTGCGGTGCTTCTGCTGCAAGGGTGTGCGCTCGACGAGGCCCGCGCGCTGCTCGAACGCACGGGGGGTCGTCTCCGCGAGGCGCTGACGCTCGCCGGAAGGGGCGGGGCGGGTTGATCGCCGCGCCCGCCGACTGAGCCGATCTCAATTCCCGTTTTCGAGCCGCTTCCCGAAGGACGAAATCAGATCGTCGACGCCCGCCGGGCCGCTGTTTTCCGTGACGGGTTGCGTCACCGAGGACGCGCGCTTGTCGGCGCCGTGACGGTCTCGCCGCTGGGGGGCGCCGGTCGGATCGCGGAAAACGTCGGGATCGTGTTCGTGCGCGGGTTCGACGGCGTGGTGATCGTGATGCGGTTCCGCATGCGCGGCCGACGGTGCGCTCACGGGTTCGGCCGAATGCTCGTCCTGCGGCGGCACCGGCTTGACCGGGCTGCCGCCCTTGGCGACGATCACGGCCGCCGGGCGCAAGACGCGTTCCCCGATCTTGTAGCCGGCCTGAAGCACCTGCACGACCACATCGGCAGGCACGTTGGGCACGTCGACCTTGATCATCGCCTCTGAAGTATGCGGATCGAATTTCTCGCCGAGCGGCTCGAAGCGCGTGATGCCGTGACGCTCGAAAACCTTGAGAAGCTCGCGCTCCGTCACCTCCACGCCTTCCAGCAGCGTCTTCAAAGCCGGGGTCTGATCCGATGCCGCTTCCTTCTGCGCGGCTTCGATCGCGCGACGCAGATTGTCGGCGATGCCGATGGCATCCTTGCCGAATTCGGAGGACGCATATTTCGCGGTTTCAGCCTTCTCGCGCTCGCTGCGCCTGCGGTAGTTCTCCATCTCCGCGAGCAAGCGCAGATGCTTGTCCTTGAGATCGGTATTCTCGGCCCTCACGTCGGCCAGCATCTGCGCCAGCGCCTTCACCTGCTCTTCGGTGGCAGGCGGATTCTGGTCGCGACCGAGAGAATCGCTATTTTCCGGCCCGTTCGCGTCCGAGGGCCCGTCCGGGGTATCGTTCATGGTATTGTGCCGTTTCCGTTACGATGAGGATCAGCCGCTATCCTCGACCTACGATTCGCGATTTTTGAAGCTATATCGGCGGTTTCGCCGGGATAATCAAGCGAGCACGCGGCTGACCAGCTTGGCTGTAAAATCAACCATGGGGATAATACGGCCGTAATTGAGCCGTGTCGGGCCGATGACGCCGAGAACGCCCACGATCTTGCGCTCATGATCCTGGAACGGAGCGACGATCAGGGAAGAGCCCGACAGAGAAAACAGATTGTTCTCGGAGCCGATAAAGATGCGGACGCCTTCCGCCTTTTCCGCGAGGTCGAGAAGGTGGATGAGCGCCTTCTGCGATTCGAGATCTTCGAAAAGCAGCCGGATGCGTTCTAGGTCTTCCACCGCCTTGAGGTCGTTCAGGAGGCGCGACTGGCCGCGCACGATCAGGCTGCGATTGTCCTCGCGCCCGCCCGACCACTGCGCGAGACCGGACCGCACGAGCTTCGCGGTGAGCGCGTCGAGTTCGGCCTGCCTCGCCTTGAGTTCCTCCTCGATCTTTTCGCGCGCCTCGGGAAGCGTAACGCCGCGAATTTTCGCGTTGAGGTAGTTCGTCGCTTCGACGAGTGCCTGCGGGGGCAGGCCCTCCGGCAAATTCAGCACGCGGTTTTCGACGCTGCCGTCGTCGCCCGCCAGCACGAGCAGCGCGCGCTTGGCGTCGAGGCTCACGAATTCGATGTGCTTCAGGCGGCTTACCTGCTTCTCGGCGAGCACGACGCCCGCGCAGCGCGACAGGCCCGAGAGAAGATCGCCCGCCTCCGCCAGCACCTCTGATGTGACGGCATTTTCGCGGTGATAGTCGCGCAGAAGCTGCCGTTCGAGTTGCTCGCGCTCCGTTTCCTCGATGCTGCCGACTTCGAGCAGCCCGTCGACGAACAGGCGCAAGCCGGTCTGTGTCGGGATGCGGCCCGCGCTCACGTGCGGCGCGTAGATCAGCCCCTGCGCTTCGAGGTCTGACATCACGTTGCGGACTGATGCGGGCGACAGCGTCATCGGAAGCTGGCGCGACAGATGTCGCGATCCGACCGGCTCGCCCGTTTCGAGATAGGTCTCGACGATGCTCCGGAAGATTTCCCGGTAGCGCTCATTCAGTTCGAGCAGCCCGTTTGCCTGACTCAATTCGAGGGCGGGCGCGCGCAACTCTTGCCGCTTCGACATGCTTCGCGTCCTTGTTCCAAACCTTTCGAAGGTAAGGTCGCGCGGCCCCGCCGTCAAATACTACGCTCTATCGCCGTGGCGGAATCACCTCCACCAGCAGCTTGATCGCGGGTGCGCCGGACGCAGCCGCCACGCTTGCGAGGGTATCCGCGGTCGATGTCACCTTGTAGCCGCGCTGAAGGAGGCTCGCTTTCAGCGCATCCGGCGTGGTCTTCAGAACCGGGGCGAGCGCGTCGAGCGGCGTCTGCGTCATCAGCATGACGGCCGCTCGCGGCGAACCCGTCTGGCCTTTCATCGCCGCCGGAACCGCGAACGCAGCGGCGGCCGCTAGCGTGAGGACGAGCGGAACCACCATCGAGCCGCGCCGGAAATAGCCTTTCATCGCGCCCCAGTTTCGCCAGACGTGAATGAAGAAGGGCACAAGCAACAGCAGACTGAGCCATTCATGCATGCTGTGAAAGAGGTTCGAGCCCAGATGAAAGAAAAGCGCCAACCCTGAAATCGCGGAAACCGCAAAAAGGCCGAACGTGAACGGCGTCGTCACGCGCCCGAGAAATCCATTCATGAGATGTGTCCTTCAAACGAAGCTGCCGCGCCGGGCGCTTCGGTGGTGCATCGGTTTCGGTCGCGGCGGAGCGATCTGCGAACTCGCCCGCCGCCTGAAGCTTGGACACGGCGGCGGCGCGAAACCCTGCGCAGGATTTTTGCGCCTGCCGTGTCCAAAGTGGTAAGCAGGCGCCATTGCGGGCCTTGCGCGACGAGGCGGAGAGCGTGACTATCGAGGCCGTTGCATGGATGTACGAAGAAACGCTGGCGAGGCCATTCGTCGTGTCGCCGCCCAAGGATAGCCCGCGCCGGAACGCCGCGCCCGAGACCCGCCGCGCCGCCGTTTCCGCCGAAGCGACCGACGAGGCCCTGATGTTAAGCGTGGCGCGGGGCGACGAGGCCGCCTTCCGCAACCTCGCTGCCCGCCACGCCGCGCGAACGCTCGCGCTGTCGCGGCGCATGCTTGCGAATCCGGCCGATGCCGAGGAGATCGTGCAGGAGGCGATGCTGCGCGTTTGGGTGAATGCCCCGCGTTGGCGCGCCGAGGCCGCTTTCAAGACGTGGCTTTATCGCGTGGTCGTCAATCTCTGTCTCAATAGGCAACGGCAGAAGACTTTCGCCCCGCTCGACGACGCGGCTGTGGTGCCGGACCCGTCGCCTTCCGCGCAGGCGAGCCTCGAAAGGCGGGAAGCGGATGCCGCCGTCGCGCGCGCGATCGCCGATCTGCCGGATCGCCAGCGCGCGGCCATCGTGCTGACCTACTACGAAGACCTCAGCAACGCCGAGGCCGCATCCGTGCTGGAGGCCAGCGTTTCAAGCGTCGAAGCGTTGCTCGTGCGCGCGAAGCGAACGCTGCGCGACGCCCTTCGCCCGCAATCCGATGACCTTACGTCCGGGAGCCGCCCATGATCCGCCCGTCTATGACCCGCGCCCGTTTTCAGGATCTTCTCGATATCCATGGGAGCGACGTTGCCGCATGGCCCGACGCGGATCGCAGCGCCGCCGCCCGCCTCATTGCCTACGACGCCGATGCGGCGGCCGCCTTCGCCGAAGCGCGGCGTCTCGACGGCCTCATTCGCGCAAGCCTCTCGGCTTCGCCAGACGAAGCCGGGAGCGAAGCCATTGCCGCGCGCCTCATCGACGCTCTGCCGAGGGCGCTTCCGCCTCAGGCGCCCGTCGACGGTGCGAGGCTGGTGAAACCGGCGCGGCGCCAGGTTGCGGAAATCATGTCGCGGAACCGGCTTTTCTCGCGCCCAATCCTGCCGAGGGCGGCCGCGCTTTCGCTTGCGGCGGCCTGCGGCATCGCACTCGGCGTTTTCTGGGCGCATAAGATCACTCAGGACGAACAGATAGCGGCGGCATCGGAAGCCACCGACGTCATGGCTGTTATTTTTCAGTCCGAAACCGCGATTGGAACCTTCTGATGAGCGCGCAAGACACCATCGCCGCCGAAAGCCGTTCACGGCGCGGACTGCTTTTCTGGTCTCTCGCCCTGAACATTTTTTTCATCTTCGGCGTCGTCGCGTTTTCGCTCGCGCTATTATTCAAACCGGCGTTTCGCGGCGGCGGCGGTCCCGCCTACCAGATCGAGAGGATGGCCGCTCGACTTCCCGCGCAGGACGGCACGCGCCTCATGGTTGCGCTTGGCGAACGTGCGGGCGCGGTCGATGAGGCACATGTCGCCGCACACAAGGCGCGGGACGCCCTGCGGCTCGCGTTGCGAGCAGAACCCTATGACGGCGATGCCACACGCAAGGCTATGATGGATGCGCAGGAGGCTCGTCGCAGGCTTGAGACGGTCGTTCAAGGGATCATTGCATCGGCGGCGGCGGACATGTCGGCGGACGGCCGCGCGAAGCTCGCGGAATGGCGGCCCCGGCCGCCCCGCAAATAGAGCGCCATCGGCAACGGGCGCGCCGGATTATCGCGTTTCGACGCGGAGCCTTTGCAGCAGATCCCTGATGGGATGATGCGCCCACGCCTTCGTCACGAAATCGCGGTGATCGGTGCCGGGTTCGGTTGAGATGAACGTCACGCTTCCGCTGCGAAGCGGCCCCTTCAGCCTGGTGTTCAGCGCCACGTCCTTGCCCTTGAGGATGTCGGCAAGCTCCGTGTTGCGCGCCCGCGTGGATGACGCATAGGCGCTGAGAAAAAATGCCTTCTCTCGCGACGAAATCCAGTTCGCGAATGTGTCCGTCTCGCCGTAGAGCGCGTCGAGAAGCACCACGCCGCGCACGCGTTCGTCCGCGCCGCCGTGGCGGATGCAGGAAGCCGCCGTGGCGTAGCCGCCGCTATAGGCGACGATGACCACGGGCATGCGGTCGAAATAGGCCCTGGAGCGCGCATCGCCGTGGAGCTTCGCGAGTTCGTTGCTCGCCTCGTCGAGGAAGCGGCGGAGACCGCCCCGCTCCCAGAGCTTGCCCGCGCTCGAATCCGCCGCGTCGGACGCAAGTTGCGGCGCGACGAGCACAGCATTGACGCCCGCCTCGGACACCTGCTCCGGCACGCGCTGACGCTTGATGACGTCGCGCTGCAGGGTGGCGCCGTGCCCGTGCAGGAACAGCACCATGAGCGCGGGGCGGCGGAGGTCGAGACCGCGCGGAATGTGAAGCAGGGTGCGGCTGTCGCTGTAGGTCTGATCCTCCCAATAAACCGCGCCGCTCGGCGTGCCGTGGCCGCGTCTGCCGCCATCGTTGACATTCAGGAACGGGTGGCCGGTCGCCGGATTTGTGCCGCCATAAGGAAATGGCGCGCTCTGGAAAGGTACGAGCTTCGTGCGCGTCCGCCTGAGTGGAAGGAGCGGCGGTTCCGCTCTGATGGGCGAGCCTTTCCTGGCCATCTTGACGGGCACCAGCAGCGAGGGCGCCTGCGCCTCCACCGGCATGGAAGCTGCCATAAGCATCGCCTCGGCGGGCTCGCGTCTTTCGACCGGGCGCTGTTCGGGTGGCGGCGCGACCGAAGCGATGGCGAGTGCCGGGGCGACGGCTTTCGGCTGCGGCCGTCTGAGAAAGTCCTGCTTGGCGGATCGATTCAAACGGTCGCCGGCATCGGGGCTTGTCGCAGCGAGGCCGGATGGGGGAAGTTCCATGCTGAACGCGGACGAGTTCGGCGTCTGCGCGATATCGACGGCTTCCGTTTCGGACCGGCACCCTGCCGCCATAATCGCGAGCGCCGCGACAATCGGGAGACGCAGCCCCGAAAAAAGCTCCAGAGACATTCGCGGTAGGGTGGACACGGATACTCGCACGCTATTATCAACCAGATTTGGCACCCAGCACTCGCCAGACGCGCGGAGCGCTATACCCCGCAATCGTGACCGCATCATGGGCCGTTCCCCGAGCTTGGACGAAAGGACTTTCTAAATGCCTTTCCCGCTAGAGTACGATCCGCTGGATGCACAGCCTAAGTTGCCACTATGCAACTACCAGACCATTAACCTTACCGGCGGAATTGTTGAAATCGTTCTCAGTTGATATGAGCAGCGCATGAGTGATGTATCGGTTTACGCGCAGGGGTCTGGCGCGACTTCATCCGGGGGGAAAAGCGGGTCTTTTGACCTCCCCAAGATATCCGTCGTAACGGCGACTGCCCTCGCGGTCGCCGACATGATCGGCACGGGCGTTTTCACGAGCCTCGGCTTCCAGGTTCGCGACATCCCCTCGGCCTTCTCGTTGCTCATGCTGTGGGTTGTCGGCGGCTTGGTCGCGCTCTGCGGGGCATTGTCCTATGCCGAGCTTGCGGCAGCCTTTCCGCGCTCCGGCGGCGAGTATAATTTCCTGTCGCGCGCCTTCCGCCCGGCCGTCGGCTTCATGGCCGGATGGATTTCCGCAACCGTCGGCTTCGCTGCGCCGGTCGCGCTCGCGGCGATGGCGTTCGGCCAGTATTTCGCCGGGGTCGTACCGGGCGCGCCCGTCCTGCTCCTCGGCCTCGCCGTCGTCTGGGGTGTTTCGCTCGTCCATCTGATGGGCGTGCAGACAGGCAGCAAGCTGCAAAACATCTCCACCTTCGTGAAGTTCGGCCTGATCGTCGCCTTCATCGCGGCAGGTTTCATATGGGGCGAGGCGCAGCCGATCACCTTCGCTCCGTCCGCCGCCGATTTCGGCTATATGGCGAGCGCGCCTTTCGCGATCAGCCTCGTCTTCGTCCTCTATTCCTATTCGGGCTGGAACGCCGCGACGTATATCGCGAGCGAGATCAAGGAGCCTGAAAAGACCCTCCCGCGCGCCCTTCTTTTCGGCGTGCTGATCGTGACCGTGCTCTACGTCGCCCTCAATGCCGTGTTTCTCTACACGACGCCGATCAGCGAAATGGCGGGCCAGATCGATGTCGGCCTGATCGCCGGTCGGCACATCTTCGGAGAAACCGGCGGCCAGATCGTAGCGGCGCTCATCTGCCTGGGCCTCGTTTCGGCCGTCAGCGCGATGATGTGGATCGGTCCCCGCGTGGCGCAGGTCATGGGCGAGGACAACGCGATGCTGTCCTTCTTCGCCCGGAAATCGCAGTCGGGCGTGCCGGTCAATGCGCTCGTCTTCCAGGTTGTCGTCGTGACGGCGCTGCTCTTCACGCAAGCCTTCGAGACGGTGCTCGAATTCATCCAGTTCGCGCTCACGCTCTGCTCCTTCCTGACCGTGCTCGGCGTCATCGTGCTGCGCATTCGCCGCCCGGACCTGCCGCGCCCGTACAAGGCCTGGGCCTATCCGCTGACGCCGGTCCTTTTCCTCGCGGTGACGGGGTCGGTGCTTGTCCACCTTCTCATCGAGCGGACGGGACAATCGCTCGCGAGCCTCGGTCTCATGATCGCGGGTCTTCTTATCTATGCAGTTTCAGCAAAGTTCAGCACGGCTCTCAGCAAGGGAATAGCTTGACCATGACATTCCGTTTCCCCGTTCGATCGTTTTTAGCAGGCATTGCATTGATGACGGCCCTGCCCGGCGCGCTCATGGCCGCCGACGGTCAGGCGCAGACGGATATCGCACGCGTGCTGGCCGGTATGCAGCCGTCGGAGAACTCGCCGCTTCAGGCGGTGGCGAAGGATGCCGCCTTCAAGAAGCACCAGTCGTTCATGGATACGAGCTGGAAGCAACTCGAAGACAAGCAGCTCTCGAAGGTGCGCGGCTGGTCTTCGCAGAACGTGAAGCAGCCGGAACCGACGCTCTATTATCTCTTCTCCGGGCCGGATTACCTCTACGCCAACGCGTTCTTCCCGAAGGCCAGGACCATCATCATGGCCGGGCTTGAGCCTTCAGGCCCAATCCCGGATCTCTCGGAGCTGACCGTCAGGACCGCGAACAACGAACTGAACGGCACGCGCGCCGCGCTCGGCAATCTGCTCAAGCACAGCTACTTCATCACGAGCGAGATGGGCCACCAGCTCTCGCGCCGGAAGCTGTCGGGCACGCTGCCGATCATCTATGTGTTCGCCGCCCGCTCCGGCAAGGACATCAAGGATGTAAGCCTCGTCGTGCTCGACCGCGAAGGCAAGCTGCATGCGGCGGACGAGCCGGGCATCGACTCGGCGGCCAAAGGCGCGAAGATCGTGCTGGCCGGCGCCGATGGCGAAGAGCAGACCGTCTATTATTTCAAGACCGACCTTTCCAACAAGGGCGTGCAGGCGAGCGGCTTCCTGAAGTTCCTCGAAACCTACGGCCAGGGCGACGCCTTCATCAAGAGCGCGTCCTACCTGCTGCATAATCCCGGCTTCTCCGACGTGCGCCAGTTCCTGCTGAAGCATTCGGCGGCCCTCGTGCAGGACGACACCGGCATTCCGGTCAAGTATCTCGATGCGAACTGGCAGCTTCAGCCTTTCGGCACCTACCTTTCGCCCATCGCGCAGTTCCGCCACGCGCAACAGCCGAAGCTCGTCGCTCTCTTCAAGAAGGAGAGCAAGGGACCGCTCGGCTTCACGGTCGGCTATCGCTGGGGCAAGCCGTCGAACCTGCTGCTCGCAGTGAAGGTGCCGCCGCGGTCCTGATGTGTATTGCGCATCCAAACTGGTTAAGAGACGCCGTCCCTCAGGGGACGGTGTTTTTTATTCACCTTTCGGTTTAGCTTGCTTTCCGTTCATTGCGAAAACGCGCGCCTTGCAATAAATTAGTTTCGTTGCAACGGGCGGAGCCAGAATGACGGCACGGCGATTTGGAAAGCTTCTGATCGCGAACCGCGGTGAGATCGCCTGCCGCATCGTGCGCACGGCACGCGTGACGGGCTATCGCACGGTGGCCGTGTTCTCCGACGCAGACGCCGACGCCATGCACACGCGAGCCGCCGACGAAGCCGTTCGCATCGGCCCGCCGCCGCCGCGTGAAAGCTATCTCGACATTGCCCGCATCCTCGAAGCCGCGAAGAAGACCGGCGCGGATGCGATCCATCCCGGCTACGGTTTCCTCGCCGAGAACGCGGATTTCGCGGAGGCATGCGAGGCGGCGGGCCTTGTCTTCGTCGGGCCGCCCGCGTCTGTCATCCGCGCCATGGGCGACAAGGCGGCGGCGAAGGCCATCGCGGAAGCGGCGGGTTTGCCTTGCGTGCCGGGTTATAGCGGCGCGGATCAAGCGGACGCGCGGCTGACCACCGAGGCGACCGCCATCGGGTTTCCGCTGCTGGTGAAGGCGGTTGCGGGAGGCGGCGGGCGCGGCATCCGCGCGGTTCATGCGGCGTCGGATCTGCCGGACGCGCTCGCGGCGGCGCGGCGCGAGGCGAAGGCCGCATTCGGCGACGACCGCCTGATGCTGGAACGGCTAATCGAGCGCCCCCGCCATCTCGAAGTGCAAATCTTCGGCGACGATCACGGCAATGTCGTGCATCTGTTCGAGCGCGATTGCTCCACGCAGCGGCGGCGGCAGAAGATCATCGAGGAAGCGCCGAGCCCCGTGCTCACGCCCGCGCATCGCGAGCGGCTGACGGGCTACGCGGTCGCGCTCGCACAAGCCGCGGGCTATCGCAACGCGGGCACGGTCGAGTTCATCGCCGACGCGGATCTGAATTTCTATTTCCTCGAAATGAACACGCGGCTTCAGGTCGAGCATCCCGTTACGGAAATGGTGGTGGGCGTCGATCTCGTGGACTGGCAGTTGCGCGTCGCCGCCGGGGAACCGTTACCGCTGCCGCAGGGCGAAATCGCGTTGCGGGGGCATGCCATCGAGGCGCGGCTCTGCGCGGAAGATCCGTATGATGGCTTCCGCCCACAGACCGGCACCGTGGCCCATTTCGCGCCACACGAAAGCGATGGCGTGCGCTTCGACACCGGCGTCGAGACCGGGAGCGAAGTTTCGCCGTGGTACGATTCGATGGTGGCGAAGGCCGTCGCGAATGGTCGCGACCGCGCCGAGGCCGCGCGTCGCCTCGCATCGGCGCTGGAGGACGCGCCACTGCTCGGCCTTGCGACCAACCGCGAGTTTTTGATCGCGCTCCTGCGCGGCGAGGCATTCGATCGCGCCGAAATTACCACGACGACGCTCGACGACTGGGCGCAAACGGGCGCGGGCGACGCAGCATCGCCCTTCGTGCAGCCGCATCCCGCGCCCATGCAGTGGGCTCTTGCGGCCGCGCTTTATGCCGAGGGCGGCGGCGCGGGCGAATGGTTCTGGTCCGGCAGCGCCTTCGACTTTTCGCTCGACCTTGCATGCGGCGGCGAGACGAAGCCGCTGACCTACACGCGCCCGCGCTCCGGCCCGATGGCGGTTTCAGTCGACGGCGAGCGGATCGAGATTGCGCTCATCGAAAACACGCCGCCCCGGATCGTGTTCGAGGCGGACGGCGTCCGGCGGCGCGCAACGGCTGCCTGGCAGGGCGCGACGCTGCATCTCGCCGTCGACGGCGCGGCATTCGCCTTCGCGGAGCCGGACCACTCGCATGCCGAAGAGGCGGCGGACGGCGCGCGCATCGCCGCCCCTGTCGCGGGCCTGCTCGTGAAGGTGCTGGCCGAACCGGGGCAGGCGGTGGCGGCGGGCGAAACGCTGGCGCTGATCGAGGCCATGAAGATGGAAACGCGCGTGACGGCGCCAGCGCCGGGCCGTATCGCGGCGGTGCATGCCAGCGCAGGCGGGCAGGTTGCGAGCGGTGCGCTTCTGTTCGAAATCGAAACCGAGGATGCGCCCGCCGATGTCCGATAAAGCCATCCTCACCTGCGCGCTGAACGGCGTGCTGACCGATCCGCGCCAGCATCCGATGATCCCGGTGACGCCGGAACAGATGGCGGCTTCCGCGCGCGAGGCTTACGACGCGGGCGCGGCTATCGTTCACATTCATTTCCGCGCGCAAGGGGAAGGCGTGGGTCATCTGCCGAGCTGGGAGCCGGACGTCGCGGCGGCGGCGGTCGATGCGATCCGCGCGGCCTGTCCCGGCATCGTCATCAACCAGACGACCGGCACGGTCGGCCCCGACATTTCCGGCCCGGTCGCATGCATCAAGCGCACGCGGCCCGAGATCGCGGCCTGCAACGCGGGCAGCCTCAACTATCTCAAGCTCCGGTCGGATGGGCGCTGGGCGTGGCCGCCGCTGCTGTTCGACAACCCCGTGTCGAAGGTTCAGGGCTTCCTCGACGCGATGGCGGAAGCGGGGTCGCGGCCGGAGTTCGAATGTTTCGATGTCGGCATCGTGCGTTCGGTGGGTCTTTACGTCGAGAACGGCATGGCCACGACGGCGCAGTACAATTTCGTGATGGGCGTCGCGTCGGGCATGCCGGTCGACGCGGATCTGCTCGCGCTACTGCTGAAATATCGCCGCGACGGCGCGCTCTGGCAGACGACGCTCATCGGCCGCACCGAAATCTGGCCCGTTCACCAGCGCGCGGCGGAACTCGGCGGCATGCTGCGCACCGGCCTCGAAGACACGTTCTACCTGCCGGACGGCGAGAAGGCGAAAAGCAACGGCGCGCTGATCGAGGCGCTGGCCAAGTGCGCACGGAATGCGGGGCGCTCGATCGCCTCGCCCGAAGAAGCAAGAACGATAATGAACCTGGGAGGATCGCATCATGGGGAGGCAGGGACCGGCACCGCTTGAGGACGAGCCTTTCGTTTCACCGCCCCGGCGCTTCCTCGAAACGGCGGCGCGGCGGGGGAGTGCACCCGCTTATTACGTGCGCGAGGCGGAAGGCTGGACGCCGACGCCTTGGAACGTGTTTCGCGACGAGGCGCGGCGCGCGGCGCGGGCGCTGGTGGCGCTCGGCGTGAAGCCGGGCGATGCGGTCGGCATAATCGGCTACAATCGCCCCGAATGGGTCATCATCGACATCGCCGCCATGATGGTCGGCGCGAATGTGGCGGGCATCTATTTCACGGCGTCGGCGCAGGACGCCGCCTACATCATCGAGCATTCGGAATGCGCGGTCGTGCTCGCGGAGAAGGAGGAACATTTCCGCCGCATCGCCAGCCAGCGCGAAAACTTGAGCCACCTTCGGCATGTCGTCATGATGCGCGGCGCGGAAGCCGCCGACCCGCTGCAAATGACGTGGGACGCGTTCATGGGGCAGGGCGATGACCGTTTCGATGCCGAGGTCGAGCGCCGCTTGCAGGCGATCCAGCCAAAAGACGTCGGCTGCCTGATCTACACGTCCGGCACGACCGGCCCGCCGAAGGCCGTGCAGATCAGCCACGACGCGCTCGCGAAGACGGCGGCGCTCGTGCTGAAATTGTTCGATGTGACCGGCGACGACCGCACGATTTCGTATCTGCCGCTCGCGCATATCGCCGAGCGCATCCTCACGATCCATTTTCAGATCACCGTCGGCAACGCGGTCTACTTCGCGCGCGATGTCCTGAGCCTCGGGGAGCATCTGCCGGAGGTGCGGCCGGACTTCTTCTTCGGCGTGCCGCGCGTCTATGAAAAGCTGGCCTCCGCCGTGCAAGGCAAGCTCGCGGCCGCGAAGGGACCGAAGGCGAAAATCGCGGGCTGGGCGCTTGGCGTCGGTCAGGAATGGCACCGCAAGGAGCAGTCGGGCCAGCGCATCGGCCTGAAGACGGCGCTTGCCATGGCCGTGGCGACAAGGCTTTTCCATCGGAAGGCGAAGCGCCTCATCGGCCTCGACCGCGCGAAGCATCTCGGTGTCGGCGCCGCGCCCATCCCGGAAGAAACGCTGCGCTTCCTGACCGGCCTCGATCTTCCCGTGCGCGAGCTTTGGGGGCTGTCGGAAAGCACAGGCGTCGGCACCACCAACCTGAAGGGCGCGACGAAAATCGGCTCGGTCGGCAAGCCTTATCCCGGCCTCGACCTGAAGATCGACCGCGACGGCGAAATTCTGATCCGCGGCCCGTACATGCTCATGGGATACGCCAAAGACCCGGAAGCGACCGCCCGCACTTTCACGGACGGGTGGTTGCGCACGGGCGATCTCGGGCGCGTGGATCTGGAGGGCTACGTCTATATCACGGGGCGGAAGAAGGACATCATCATCACGTCGGGCGGCAAGAACGTCGCCCCCGCCAATCTGGAAATGGAACTCGTCGCGCTGCCGCTCGTCGAGCATGCCATCGTTTGCGGCGAGCGGCGCCCATACCTCGGCGCGCTGATCACGCTCGACAAGGCGGCGGCGGAGCGGTTCGCGAGCGAGCGCGGGATGGCTGAGGGTCCGGCGCTGATGGAGGCGATCCGCGAGGAAATTCAGCAGGGCATCCATGCGATCAACGCCCGGCATTCGCGCGTGGAGAACATTCGCCGCTTCGCCATCCTGCCGGAGCCGCTCTCCATCGAGAACGGCGATCTCACGCCCACACTGAAGGTGAAGAGGCAGGCGGTGATGACGCGGCTGACGCCGGTGGTTGATGGCCTCTATCGCGAGAACGAGAAGGTCTGAGCCGCCGAGCCCCTCGGTTGCCGCGAAGATGAAAGCGAAGGCTGCCGCCGTCTCACGAGCATTGCAGTCGCCGCGACGAGTGCGGCGCGCACCCTCCCGCGCTTTCGCGGAAATCTCCTTTGGCCCGTTTCGTACAAAAGCTGCGGGTCGTTCACCCGCGTGTAAGAAACGCGACAGCGCGTCGCGTTCGCAGCAACCGCAATCCCCGAATTTAGAAGCGTTCCGGCCTTGTGGCACGGTCATTGCTTCACTGTCTCGCGGAAGCCGCTCGAACAGGCGGCGGATATTTGGGGGCGCGGGCCACTTGGCCTTCATCCCCGAGCGGCGGGCCTTTACGAGGGATCGATGATGTTTGACGCAGAACAGCTTCCAGAGACCGGCGAAGGCCAGGCCAAACCGCTGAACGATTTGCTTCAGAAGATCGCCGCCAGCAAGGGATGCGAGACGAAGGCCGGGCCGGGCAAGTCCGGTTGCGGGTCCACGGGCACCGAAAGCACGCTTCCGCCGGAAATCTGGGAGAAGGTGAAAAACCACCCGTGTTACAGCGAGCAGGCGCATCATCACTTCGCGCGCATGCATGTCGCGGTGGCCCCGGCGTGCAACATTCAGTGCAACTACTGCAACCGCAAATACGACTGTGCGAACGAATCGCGCCCCGGCGTCGTGAGCGAGCGGCTTACACCCGAGCAGGCCGCGAAGAAGGTGTTCGCCGTCGCCTCCACCATTCCGCAGATGACGGTGCTCGGCATCGCCGGACCGGGCGACCCGCTCGCCAATCCCGAGAAGACGTTCAAGACGTTTGAACTCGTGGCGCAGACAGCCCCCGACATCAAGCTGTGCGTCTCGACCAACGGCCTCATGCTGCCGAAACTCATCGACCGCCTCTGCCAGTACAACATCGACCACGTGACGATCACCATCAACATGGTCGATCCCGAAGTGGGCGCGAAGATTTATCCGTGGATCTTCTACGAGCACAAGCGCTATACCGGCGTCGAAGCGGCGCGCATCCTCTCGGAAAACCAGCTTCGCGGCCTCGAAATGCTCACCGAGCGCGGCATCCTCTGCAAGATCAACTCGGTGATGATCCCCGGCGTGAACGACGCGCACCTCGTCGAGGTGAACAAGGCGGTGAAGGCGCGCGGCGCATTCCTGCACAACATCATGCCGCTGATTTCCGCGCCCGAGCATGGCACCGTTTTCGGTCTGAACGGTCAGCGCGGCCCGACCGCGCAGGAGTTGAAGGCGCTTCAGGACGCGTGCGAAGGCGACATGAACATGATGCGGCATTGTCGCCAGTGCCGCGCGGACGCGGTGGGCCTCCTCGGCGAAGACCGCAGCGACGAATTCACGACCGAAAAGGTCATGGCGATGGAAATCGACTACGATCTTGAGGCGCGCAAGGCTTATCAGGCCAAGGTGGAAGCGGAGCGCGACGCGACGCAGGCCGCAAAGGCGGACGAACTGGCGAAGCTCGCGGGCGAAAACAGCGACATCGCCATCCAGATCGCGGTTGCGACAAAGGGTAACGGCCGCGTCAACGAGCACTTCGGCCACGCGACCGAATTCCAGATTTACGAGGTCTCGACGGCGGGAGCGAAGTTCATCGGCCACCGCCGCGTCGACCTTTATTGCCAGGGCGGTTTCGGCGACGACGACAAGCTTGAAACGGTGATTCGCGCGATCAACGACTGCGCGGCGGTTTTCGTGGCCCGCATCGGCACGTGCCCGAAGGAAGGCTTGCACAAGGCTGGCATCGATCCGGTGGATCGCTTCGCGCATGAGTACATCGAGCAATCTGCGCTTGCATACTTCAAAGAATATTTAGAAAAAGTCCAAGCTGGCGGAATCGTACACGTCGCGCGCGGCGATGCGGATATTCGTCAGGGAGCCTTCACCGCGGTCTAGCCGCCCGACCCCAGACCCAGACCCATAGACAGGAGTTGAACACCATGGCTTACAAGATCATCGCTTCCCAGTGCACCGCTTGTTCGGCCTGCGAAGCCGAGTGCCCGAACGCCGCGATCAGCGTGAAGAAGGGCGTTTATTTCATCGACCCGGTGACTTGCACGGAATGCGTCGGCCACTTCGACGACGCTCAGTGCGCGGCTGTTTGCCCCGTCGAAGGCACGTGCGTTCCGGATCCGGCTCATCCCCGCTCTGCGTAAGGATTGAACGAATGAACCTGACGGTCACTCCAGCGGCAGAAAAAGTGATACGGCGATTCCTTCGCTTCGACGGCAAGCCCGGTAGCGGCTTCCGCCTGAAGGTGGCGCCGGGCGGGTGCTCCGGTCTTTCCGCCGAGTTCAGCGTCGAGGCCGAGCCTCGGCCTGACGACGCGGTGATCGAAGTCAATGGCCTGAAGCTTTTTCTCCCCGAGGAAAGCCGTCGTCTGCTGGAGGGGGTGACGATCGATTTCTCCGACACCCCGCTCCAGTCCGGTTTTGTCTTTCGCGACCCGAAACAACAGGTCGGTGGGTGCAGTACTGCGGCGCCTGTCCTGTTCGACATTACCGAACTCAAGATCCAATAAGCCTTTCCGCTTCTTCGGACGCGGAAAGACTTCTTTCTACGACCGTTTGCCGAAGGGTAAACACAGGGGCGAACATGAGTCCTGCGATCGAATTCGGCGAAGAGGAGGCGCATCCGCTGGACGATGCGCTTCTGACCGCCGCGCTTCTCGGTGCGGGCCTCCCCGAAAAGGCGCAGCGGTATCTCAACGCCGCCGCTGCCTCGTACCAGAATGCGGAGGTCGCCGAGACGCACCTCCTCAAGGCAAGGCAGGAAGCGCCGGACCATGCGGCGGTGCTGATCGGGCTTTACCGTTTCTATTTTTACAAGAACCGGCTGGAAGAGACGCTGGAGATTGCGCAATTGTGCATTCGCAAGGCGGCGCGCGATCTGGGGCTTCGCGAGGATTGGCGGCTCGCATCCGCCCACGATGCGCCGTTCGGCGATTTCGGGGCCATGCTGCCTCGGTTTTTCCTGTTCTCGCTGAAAGGATATGCGTATCTCAATATGCGGCTCGGACAGATAGACGAAGCCCGCGCCGCCGTGTGGAAGTTGCTGGAACTCGACCCGACCGACAAGATCGGCGCGATGGTGTTGCAGGGCGTGCTCGACCGTATGGGGCAAGACGATGACGACTGACGCGGACTCGGAGATCAACGAAGCGATCGACTGGCAGGGCCAGGCGGTCGCCTGCGAGATCTGCCGTCATCGCGAGCTTGCCGACGAGGCGCGCTGCAAGTTGCGCCATGCCTGCGTGAACGACCGCTACGCGCGCCGCGTCGACCGCTTCTTCGACTGGAACCGCGATTTCGCGAACCATTATCTGAACCACCCCTATTTCGAGGTGCGCGCCATCGCGGCGAAGCATGCGGACATCTTTCGCCTTCCGGCGCTCCTGAGCGACCCCGATGAGGCCGTCCGCTGGAACGCCGCGCGCCGTCTGCCGAAGCGCTACCTGCTGGGCATGCGCGGCGATCCGCACCGCGAAGTGCGCATCCGCGTGGCGCAGCTTCTCGACCCGGCCGATCTCTTCGGCATGATGCGCGACGAGGATTATTACGTGCGGCTGGTGGTGGCGCGGCGCGTTGCGCCGGACGAACTGTCGGCGATGATTTCCGACGACGAGCCGGAAGTGCGCCGCATCGTCGCCCGGCGCATCGATGCGGACATGCTGTGGCGGCTCGCCACGGACCCGGACGACGGCGTTCGCCTCGAAGTGGCGCGCAGGCTTTCGCCGGCCGAGCTTGCCGGCTTTTACCGAGATCCGGATTGGCGCGTGCGTTACGAAGCGGCGAGCCGCATGATCCCCGGCATGCTTCAGGCCATGCGCGAAGATCCGGACGAACTCGTGCGCGAACTCGTGCTGAAACGGATCGACGCGCAAAATGGGGCCGAATTCGAGGGCAACGTGGTGCCGTTCCCCTCGGTTGGTGCGCCCGCAAAGACGCGCGAGGCTTCGACATGACGAATATCAGCCGCGACAGCGACATCGTCGAACTGAACGACGCGCCGTATTTCTATTACGGCGACAAGGTGCGCTCGAAGAAGGTGGTGCGAAACGACGGCACCTATCCCGGCAAGGAAATCGGCGAAATCCTCTGCCGCAAGGGCGAGGAAGGCTTCGTCGTCAGCATCGGGACCTTTTTGCAGCAATTCTATATCTACGGCGTCGAATTCATCGAAACCGGCAATCGCGTCGGCATGAAGCGCAAGGAACTCATGCTCGTGGACGACCCGGAAGAGGACGAGACGGCGCAAGAAGGAGCGAACCCATGAACGCGCCGAAATTCCAGTGGGGTCAGATGGTCAGCGCCGCACAGGATCTTTTCAACGACGGCTCCTTTCCGGACGCGCCGCAGGACAGCCTGCTCGTCGCTGCCGGCGAAAAGGGCGAGATCGTCAACGTCGGCACGCATGTCGAGACGAACACGCATATCTATCTCGTTGAATTCAATGAAAAGATCGTCGTCGGTTGCTTCGAGGGCGAAATCAGCCCCCTGTAGAGCCGGATCCGATCAGGTTGACCCAACCTGATCGGTGAACCCGTCTCTAAACTAAATAGAAGAGACCGTTTTACCGATCTGATTGCGATTAATCAGATCGGAACGGGCTCTAGGACCGCCAGCCAGAAAACGGCTCTTTGTGGAGCCAGGGAGAACTTGATGAAGGTCATGATCCGCAAATGCACCGAGGGCAAGCTTACGATCTATGTGCCCAAGAAGGATCTGGAAGAGCCCATCGTCGAGATGGAAAAGCCCGAAATGTGGGGCGGGATCATCACGCTCGGCAATGGCTGGCGCCTCGAACTGCCGGATCTGCCGGTGGACACGAAGCTGCCGCTCACCGTCGAAGCGAAGAAGCTTGCCGACTGATCATGCCATTGTCTGCTGAAGACCTCGCCGATATCGATGCGGTTCTCACGGCGGCCGAAGCGGGAGCGGAGGCCATCGCGGCCCTTCGCGCCCGGTTTTCCGGCCTTTCGATCACGCTGTGCGATCCGTCCGATGTCGATACGGAAGACCCGTTCAAGGAATACGAGCGTTTCGATCTACATCTCGTTGATGCAGCGGGCCATTGCTGGCAACTGACTAAAGATTCAAATGCCGCAACAGGTATCGTTGTAGTAAAGAAAAGGAATTTGGCCTGAGCCTTATTTTGCCTTTGGTAGCCTTCAACTTCAGGTAACGAAAATCTGAAGCAGGGTTTACTGGCATACCATCTCCGTATCTGACAAAAATCAAATCAGACCTGCGAGCAAACGTCGCGGCGAATGTCAGAAGAAGGAGATGCAAAATGTCGGAACGGGTTTTGGTTCATGTGCGCTTCACGCCGAACGGCCTCGTTACAGAGATCGGCGAATGCCCGGCAGGCGTCAGCGCGCAAGCGTGGTTCGACCGTCTCAGCAACGGCGGGTTCCACTCGTACCAGCCGCTTTCGGGCGGTCGCGGCGTGTTCCGTCTGCATCCCGCAGAACTCTCGTCGCATAAGGCGGCATCGCTCAACTGAGCGGAGGAGACATCGTGACGAACGTGGTTGAGACGATACGCGAGGGATTGAACCGGGGAACCGTCATTCCCTATCTCGGGCCGGGTGTCCTGAAACTGGCAGGGACGCCCGCTGTTCCCGAGTCGCCCGAGATCCTCGTGGATCGCCTCACCGCGAAAGCGACCGTGCCGCACAAGATCCGCAAGAATCTCACGGCTGCGGCTCAGTTCATCGAAAACTTCAAGCACCGGAAGACCGTGGCCGCCGCGATGACGGAGGCGTTCCGCTCGAACATGCCGCCGACGGCGCTTCACCGCTATCTGGCCTCGGTCCCGGCGCTCAAGCTGCTCGTTCATGCGTGGTATGATGACCTGCCGCAGAAGGCGCTGGCGGGCCGCGCGGGCTGGAGCATGGTGCAGGGCGTCAGCCAAGCCGAACATCACGGCTCCTGGTATCATTTCTTCAACGCAGATGGCACGCCGGGCACCGCCGACGCCGCCGCCGCGAGCGCGCCGCTGCTTTATCAGCCGATCGGGTCCATTTTTCCCGCGTCGAACTTCCTCGTCTCCGACTCGGACTTCGTGGAAGTGCTGACGGAGATCGACATTCAGACGCCCATTCCGGAAGCCGTGCAGGACATCCGCAAGGGGCGCAGCTTCGTTTTCCTCGGTTGCCGGTTCAATACGCAGCTCGAACGCATCTTTGCGTGGGAGATCATGAAGCGGTCGTCGGACAAGCACTGGGCCGTGCTGCCCGAAACGCTCACGCGCAACGAAGAGCGCTTCCTCGAAGTTTACAATGTCGAGCGCATCGCCATGCCGCTCGCGGAGTTCGCGGCGCAACTGACCGGCGTCGACGAACGCCCGTTCGAACCCGCGCTCGCGAAGGCATCCTGAGCATTTCGGCGAAGCCAACGCAGCCATGCGAATCGGAGCGGATCGACGCTCCCGACTTGCCTCTCCCGATGGGAGAAGGGTAGGGTGAGGGGCAATATTGCAAGGCCCGCATGCCCCTCACCTGACCCTTCCCTATCAAGGAAAGCGGTGGCCTGTCGAGCGGCGCGCCTGTGGGGAATGCTCCAATGCCGCTGCCTGTCTCGCTTATCGACTCACTCCTCGCCGAAGACACGCCCGATGGCGACCTGACGACGCTTTCGCTCGGCATCGGCGGTCGTCCCGGGCGCATGATGTTCCGCGCGCGCAATGCCATGACTGTCGCGGGTATCGAAATCGCGGCGGCGATGATCCGCCGAGCGGGCGCGGATGCGCAGATCGTCGTCCCGTCCGGGACGCGCGCCAAGGCGGGCGATCTGCTGTTGAAGGCGCGCGGCGATGCCAAGGCCCTGCATACCGCGTGGAAATCATCGCAAACCCTCGTCGAAATCCTCTCGGGCATAGCGACGGCCGCCCGCAGCCTCGTGGACGCGGTCGAGGCCGTCGATCCGGCTATCCGCGTGGCCTGCACGCGCAAGACGGTGCCGGGCGCGCGGCGGCTTTCGGTGATGGCTGTCCGCGCGGGCGGAGCTGTGCCGCATCGCCTCGGGCTGTCCGAAACGATCCTCGTCTTTGCGGAGCATCGCGCCTTCATGCCGGACGCGAACCTCGCGGGGATCGCCGATGTTCTCCGCCGCGAGGCGCCGGAAAAGAAGATCGGCGTCGAGGTAAAGAGCGTGGAGGAGGCGGGCGAGGCCATCGAAGCCGGGTTCGACATCATTCAGCTTGAGAAATTCGAGCCGGGCGAAGTGGCCGATGTGCGCTCGCTTGCGGAAGCGGCTCAGTCCCGCGCGCTTCTCGCGGCGGCTGGCGGCATCCATCCCGACAATGCGAGCGATTATGTGCGGGCGGGCGCGGGCGTCATCGTTTCGTCGTGGCCGTATACCGCGCGCCCGGCCGATGTCGCCGTTGCGATCGAGGCGGACGGATAGGAGAGTTTTCGCGCGAACCGGCAGCAGGAGCGCTCTATTTGCCGGGGCGCCCTGTCTTCATCGCCCGTCGACGTTTGCCGCGCCGCTCGGGCTCCTCGCTGCCATCCTCTCCGACGACGATGGTCTTGCCGGGCTTCAGCGTCTTTAGGTCCGGAGCAGGTCGCGACGGTTTCGGCTTGCCGCCGGGAAGCGGGCGCTCGGCATGCGGCCCCATCTCGTCGAGCGATGGCTTGTGCGGGCGCGACATCGGCGACGCGCCCGCGGGCAGCCCCCACTGCAAATTGCGACTTTCGCGGCTCGATGCAGCGGGCTGCGCGACGCGCGAACCCCGCTCCCCATCTGTTTCGGTCGCCGCTTTTCCGTTTGCCTCCGCAGCGACATTTGTATTCGCCTCAGCGGCGGCCTGCCAATCCTGCGGCGCGTCCGAGCCTTCGCCCGTCGTGAACAGCGGGCTTTTCGCCAGCGCCGCCACGGCCGCTTTCTTCTCGCCTGCCTTGAGCTTCCCGCGTTTCCTGCCCACGCCTCCGCCGCTCGCCTCAGCGACATCGACGCCGACCTGCGGCACCCACGACGTGCGCCCGCCGCCATCGTAGCGCCCCGCGCGATCCTCGACCTCGGACTGACGCGCGAGCGGATCGTCCATGATCGTCATCTCGACGTCGCGCAACCGCTTCACCTCGTCGCGAAGCCGCGCCGCCTCCTCGAATTCGAGGTTCGCCGCCGCCTCGCGCATGCGCTTTTCGAGGTTCGCGATCACGGCCTGAAGATTGTGCCCGACAAGCGGCGTCTGCGCGCCCTCCGCGAAGCCCGCGTCGACCGTGACATGATCGCGCTCGTAGACGCTGGCCAAGATGTCGCCGATGTTCTTGCGCACCGACTGGGGCGTTATGCCGTGCTCCGTGTTGTACTCCACCTGCTTTTCGCGGCGGCGGTTCGTCTCGGCGATGGCGCGCTCCATCGAGCCGGTGATGCTGTCGGCGTAGAGGATCACGCGACCGTCGACGTTTCGCGCCGCGCGGCCGATGGTCTGGATCAGCGACGTTTCGGAGCGCAGAAAGCCTTCCTTGTCGGCGTCGAGGATGGCGACGAGTGCCACTTCGGGAATGTCGAGGCCCTCGCGCAAAAGGTTGATGCCGATCAGCACATCGAACGCGCCAAGCCGCAGATCGCGGATGATCTCGATCCGCTCCAGCGTGTCGACATCCGAATGCATGTAGCGGACCTTGAGGCCCTGCTCGTGGGCATATTCCGTGAGGTCTTCGCTCATGCGCTTCGTCAGCGTGGTGACGAGCACGCGATAGCCCTGCGCGATGGTCTTGCGGCATTCGTCGATGAGGTCGTCCACCTGCGTCTTGACGGGGCGGATTTCCACCGGCGGATCGATGAGGCCGGTCGGGCGGATGACCTGCTCCACAAACACGCCGCCCGTCTGATGCATCTCCCACTTGCCGGGCGTGGCCGAGACGAAGGTCGTCTGCGGGCGCATCGCGTCCCACTCCTCGAAGCGAAGCGGGCGGTTGTCGATGCAAGACGGCAGACGGAAGCCGAATTCCGCGAGCGTCGACTTGCGCCGGAAGTCGCCGCGAAACATGCCACCGATCTGCGGCACGGTGACGTGGCTTTCGTCCACGAACACGAGCGCATTGTCGGGCAGATACTCGAACAGCGTCGGCGGCGGCTCGCCGGGCGCCCGCCCCGTCAGCCAGCGCGAATAGTTCTCGATGCCGTTGCAGGAGCCGGTCGCCTCGATCATCTCGATGTCGAATTGCGTGCGTTGCTCCAGCCGCTGCGCTTCGAGCAGCCGCCCTGTCGCGTTGAAGCGCTGAAGCTGTTCCTGAAGTTCCTGCTGCATGCCGCGGATCGCCTGATGCAGCGTCGGCTTCGGCGTGACGTAGTGCGAGTTCGCGTAGATCTTCACGAGCGCGAGGTCTTGCGTCTTCTCTCCGGTGAGCGGGTCGAACTCCGCGATGCTCTCCACCTCGTCGCCGAACATGGAGATGCGCCACGCGCGGTCCTCCTGGTGAGCCGGGAAGATTTCGATCGTGTCGCCGCGCACGCGGAAATCGCCCCGCGCAAAGCTGATATTGTTGCGCTTGTACTGGATCGCCACGAGGTCGGCGAGGATCTGCCGCTGCTGGATACGGTCGCCGACCTGAATCGTGAAGGTCATCGCGGAGTAGGTTTCGACCGAGCCGATACCGTAGATGCACGACACGGACGCCACGATGATCACGTCGTCGCGTTCGAGCAGCGCGCGCGTCGCGGCATGGCGCATGCGGTCGATCTGCTCGTTGATCGACGAATCCTTCTCGATGTAGGTGTCGCTGCGCGGGATGTACGCTTCCGGCTGGTAGTAATCGTAATACGAAACGAAATATTCGACCGCGTTCTCCGGGAAGAACGACTTGAACTCGCCGTAAAGCTGCGCCGCGAGCGTCTTGTTAGGCGCGAGGATCAGCGCGGGCCGCTGCGTCTTCTCGATCACCTTCGCCATGGTGAAGGTCTTGCCGGAGCCCGTGACGCCGAGCAGCACCTGTTCGCGTTCGAGCTTGGTCACGCCTTCGACAAGCTCGCGGATGGCGGCGGGCTGGTCGCCGCGCGGCTCGAAATCCGACTTGATGACGAAGGGCTTGCCGCCCTCGCTCTTCTCCGGGCGCGGCGGGCGATGCGGCATGAACATCGGCATGTTTTCGCCGGTCAGCAGCGGATGATCGCCGATGGGCGGCAGCTTGCCCTGCATGTGCGACGGCAGCGGCATCGCGCCTGTCGGCTTCAGGTTTCGCAAGGCCGGGATCAGATGCGCGGTGCTCTCGGAGGTGTACGCCACGTCTTGCTCGAAGGCGGCCTGCGGCGCTTCGCTGAAGCCGGACGAGGCCGCGCGCGCCTTCGCGGTTCGCGGCGCGCTGGCCGCCCTGGACGCGGGTTTGGCTTTTCGGGCCGTCGGCTTGGCCGCGCTTGGTTTTGTCATGTCCGATATATGCCACTGCCGGGCGGATTCGGCCAGAGGTCGCAACCCGCTAGCGGCGCGCGGCTCCGGGTGTTTCCCCCGCCATCGCCATGACCTTGGCGAAAACCTTCGCGCTGTCCCATGCTTCCGAGCCGTAATAACGTGCAACTTCCCGGCCTTGGCGGTCGACGATGATCGTCAGCGGCAGGCGGTCCGCGTCGAGCGCGAGGCTGAAGTCGTCGCTCGGCTCATTGAAAAGCGCGAGGCTCTTGATCCCCACGCGCTCATAAAACGCTCTGGGCTTCGCAAGGCCGCTCCGATCCGTGCTGACCGCCACGACGGCGAAGCTATCGCCGCCCTTTTCGGCCTGAAGCCTGTCGAGCGCAGGCATCTCGCGGATGCATGGCGGGCACCACGTCGCCCAGATGTTGAGGAGCACGACCTTGCCGCGCCACTCCGAAAGAAAGCGCGCCTTGCCGTCAGCGCCGTTGAATGAGAGCGCCGGCAGGGTGACGGGCCTGGCGTGGCGGATGAATTTGCCGGATTCAGCGGGCGCCGGAACGGTAACCGCGGCCGGACGCGGCTGGTCCGGCGCTTTCGCCGTGCGGTCCATGACCATGCCGACGGCCATCACGACGAGCGCTCCCGCCGCGGCGAGACCGTAAATGATGAGGCCCTGCCTCCGCGTTCCGCCGTCGTCGTTCCCGGTTTCCATACGCGGAGCTTTTCATTACGCGCAACGCACAGTCAAGCTGCACGATGGCGCAATGCGTGGCCCGCGCGTTCAGGACGCAAACGCAATGCGGCGGACCCATGAGAAAGGGCGAGATCGCGGCGCGATCCCGCCCAACCATTATCGATCTTTCCGTGAAGCGATCAGCGCGTGCCCATCCCCCGCACGCGAAGAGTCTTCGTTACGCGATCGGCCACGCCTTTTCCGTAGGCGTAGGCATAACCGAGCGCCATCATGTCGCGCGCGGTCGGGAAGGTTCGAGCTTCGAGCAAGCCCTCCTGCCCCTTCTCTCCTTCGTGCTCGGCGCTGAAGATTTCGGTTCGCTCGCGCGAGCGTCTCAGGCGCTCCGGGGGCACCATGCTCTCGCCAAGTTCATATTGGCGTGTAACGTCCCTGCCGCGCCATTCCGCGAGATCGATGCGGCTGCGTGCGGTCGTCTCAATGCCCCGCTCCAGGCCTTGTCCAACGCTTCGTTCCATGTCTTTCCTCCATCAGCGGCGGGCGCTAAAAGCACGGCGCGCCAAAAGACCGTCATGATATCAATGCTTGAGCCGCGCTGTCGTTCCCTTCCGGGATGTCAGAGCGTTGCCGCAAAAAGCGCTGGCTGTTGATAAAGCTGATACATTGAACGCCGAAGCCCGCTTGTGCATTCGGCGGCAGCGCGCTAATGCTGCGCTTTAAGCCCTCTAGCGGTCCCGTTTCGACATTTGCATCCGGTTGCTGCATCCTCGCGAGCAAATGCCGAAATGATGAGACCGCTAACAACTCTATGATTGTCGTGGAGCTTCGTATTTGACATTTGAGAGAGCGCTCGCAACAACCGGGGCTCAAATGTCAAATTCGCTCCACGAGGCGAATGACAGCGATGGCCAATAAAATGTGGGGCGGGCGCTTCGAGACAAAGCCCGCCGAAATCATGGAGGAAATCAACGCCTCCATCTCGTTTGACCAGCGGCTCCATGCGGAAGACATCCGCGCTTCGCAGGCGCACGCAACAATGCTCGGCGCATGCGGGATCGTGACGCCGGAGGAGGCCGACGCCATCGTCGCGGGCCTCGATGCGGTGCGCGAGGAAATCGAGGGTGGGCGCTTCGAATTTCGCCGCGAATATGAAGACATCCACATGGCCGTTGAGGCGCGGCTGAAGGATCTCATCGGCTCCGTCGCTGGCAAGCTGCACACCGGACGCTCGCGCAACGACCAGGTGGCGACCGATTTCCGGCTATATATCCGCGGCGCGATAGACCACCTCGACGAGCAACTTGCCGCGCTCCAGCTCGCGCTTGCGACGAAGGCCAACACTTACGCTGCGACCATCATGCCGGGCTTCACGCATATGCAGGTGGCGCAGCCCGTCACGTTCGGCCATCACTGCCTCGCCTATGTCGAGATGCTGGACCGCGACCGGGGCCGCTTCGCCGACGCCAGAAAGCGCGTGAATGAATGCCCCCTCGGCGCAGCCGCGCTCGCGGGCACGTCCTTCCCCATCGACCGGCTCATGACGGCGTCGGCCCTCGGCTTCGAGCGCCCGCTCGCGAACTCGCTCGACGCGGTGTCCTCGCGCGACTTCGCGCTCGAAACGCTCGCCGCCGCCGCGATCTGCGCCACGCACCTTTCGCGCCTGTCGGAAGAGATCGTCGTCTGGTTCAGCGCTGGCTTTCGGTTCATCACGCTGTCCGACCGCTTCACTACCGGCTCGTCGATCATGCCGCAAAAGCGCAACCCCGACGCCGCCGAACTCGTCCGCGCGAAAGTGGGCCGCATCGCGGGCGCGTTCGTCTCCCTGCTGACAGTGATGAAGGGGCTGCCGCTCGCCTATTCCAAGGACATGCAGGAAGACAAGGAAGCCGTGTTCCTCGCCATCGACGCGCTGTCCCTCGGCCTCGCCGCGATGACGGGCATGATCGAGGACATGGAGCCGGTGCCCGAGCATATGCGCGCGGCCGCCGGGCAGGGCTTTTCGACCGCGACCGACCTTGCGGACTGGCTCGTGCTGCACGCGCAGCTTCCCTTCCGCGAGGCCCATCACGTCACCGGCCGCATCGTGAAGCACGCCGAAAATCTGGGCGTCGATCTGCATGAGGTGCCGCTGAAGGATATGCAGGCCGTCGAGCCGCGTATCACGGAGCGCATTTTCGACGTGCTGAACGTGGATAAATCGGTAGAAAGCCGCCGCAGCTTTGGAGGCACAGCGCCGCAAAATGTGAAGGCGGCGGCTGAAATCTGGCTGAAGAAGCTGGAACCCGCCGGAACTTCGCGCTAAAGACGGGCTAGGGATCGCGTGGCTGAGAGACTGCGGGCGGCGTCGTTCGTTTGCCCGCAGCGATGCACGCGAGGCGAGGCTTGGTCAAGCTTCGGCATAAGCTTCGGGCGCGGTGACGGGGATACGATGACTGGCTTAAGTCGCAATCTGGTACTTGCTTTCGTGCTCGCGCTTGGGCTGTCGGCCTGCGGCAAGAGGAGCGACCTTCAACGTCCGTTGCCGCCGCCGGACGTGCCGAAGGACGCAAAAGGCAAGGCGGACCCGGATCGGCCCTTCATTCTGGACCCGCTTGTGCGTTAAACTCGCGTCATGCATCATTTTTCCTACAAGAACGGCATCCTTCATGCCGAGGGTGTCGCTCTCGACGCACTTGCTCGCGATGTCGGCACGCCGTTTTACTGCTACTCCACCGCCACGATAGAGCGCCATTACCGCGTGTTCGCCGACGCCTTCACCGGTCAGGATGCGCTCGTCTGCTACGCCATCAAGGCCAACTCGAACGTGTCGGTGATCCGCACGCTGGCGAAGCTCGGCTCCGGCGCGGATGTGGTTTCCGAGGGCGAGATCCGGCGCGCGCTTGCGGCGGGCATCCCTGCGGAAAAGATCGTGTTCTCCGGTGTCGGCAAGACGCAAGCCGAAATGGCGTTCGCGCTCGACGCGGGCATTTACGGCTTCAACGTCGAGAGCGAGGCCGAGCTTCGCGCGCTGTCGCAGGTTGCGAGCGAGCGCGGCAAGACGGCGCGCATCGCGTTCCGCATCAACCCCGACGTCGATGCCAAGACGCACGCCAAGATTTCCACCGGCAAGTCCGAGCACAAATTCGGCGTGAGCTGGCGCGATGCGCGCGCGCTTTACGCCCTCGCCCGCGACCTGCCGGGCCTCGACGTGGCAGGCGTGCATATGCACATCGGCAGCCAGATCACCGAGATGGAGCCGTTCCGCGACGCCTTCGACCTGATGGCGAACCTCGTGGAAGACCTTCGCGCCGACGGCCACACGATTTCCTACGTCAATCTCGGCGGCGGTCTCGGCATCCCCTATCGCTGGGATCAGGAAGTTCCGCCTCTGCCGAGCGACTATGCCGAAATCGTGATCGGCTTGTCGAACCGGCTCGGCGCAAAGCTGCTGTTCGAGCCGGGGCGGATCATCGTCGGCAATGCAGGCATCCTCGGCACGAGGGTCATCTATTCGAAGCAGAGCGGCGAAAAGCGCTTCGTCATCGTGGACGCGGGCATGAACGACCTTGTGCGCCCGACGCTTTACGACGCCTATCACGACATCTGGCCCGTGAGCGAAGCGCAGCGGAACGCCTGCGCCGGCCGCGCCGATGTCGTCGGGCCGGTGTGCGAGACGGGCGACTTCCTCGCGAAGGACCGCGACATGGCGGAGCTTGCGCCGGGCGATCTCGTCGCGGTGATGACGGCGGGCGCTTACGGCGCGGCGCAGTCGTCGACGTACAACACGCGGCGGCTCGTCCCCGAGGTGCTGGTGAACGGCGCGGATTACGCCGTGGTGCGTCCGCGCCCGAGCTATGACGACATGCTGCGCGCCGAGCCTCTCGCGGGCTGGCTGAAATGACCCGCGTCACCCCACTGGCGCAACGCCCTGCCGCTGGAGGCTGTACTCGATCACATGACCGAGCACGTCGGCTTGGTTTAGCCCGTGCTGCGCCGCCGCGAGGCAGATCGATCCGCTGCGCCCGATATGGCAGCAGATGTTGAATTCGAGGAAGACGCGCCGCCCCGTCTCGGGATCGAAGCGGTAATCCATGCGGAAATAATCCATCGGCCCGGCGGCGCGCCAGAGCGTGGCGGCATCCTCGCAAAGCGCCGCCTCCACGCCGCCCGCCTCGAACACCTCATAGCCGAGCGGATCGCTGCGCTTCAGGTCTTCGGTGATGATGCCGCCCGCCTTGTCCGAGCGCGGACGCACCACGCCCAGCACGAGCGGACCGCTCGCGCTGCCGAGCGACGGCACGGTGATGTCGATGCCGGGCGCGTAAGCCTCGACGAGCACCGCCATGCCCCGCGCCATGAGCTTCGCCGCCACGCGCGCCGCGCCCGCCCAATCGTCCTGAATCGACTCGGCGCTGATGCCCTCCGAGGCCGCGCCGAAGCGCTGCTTGACGAAATAAGGGCCGGGGAAGCCTGGCGGCGTGGCAAGCGCGGCTTCGTCGGCATAGACCGCGCCTTCCGAAACCGGAATGCCGATGGCCTTCGCGGCGAGCTTCGCAAGCCACTTGTCCTCGGCGAGTGCGCGAATGTTCGGCCGCGCGCCGACATAGGGGATGCGCAGATATTCGCAGAGCGAAGGGATGAACACTTCCGGGTTGTTGATCGGCATGCGGTTGTAGAGCGAGAAGACGATATCTGTCTCGCCCTTCGCGGCAAGGAGGGCAAGCGGCTCGTTCGCGGTGCGGACGCGATAGCCGATGTCGCGCAATGTGCGGAACACGCGCGCGTAATAGCCCGGATAGCCGCCATCGCCTTCGAAGCCGCGCTCGGCATAATCCGGCTCAAGCGGGACGTGGCGCGCGATGAAAAGAATGCGCGTGGACGGCGTCGCCGGGGCGACGAGGAGGTTTTGGGAAATCGAAGGACGCATGGACGGCTGCATGGACGGCTGCATGGACGGCTCCATTCGGATCGACCTGCCTTGAATATGCGGCCGAAGGCAGACAATCGATTCGGTCAGAAAATAATCTGTTTCATGATAATTCACATGCACAGGGAAGATTATCGGCTCCGGCTTGGTGAGCATTTCTGTCGCGGAGCCAGTGCCGCTTTGGCGGATAACGCCCGAGGGCGGCGGGCTCATCAGTCGCTTTCGAACTGCCAGGCTTCCTTGATCGCCGGATGCACGATGCTCGAATGGACCGCCAGCAGGATGAGCTTCGCGTCGAGGCTTTCCTCGTCGGCGAGCGCGGCCTCGATCCGGCGTTCCGCATCGCTTGCCGCTTGCTCCCCATTCGCCACGGTGAACCCGTCCGCGCCGAGCGCGCAATAGCCGAGAAGCTCCGCCGCATGGCGATAGTCGGGCTCGCGAGGATCCTCCGCGTGCGCGTCCATCAGGAGCGTGACGACCGTCAGCTTCACGGCTTCCGGCACGAGGTTGGGATGGAGGTCGACGGCTCGCAACGCCTTGTCGAGCGTGCGCAGGCTTTCGGATCGTCCGAAGCGGCCGAAAACGCCGAGGAAAGGTCTGCTTCGCGCCATGGTTTCCCGTGCCTTTCGCGATTGCGCCGAGGGGCGCTCGCTGATTTCGTGCCATCGATTGAAGCGGTCTTCAAGCGCGATGCGCCCGCGGGGTCGCTTCTAACGCAAATGCTTGTGATTGCCGTGCCGCCGCTTGCCGGGCGCAAGGCTTCGCGCTTAAGCTTTCTTCGGTTCGTGCGAAGCGGGGAGCGGCTTGGACGGGGTCATCTGGGAATGGAGCGGCGCGCTCGCCGAGGGCACGGCCATAACGGTCGGCCTCGCGCTGGCGACGCTTCCCTTCGGGCTCGCGCTGGGGCTTGTGGCGGCGCTGGCCAAAACCTCGCATATCGCCGCCGTGCGCGGCCTCGCGGAAGCCTACACCACCATCTTTCGCGCGCTGCCTGAGCTTCTCACGCTGCTTCTCATCTATTTCGGCGGCCAGATCCTGCTTCAGAAGATCGCAGCGGCGACGGGCCTGCCGGTCGATGTGCAGGTTTCGCCGTTCGTGGCCGGTCTCGTGGCGCTCGCGCTCGTATTCGGCGCCTATTCGAGCGAGGTCATTCTATCCGCGCTCAAGGCCGTCGAGCGCGGCCAGATCGAAGCCGCGCGCAGTTTCGGCATGTCGCCGCGTCAGGTTTTTCGCCGCGTTCGGCTGCCGCAGATGCTGCGCTTCGCGCTGCCCGGCCTCGGCAATAACTGGCTCGTGCTGCTCAAGGACACGTCGCTCGTCTCGGTCATAGCGCTGAACGATCTCTTGCGCGAAACCACCATCGCGGTGCAGGCCACGCGCGAGCCGTTCAAATTCTACGCCGTGGCCTGCGCGATCTACCTCGCCATGACGGCGCTTTCGACGCTCGCGATCGCAAGGGCCGAACGCGCGGCGGGGCGCGGCTATCGGGTGGCTCGATGATCAACTGGTCCCTTTTCGAGCGCTTCGGCCCGCGCATGCTGGAGGGCTTCGCCGTCACGCTGGAGCTTGCCTTCGGCTCGGTGCTGCTCGGCCTGTTGATCGCTGTGCCGGTGGCGCTCGGGCGGGCCTATGGCGGGCGGGCGCTTTCGGGCGCGCTGTTCGGCTACACCTATGTGATGCGCGGCACACCGCTCCTCGCGCAGCTCTTTCTCATCTATTACGGCTCGGCGCAGTTTCAGGCGAGCCTCGACGCGGCGGGGATCTGGTGGCTGTTCCGCGATCCGTTTTACTGCTCGCTCCTGACCTTCACGCTGAACACCGCCGCCTATCAGGCGGAAATCCTCGCCGGTGCCGTGCGCGCCGTGCCGCGCGGGCAGGTGGAAGCCGCGAAGGCCGCCGCGATGTCGCCCGCGCTGGTCGCACGCCGCATCGTTCTGCCGCAGGCCGCGCGGCTCGCGCTGCGCCCCCTCGGCAACGAACTGATCCTCATGGTGAAGGCGAGCGCGCTGGCAAGCGTCGTCACCGTGTACGATCTGCTGGCGACGGCAAAGCTGGCGTTCCAGCGCACCTACGACTTTCAGGCCTATATTGCGGCGGCGCTCGTCTATGTGCTCACGGTGGAGATCATCCGCCGCGTTTGGAACGTGCTCGACAGGCGGCTGAACCGTCACCTCAGCCGGGCGTGACGGCGGCGACGCGTTTGGCCGGGCGACCTGTGCAAGGGCCTTACGCCGAAGCGCGGTGACGGTTATGGTTGCGATGGCGATTCGAAATGCGCCGCGGCCTCCGTCGACGGACGATTGACGCTCGAACGGATTTCAGCGGTGGGCAAGCGCAGCGAAGGACGAGTCGCCGCTCAAGAAGGTGGGCTTGAGGGTTCCGATGCGGGTCTGGCTGAAAGCGATCTTATTATTCGGCCTGATGGTCGCGACGCCCTTCGCCATTCAGGCGATGATCGGCCGCCCGCCGCGCTGGGTGGACGAAGCTCCCTATATTCCGATGGCGGACTACATCCCGAGCGACCAGACGCTGATTTATGTCGTCGGCGTTATCGGGGCGATAGCCGTCATCTTCAACTTCCTTTTTTACAGGACCGGGCTTGACGAAATTCAAGGCTGGCTCAAGCTCGCCGAGCGGGAGATGAACGTCATCCTGAAGGGCGTGGACGCAAGCAGCGGCAAGGGAAGAGCGGCGGATCGCATCGGTTGGTGGAACGACATCACCAGCAAAAGCCCCTTCTCGGAAACGCCCGACGAAATCTTCAAGCTGAACGAAAAGGATGCGGCGAACAGAGGCGCGCCCGGCGGCAAGGCGCAAATCACGGCGATCCTGCTGCGCGAAATTTACGACGGCGACATCGAACTCGCGCAAGCGAAGATCGAGGCGGAAATGATCGCCAACAACGGCAACCCGCCCTTCGTCGTCGCCGGTTTGCGCAACATCCTCGGGCTGGACGAATATCTCGCGGCTCGCAATCAGTGGATTGCGAGCAACGCCAATCCGAAGCCGCCTCCTCCTCGTTTCAGGGATTTCGGCGTCACATGGTGGTCTCTTGTGCTCGCCGTGCGCCTCGGCGGCTTCCCGCGCGACATTGCGATGACAACGGGCAAGGATCCCAACAAGACGATTGTAAAGAACCGCGCGGCATTGGAATTGCTCACCCGCGTGTAGGTTGACGATTGCCCCGCGTCAGGCGGCCTGATCGGCGATGCGGGCAAGCGCCTCCTCGCGGCCGAGCACGGCAAGCACGTCGAACACCGGCGGCGACACTGTGCGGCCCGTGGCTGCGGCGCGGAGCGGTTGCGCGATGTTGCCGAGCTTCGCGCCGGTTTCGTGCGTATAGGCGCGCGTAGCCGCTTCGAGCGAGGCCGCGTCCCACGTTTCGAGGGCGGCGAAGCGCTCATGCAGCGCGGTGAGGTGCTTGCGGGCGTCGTCGCCGAGAACTTTCGCGGCTTTTTCATCCACATCGAGTGGACGCGGTACGAACAGGTAGCGCGCGGCAACGAGCAGTTCGACAAGCGATTTCGCGCGCTCCTTCAGCCCCGGCATTGACCGTTCGAGTTTTTGCCAGCCCGCCTCGTCGATGCGTCCGGCGAATTCTTTCGCGGCTTCCACGTCCGGCGCGATCGTCTTGATCTGACGCACAAGCTCGGCATCCGGCGTGTTGCGGATGTAGACGCCGTTCAGGTTTTCGAGCTTGGCGAAGTCGAAGCGCGAGGGCGAGCGGCCGATGGCGTCGAGGTCGAACCAGTCGGCGGCCTGCGCGGTGGTGAAAATCTCGTCGTCGCCATGGCCCCAGCCCAGCCGCGCGAGGTAGTTGCGCATCGCGTCGGGCAGATAGCCCATCGCGCGGTAAGCATCGACGCCGAGCGCGCCGTGACGCTTCGACAGCTTCGCACCGTCCGGCCCGTGGATCAGCGGGATATGCGCGAAGGCCGGCACGTCCCAGCCCATGGCGTTGTAAAGCTGCGTCTGACGCGCGGCGTTGGTCAGGTGGTCGTCGCCGCGAATGACGTGCGTGATGCCCATGTCGTGGTCGTCCACCACCACGGCCAGCATATAGGTCGGCGTGCCGTCCGAGCGCAGCAGAACCATGTCGTCGAGGTCTTTGTTCGCCCATTGCACGCGGCCCTGCACCTGATCCTCGACCACGGTTTCGCCCTCGCGCGGCGCCTTCAGCCGGATTACGAACGGCGCATCGGGCGCGGGCGGCGTCTTGCCGTCGCGATAAGGCGAGCTGAAAACCCTGGGCTTCGCCGCAAGCGCAGCTTCGAACCGCGCGATCTCGTCGGCTTGCGCACCTGCCTTCTTCGCGTCGGAGAGCGCCTTGCGAGCCGCGTCGGCCTCCGCGCGGTAGGCTTCGAGTTCCTCGGGCGTCGAGTAGCAGCGATAGGCGTTGCCGCTTTCCAGAAGCTGATACGCGACTTCCTTGTGCCGATCCGCGCGCGCGAACTGGAACACCGGCTCGCCCTCCCAGTCGAGGCCGAGCCACTGCAAGCCGTCGAGGATCGCCGCGATGGCCGCATCCGTCGAGCGCGCGCGGTCCGTATCCTCGATGCGCAGCAGAAACCGCCCGCCCGTGTGCTTTGCATAAAGCCAGTTGAACAGCGCGGTGCGCGCGCCGCCGATATGCAGGAAGCCGGTGGGTGATGGGGCAAAGCGTGTCACCACGCCGGATGCGGACGCCATGGGAAACCTTCCATTTCGCGGATTGGGATCGTTGGCAGCGATGTAGCACGACGGCGAGCGGATTGGTAGCGCACGCGAGGTGGTGCGGGGGCGCTCGTCGTCAACCATTCCTGTGGACATTCTTGCCACCGAGCGCTGTAAGATGTGCCGAAAGGGCAATAATGGGTGGCGGGCGTGAGCATTGTCGTTCCGAGCGGACTGAGCGCGTCGCGCGGCGGGCGGTTGTCGCGTGCGCCGGCGACGGTGGCGCGTGCCGTCGCGGCGGAACTCGACGCCGAACAGGGGCGCTGGTTCCTGTGGATTCCGGTGTTCTTCGGCGCGGGCGTCGGCGCCTATTTCGCGCTTCCCACCGAGCCGGATCTGTCGCTGTCGGGCGGGCTGCTGCTGCTTGCGTTGAGCCTGCGCATCCTCGCCCGCACGCAGCTTTTCGCGTTCCTGCTGACGACGGTCATCCTCTGCGCAAGCGCCGGTTTCTTCGCGGCGAAGGTGCGCACGGCCATCGTAGCCGCTCCGGTGCTCGAACGGCACGGCGCCTACAACATCGAAGGCTTCGTGGAGCAGTTCGACCGGCAGACCGAAAAGCGCGCCCGCGCGATCATCCGCCTGTCGAGCCTCAAATATGAAGACGCCGAAATGCCCGCGCTGCCGTTCCGCGTGCGCGTGAGCCTTCGCGGCGATGTCGAGCTTCGGCCCGGCGAAGCGATCCGGTTTCGCGCCATCCTCGGCCCGCCGCCTGAGCCTGTGATGCCGGGCGGCTACGATTTCGCACGCGCGAGCTATTATCAGGCTGTCGGCGGATCGGGCTACTCCTTGACGAAGCCCGAGAAGATCGAAGGCCGCGCGCTGCCGTGGGACATGGTGCCCCGCACGTGGCTCGCGGATCTGCGCGGGCGCATCGGCGACCGCATCACGGCGGCGCTGCCCGGCCAGACGGGCGAGATTGCCGCCGCGCTGACGGTCGGCCAGACGGCGGGTCTCGACGAGAAGTCGATGGACGATTTGCGCGCCTCGGGCCTCGCGCACATCATCTCGATATCGGGGATGCACATGTCGCTCGTCGCGGGTGGCATGTTCTGGTTCGTGCGATGGCTGCTCGCGCTGTTTCCGTCGATCGCGCTGCGCTACTCCACGCGCGGACTTGCGGCGATGGCCGCGCTTTTCGTGGTGACGGTCTATCTCGCATTGTCGGGCGCGGCTGTCGGGGCGGTCCGCGCTTATCTCATGATCGCGGTGGTGTTCCTTGCGATCCTGTTGAACCGGCCAGCGCTCTCGCTCCGTAACGTTGCGCTGGCGGGGCTTGTCATCCTCGTCGTGCTGCCGGACAGCCTCATCGACATCAGCTTTCAGATGTCGTTCGCCGCTACCGCCGCGCTTGTCGCGGGCTATGAGCGGTTCGGGCGGTATCTGCATTTCGACGCGCGCAATATCCGCGAGCGCCTCCTGTGGCAGCCGGTCTATCTGCTCGGCGGCGTGCTGGTGACGACAGCCACGGCGGGGCTGGCGGTCGAGCCGTTTTCCGCCTACCACTTTCACACGTTGGTGACCTATGCCGCGCTCGGCAACCTCGTCGGCGCCCCGCCGGTCGACTTTCTCGCCATGCCCGCAATGATCGTCGCGCTCATTGCCATGCCCTTCGGGCTGGAGGACGCGCCGCTCGCGGCAATGGGCGTCGGCGTCGATGCAATGATGTCGGTCGCGCATTGGGTCGGCGGTCTGCCCGGCTCGACCGTTCCCGTGGCGGCCTTTCCGTTCGCGGCGTTGCTGCTGATCGTGACGGGCGGCCTGTGGCTTGTAATCTGGCGGCGGCCGTGGCGCGTGCTGGGCCTCGGCCTGATCGGCGTGGGCGTGGCGATGACGTCCATCCATGCGCGGCCCGACATTCTCGTCGACCGGGACGCGAAGCTCGTCGCCGTGCGCGACCGCGAAGGCCGCCTGCAAGCGCCGAAGACGCGGCGCGCGTCCTATGCGCTTCAGCAATGGCTCAGGGCCGATGGCGATACGCGAAAGCCGAAGGAAGCCGCAATCGGCGCGGGGTGGCAGTGCGACCGCACGAGCTGCGTCTCGTTGGTGAAGGGGCGGCTCGTCAGCCTGATCGCGCGGCCCGACGCCATCGAGGAAGACTGCCGCCGCGCCGCGATCCTCGTCATGCCGATGGACCTCGCGCGGCCATGCCCCGCGCCGAAGCTCGTGCTCGACCGCGGCGCGCTGTGGGAGCGAGGCGCGGCCGCGATTGCGCTGGTCGACGGTGCGATGGCGATTACGACGGCGGCCGAAGGGCGCGGCGTGCGTCCGTGGTCGCCCGCGCGGCGAAAGCGCGAAAAGATCCGGGCGGAGGTGGAAGGCGACGAAGCTGCCGGGAACTGACGCCATCCATGCGCGTTTCCAGCGGCCGCGTTCTCGCCTCCGGTTCATCGGTCAAGCTTTGCGAAGGCTCGATCTGTATGATTGTTTTCGCAGATGACGACGGCCATTTTCTGCCGATCAACTTTTGTTACAATTTGATGAAGATTGTTACCTATGCGCGCGCTATATGATTCGATGTGGGCATCAAGATTCGCAAATTCGCGAAACGGGGGTCGACATGCATCGAGCCGAACGAGAGTTCGCGTTGCGTGCCGCGTCTGGTTGTAGTCATCCTGTTAGCGCCAATCGGGTGGGCGCAAGTCTTTTAGTGATCGGTTTTTGTCTCGGTCTGACGGGGTGTGCGGAGGATCTGACGTATCCAAGCGTCGCGGGCATCGCGGATGTCGGTACGGTGCTCTCAAGGGAGGAGCGTCAGAAAGCGGTGGAAGAACTGCAAAAACAGCAGAACCATGCGGCTTCCGGGCGTACCGAAGTAGCCGACGCCACCACGAACAGCGATTAGGGTCGCGAGTCGTGTATGTCGTCCGGCAAGGTACCCGGATGACATAGGTCGGCCTCAAAGGACCATTAGCACGCCTACTGAATGAAGTCTGATTTGAAGCGTTCGAGCGAAGCGGAAACGCCTCAGAAGATGTCCTGATGGGGGACCGGAACGGGGAGCGACGCGAGTCGTTCCCCGTTCCTTATTGAGGACGCTGCGGCCTTTCATGATGGGCGACCGTTTCGCTCGCGCCGTCTCACGCCGGGCTTCGGCGCACTCGGACCCTGCAATATCTTGCGGACCCTTATTGGCGCAAAGCTCCATGGACAGGGGCGGCGCTCCGGTCTTATAGGTAATGCAGCGCCGGGCAAGCACCCCGCGCTTTGCTATTCAGGAACCATCCAACCATGACCGAAGAATTCCACCGCATCAAACGACTGCCGCCTTATGTGTTCGAGCAAGTGAACAAGCTCAAGGCAGCAGCACGAGCGCGTGGGGAAGACATCATCGATCTGGGGATGGGCAATCCCGACCTGCCGACGCCGGACCACATCACCGAAAAGCTGATTGAGACGGTCGGCAAGCCGCGCACGAACCGCTATTCCGCGTCGCGGGGCATTCCGGGGCTGCGGCGCGCGCAGGCGGCGTATTACGACCGCCGCTTCGGCGTGAAGCTGAACCCCGACACGCAGGTTGTCGCGACGCTCGGCTCGAAGGAAGGCTTCGCCAACATGGCGCAAGCGATCACCGCTCCGGGCGATCTGGTTCTCGTGCCGAGCCCCACCTATCCGATCCACGAATTCGGCTTCATCATCTCGGGCGGCACCATTCGCCACGTGCCCGCGAGCGTGGACGACACGTTCCTGAGCGCTGTCGACAAGGCGGTGAGGCACAGCGTGCCGAAGCCGCTTGCGCTCATCATCTCCTATCCGTCCAACCCCACGGCGTTGATGGCGAGCCTCGATTTCTACAAGGAAGTCATCGACTACGCGAAGAAGCACGACCTCATCGTGCTGTCGGACGTCGCCTATGCCGAAATCTACTTCGACAACAACCCGCCGCCGTCCATCCTTCAAGTGCCGGGCGCGTTCGATGTCGCGGTGGAGTTCACGTCGCTGTCGAAGACCTACTCGATGCCCGGCTGGCGCATGGGCTTCTGCGTCGGCAACGAGCGGCTTTGCGCGGCGCTTGCGCGCGTGAAGTCCTATCTGGATTACGGCGCGTTCACTCCGATCCAGGTTGCTGCGACCGCCGCACTGAATGGCCCGCAAGACTGCGTCGAGGAGATGCGCCAGACCTACAAGCGCCGCCGCGACTGCCTCGTGGAAACGTTCGAGCGTTCCGGCTGGCCCATCCCGGCACCGGGCGGCACGATGTTCGCCTGGGCGCCGCTACCTCCCGGCTGGGAGAAAGTCGGCTCGCTCGAATTCTCGAAGCTGCTGCTTGAAAAGGCGGGCGTCGCCGTCTCGCCGGGCCTCGGCTTCGGCGAATATGGCGAAGGCTTCGTCCGCATCGCGCTTGTCGAGAACGAGCACCGCATCCGGCAGGCCGCGCGCGCGGTCAAGAAGTTCCTGTCGTCGGGCGAGCAGACGTTGCACAACGTCATCCCGTTCGCGGAAGCCTCCGGCGCGCGCTGAAGATTTCGACTGCATTCCGTTAGCAGCCAGCGTCAATTGGACACGATTTGACGCTGGCTGATTGATCACGGCGAGAGGCAGCCCGCTGTCCTTCCGGTTCGCCCGAGCGCCATGTCGCATTGAGGCGCAAGCTTGGCGCGCGCCTGCACCAGACATATTTGGGGGGATTTTGCAGGGGAAAGACGATGCGATTGCTGCACACCGCCGACTGGCATCTTGGGCGTCAGTTCGATGGCCGCGCGCTGGACGACGACCACGCGCATGTGCTCGCACAAGTGTATGCGGCCATCGTCTCTGAGCACCCGCATGCGCTCATCATCGCCGGAGATGTGTTCGACCGCGCGGCTCCCTCGGAAGCTGCCGTCCGGCTTTTCAACGACTTCGTGCAGCGCGTCGTGAGCGATACCGAAACCGCGATTATCGTCATCGCCGGAAACCACGACTCCGCCGACCGCATCGGTGCGATGGGCCTTCTCGCAAGCCGCAACCGCGCGCTCGTTCGCGGTCCGCTCACCGCCGCTGAGGTGCCTCTCATCCTTGAAGACGGTTTCGGCCCTGTCGCCATCTCGGGCCTGCCCTTCGCCTATGAATACGCCGCGCGCGAATGTTTTCAGAACACCTCTATCGCCGCGCCGGTCGATGTCCTGCGGGCGCAGGTCGCGGCGGCGAAGGAGCATGTTCCCGCCGGTGCGCGCTGGGTCATTGCCGCTCATGCCTTTGTTTCCGGCGCCGTGGTGGGTGAAAGCGAGCGCTCGCTTAGTCGCGCCGTCGGCGGCATCGAAACCGTCAGCGCCGATGTTTTCGAGGGCGCGCATTACGTGGCGCTCGGACACCTCCACCGGGAGCAGACGGCTGGCGGGGAACACATCTGCTATTCCGGGTCGCTGCTTCCGTTTGCCTTCGGCGAGGACGATCACGACAAGGGGATGCTGCTTGTCGATCTGGCAAAGGACGGCAGTATCGCCAAGCGGTTCATCCCGTTTCAACTGAAGCGGCGCGCACGGACCATCAGCGGCACGATGGAAGCCATCCTGACAGAGGGTGCGCTGAACCCCAGCGAGGACTTCCTTCGCGTCGTCCTGACCGACGACGCCAAGGCAATCGATCCGATGAAGCGCATCCGCGAGTTCTATCCGAACGCCTGCCTCCTCGAATACGAAAAGGATATCGCTCTCGAAGCCCGCCAACCCGGTGTCGCCCGCGCGACCAAACTGACCGATCCGGCGGAGGTTATCGCCGAGTTCCTGCAATTCACGCGCAACAGCCCGCCCACCGACGCGGAGCAGGCCCTTATCGCACAAGCGCTGCATGGTTCCGCCATCGAGAACTCCTCGCCGGAACTGGAGATCGCATGAAGCCGCTCTACCTCGTCATTCAGGCATTCGGCCCTTTCGCGGGGCGCCATGTGGTGGACTTCCGGCACGCGCTCGACTGCGGGTTGTTCGGCATCTACGGCTCGACCGGGTCGGGAAAGTCCAGCATCTTCAACGCGATGACGTTCGCGTTGTTTGGCGAGGCGGTGAAGGAAAAGGTCGATAACGCCACGCTGCGATCCCACCACGCCGCGCCGGATGTCCCGACGCTGGTGGAGTTCGTGTTCGCGATGGGCGACCGTCAATATCGCGTCGTCCGCTCGCCGGAGCAGGAGCGGCCCAAAAAAAGCGGGAGCGGCATGACGAGTGAACCTCACAGGGCTTGGCTGTTCGATGTCACCGGCAAGGATCCGGCAGATCTCGACGATCAGAATCCCGGCTCGAAAATAGCGGAAAGAAAGCTCGGGGAGGTCAACTCCGCGATTCAAGATCTTCTCGGCTACAAGGCGGAGCAATTCCGTCAGATCGTGCTGTTGCCGCAAGGCCGGTTCGAAACCTTCCTCACCGCCGATACGAGCCAGCGGATGGGGATTTTGAGAGAGCTTTTCGATGTCTCCCTTTATCGCAGCATCACCGACCGCATGAAGGAGCGGGCGGACAATGCTGAAAAGGAGGTCCGAAGAGAGCGGGACATATGCGAGGGTCTTCTCCAAAGTGGAGGCTTTGCCGGGATGGATGCTCTCGCCACCGGCATCGAGGAAGCGCGCAAGACCGTCGAGCTGAAACAGGAAGAACTGACCGCATGCAAGGCGCAAGGGGCGGCCGCATTCGCCGCGCTTCAAACCGCCGTCCAGCAGGATAAGAGCTTTCAGCAATACGCAGCAGCCATCACGGCCTTGAACGGGCTACAGCAGAAAGCCGACGAGTTCGCAGTCAAGCGCGAGAGGGTCAGCGACGCGCGGAAAGCGCAAACGCTCGTCGCGTTCGACGATCAGGTGCGGCTCGAACGGAAAGGCGTCGCCGACCTAGCCCAAGCGCTCGCGAAAGCCCGCGCCCTCCGTTCCGCGGCGGAAAAAAATCACGCCGACCGGGAGAAGGCGCACGCGCTTCTCGCGGAACGCAAGGATGAATTCGAGCAGAAGCGCGCCCGCGAACGCGATCTTCTCAAACATCGTGAAACACTTCTTGGCACCACGGCCCATCGAGGCGAACTGACAGGCGCCATTGCTGCGTTCGATGCGGCCAACGCCACGCTGGAAGCTCGGACTCGCGCCGCCACGCGCGCACGCGATGAGGCTCAGAAGTGCCAAACCGCCCTCGACGCGGAACGCGGAAATCAGGTTCAGCGCGCCGGTCTTCGGGCTTCGATTGCCAGCCTCAACGCCGACCTGACGGCTGCGCTGACCTTTGAGAAGAAGTCTCGCGAAATTGCGCTTACTCAAGCCGAACTTGCAAAGAGAACCGGCACTTTCAATTTAGTTGCGCAATCGCTCGAAGCGGCAAAGGCGGCGATGACAGAGGCCGAGGCCGCGCTGTTTCGCAATCACGCGGCGTTGCTGGCGGGGCGGCTGACCGATGGCGAGCCCTGTCTTGTTTGCGGTTCCCTGCATCATCCATTGCCCGCCGAGGGAGGCGGTGAAAGCGAGCGCGTCGCGGCGGATTATGAGGGCGCTCGGGAAAAACTTCGGGTCGGGCGAGACCATTACGACCGCGCCAGCGTTGCCCGCGCAACCGCCGAAGCTCACCATGCGCAAATCGCGCGCGATCTTGCCGAGCTGAAAGCGCCCGCTCAAGCTTCCACGCAGGTGCGCGATACCCTGCAAGCCGCCGAGGCGAACCTCAAAAAGCTCGGTGTTGATCGCGACCTCCTGGGTCTGGAAGCGGCGGTTGGCACGGCTCAAGCGGCTGTCGCCAAGACCGACGCCGATGTCGAGGCGGCGCGTCGGGCGCGTGACGCGGCCGACACATGCAAGGCTCTTGCGAACCAGCGGCTTGAGCAGGCTTTGGCTTCGATACCGGCAGATTTGCGCGATAGCGCTGCGCTCGGCCGCGCAATCGATGAGGCGAGACGGGCCATCCAACAGTATGACGCTGCGCTGAAGACCGCAGAAGAAGCGAAAGACAAGGCCAAAGAGGCTTTTATCGCCGCCGATCGCGATGCGACCAACGCCGAGAGCAATCTGGCCGAAGCCAGAAGAAAGCTCTCGGCAGCGCAGGGCACCTTTGACAAGGCGTGCGCGGCGGCCGGTCTTTCACCGGAAGCCTATCAGGCGTCGAAGCCATTCATTGCGAGCATCGAAGCGCTTGAGCAAGACATCTGGCGATATGCGACCGCCGTGGACATCGCTTCAGAGGATGTCCGCAAGGCTGAGGAAGCGACGATGGATCTCGACCGACCCGACATCGACGCCCTGAAGAAGGCGCATGACGACGCGGAGCAGGCGCAGAAACGCGCCGATGAAGCCTGCCATGATGCGCGCCATGTGCTGGAGACACGCGAGAAATTGCAAAAGGACGTCACGGCGCGCCTTTGCCACGTCGACAAGGTGGAAGCCGAAACAGCGCCGGTTCGCGAACTCGCCCGCTACATGAGCGGAAAGGACGGCGCCAAGGTCGATCTCGAAACCTTCGCCATCGGCGCCATGTTCGACCGCGTGCTCGAAGCCGCGAACGCCAGAATGCGGCCCATGACCGCGAACCGCTACACGCTTGTGCGCGAGGCCGAGACCAAGGGCGCGGGCCGCAAGGGGCTTGGGCTGTGCGTGGACGACATTTACACCGGGCGCACCCGCCCGACCTCCACCCTCTCGGGCGGCGAGACATTCATCGCGGCTCTCGCCCTCGCGCTCGGGCTTTCAGACGTGGTGGAAAGCACCAACGGCGCCATCCGCCTCGATACCATCTTCATCGACGAAGGTTTCGGCAGTCTCGACGCCGACAACGACTCGGGCACCCTCGATCGCGTTCTGACCGCGCTGCACAACCTCGCCGGCCAGACGCGCGCGGTGGGGGTGATCTCCCACGTGCCGCTGGTTCGCCAGCACATTCCCAACGGTTTCGAAATCGTCCCCGCCGCCAATGGCAGCATGATCGAGGCACGGTTTTGATTATGTTTGGTGTCGGAACCCCGGTGGAATGTTCCTTGGGATCGAGTGCGGCCGAGAGACAAGCCGCAAGGCGGTAAATCCCGAAGCGTCTCGGGGGGTTGGATTGACGCCTTATCTTCACGTTACATTCGCTCGAAAGCGTTCTAAAACAATCGCAAATCGATAACCGAGCGGCGCGATGCGTTCCATAACGCCCGACGCTCCCGGCGAAGGATTAGACTGTGGCTGAAATGTTCCCTACCCCTGCTTCCGCACTTGAGTTGGATGATCGCCGCGCGGCTGTCGCCGAGGCGGTCGACCCGACTCCGGAAGATGAAACGAACGAAGCTTCCGTGAATACGGCTGACGAAACGGCTCCGCAACCGATCATCATCACCGAGGTGAAGGGTCACATCGGGACCGTCACCCTCAACAACATGGCCAAGCGCAACGCGCTTAGTTCCGCGCTGCTCGACTCGCTCACGGCTGCGCTCGGAGACTTCAAGGCGCAGTCGGTGCGGGTGGTCATCGTGCGCGCGCACAAAGGCGTCAAGGTCTGGTCCGCCGGGCATGACGTCAGGGAGCTGCGCCGCGGCCATCAGGATCCGCTCGGCTATGCCGATCCGCTGGAACAGGCATTGCGGGCGATCCGCTCTTATCCGGGGCCGGTTATCGCCATGGTACAGGGTTCGGTTTGGGGCGGCGCGTTCGATCTGGCCCTGTCCTGCGACATGATCATCGCGGACGAGACCTCGACCTTCGCCATCACGCCGGTCAATCTGGGCCTGCCCTACAACACCACCGGCCTGCTGCACTGCCTCAACCGGCTTCCCGTGAATTTCATCAAGGAAATGTTCTTCACCGCAAGCCCGGTAAATGCCGATGTCGCCAAGCACTGGGGCATCATCAACCACGTCGTCCCATCGACCGAGATTGAGGCGTTCACTCAAAATCTGGCGGAGCACATCGCCACGAAGGCGCCGCTCGCCGTCGCCGTGGTGAAAGAGCAGCTTCGAGTGCTGACCGATTTCCAGCCGGTGGCAGCGCAGGTCTTCGAGCGCATCCAGAACATGCGGCGCGAAGTTTATGAAAGCGCCGATTATCAGGAGGGCATCGACGCCTTCCTCGCAAAGCGGAAGCCGGAATTCCGGGGCAAGTAAATAAAAAGGCTCGCGGCGGCCTCATGCCTTCGGTAGCGCCTCGATGATCACGAAAGCCTGTGCCAGCGGGTAATCGTCGGTGATCGTGAGGTGAATCCGCGCCTCGTGCCCGTCAGGCAGCAGCGCCGCAAGCCGCGCGCGCGCGCCGCCCGTAAGCCGCATCGTCGGCGCGCCGGACGGCAGGTTTGTCACGCCCATGTCGCGCCAGAACACACCCTCTGAAAGGCCGGTGCCAAGCGCTTTCGCGCACGCCTCCTTCGCCGCGAATCGCTTGGCATAGGATGCCTCGCGCGCCGCCCGCGCGTCGGATTTCGCGCGCTCCGCAGCGGTGAAAACGCGGTCGAGGAAGCGGTCGCCATAGCGCGCGATGGTTTTCTCGATGCGGCGGATGTCGGTGAGGTCGCTGCCGATGCCGATGATCATGACAAGTGGTCCGATTCCGACATGCGGCGCTATTGCTGCTGTTGCTGGGTCGCCGCGTGCGCGCCGAGCCGCTTTTCGACGCCGTCGGCTATGGCCGCCCGCATGCGCCGGATCGCCTCCGGCAGCCCGATGAGAACCGCTTCGCCGATGATCACGTGGCCGATGTTCAACTCGCGTATATCCGGCAAGGCGGCGAGATGCGTGGCGGTCTCAAAGTCGAGGCCATGGCCCGCATGCACTTCGAGGCCCGCCGAGGCGGCGAGCGTGGCGGCCCACGCCAACCGGTCGAGTTCGGCTTGCGCCGTCGCCTCCTCGCCCGCGATCCACGCATCGCAATATTGGCCGGTGTGCAGTTCGACCACCGGCGCGCCCATGCGGACAGCGGCTTCGATCTGGCGCGGCTCGGGATCGATGAACAGCGACACGCGGATGCCGCCGTCGCCCAGCCGCTTCACGATAGGGAGCAGGTGAGCTTCGCCGCCGACAGCGTCGAGCCCGCCTTCGGTCGTCAGTTCCTGACGGCGCTCGGGCACGAGGCAGCACGCATGCGGCTTCGTTGCGAGCGCGATGGCTGTCATCTCCTCCGTGGCGGCCATTTCGAGATTCAGCGGCGCGGCGATCTCCGCCTTGATGCGGCGAATGTCCTCGTCGCGGATATGACGGCGATCCTCGCGCAGATGCGCGGTGATACCATCCGCGCCCGCTTTCACCGCGATGCGCGCTGCTTCGATGGGGTCCGGCCGCGCCCCGCCACGCGCGTTCCGGAGCGTTGCGACATGATCGATGTTGAGGCCGAGGCGTACGGGAGGTTTTTCGGGCATGATCACTTACCGAAGGATAGCAGCCGTCTTTGCCGGAGCGGAGCGCTGCGCGCTCTTCTGCAATTCGAGCAGACGGCGGATGAAGAAATAGATGACAGCCGAAACCGCTCCGCCGAGGAACAAGGCGCCGAGCGCCATCGGCTTCAATACGGGCCATAGCCCTTGCACGGCGATGACGATGCTGTCGGGCGAGCCGCTTTTCAGGCTCTCGCCGAGCGCCCGCGCGCCAAGCTGGAAGTGACTGAGGTCCGCGTTCGCGGGGTTGCCGAGGAAGATGCTCCCGAGCGTGAAGGTGGAAACCCAGATCAGCGGGTAGGTGATCGGGTTGCCCGCGAAGGTGCCCACTTGCGAGGCGAAGACGTTCCCGCGCAGCGCGAAAGCCAGCACCGCCGCCAGCAGCATCTGAAAGCCGAAGAACGGCGTGAAGATAGCGAACACGCCCGCGGCGCAGCCGAGCGCGATGCTGTGCGGCGTCGACTTGATGCGGGCGAGGCGATAAAACATGTATCGCAAGGAACGGTCGAAGCTGCGCGTCGGCCAGAGCGCGTTACGCACCCTGCGGGCGATCGAAAGCGGTTCCTTGCGTTTGAAAAGCATCGAATCCCAGCCTGCCCTTCGCCAATGCAAACCTCTTCCGCGCCCTGACAGAATCGGTATCGCCGATCAAACCTTCAAGCCCCGGCTACCCGGCTTCACCGGTGTAATACCTTTGACGGAGGCTGGGATTTGATCGGGCGGGAAGATGGGAATGTCAAGCCGAATGAGGGGGACGAAAGTTACCGGCAGCTTTGCGCGGCCGCCGGAGCGGTCGACGAGCGACGCGGCTCCGACAACGATCCCGCCCGCCGCTTCGACGGCTTTGATGCATTCGCGCGAGGAAAGACCCGTGGTGACAACGTCCTCCACCATGATGCAGCGCTGGCCTTTCTCGATACGGAAGCCGCGCCTGAGTTCGAACGCACCGTCCACGCGCTCGAAGAAGATCGCGGGCAGGCCGAGCTGGCGGCCCATCTCGTAGCCGACGACGACGCCGCCCATGGCAGGCGACACGACGAGGTCGACGCCATCGGCGAGGCCCGCCGCCCGGATTTTCCCGGCGAGCGCGGCGCAGAGCCGTTCGCCGCGCTTCGCGTCCATCAAAACCCGCGCGCATTGGAGATAGGCGGTGGAGTGATTGCCCGACGACAGGATGAAGTGGCCTTCGAGCAGCGCGCCGGCGTCGCGGAATTCGGTGAGCACGGCTTCGTCGGTGAGCATGGAAGGATCTTTCGGCTTGAGAACGAAGTGGCGGTCAGTCGATCACGCGGCTCGCGGAACTGACCACGGGAAGGTTTTTGACGCCGTTGACGATATCCGTCAGATGCTTGAGGTCAAGAACCTCGATATCGATCAGCATCTCGGTATAGTCCCGCGCGCGGGTGACCATTTGCAGCTTGTCGATGTTGCCGCGCGCCGCGCCGATCACGCTTGCGATGCGCGCGAGGCTTCCAGGCTCGTTGAGCGCCGTCACCTGAATGCGCGCGGGGTAAAGCTCGGTCGTGCCCTCCTGAATGTCCCACGTCACATCGATCCAGAGGTCGAGCTGATCCTCGAAGGCGCGCAGCTTCGGCGAGTGGATCGGGTAGATCGTGATGCCCTTGCCGGGGTCGAGAATGCCGACGATGCGTTCACCCGGCACCGCGCCGCCCTCCGCCAGCTTGACGATAGGCGAGCCGTCCGCGTTTTTCAGCGGGACGCCCTTGCTGCGCAACTCCCTGTCCGAACCGGTGAGAAGCCCGGCCCAGCGGAATTTGAAACCCGCGACGCGGCCCAGGTTGAACCAGCCCGCCTCGTCGCGGGTGATCGTGCGGCGCTTCGGCGGGATATCGCTCCTGAAGTTCGGATCGAGCGCGCCGAGCACCTCGTCCGCCGCGATTTCGCCCTGCCCGACCGCCGCCAGCAGATCGTCCGCCGTCTTCATCGAGAAGCGCGGCAGGATGGGCGACAATTCGGTGTCGGGCGCCTTGTCGGCGCGCTCCAGCGCGGCCTTCATGATGTCGCGGCCGAGCGCGAGATACTGCTTGCGCACGGCTTCCCGCGTGGCGCGGCGGATGGCCGAGCGCGCCTTGCCGGTCATGACGGCGTTTTCCCACGCGGCGGGCGGCGTCTGGGCGTCGGACAAGATGATCTCGACCTCGTCGCCGTTCTTCAACTCGGTGAGGAGCGGCATATGCCGCCCGTTGATCTTCACGCCGACGCAGTGATTGCCGATATGCGTGTGAACCGCATAGGCGAAGTCGATGCCGTTGGCGCCGCGTGGCAGGGCGATGAGGCGGCCCTTCGGCGTGAAGCAGAACACCTGGTCGAGGAAGAGTTCGAGCTTCGTGTGTTCGAGGAACTCTTCCGGATTGTCGCCTTCTAGGAGGTTATCGACGAGCTTGCGCAGCCACTGATAGGCCATGCTCTCGCTCGGCTGCGGGCCTTGCGCGCCGTGCTCGTCGCCTTGAAGCCTCGCCAGCGCGGCGAGCTTGTAGCCCGAATGCGCGGCGACGCCATATTCCGCGATCTGGTGCATTTCGGCCGTGCGGATCTGCAATTCCACGCGCTGGTGACGCGGTCCGACAATCGTCGTGTGGATCGACTTGTAGTCATTATGCTTCGGCGTCGAGATGTAGTCCTTGAAGCGGCCCGGCACCACGCGCCACGTGCGATGCACGACACCGAGCGCTGTGTAGCAATCCTGCACCTCGGGCACGATGACGCGGAAGCCGTACACGTCGGACAGCTGCTCAAGCCCGATCTGCTTGTTCTGCATCTTGAGCCAGATCGAATATGGCTTCTTCTCGCGGCTCGTGACGTCTGTCTTGATGGCCTGCGCTTCGAGCTTGGTCCTGAGTTCGCTCGCGATTTCCTCGGTCAGCCCTCGGTTCTGTTCGCGCAGGACGTTGAGCCGCGACATGAGCGTTTCGTAAGCCGCCGGATGCAGCCAGCGGAAGGACAGCTCCTCCAGCTCGTCGCGGATTTCCTGGATGCCCATGCGGCCCGCGAGCGGTGCATAGATGTCCATCGTCTCCTGGGCGATGAGGCGGCGCTTCTCGGGCTTCATGTGCTCGAGCGTGCGCATGTTGTGCAGCCGGTCGGCGAGCTTGACGAGCAGCACGCGCACATCGCTCGAAATGGCGATCAGGAGCTTGCGGAAATTTTCGGCCTGCTGCGTCTTCTTGGAGACGAGGTTCAGCTTTTCGATCTTGGTGAGGCCATCGACGAGCGCGGCGATGTTCGGGCCGAAGAGCTTTTCGATCTCGTCCTTCGTGGCCTGCGTATCTTCGATCGTATCGTGAAGAAGCGCGGTCGCGATCGTCTCGTCGTCGAGCTTGAGCCCGGTCAGGATCGCGGCGACCGCCAGAGGATGGGAGAAATACGGATCGCCCGAGGCGCGCTTCTGCTGGCCGTGCGCCTGCATGGCGTAGACATAGGCACGATTGAGCAGAGCTTCGTTCGCCCTGGGATTGTAACTCAGCACCTTTTCCACGAGATCGTACTGCCGCATGATTGCGGGCGGCTGCGGTCTCGTTCGAGTTTCAAGCTGCACGGCCTCGACTGTCTGTTGCTCTTTATTTACGCCACGAGAATAAGTGAAATCCCGAACTTAACCAAGCGTGACGCAGCGCCGTGAACAGCGAAATTTACCCTTTGGAGCGCCCGCCGCTTGCGGCCTCCGCCGGAATGCTGCGCGCGAGCCCCTGAAGAAGCTCTTCTTCGGTGATGCGGTCGATTTGCTGATCGGCAAACTGATCGTCCGGGCCTAGCACGTTGGCCTGACGCGAACTCGGCAGCGAAGGAGCGGCCTCGGCTTCGGGCTCGTCGACCTCGACGTGAGATTGCAGCGAGTGGATCAGGTCTTCCTTCAGATCTTCCGGCGAAACCGTCTGATCGGCGATTTCGCGAAGCGCTACCACCGGATTCTTGTCGTTGTCGCGGTCGATCGTGATGGGCGCGCCGGCAGAAACCGCCCGTGCCCTGTGCGCGGCGAGAAGCACAAGTTCGAAGCGATTCGATACCTTATCAACGCAATCTTCTACGGTGACGCGTGCCATGAAAACCTCAAATGTTGGGAGGTCGCTAAAATAGGACCGCCTGCCAGCATTTGCAAGCTCAAGTTGGCACATGACGCTTGCCTGAAGCTTTCCTTGAGTCGGCCGGAACACCTGCCCCCCCACATGCCTTTCCCTGACAAGAAGATTTGATGCATCCCCAACGCGGAAGAAGGTCATGACTGTCACCATCAACCACGTCTACGATTCTCACCAAAGCGCCGAAAGCGTCATACGCGAGCTTGAAGGAGTCGGTTTTCATCGCGACGAAATCAGCATCATCGGCACCGATCCAAAGGCCGAAGATTTTCGCGCGATTGAAGAGAAGGAGGAGGGCGACGCCGCCGCCACCGGCGCGACGCTTGGCGGCGTAGCCGGTGCGGGCGCAGGCATCCTCGCGTCGCTGGGAGTGGTTGCCATCCCGGGCATCGGCCCGCTGGTCGCGGCCGGCGTTCTGGCGACGACGCTGGCGGGCGCGGCCACGGGCGCGGTTGCTGGCGGCCTTCTGGGCGGGCTCGTGGCTTACGGCATTTCGGAAGACGAAGCCGAAGTTTACGCCGAATCGCTGAAGCGCGGCGGCACGCTCGTGTCGCTCCGCGCCGCTGAAGACCGGGCGGACGAAGGCGAACGGATCATGCGCAGCCACAACCCCGTCGATATGGAAGTGCGTGCAGGCGAATACCGGAGCGATGGCTGGACGGGTTACGATCCGGAAGCGCCCGCGTTTCCGCAGAAGGAAAGCGGCACCGGTCGACAGCAGCCGCGCGCGATGTAGCAAGGACGGAGTGCGCCTCGCGCGCTCCTTCCCTTCGAGCCTGTCATCGCCCGCGCGAAAGCTCCTCGCGGATGATCGCCGTCACGCAGGTCGCCACGATGCCCGGCAGATCCGAGCGAAGCGCGACAATTTCGCTTCGCAGCGCCGAGACTTCCTTCCGGATGTCGCCGAGTTCGGCCTTCACCTCAAGGAGTGCGTTCTCGTTGTCCGTCACCTTGCGCAGGATGTGGCGCGACACGGCTTTTTCGCCTTTCGCGTCTTCCTCCAGCAGCGTCAGGCGGCGGTTCAGCGTCGCAATATCGGTGTCGTCGATCATCGTCTCTCGCACCTCGGTTCGCGCCATCATACAAAGTGGGAAACTGTTTCGCAATTGAGACCGCCCGTTTACGCTTTTTGAGCCGAGTACCATCTTGTCTCTCGCCTGCGGTTCTTCTAAGCCATTCGCATGAGCGCTGAATCGCTTCCGCATCCGGATCACAAAGACGTCGATGAGCTTGCGCGTGGCGTTCGCTCCGGCAATCGCGTGTCAGTCGCGCGCGCCATCACCCTGATCGAGAGCCGAAAGCCCGCGCACCGTGTCAAGGCGCGGCTTCTGCTGACCACGCTGAACGATGCCGCCGGTCGCGCGCTTCGGGTCGGTATCACCGGCGTGCCGGGTGCGGGCAAGTCGACCATGATCGACGCGTTGGGGACGCTTCTCGTCCGAAAGGGCCATCGCGTGGCCGTGCTTGCGGTCGATCCGTCGTCGACACGGTCGGGCGGCGCGATCCTCGGCGACAAGACCCGCATGGCGATGCTCGCCGCCGAAGAGAACGCGTTCATTCGCCCTTCGCCATCCTCGGGAACGCTCGGCGGCGTGGCGCGCACTACGCGCGAAACGATCCTTCTTTGCGAGGCGGCGGGCTTCGATGTTATCCTCGTGGAGACCGTCGGCGTCGGGCAATCCGAGGTCACTGTGGCGGGCATGGTGGATTTCTTCCTCCTGCTGATGATCGCGGGCGGCGGCGACGAGTTGCAGGGCATCAAGAAAGGCGTGATGGAACTCGCAGACATGATCGCGATCACCAAGGCCGACAGCGGCAATGAGCAGGCCGCGCGCCGCGCCGCCGGGGATTATCGCGCCGGGTTGCACATTCTCACGCCTGCGAGCGCAACGTGGAAACCGCCGGTCATCACGATTTCCTCGCGCGACGGCATCGGCCTCGACGATTTGTGGGCGAATGTGCTCGCCCATCGCGCGGCGCTCGAAGCGACGGGCGAGTTCGGCGCAAAACGCCGCGATCAGGATGTTCGGTGGATGCACGCGATGATCGAGGATCAGATCCGGCAGGCTTTCCTCGCGAACGAAGCGGCCACCGCGAAAATCGCGAAGCTCGAAAGCGAAGTGCGCAGCGGCGCCAAGCCGCCCTCCGTCGCGGCGGACGAAGTGACCAGCCTCGTTTTCGGGCGCGCGTAAGCCAATGACAAACGCGAACCCTGTCCGCGTCCTCGTGACGGGCTTCGGGCCATTTCCCGGCGTACCGCGCAACGCCTCCGAAACGCTTGTTCACAACCTCGCATTGCGCGCCGAGCCTTGCACCGAGGGGATCGCATTATCGACCGCCGTGCTTCCGGTGTGCTGGGCGACCGCCCATGAAGCCGAAACCGCCGCCGTCGCTGCCTTTGCTCCGGACGCCGTGCTTCATTTCGGCGTTTCGAGGCGCGCCGCCGTCTTTGAGATTGAATCCCGCGCGGTCAATATCTGCGGCCAGCGCCCCGACGCGCACGGCCGGATATCGCCGCTTGCGCCGCTCGTGCGTGCGGGTGCCCCCCTCCTTACGCCGACGCTGGCCCCGCTTCACCTTATACGCGCGTTGCGGCGTGCCAACGTCCCCGTGCAACTGTCGCGAAACGCGGGCCGCTATCTGTGCAACGCACTTTTTTACCGGAGTCTGGCGCGCGAAGGCGACGGCGGCCCGCTCGCGGCGTTCATTCATATGCCGATAATGGAGGATCTCTCCACGCGGTCCCGGATTACGATGACGGAAGCCGTGGATGCCGCCCGAATTCTCGTTCAGGCCGCCGCGGAAGCTGTGCTACGGGCGAAGAGGCAAACGGCACGCCACAGCAGGAGTCGAAACGGCAATGGATCGCAGACATTTCATCGGAATGGGCGGAGCGGCGGCGCTGTTCGGCGCGAGTGCGGCTGAAGCGGCGGTTTCCGTCGCCGAAATGTCCGGCAGGGCGCTCTCCGATTTCGGAGTGATTGCGAACAGCGAGTCCGATCAGACCGTCGCCATGCAGAAGGCCGTCGACGCGCTCGCCGAGGCGGGGCAGCCGGTCCTCATCCCGGCGGGGCGCTATCGCATGTCCGGTCTCAAGCTTCCATCCAGGGCGACGCTCGTCGGCACGGGGCGGCTTACCGTAATCGCCGCGCCGCCCGGCCGCCCGGCTTTCGAATGCGTCGGCAAGCAGGGTGTGAGCCTGCGCGGCCTGTCCTTCGTCAATCAGGGCCTTGTCGCGCGCGAATGCCGCGATCTGACCGTTGCCGATTGCGAGGTTCTTTCGAGCGACGGCGACGGCCTGTATTGCGGCGGCTCGGGCCTTCTCGTGACGGGAAACCGCGCGGCGTCCTGCGCAAAGGCGGGCATCTGGGTCGAGGGCGACGGTCTCGTCACCAACAACCTGATCAGCGGCAAAGGGCGCTTCGGCCTTCGCATCGGCAGCGCATGGCGGCTCGGCACCGTGACCGTGCTCGCGAACTCCATCGACGGCCCAGCGGTCGGCATCGGCGTTTCGAGCGCGGAGCAGGGCTACGCCATGATCGCCATGAATATGATCTCCGGCGCGAAGGAAGGCGGCATCCGCGCGCTCGACGGCGACACGCTGATCGGCAAGGATCTCACGCGCGGCGGCTCGGAAGCGTTCCGCAACCTCGCCATCGCCGCGAATGTGTCGATGTAGGGCCAATGACTGATAATAAACAAACTGATGTTCGAGACCAAAAAACGCTTGGGGAATACCTGCAAAAGCGGGGTGAGTGGCTACACCTTTTGGAGGAAGATGAACACCATTCAGTAAGACGGCAGATAACGGACCTCATTACGAATGACATGTTGTATCGAATCCTCAATAAGGCGAGAGATTCAACACTAATTCTGGAAGCAACATGTGCTACTAATCCTATTATTCATATGTTTATAACAAGATCTTACGTTCAAGATCAGATATTAGCCATTAGAAAATTAAACGAGAAAAATTCAGTGGATCACACTAAAGGCGTTGTATCGCTTCGTCGCTTGTTAACTGACATAAAGGCGAATAGTAATTTAATAACACGAGAGAACTATGTCTCGGGAGATGGCCTGCCATACGACTACGAAACGCTTTCCAGAAAATTTAGACGTAACTATGTCCCAGGCGCTATCTACCCACAGCAACCGCATGACAAATCGGAAATGCTCCATTTCAAATTTGATAGAATTTCAGGAGTGAAGCCTGATGAAAGGAGCCGGAAGGATACCATTAGCGACTCTATTTTCCAAAAACTTGATAGTTGGATGTCAGAAAGCGGCGCAAAGGAAATTGTAGAGGCCGGAAATAAATACCTCATACACGCAGCTGACGAAAAATCAAGGAAATATGTATCAATTTCACAATTCGGATTTACATTTGAACAGATAGAGAAGATACATCGAATGTTTGTAAGGGTCGAGCATTGTATATCTTCGGAAATATTGAATAGCTCATTCCGAGGTAGTGTTGCTCCGATACTGGCATTCGGTTTCGCCGAAAATTTGGATCGACCTTATATTGCAGCAGATGCTCTTCCGGCGCTCCACAAAGAATGGCGAGCCTGCGAGGCTGAACGGCAGACGTGGCTGGACGGCATAAACGAAGAACTCTTCAGTTGAGATGCATGCGAACCCCGAACTGTTAGGATACCCCATCAAAGCGGCGCGCGGCGCGCGCGAACCGGAGCCAAGGGCGGTGGCGCGGTCGGTGTCGACGCGGCTTCGGACACCTCGCGGCGGCGGAAGGGATTCCGCGTCGGCACGTTCGAAAGGCCAATGGCGTCGGCGGTGTGCTGGATAAACTCGGGCGGCAGCCCCGTTCCCGGCAACGGCTTCGCCATCAACCCTTCATGCGCCTTCAGCATGACCCGCTTCCAGATTTCGGCCGGAAGCGAGCCGCCCGTGACGCCGCGCATGGGGCTTGCGTTATCGTTGCCCATCCACACGCCGCCGACCCATTGCGCCGTGAAGCCGACGAACCATGCATCCTTGTATTTCTGCGATGTCCCGGTCTTGCCCGCCGCCGGGTAGAGGTCGAGCGAGGCCGCCATCGCCGTGCCGCCCGCGACAACGGAATTCATCATGTCGTTCATGGCGGAGATGGCGCGCGGCGACACGATGCGCGGCGGCGGCGCCTTGGAGCGCTCGAACAGCACACGGCCCTGATCGTCGCGGATGCGCTCCACGATCTCCGGCACGACGGAGAAACCGCCATTGGCAAACACCGCAAAACCGGAAGTCATTTCGAGCAGCGTGGTTTCCGATGTGCCGAGCGCCATGGTCAGCCCCACGTTTTTGGCGGACAGAACGCCGAGGCGGTTCGCGACCTCCACCACGCGGTCGGTGCCGACAGCCTTCGCCAGGCGCACGGCGGCCATGTTGCTCGAATGCGTGAGCGCCTGACGCAGCGTGATCTCACCGCGATAGGTGTCGCCGAAATTCGAGGGCTTCCAGCCGTCGACATTGATGGGGCTGTCCTCGATCTTCGTGTCCGGCGTCCATCCCGCCTCGACGGCAGCAAGATAGATGAACGGCTTGAACGCGGAGCCGGGCTGCCGCATCGCTCGCACGGCGCGGTTGAACTGGCTTGCCGCGTGGTTGCGCCCGCCGATCATGGCGCGGATCGCGCCGTCCGGCGTCATCAACAGCACGCCGGCCTCGGTTGCGCGCGCGGTTCGGCCCTTGTTGCGGATGATGTCCTCGACAGCGGTCCGCGCCGCGAGCTGGAGGCCTATGTCGATGGTCGTCTCCACCACGAGGTTGCGATCCGTCTCGCCGGTCAGCATGGGTGCCACTTCCGTCACCCAGTCCGCGACAAAGCCGAAGCCCGGCTTCGACGGCGGCACCTTCAGTTCCGCCGGATGCGCCAGCGCCTCGGCATACTGGTTGATGTCGATCTGATCCGTCTCGGCGAGGATCCGCAGGATTTCCTTCGCGCGGTCGCGGGCGCGGTCGATGTTCGACGTCGGCGAATAATAGGAGGGCGCCTTGATCAACCCCGCGAGCAGCGCCGCTTCGCTGAACGTGACGTCTCGCGGCTCCTTGCCGAAATACGAATGCGCGGCCGCGCCGATGCCGAAATTGCCGCCTCCGAAATAGACGCGGTTCAGATAGAATTCGAGGATCTGCTGTTTGGAGAAGCGGCTTTCGAGCCAGATTGCGAGGATGAATTCCTCGGCCTTGCGCGTCCATGTACGCTTCGGCTGAAGGAACAGGTTCTTCACGAGTTGCTGCGTGATGGTGGAGCCGCCCTGTACCACTTCGCCGGAATTCCAGTTCTTGCTCGCCGCGCGTGCCAGCCCGATGGGGTCGAGCCCGAAATGATAGAAGAAGCGCCGGTCTTCGGTCGCGAGCACGGCCTTGACAATGCTTGGCGGGATCTCGGCATAGGGCACGTAATTGCGCCGCATGCCGCGCTCGGCGATGAACTCGCCGCCGCGCGCCAGGATGGTGAGGTTTGGCGGCAGGCGAAGCACCATGGCCTTGCGCGGATCGGGAAGCACCGTGGCGTAGTAGGTGACAATAGCCGCGAGCGTGATCGCGCCCCATCCAACGGCGACGATCAACCAAGGGATAAGCTGAAGAAGCGGGCGGTGAGCGCTGCGGCGCGGTTCGGCCAGCGGCGATTTCGTGACGAGCCAGAGAAAGGAAGCGCCAACGATTTTCCAGATCGCGGAGAGGACGGCGCGAAAGCCCTTCGCGAAGACACGCGCCAGAAAGCCCGCCGCCCCGAAAGCAGCAGCACGCTCTTCGCCCTGGCCTACACGCCACTCGGCCACGCAACGCCCTCACAACACGCACATAACGCGCGCCGGAGAACCGACGCGACCACCCACGCTGCCCACGCGGATAGTTTTATGAAAGTTAAGCGCGTGTGATTAAAGGCGCGTTAAGGGGCTGCGGGCGGTGCGTGCATGCGGGTTGGCTCGGGCGGCCCGATCACTCGACAAGCCGGGACGGCGCGCAGCGGCCTGAAGATGTGTTGCAGGCCGTAAAAGACTGCCGCGACGCGCCGAACAGAAGCGCTCCCGGCTTACGCCGTCAGCGTGCCGTCCGCGCCCTCGATGAGGATGCCGTCATTGCCGAAGGTCGAGACGCCATTCGCGCGCGGCTGCGCGGGACGCCCGACGCTCGTATAGGCGAAGCCCGCATCCCGCGCGAGGTCGGCGCGGTAGATGTTGCGAAGATCAACCAGCACGTCGCCGCTCATCTTTTCCCTGAGCGCGGCCAAGCTGACGGCGCGAAACTCGTTCCACTCGGTGAGGACCACGGCGGCGTCGGCGCCTTCGGCCGCTTCGAGCACGCTCTTGCACCAGACGAGGCCCGGCAGCAGCGGCTCCGCCTGATGGCGCCCCTGCGGATCGTAGACGCGCACCGTCGCGCCGCGCTCCTGAAGCATCGGCACGATCACGAGGCTCGGCGCATCGCGCATGTCGTCGGTGTTCTGCTTGAAGGTGACGCCGAGCACGGCCACCGTCTTGCCTGCGACATCGCCTCCCATCGCGCGCACGACGCGGTGCGCCATGGCGATCTTGCGCTCGTTGTTGACCTTCTCGACCTGCTCGACCAGCGTCAGCGGCGACCGCGCCTCGCGCGCGGTGCGGGCCAGCGCGGACACGTCCTTCGGGAAGCACGAGCCGCCATAGCCCGGCCCCGGATGCAGGAACTTGTCGCCGATGCGGCGGTCGGAGCCGATGGCGCTCGCAACCTGCTGCACGTTCGCGCCGACCTCTTCGCACAAATCGGAGATTTCGTTGATGAAGCTGATCTTCATGGCGAGGAACGCATTGGCGGCATATTTCGCCAGCTCGGCGCTTTCGCGGCTGACGAACATCACGGGCGCGCTTCGCAGGCGCAGCGGCTCGTAAAGGCGCTCCAGAACTTCGCGCGCGCGGTTGTCGTCCACGCCGACCAGCACCCGGTCGGGATGCATGAAGTCCTGAATCGCCGAGCCTTCGCGCAGGAATTCCGGGTTCGAGCAAACGGCGAAATCGGCATCCGGGCGAAGGCGGCGCATGCGGCGCTCGATTTCCCGGCTCGTGCCCACGGGCACGGTCGATTTCGTGGTGATGACCGTGAAGCCTGTCAGGTGCGGTGCGATTTCCTCGACCGCGTGATACACATAGGAGAGATCTGCGTAGCCGTCGCCGCGCCGCATCGGCGTGCCGACAGCGAGGAAGATGAGATCGGCCTCGCGCGCCACCTCGGCCAGCGCGGAGGTGAACCGCAGGCGGCCGGAGCGCATGTTCTTCTCGACGAGCACATCGAGCCCCGGCTCGTAGATCGGGATTTCGCCGCCGTTGAGCTTGTCGAGCTTCGACGCGTCCTTCTCGACGCAGGTCACGTCCCATCCGAATTCTGAAAAACAGGCGGCGGAGACAAGGCCGACATATCCGGCACCGATCATGCAAATGTTCACGGCGAGGCTCTCTCTATGTGCGGTATCCGCACGCTGTTGCGGTTTGTGAAACCTGACACTTGGCAGTATTCCACTTCTGTGTAGTAATTTTCGCACCTTTTAGACGCTAGCCGCGGTCTCCGCAATCGCCAGCACGTCACAACCTCCCCGTTTGCCGGTCTATCCACCGGTTGTAACGAAGGCAGACCTCGCCGGCGAAATCATCCGCCGGGAGCGGGGCGCGTGCATCTAACCTATGAGTTCGAGGAGCCTGCGCTTTTTCCGAATTCGACTTGCATCGAGCAGCATCATCCCGGCCCAGCGGTATACATTGCGCGACCGGACGAGATCCCGCATCAGCCGCATACGCTCGCGCTGCTCCGCACCCGGCATGGTGAGCGCCTTTTCGATGGCACGCCCCATCCCGCTCGCATCGTAAGGATTGACGATGATGGCCTCCGACAATTCGCGCGAGGCGCCCGCGAAATTCGACAGGATCAAGACGCCCTGCTCATCGTCGCGCGCCGCGATGAATTCCTTTGCCACGAGGTTCATGCCGTCGTGCAGGCTTGAGACGATGCAAACATCGGCCGCTCTCAAAAGCTCGTAAACCTCATCCTGCTCGTGATGCCGTATGACGAGTTCGATCGGTTTATAGGTTCCGGTTCCGTGACGCTTGTTGATGGCGGCGGCGAGCTGGATGGCCTCGTCCTGCAAGCCCTTGTAAGCCTCAAGCTTGCTTCGCGTCGGGGCCGCGGCTTGCACAAACACAAACTTTCCCCGCCATTCGGGATGGCTGGCGAGAAAGCAGTCGACAGCCTGCATCCTGTCGAGAACGCCCTTGGTGTAGTCGAAGCGTTCGATGCCGATCGCAACTTTCGTATCCGGCCCCCATCCGAAACGCTCCCGAACGGCGGCCCGGCAACGGCTGACCGATTGTTGTTTCAGGAGTGCCGCCGGTGGCCACTCGATCGAGATGGGGTAAGGCTTGACGAAGGTCTCGTGCCCTCCAAGCGTCACCGAGCCGTTCTCCCGGTCGATGCGGCTTTCAACGAAACGGTCCACCGTCTCGATGAAGTTGTTGCAATGGAACTGCGTGTGGAAGCCCAGGACAGTGCTCCCGAGCAGGCCCTCGATGATCTCTTCCTTCCAGGGACAGATGCTGAAGGTTTCTGCGTTCGGCCATGGGATATGCCAGAATGTCGTGATCGTCGCGTGCGGCAAACGCTCACGAAGGAAGCGCGGCAACAACGCGAAATGATAATCCTGAACAAGGACGATCGGCGAGTCGCCCCGAGCTTCCTGCGCAACCGCGTCGGCGAACCGCTCGTTGACATCGCGATAGGTTTCCCAATCGCTTTCGCGAAAATTGGGACGGGTAAAAGCGATGTGGCACAAGGGCCAGAGCCCCTCATTGGCGAAGCCGTAGTAATATCCGTCCTGCTCTTCGTCAGAGAGCCAGACGCGGCGCAAGGTGTAGGTTGGGTCATCGGGCGGAACGCGGAGCCTGTCGTCGGCGTCGACCGTCTCCCGGTCGGCGGAGCCGCTGCCATGAGCGATCCATGTTCCTCCGCAGGCGCGCGTCACCGGCTCCAACGCGGAAACGAGACCGCTCGCCGGGATCTGCAATTCAATGCCCGCCTCCGTGCGATTGTGAATATAAGGCTCCCTGTTCGACACAACCATCACTTCGACGTTCGGCAGTTCGATCGAAACGACCTCCTTCAGTTTCTCGGCGCTCCAGGTCGTATGCTCCCCATCGATCGCGGCCCGACTTTCGTCGATTTGCCGCAATACATCGCGCAGTTCCTCTGCGAGCGGGCCGTGACGCACGTTTTCGTATTCGAGCGGCGTACCCCGTCCAAGGGCAGCGATCGATTCTCGAAGCCCCGATATCCAGCCGCGAAGCGTAAGAATCGCGGTCGTAACGGTAAGCAAGATGCTTGCGAGAACGATGGCAGCCACGATGGCCGTCATGTAAATGCGAGCCTTCAGCCCTCGCTTCTCGGCAAAACTCAAATCATTGAGAACGACGAAATGCCCTCTGTTCTGCCGCAAAGGGAATGAGCCGACGAGGAGCGGATGGCCACCGACGAGGAATGTGGAGAAGCTTTTCGTCTCGGAACGCGCAACCTTCTCGCAGGCGAGGGTGACCGGCATCAATTTCGAAGGAAAAAGGGGCGGCCCCTTCTCTCCGCAGATACCGACGGCAAGGATACGTTCGTCGAGCGCCACCCTCTCCATCACATGCGCGAGGGTTTCTGCGTCTTCCGCAGCGAGGAGCCCTGACAATCTGTCCTGGATCGAGTTGAAAACCAGCGTCGACCTGAGTTCGACGTCGCGTCGGGACCAATCCTCGACAAGCGAGGTCGCGACCGGAGCGATTGAGACCGCGAGAAGCGTTGCTATGGCGAGGCCGGCCACGCCATATTTTAGCGCAAGCCGCGTAGCATAAGGTCTTCCTGGAGATTTTTGGGTCGCGTTGCGCCGGGATTCTGAGGACAAGAGATCGTAGCCAATCTTTCGGTTCGAAGGTCCGGGTGGGTGGATCGCTTGTTGCGCGCGATGTGGCTTATTTCGTGGCGAATGCCTTTTTTTTGACAACACGCAAGCCAGCGCCAGCAAGAAATCTGTGGGCATGCGGTTTTCCGATGCTTCTGCCCACGTGAAGCCTGGTCTTTATCGACGATGACCCGGGACGCTTCGCCGCTTGCCTCGATCCCACGCTTCGGGATTTATAGGCAAAAACGCGGAGGGCCGTCAGGTGCATAACGAAATCGTTCTCGTCATCGGTAACAAGGCGTGGTCGTCCTGGAGCCTGCGCCCGTGGCTCGCTGCGAAGGTCGCCGGGATTGCATTCCGCGAGGAGCATGTTCAGCTTCGTCAGCCCGACAGCGCCGCGCAGATCGCGCTGCATTCGCCGTCGGCGCGCGTGCCCGTGCTGAAACGCGGCGCGCTGACCGTGTGGGACAGCCTCGCCATCTGCGAATATCTCGCGGAAATCTCCACGCACGTGAAGCTCTGGCCGGACGATCCGGCGGCGCGCGCGGTTGCCCGCTCGGTCGCGGCCGAGATGCATTCGAGCTTCCACGCGCTCAGGAAAGAGCTTTCGATGGACTTTCACGCTCGCGTCGATGGCATCGAGCCGTCTGATGCGGCGAAGGCCGATATCGCGCGCATCGTCGCCGTGTGGCGGGATACGCGCAAGGCTTACGGTGCGGATGGGCCGTTCCTGTTCGGCGCCTTCTCGGTCGCGGATGCGATGTATGCGCCGGTCGCGTCGCGGTTTCGCACCTACGGCGTCGACCTCGCGGCCTTCGGCGACGACGGCACGGCCGCAGCTTATGCGCGCGACGTGCTAAACCTGCCTCAGATGCACGACTGGGGCCAGGGCGCTGCGCGCGAGGGGATCGCGGCCGGGGAAGCCTAGATCAGCCTGCGTTTAATCGGACTCCGATTTAACGCAGAAAAGCTGATCGACAACGAAGCCTAAAGTGTCGTGCCGCGTCTGATTTGCGGCATGACACTTTTGAAGGCGGCGACACCGCCGACGCCTTACGTGATCGACGTGACGAACTCCGCGCGCTTGTAGCCCTGATAGAACAGCAGCGTCGTCAGCTCCGTATGGAGCACCTGGGCATCCGCCTCCGCCGCGACGACGGGTTTCGCGCAATAGGCAACGCCAAGGCCCGCCGCCTTCAGCATGGAAAGATCGTTCGCGCCGTCGCCGACCGCGATGACGTCCTCCGGGGAAAGGCCGTTCGCGGCGGCCTCCTCGTTCAGCGCGGCGAGCTTCGCCTCACGGCCAAGGATCGGCTCCGCCACGCCCGCGAGCCTGCCGTCTTCCCAGAGGAATTGATTGGCGCGGTTTTTCGCAAAGCCGGCCATGCCGCCGACAGCGCGCGTGAAATAGGTGAAGCCGCCCGAGACGAGCACCGTATGCCCGCGATGCGCGTTCATCGTCTCCACCAGCGCCTGCGCGCCGCGATTGAGCGTGATGCGCTCGGCGAGCACGCGCGAAAGCTCGGTCTTCGGCATGCCGAGAAGCAGTGCGATGCGTTCGCGCAGCGCGTCCGCGAAATCGAGTTCGCCGCGCATCGCCCGTTCCGTCAGCGCCGCGATCTGCGGCTTCAGCCCCGCGAAATCGGCCATTTCGTCGAGGCATTCCTGGCCGATGATGGTCGAATCCATGTCCGCGATCAGCATGCGCTTCCTGCGGCCGTGCGCGGGCTGCACGCAGAAATCCACCGGCGCGTCGCCGATCGCATCGGCGACAGTCTTTTTCAGCTCGGCGGCGGAAACCTTCTCGTCCGGCGCAAGCGTCAGGATCAGGTCCAGCGCCTCGCCTTCCGACAGCCAGTCGAATTCGAGATCGCCATTCAGGTCGCGTTGCAGTTGCGCGGAGAGACCGAGAAGGAGATCCTTCGATTCGGGCGCGGCGGTCAGTGTGATGGCAATGTCCATGGGAAGACTTGGTTCGATCCGGTTTTGTGTGCAGGTGCGAAAGGAATGCGCTCTTCATATCGCAGGCGGAACCCGCGCCGCAAGCCCACGTTTGCCGCTCGTCGTCACACCGGCTCGCCCAACGCCTCCCGCAGCGCCCCGATCCACTCTTTCTGATCGTGCGTCAGCTTTTCTTGCGCGTCGAGCCGCAGCACGATCGCAAGCGCGTCGCGCAACAACCGCTCCCCGTTCGGCGCGCCCGCCTGCGCGAGCTTGACATAGCTCACCACCAGATCTGTCTGCCATTGCACGTTGTTCGGGTCGCGCGCGGCGAGGCGCTTTGCAATGTCGAGGCCGTCCTCATAGGCCTTGAGCGCGCCGTCGCGGTCGCCGCGCGCCGCGCGGATGTCGCCAACACGGTCATAGCTCACGGAGAGGTCGCGCTGCCACTCGGCGTTGTTCGGGTCGCGCTGGGCGAGGCGCTTTCGAATGTCGAGGCCGTCCTCATAGGCGTAGAGCGCGCCGTCGCGGTCGCCGCGCGCCGCGCGGATGTCGCCGACACGGTCATAGTACCGTGACAGGTCTTGCTGCCATTGAGCGTTGTTGGGGTCTTTCTCAGTCAGCTTCTTTGAAATGTCGAAAGCTGCGTTGTAATCGGTCAGAGCGCCATCCCGGTCGCCCCGGGCGACCTTGATGTCGCCGACCCGCTCATAACTGATGCAGAGGTCGCGCTGCCACTCGGCGTTGTTCGGGTCGCGCTGGGCGAGGCGCTTTGCAATGTCGAGGCCGTCCTCATAGGCTGTGAGCGCGCCGTCGCGGTCTCCGCGCGCCGCGCTGATGTCGCCGATCTTGTTATAGCTGACGGAGAGGTCGCGCTGCCACTCGGCGTTGTTCGGGTCGCGCTGGGCGAGGCGCTTTGCAATGTCGAGGCCGTCCTCATAGGCCTTGAGCGCGCCGTCGCGGTCGCCGCGCGCCGCGCGGATGTCGCCGACACGTCCGTAGCTGACGGAGAGGTCGCGCTGCCATTCGGCGTTGTTCGGATCGCGCGCGGTTAGACCCTTATGAATGGCGAGCATGTCCTCATAGGCCTTCAGCGCGCCGTCGCGGTCGCCGCGCGCCGCGCGGATGTCGCCGATCTTGTTATAGCTGACGGAGAGGTCGCGCTGCCACTCGGCGTTGTTCGGGTCGCGGGCGGCGAGGCGCTTTGCAATGGTGAGACCGTCCTCATAGGCTTTGAGTGCGCCGTCGCGGTCGCCACGAGCCGCCTTGATGTCGCCAACACGGTCATAGCTGACGGAGAGGTCGCGCTGCCATGTGGCGTTGTCTGGATCGCGCGCGGCGAGAGCTTTGACGAGAGACTGCCCGCGTTCGTAGCTTTCGAGAGCCGTTGCGCGATCACCGAGCGCGGCTTCCACATCGCCCAACAGGAAATGCGCCCAGTGCAGGCGGCTCCGGTCCTCGATGCTGTTGCCGAGCGCGATCAGGCGTTCGAAGCTCGTTTTCGCGGCGGCAAGCGCGCCCGCGCGCTGCTGCAACCGGCCGAGAAAATAGAGCGCGTCGGCGTCGTCAGGGTCGAGTTGCGCGGCGCGCGTGTAGAGGCCGAGCGCCGCGCCGGTGTCGTTGGCGAAGGCGAGTGCGCCGCGCTGGCGGTAGAGCGCCGCTTCCTCCTTAGCCGCGCCGGTGCGGGCGCGCTCGATTTCCGCGATCTTGTCCGCGAGCACCTTGTCGGCCGCCGCCGTGTCGCCTCGTTCGAGAGCGGCGAGCGCGGCGGTTTTTCCGGCGTTGGCGAGGGTGGCGAGGGCCGCGCCGATGTCTTTTTCGACGGCGGCTTCCACCTGGGCCGCCCCCTGGCCGCCGCCGGGAAGCGCGGCGCTTTGCGCGCGTGCGCCCTGGATGAGCGTGTCCTGCAGCGCCTTCATCTCGGCCCGGAGCGCCGCCGTTTCCGCCGCCGCCTCGTGCTGCTTCGCGCGGATGTCGGTGACGACGGTTTCGACGTCGGTTCCCTTGCGACGTCGGTAGAGGGCATAGGCGCCGCCGCCGACGAAGGTTATTGCGCCCGCAGCCATGCCAAGGACTTGCAACTTGTCGCCGAGGCTCTCGCCCGGTATCCCGTCCCAGATATCTTGCCAGACCTCCATGCGACGCGCCCCCTTATGCTTAAATGAACGGATGTCGTATAGCACAGGCCAATGCAACGGCAAAGCTGATGGATAGATCGGACGGGATGAAAGCAGTCTTGATCGTCGGCGCGACGGCGAGCGGCAAGTCGGCGCTGGCGCTCGATGTTGCGGAGCGGTTCGGTGGCGTGGTCATCAACGCCGATTCGATGCAGGTTTACGCCGAGCTTCGCATCGTCACGAACCGGCCGAGCGCGGAAGAGGAAGCGCGCGCGCCGCACCGGCTTTACGGGTTTCGCCCCGCGCGCGAGCCGTATTCGACGGCGCTGTGGCTGGCTGATGTCGCGCGCGAAATCGCGGACGCCGAAGCGCGCGGCCTGTTGCCGGTGATCGTCGGTGGCACGGGGCTGTATTTCAAGGCGCTGACCGAGGGGCTGTCCGCCATCCCCGAGATCCCGGCCGAAATTCGCGCGCATTACAGGCTGCGGGCCGAGACGGAACCGCCGGAAGCGTTACACGCCGAGCTTGCGCGCCGCGATGCCGCCACCGCCGCGACCATCCGCCCGAGCGATCCGCAGCGCATCGCCCGCGCGCTCGAAGTGCTGGAGGCGACGGGCCGCCCGCTCGCGGACTGGCATGCGCAGAAGGAGCCGCCGCTTCTGTCGGCGGCGGACGTGCTGCCGGTCGTGGTGGAGATGGACCGCGCCGCGCTTTACCGCCGCTGCGACGAAAGGTTCGACCGCATGATCGAGGCAGGCGCTATCGAGGAGGCGCGGGCCATCGATGCGCTGCGCCTCGACGCGACGCTCCCCGCGATGCGCGCCGTCGGGCTGCCGCCCCTGATCGCCTTCGCACGCGGCGAAATTTCGCTCGACGAAGCGGCGGACCGCGCGAAGACGGCGACCCGCAATTATGCAAAGCGGCAGCTTACGTGGATCCGGAATAATTTTATTTCGCAAAGCGATTGCCTGACGAAAGAAACGCAAGGAACAAAAAGTGAAATCAATCTATTTATCCGAAATCGCTTGACCGCTTTTCGCTAAAGGATTAGCGCAATCTCAACAGAAGCGTGGTTGCCGTCACGTTAACAAGAGCATGGACAGGCAGAAGCGTGCGGGAACTCGGCTTTTCGCGCGGTCTTTTTGTCCGAACGCACCCTGTACGGCTCCCGATTTTGAAGGTGGGGCGGTCGAAAAGGCCGCGTTTGACTGGAGTTTTCTATGGCACGCGCGATGACGGGCGCAGAAATCGTTCTGCAAGCCCTCGCCGATCAGGGCGTCGAACATATTTTCGGCTACCCGGGCGGCGCCGTACTTCCGATTTACGACGAGATTTTCAAGCAGAACGGCATCAAGCACTTCCTCGTGCGGCATGAGCAGGGCGCGACCCACGCGGCCGAGGGCTATGCGCGTTCGTCCGGCAAGGTCGGCGTCGTGCTCGTCACCTCCGGCCCCGGCGCGACGAACGCCGTCACCGGGCTTGCCGACGCACTGATGGATTCCATTCCGCTCGTCTGCATCACGGGGCAGGTCGGCACCGCCCTCATCGGCTCCGACGCCTTCCAGGAATGCGATACGGTCGGCATCACGCGCCCCTGCACGAAGCATAATTACCTCGTCAAGGACGTGAACGACCTCGCCCGCATCCTGCATGAGGCGTTTTACGTCGCGCAGAATGGCCGTCCCGGCCCGGTCGTGATCGACATCCCGAAGGACGTACAGTTCGCGAAGGGCACCTATATCGGCCCGAACAAGGTCGTTCACAAAACCTACCGTCCGCAGGTGAAGGGCAGTCCGCAGGCGATCCGCGACGCCGTGGACCTTATCGCCGGCGCGAAGAAGCCGATCTTCTACACGGGCGGCGGCGTCATCAACTCCGGCCCGGCGGCCTCGAAGCTCCTGCGCGAGTTCGTGGACACAACCGGCTTCCCGATCACCTCCACGTTGATGGGCCTCGGCGCTTATCCCGCTTCGTCGAAGCAGTGGCTCGGTATGCTCGGCATGCACGGCACCTACGAAGCCAACATGGCGATGCACGATTGCGACGTGATGATCTGCGTCGGCGCGCGGTTCGACGACCGCATCACGGGGCGGCTGAACGCATTCTCGCCGAACTCGAAGAAGATCCACATCGACATCGACCCGTCGTCGATCTCGAAGACCGTTCGCGCCGACATCCCGATCATCGGCGACTGCGGCTACGTGCTCGAAGAGATGCTGCGCGTCTGGCGTTCGCGCGCACCGCAGATCGACAAGAAGGCGATCAAGGCGTGGTGGACGTCGATCGAAGGCTGGCGCTCGCGCGATTGCCTGAGATACAAGATGCGCGATGACGTGATCATGCCGCAATACGCGATCCAGCGGCTTTACGAACTCACGAAGAACCGCGACACCTATATCACGACCGAGGTCGGCCAGCATCAGATGTGGGCCGCGCAGTTCTATCGCTTCGACGAGCCGAACCACTGGATGACGAGCGGCGGGCTCGGCACGATGGGCTACGGACTGCCTGCGGCGGTCGGCGTGCAGGTCGCGCACCCGGAAAGCCTCGTCATCGACATCGCGGGCGAGTCTTCGGTGATGATGACGATGCAGGAGATGTCGACGGCGGCGCAGTACGGCCTGCCGATCAAGATCTTCATTCTGAACAACGAATATATGGGCATGGTGCGCCAGTGGCAGGAACTGCTGCACGGCGGGCGCTATTCTCATTCCTACGCGGAGGCGCTGCCCGACTTCGTGAAGCTGGCCGAGGCGTATCATTGCGTCGGCTTCCGCGCCGAGAAGCCCGACGAACTCGACGACATGATCATCGAGATGATCAATTCGCCGAAGCCGGTGCTGTTCGACTGCCGCGTGTCGAAGCTCGCCAATTGCTTTCCGATGATTCCATCGGGCGAGGCGCACAACAACATGCTGTTCGGCGACGAACTCGCCAATGAAGACATTGAACTCGCCTTCTCGAAGGGCAAGGCGCTCGTCTGAAGCGGTGCGTCGGGCTTCCGGCTTCACCGCCGCGATGCCCGCCGACGCGGCCCAAAGCAAGGTGGGATAGAATGAACAAGATGGAATGGGGTCCGGCGATGCCCTTGGATAATCCGCAGCAACGCGTTGAACGGCATACGATTTCGGTGCTCGTCGACAACGAGCCGGGCGTTCTCGCGCGTGTGATCGGCCTGTTCGCCGGGCGCGGCTACAACATCGACAGCCTGACCGTGACGGAGGTGAGCCGCGAAGCCGGCGCATCGCGCATCACCATCGTCACCACGGGTTCTGTCGATATCATCGACCAGATCAAGAGCCAGCTCGGCCGCCTCGTGCCGGTGCATGGCGTGACCGACCTCACCGTGAAGGGCGATCCCATCGAGCGCGAGCTTGCGCTCGTCAAGGTGGCGGGCAAGGGCGACAAGCGCGTCGAGAGCCTGCGTCTTGCCGAAGCCTTCCGCGCGAAGGTCGTGGATGCGACGGTCGATCATTTCGTTTTCGAGATCACGGGCAAGGTGTCGAAGATCGACACCTTCATCGGCCTTATGAAGCCGCTCGGCCTCGTCGAGATCGCGCGAACCGGGGTCGCCGCCATCTCGCGCGGCCCCGAGGGTATGTAGCGGCTCGACAGACTGTTTGGCCTTGCGCGCCTCGCGCTGCGGAGGATCGTGGCCGCAAATTGAGGGAAGTTCGATTGACCTTTGGGCTGCGGCTTTCTAAGCCAGTGCCCAACTCAGAGCGTTCCGCGTCCTTCGCCCTCACGATCACGCCCTCGCCCTGAAACTCCGGAAAAAAACGCTGAAAAGGGAAAGACCATGCGCGTTTATTATGATCGCGACGCCGACATCAATCTCATCAAGGGCAAAAAAGTCGCCATCGTCGGCTACGGTAGCCAAGGCCACGCCCACGCGCTGAACCTGCGCGATTCCGGTGTTCCGGATGTCGTCGTGGCGCTTCGCAAGGGTTCGGCTTCGGCGAAGAAGGCCGAGGGCGAGGGTTTGCGCGTGATGGAAGTGGCCGATGCCGCGAAGTGGGCCGACGTCGTCATGATGCTGACGCCGGACGAGCTTCAGGCCGACATCTATCGCGATCACCTGCACGCAAATTTGAAGGAAGGCGCGCTCCTGCTGTTCGCGCACGGCCTTAACATCCATTTCAATCTCATCGTTCCGCGCGCCGACCTCGACGTGGGAATGGTCGCGCCGAAGGGCCCCGGTCATACGGTTCGTGGCGAATACCAGCGCGGCGCTGGCGTGCCGTGTCTCATCGCGGTCGCGCAGAATTCGAGCGGCAACGGGCACGAACTCTGCCTTTCCTATGCGAGCGCCATCGGCGGCGGCCGCGCGGGCATCATCGAGACGTCCTTCAAGGAAGAATGCGAGACCGACCTGTTCGGCGAGCAGGCCGTACTGTGCGGCGGCGTGGTCGAACTGATGCGCTCGGGCTACGAGACGCTGGTCGAGGCGGGCTACGCGCCGGAAATGGCGTATTTCGAATGCGTCCACGAGATGAAGCTGATCGTCGACCTCATCTATGAGGGCGGCATCGCGAACATGAACTACTCGATCTCGAACACGGCGGAATATGGCGAATATGTCTCCGGCCCGCGCGTCGTCACCCCCGCCTCGAAGGCAGCCATGAAGGACGTGCTCTCCGACATCCAGAGCGGCAAATTCGTTCGCGACTGGATGCTTGAGAACAAGGTGAGCCAGACGAGCTTCAAGGCGCAGCGCGCGAAATGCGACAGCCATCCGATCGAAGAGACCGGCAAGAAGCTGCGCTCCATGATGCCGTGGATCGCCGAGCGCGCGCTCGTGAACAAGGCGAAGAACTGAATTGGAAGCGCCGCATTCCGTCGAATGCGGTCGCGCCCGTCGATTCCCGGTTATGGCGGGGGCCTTGACGGCCTCCGTCGGCATCCGAAAAAGCGCGCGGTGCGTCAGATGACGCGCACCGCGCCAAGCGTTTCGAAAGGTAGATGTTTCAGCGCGCTGACCTTCGCGACAGCCGCGAAGTCGGCGTCGTTATGCAGAAGCGTCATGCCGTTTTCGATGGCGATGGCCGCGATGCAGCAGGTGGGCGCACCCGGAACGGGCAGCCCCTCGCGCCTGAGGTCGAAGGCGAGGCGCGCGGCCGCAGACCACGTTTCCGTGCCGGCCTCGACATAATCCTGATCGGCGAGATAGTCGGCGAGCTTGAGCCATTCCACCTCGTCGCGCGCGCCCGCGAGAAGCTCCGTCTGGGTGAAGCGCGTCAGGTAGTAGTCCCGGCCTTCGAGCACAGTCTGGAGCGCGCGCGCAACCCTGCCCGTGCGGTCACGGAAAAGAGCGACGAGCGTGCTGGTGTCAATCAGCATCGTAGCGCGTGTGCCGGAAGCTGGCATGGTCGAAATGGGCGTCGAATTCGATCTTTCCGGCCAGTTCGAAAAGATTTTTCTTCTTCTTCGCCTTCAAAAACTCGCGCATCGCGAGATGCACGGCTTCCTTTTTCGTTTTCACGTTTGCAACGCGCATCACTTCGTCGATGAGCGTGTCGTCAAGATCGATATTCGTCCGCATGAGCCCCCGCCGCGCGAATCACTTTGTCTATGTGTAGTGTACACCCGCACATACACAAAAGAAGTGGTTTGCTAATTCCCGAGGCGGATCAAGCAGCGCCGAAGATCTCGATCAGGCGGCCGCACAGCCAGAATTCGCCCTCGACGATCATGCCGGGCTCGAGCGGCTGCCTCAACATCGCCTCGTCGGCGACAAGGTCGAAGGTGCCGCCCGCCGTCCCGATCACCGCCCAGGTGAATTCTTGCCCGGTGACGGGGTTTTTCCGGCGTTCCGTCTTCTGCACTTCGCCCGTGAGGAAGGCGCGGGCGGGCGCGCGGAAATCTTCCGCCTCCGGATCGAGGAACACGAGTTCGCTGTCGCCGCCGCCCGTGAAAAGCCCGCTCGCAAGGAAGGAGCGCGGCGTAAACTTCACCTCCTTGTCGGTCTGCGTGGCCTCGAAGGCGGCTTCGTTCTCGTAAACGGCGAGATCGTGCGGGAAGGCGACGATCTGCGCGATAGCCATGAACGGCACGCGCCGGCCGGCGAAGCGGGCGAAATCCACCACGTCGATCAGCGCGATGGTCGGCCCGAGTTCCACATAGACCGCGCCCTCGAACAGATTGTCGTCCGGCCGCTGCCGCAGCGCGCGCACGCGAATGGGCGTGCGCCCCTCGCCCTCGAAGAACGGTGTGATGCCAACGGCGATATACGGATCGGGATCGTTCTCGGCGGACTTCTGCATGTGGACCCAGAGTTCGGGGCCCACGGGCGACCGCAGCCTGTGATAATAGCCGACGGGGCAAGGCTCCTTGTCGCCGCCCTGTTCGAGCAAGCTGCTGACAAGCGCCGAGAGATCTTCGGCCGAAGCCGCCTTGAAACCGATAAGACTGAAGTGATCCGCCATCACCTCATCTCCTTCCCTCTGCCCATGGAAGCAGTCCGCGCCTGAGGGCGCGAACTTCCGCAGTGTGAGACGGCTTTTGACCTGTTCCGTCCAGTTGGAGACGCGCTGATCTCAACGCGACGCCGCAAGCCGCTTCAATTCGCCGACGATGGCCTCGCCCATTTCTACCGTGCCGACCTTGGTCATGCCGTCCTGCATGATGTCCGGGGTACGAAGCCCCTTCGCCAGCACGCCCGCGATGGCGGCGTCGACAAGGTCTGCTTCAGCGCCGAGGTCGAAGGAATAGCGCAGCGCCATGCCGAGGCTTCCGATGGTTGCGATGGGGTTGGCGATGCCCTTGCCCGCGATGTCGGGCGCGGAGCCATGTACAGGCTCGTAAAGCGCCGGGCGCTTGCCGCTCGCGTCCTTCGCGCCGAGCGAGGCCGACGGCAGCATCCCGAGCGAACCCGTGGACATGGCCGCGAGGTCGGACAGCACGTCGCCGAAGAGGTTGTCGGTAACAATCGTGTCGAACTGCTTCGGCCATTTTACGAGCTGCATGGCGCAGTTGTCCGCGAGGACGTGCGTCAGCTCAATGTCCTTGTAGTCTTCATGGACGCGCGTCACGACCGACTTCCACAGCACGCCCGTGCGCATGACGTTGTGCTTCTCGACAGAGGCAAGCCGCTTGCCGCGCGCCCGCGCCAGATCGAAGGCGACGCGCGCGATGCGCTCGATCTCGTGCTCATGATAAAGCTGCGAGTCGACAGCGCGGCGCTCACCGCTTTCAAGCGTGACGATTTCCTTCGGCTCGCCGAAATAGACGCCGCCGGTCAGCTCGCGCACGATCATGAGGTCGAGCCCCTCGACCACCTCGCGCTTGAGACTCGACGCCTCGGTCAGCGCGGGATAGCAGATCGCGGGACGGAGGTTGGCGAACAGCTTCATGTCCTTGCGGAGGCGGAGCAGGCCGGCCTCCGGACGCTTGGCATAGGGAACGTCCGCCCATTTCGGGCCGCCGACCGCGCCGAGAATGACGGCGTCGGCCGCGTGCGCCTTCTCCATCGCAGCGTCGGAAATGGCCTCGCCATGCGCGTCGTAAGCGCAGCCGCCGACAAGGTCCGTCTCATATTGGAACCGCGCGCGGCCGCTCTCGTTGAGCCACGCGATAACCCGCTCGACTTCGGCCATCACTTCGGGGCCGATGCCGTCTCCGGGAAGAAGAAGCAGTTTTGTTGTCATTGTACCGAACACGCTATGTCATTGCCGCCAGCCGAGGCCAGCCAGTCTCATGGTGGTTAAATCACACACTGTGGCGCGAATCACGCTTTCCGTCTCAGCTCTGCACAATTTTGTGGTGATCCGGCGCAGCCTCTTCGCCCACCGCGCCAAGCTCGAAAGCTTGACTTGCGCGAGCCTTGCAATCAACAGGCATCCACAGCGAAACACTGCAACTTTAGATTGCGCGCCGCATGCAATAAAAGGATTCTGCCCCTCAGACGCAATCCAAGCGCGCATGCGGGGCACGATGCAGTTCTGGCGAAACAGCGACAAGACGCCTCTTCGTCTCGTTCAGGCGATCGGCAGCCGCCATAAGGGAGGCGCTCAACGTTTCACCATGCGGCTGGCGAAGGCGATGGAAGACGAGGGTGTCCAGCACGGCTTTATCGTCAAGCGGTCCGGCTGGACAGAGGAGCAGATGCGCAAGACCGAGGTGAGGTTGCACAGCCTTCCCTTCGGCGGCGCGCTCGATCTGATCACTCCGGTCAAATACCCCCGCATCCTGAAAGAGGCGCGCGCGAATCTCGTGCTGACGCATCTCGAACGCGCGACCAAGCGCACGCCGCGGGGGCCGTGGGTTCACGTCGCGCGGCTCGGCGGCTATTACGCGTTGGAAGATTACGCGCGCTGCGACTACCTCATCGGCAATACGCCGGGCTGCCTCGATTACTTCCGCAGCGGGGGCTGGAGCGACGACCGCATCTTCTACATCCCGAATTTCGTGCCTGAAGTGGAACTCGGCGTCGAGAAGGCGCGCCGTGCCGATTACAACACGCCGGACGACGCGCCGCTCATCGTGTGGACGGGGCGCGTGGAGCACGAGAAAGGGCCGGATCTCGTCGTCAGGGCGTTGGCGGAGGTGCCGGGCGCGTATCTCTGGATGGTCGGCGCGGGCCGCTTCGACGCGGAGCTGCGCGCGCTCGCGACCGAGCTTCAGCTGAACGGCCGTATTCGCTTCCTTGGCTGGCAGGACAACGTGCATCCCTTCCTCGCGGCGGCGGACATTTTCGTGTGCGCCTCGCGGTTCGAGGTTTTCGGCAACGTCGTGCTGGAGGGTTGGTCGCACCGGCTGCCGGTGGTGGCGGTGCGCTCGCCTGGGCCGGAGCACCTCATTCGGGACGGCGAGACCGGCCTTCTCGTTCCGAGCGAAGACCCCGCCGCGATTGCTGCCGCCTTTCGCGACCTGCTCGGAGATCGCGATTTCGCCGCGCGGCTGGCTGCGGCGGGCAAAAACGAGGGGACGACCACCTATTCCGAGGCGGCTATCATGGCGCAATATCGCGCGTTGTTCGATGAACTCCTCGCGCGGGGCCGCGTCGGCAAGCGCGTCGCCGCTTAAGCGCTTTCGGCACAGCCCGAAGAACGCCGCTTCGTGTCCGACGTCGTCGCCGCGCGGATCTGCGGATATTACCGGACGCTCCATGAGGGGCGGCGCCGCGATCCTCGGGAACGATTAGCACTCCCTCAGGAGCGCCGTTCGTTGAGAAGCGCCTGCAACTCGGCCTGCTCTTCCGCCGTGAGCGGCTTTGCACGCGCCGCTTCAACAGGTTTACGCCGCACGAGACGCGCGGCAAGCAAGAGGCCTCCACCGATCAGGAGCACCGGCGCTGCCCAAAGCAAAAACGTGTTGAGAGTGAAAGGCGGCTTCAGCAGAACGAAATTGCCGTAACGCGCCACGACATAGTCCAGCACTTCCGCGTTCGTCTGCCCTTTTTCGATCTGCTGGCGGACGATGATGCGAAGATCCTTCGCAAGCGGCGCGTCGGAATCGTCGATCGACTGGTTCTGGCAGACAAGGCAGCGAAGCCCCGCCGAGATGTCGCGCGCGCGGCTTTCGAGCGCCGGGTCTTTCAATTGCTCTTGCGGATCGACGGCGAGCGCTGGGGTGGCGGCTGCGGCGAACATCAGGGCGAGGAGAGCGAGGAAGGAACGCATGGCGTTTACTCCGCCGGCAGGGCTGGGCCGACCTTGGGCGATTGCGAAAGCGGCGGCTTCGCTGCGCGCTGGCCGACGCCGATGCGCAGGCGCCGGTCGAGCAGCGACACGAGTCCGCCTATGAACATGAGGATCGAGCCACCCCAGATCCACCGAACGAACGGATGATAATAGGCGCGGATCGAATAGGCGCCGCCCCCGGCCTCATTGCCCAGCACGACATAAACATCCGCGAAGGGGCGCACCGCGATGCCCGCCGCTGTGACGGACTGCGGCGGCGCGTCGTATGTCTTCTTCGCCGAAGTGATGGTGCCGATCACGCGGTCGCCGCTTCTGAGTTCGAAGTCGGCCGCTTGCGCGCTGTAGTTCGGCCCCGGCTCGTCATAGACCTTGTTGAAGGTGATGCTGTAGCTACCGACATCGAGGCTTTCGCCGGGCTTCATCACGGCAAGGTGCTCCGCGTTCCAGGCGGTCGTGCCCGCGATGCCGATCACGCTGACGGCGAGGCCGATATGGCCGAGCGTCGCGCCCCATTGGCTGCGGCGCATGTTCACGATGCGCCGCGCAGTCTCGCCGAAAGAGACCTGAGCAAAGCGCGCACGCCAGAGAACTTCCCAAACCGCCCCCGCGAACACCCACGCGCCGAGCGTAAGAGCGAGACCCGTCTTGAACCCCGCGCCCGCCGCGACCGAAACGATGCCAACGAGGATGGCCGCCACAGCCGCCGGAACGAGACGCCGCGCCGCTTCCCCAAGGTCGCCGCGCTTCCACGCGACGAAAATGCCGAACGGTAAAAGCAGAAGCAGCGGCATGAAGATCCAGACGACCGTCGAATTGAAGAACGGCGCTCCGACGGAGATCTTGTCGCCGGTGGCGGCTTCGAGCGCGAGCGGGTAAAGCGTGCCGACGAAGACGACGCCGCAGGATACTGTGAGGAACAAATTGTTCAGCACGAGACTCGATTCGCGCGAAACGACGGAAAAGGCCGTGCTCGCGGCGAGCGAATTCGAACGCCACGAGAAAAGCAGCAGCGCGCCCGCCGTGAAAAGGCTCACGATGGCGAGGATGAAGACGCCGCGCGACGGGTCCGACGCGAAAGAATGCACCGAAGTCAGCACGCCCGAACGCACGAGGAAGGTGCCGAGCAGGCTGAAGCTGAAGGTGAGGATCGCGAGCAGGATCGTCCACGCTTTCAGGCTGTCGCGCTTCTCCATGACGATGGCGCAATGCAAGAGCGCCGTTCCGGTCAGCCAGGGCATGAGCGAGGCGTTTTCGACCGGATCCCAGAACCACCAGCCGCCCCAGCCAAGCGTGTAATAGGCCCACCATGAGCCGATGGCGATGCCGATGGTGAGGAAGATCCATGCAGCGAGCGTCCAGGGCCGCACCCAGCGCGCCCATGCGCTGTCGACGCGGCCGAGAAGCAGCGCGGCGACGGCGAAGGAAAAGGCCATCGAGAAGCCGACATAACCCGCGTAGAGCAACGGCGGATGGATCGCGAGCGCGGGATCCTGCAGGATCGGGTTAAGGCCCTGCCCTTCGAACAGCGCGTTCGGGATGCGGACAAACGGGTTGGATGTCGCGACGATAAACAGGATGAAGGCGAAGAGGATCAGCCCCTGAATCGCGAGCACCGTCGAACGCAGGTCGAGCGGCAGGTTCTGCCCGAACAGCCAGACAGCCGCGCCGAACAGCGCGAGGATCAGCACCCACAAGAGCATCGAGCCTTCGTGGTTCCCCCACACACCCGAGATCTTGTAGAGAAGCGGTTTCGCCGAATGCGAGTTTTCCCAGACATTCGCGACCGAGAAATCGGAACTGACATGCGCCCACAGCAGCGCGGCGAACGATCCCGCGATCAGCAGGAAAGCGATCGGAGCGGCGGCGTCGCCCATGGCCATGAGGCGAGTGTCGCGCGTGCGCAAACCGGCAAGAGGTGCCGCGAATTGCACCACGGCGACGAAGAGAGCGAGGATGAGGGCGAAGTGGCCCAGTTCAACGATCACGGTCTTCTTTCTCCCTTGCGCCCCTAGAGCACTTACAAACGATTTATTCCAGGGCAGTCTCGAATTTTACATTTGATGACGGTGCCGCCAGCAAGTGTCGAAACAAATGTAAATCACCGCATTCCTGGACGCCGCTTTCCGGTTAATGATCGGCGTCACCTGAGCATGACCTGCGCGATTGGAGCTTTGCAACAAGATCATGCTCTTGAACCTTGGAGCGCGCGCTTTAATAGCCCGCAGCGATGGAGCCAGCCTCGCGCGAGCTTCCGGCGCTCCGGCTGTGTCCCATCGCCGCCGCTTCCACGCCGGGCACCATTCGGCCCGAGCGACCCCGCCATCAGGTGCCGGGGTTCGGCGCCGGTTGCTTGCCGCTCTGCTCCTGCCAGTGGCCGTTCTTTTTCAGCGCATCGGCAACTTCGGGCGGCATGTAATTCTCGTCGTGCTTGGCTAGCACGGTATCGGCAACGAACACGCCATCCACCATGCGCCCCTCCGCAACCACGCCCTGCCCCTCGCGGAACAGGTCGGGCAGGATGCCCTTGTAGTTCACGGGCAACGAGGCCGCGTTGTCGGTAACCGTGAACACGTTCAGGGCGTTGGCTTCGCGCTTGAAACTTCCCGCCGCCACAAGGCCGCCGAGGCGGAAACGCGTCGCTGCATCGGGCGTGGCCTTGGCCACTTCAGCCGGACTCATGAAGAACGTGACCTGCGTCTGGAGCGCGCTCAACACAAGCGTCGAGGCCACCCCGATCATCGCGAGGCCCATCACGATCAAAACCGCGCGACGTTTCTTTCTCGTCATGCCCTCGGTTACCCCCCCTGCCCATTAGCGCCAAGCCCGGCTTCTTTTACGGCGGCTTCGATCTGCTGAAGCGCCTTCGCGTCGGTTGCGAACGCCTGTCGCGCTGTCGAGGCGGCGTCCTTCGCCTTGTCGTTTTCCTTCAGCACCGCATAGGATCGGATCAGCCGGATCCAGCCTTCGAGATCGGACTTGTTCTCCTTGAGGCGCGCGGCGAGACCGTCCACCATCCCGCGGATCATCTTGCCCTGATCTTCCGGGCTCGCCTGGGCGATATCGTTCGCTTGAGGGGGAGCCGAAAGCGCGGCGAGACGCTGGTTCACAAGCTGCCTCAACCCCGGATGAAGTTCGCCCGCGAGCATCGCCTTGTAGATTTTCTCGGCCTCAGTCCTGCGGCCGTTCTGCTCGGCGATGAGGCCGCTCCAGAGGCGCACGCGAAGCGACGACGGATTGACCTTGGCCGCGGCCTCGAAGGCGAGCCGCGCGCGATCGGTGATGCTTCCGTCATTGGCGAAGGTCAGCGCCTCGCCGAGGCCCAAAAGCTTCTCCTCGTCCATGCCGCCATATTCGATGGCGCGCGAATAGGCATCGGCGGCCTTGTCGAAGCGGCCGTTGCGGAAATACACCGGCGCGATTCGCATCCACCCGGCAACGTCTGTCGGGTTCCTTCGAAGGTCGCGTTCCGCCTTCGCGATAAGGACGTCGGCGGTCTGCATCTCGGGCGGGACATCAAGGCGGGTTTCGAGGGGCATGTCCCGCAAGCCGGGCTGACCATAGGCGACATAGGTCGCGATGGTGCCGAGCGCGAGCAGAGCGGCTGTGGCGGAAGCGGCAATCGCGCTGTTCCGGCCGGCACCCGCGCCGCGCAACGGCGCGTTCCCCTGGCGGCTGGCGCGCAGCAAACGCCGGGAGAGTTCGAGCCGTGTCTGGCGCGTTTCCTCTTCGCCGACGGTTCCGCGTTCGGCCTCGCGGTCGAGTTCGGCAAGCTGTGCCTTGTAAACCTCGACTTCGGATGCGGCCGCATGCGCGTTGGCGGGCGCGCGTCTGAGTGAACGCGTTACCGCCAGAATTACGCCAGCCGTTAATAAGGCAAATATGATCCAGATCATCGCGGTCGACAGTACTCCGACAGCTAAGGGTGTCAAGACCACGAAAGACCAGTTAACGCGGATGAAATCAAGCGGTTCGAAAGTTCCCCACATGGTGAAGCTCGCCGCGACGCGCGGCCGAAAGGTGAGGTTGGTGCCGGAGGAAAAGAGTCGAGGCGGGCGTATCTCGCGCCGATGCTTGAGGCGGCTGCCAGGCGATTTGCCTTCGGGCGCGGCAATCGGTCTCGCCGCACGCGCCTTCTGTTCCCATCGGTTGGCCGCGACACACAAAGCGCGGAGCACACAAAAACGGCCGCCCTGGGCGGCCGCAATCCGTCACATGCATGGAGCCTTTAGCGGCTCATCACCCGTCTCAGTGAAGCGTCACCAGTTCCAGATCGCTTTCTTCGACATTCTCAAGCGCGGCCGAACGGCTATCCGTCAGAACCATGGGCGTTCCGTCAGCCGACACCACGGCGTAAAGGTCGATACCTTCCGGAAGTCCGCCGAGTTGCGGGAAAAGCTCCGCCACTTCCTTAGCCTTGAGCTGCTTGATGTAAGCGAATTCGCCTTCGCCCCAGGCTTCGAGCTCGAAATCTTTCAGGGGTTCTTCCACGATAAGCACCTCCTCGTGCCAATTGCACACTTCGGCCTGTCTGCCCTCCGCCCGCTTGGCGAGGCGATAGAGAACCCGTCCGAGGTGGGACGTGACGTGTTAGCGGCATATATGCTCGACACGCGCGCTTTCAAGAAAAGGCGCCGCATCGGGAAGAATAACACACGAGATCGAATTTTGGTGGAGCCAGGCGGGATCGAACCGCCGACCTCTTGAATGCCATTCAAGCGCTCTCCCAGCTGAGCTATGGCCCCATATGACGGCCGCATTCTGGGGGAATGCGACGGGCGGCTTTGGAAGCGCCGCCGTTGCGTCGGAGCTACTTAAAGCGTTGGCGCTTGCACCGCAAGCAAAAACCGCGCCCCGAAGCGGTTCTTTGATGAAGTTCCCCGAAGCGGGCGCTAACTTCGCCCCACGAGCGACCGCGTCACAATATTCTCCTGAACGGTCGTTCGAAGCGAAGGCTTTTCCACAAAAAAACGGGATGGCGTCCGCCGCCGCCCCCGCTCGATCACAGCGTCGCCGGCAGGCAGCAGCGCGATCCGCTTCGTCAGACGTCGTCGTCCTTGCCGCCGCTCACGAATGGCACGTCGGCTTCACTCTCGTCTTCGGCTTCGAGGAAGGCTTCGTCGTCGGTGCTCGTGTCGATATCGGCTTCGTCGTCGGCAACGTCGGCCAGATCGCCGCCTTCGATTTCGGGCAGTTCCTCCTCGCGCGCGACCTCGTCGAGCGGGACGAATTCGAGGCCGCCGCGGCCAGCGTCCAGCACCGCGTCGTCGTCGGCGTCGAGATTGTTGCCTGCCGGAAGCCGCGACGGCACGCCGCCGTCCTGATAGACGGCCTGGCAGATCGGGCAAACAATAGGATCGCGGTTGAGATCGTAGAATTTGGAGCCGCAGGATTGGCAAACCCGCTTGGTGCCGCGCTCAGCTTTCAGGGACATGGGTCTTGAGCTTTCTTGAGGGTTCTTCCATGGCGCGCCGCGCCGCATTGTGTTTCGGATAGTCAGCATCGCCGTCGGCTGTCAAAGGCAAAGCGCGAAGTGCGCAGAAATTGTGCGGCATTCGCCCCAAGCCGATTGACAGTTTTCGCCGACATGGGTCTATGACGGCTGCGTTCATTATCTACAATAAAGACAGGGGCCCGCCGCCGATGTCCAATCACGCAGCCGACGCAAGGCCGCTAATGTCGCGAAAGTCTGGACGATTGCAAGGGGCGGTTGTCGTCCCCGGCGACAAATCCATTTCCCACCGCGCTCTGATCCTCGGCGCGCTGGCCGAGGGACGCACCCGGATCACGGGGCTTCTCGAAGCTGAAGATATCCTTTGTACGGCCCGCGCGCTCGAAGCGCTGGGCGCGGGCGTCGAGCGCGATGCCGATGGCGCATGGACCGTTACGGGTCGCGGCCTTGGCGGTCTCGCCGCACCTGCGAGCGATCTCGATTTCGGCAATTCCGGCACCGGGGCGCGCCTGATGATGGGCGTCGTAGCGGGGCACCCCATCGCAGCGCGCTTCACCGGCGACGCGAGCCTGCAAAAGCGCCCGATGGGCCGCGTGCTTACGCCCCTGCAAGGCATGGGCCTCGCCATCGCCGAAGAAGGCCGCAACACGCTGCCGCTGACGCTCGTCGGCACGGGCGATCTCTCGCCGATCGGCTATCGCCTGCCCGTGCCGTCGGCGCAGGTGAAGTCGGCGGTGCTGCTTGCCGGGCTGTTCGCCAGCGGCGAGACGAGCGTCATCGAGAGCGAGAAGTCGCGCGACCATACAGAGAAGATGCTGCGTTACTTCGGGGCGGAAATTTCGGTCGAGCCGTTCGAGGACGGTCTTCGCATCGCGCTCGAAGGGCGGCGCACGCTGAAGGCGCAGCCTGTTGCGGTGCCGGGCGATCCGAGTTCGGCGGCGTTTCTCGTCGCGGCGGCGCTGATAACGCCCGCATCCGATATCCTCGTGAAGAACGTGCTGGTGAATCCGACGCGAACGGGCTTCTACGAAACGCTTGCCGAGATGGGGGCGGACATCAGCTTTGAGAACGAGCGCGAGGTGAGCGGCGAACCCGTCGCCGACATCCGCGCCCGGACGAGCGAGCTTCGCGGCGTAACGGTGCCTGCGGCGCGAGCGCCCTCGATGATCGACGAATATCCCATGCTCGCGGCGCTCGCGGCCTTCGCCGGGGGCGAGACCGTGATGGAGGGCCTCGCCGAGCTTCGTGTGAAGGAAAGCGACCGGCTCGCTGCGATGGTCGACGGGCTTGTCGCCTGCGGCGCGACGGCGCATGCGCGCGGCGACACGCTCACCGTGCTGGGCTTGCCCAAGGTGCGGGGCGGCGCTACCATCAAGACCCATATGGACCACAGGATCGCCATGTCGTTCCTGGTGCTGGGCCTTGCAGCCGAGGAGCCGGTGATTGTCGACGACGCGTCGATGATCGCGACGAGCTTTCCGGAATTTCGCACTCTGATGCAACAGGTGGGAGCGACGCTCGACGAGCCGGCGCAGGCTTCGGACGAGGCGCGCGGGAAAGACCGCGAATGATCATCGCAATCGACGGAACGGCGGCGGCCGGAAAAAGCACGCTCGCGCGCCGCGTGGCGCAGACCTATGGGTTGCCGCATCTCGACACGGGGTCGCTTTATCGCGCGGTGGCGCGCGATGTGATGGCGGCGGGGCACTCGCTCGAAGATGCCCGCGCGGCGGCGTTCGCGGCGAAGCGGCTCGACCCGACGACGCTCGGCGATCCGAACCTTCGCCTCAAGGGCAACGGCGAGGCGGCGAGCGTCGTGGCAGCGATCCCGGATGTGCGCGTCGCGCTCCTCGAATTCCAGCGGGCTTTTGCAGATCAGCCCGGCGGCGCGGTGGTCGAAGGCCGCGACATCGGCACGGTCGTCTGCCCGGCGGCAGACGCGAAGATCTTCGTCACCGCATCGGCGGAAAGCCGTGCGGCCCGGCGTCATCGTGAACTTGTGGGCTACGGGGTGGAGATCACCGAGGAGGTTGTGCTCTATGAGATCAAGGCCCGCGACAAGCGCGACAGCGAGCGGCCCGTATCGCCGCTCAAGCCTGCGGAGGACGCGCTCTTGCTCGACACGACCGAGTTGGATATAGAAAAAGCAGTCGCCGCCGCTCTTCAGCTTATTGATAAAGTGGCGCGTCGCGGATAAATCATGCTAAACCCGCCAACGGGTTCGGCGTGATCCGTTCGCGTCTCGAAGTCGATCCGACGGGCCGATCGGCGGGCGGCAAAATCTGAATTCGCATTCATGACGGCATCGGGGAAACCGCGCCCCCGGCGCCGCCTGTCTTCAACCTCTAACGCATACCCCAGGCCACAAGGCCATATCGGAGTTTTAATGACTGCAACCCAAACAATAGAGCCAAAGGCCAAGGAATACAATCCGACCGTCGACGACTTCGCCGCTCTTCTCGATGAATCGCTTTCCGGCTCCGCGCCGAGCGAAGGCGCGGTGGTGAAGGGTATCATCGTCGCGATCGAAAAGGATTTGGCGGTCATCGACGTCGGCCTGAAGACCGAAGGCCGCGTGCCGCTCAAGGAATTCGGCTCGTCCGTCGCCAACCCGACCATTCATGTCGGCGACGAGGTCGAGGTTTACGTCGAGCGTATCGAAAACGCGATGGGCGAAGCGGTTCTTTCGCGCGAGAAGGCTCGCCGCGAAGATAGCTGGACCAAGCTCGAACAGAAATTCAACGCCGGCGAAAAAGTCGAAGGCGTCATCTTCAACCGCGTGAAGGGCGGCTTCACCGTCGACCTCGACGGCGCGGTGGCCTTCCTTCCCGGCTCTCAGGTCGACATCCGTCCCATCAAGGACGTGACGCCGCTCATGAACGTCACGCAGCCCTTCCAGATCCTCAAGATGGATCGCCGCCGCGGCAATATCGTCGTGTCGCGCCGCTCCGTGCTGGAAGAGACGCGCGCCGAACAGCGCAGCGAAATCGTCGCCAAGCTCGAAGAGGGCCAGGTGGTCGACGGCGTCGTCAAGAACATAACAGATTACGGCGCGTTCATCGACCTCGGCGGCATCGACGGCCTGCTGCACGTCACCGACATGGCGTGGAAGCGCGTCAACCATCCGACCGAGATCCTGAACGTCGGCGACACGGTGAAGGTGCAGATCGTCCGCATCAATCCGGAGACGCAGCGTATCAGCCTCGGCATGAAGCAGCTCGGCTCCGACCCGTGGTCGGGCATCGAGGCCAAATACCCGATCGCCGGCAAGTTCACGGGAACCGTCACCAACATCGCCGACTATGGCGCGTTCGTGGAACTGGAGCCCGGCGTCGAGGGCCTGATCCACGTCTCCGAAATGAGCTGGGTCAAGAAGAACGTCCACCCAGGCAAGATCGTCTCGACGAGCCAGGAAGTGGAAGTTCAGGTTCTCGAAGTGGACGCTTCCAAGCGCCGCATCTCGCTCGGCCTCAAGCAGACGCAGGAAAACCCCTGGAACACGTTTGCGGATACGCATCCGAAGGGTTCCGAGGTCGAAGGTCAGGTCCGCAACATCACCGAGTTCGGCCTTTTCGTGGGTCTCGAAGGCGGCATCGACGGCATGGTGCACCTTTCGGATCTCGACTGGTCGCGTTCGGGCGAGGAAGCGATCAAGGAATACAACAAGGGCGACACCGTTCGCGCCGTTGTGCTTGAGACCGACCCGGAGAAGGAACGCATCAGCCTCGGCATCAAGCAGTTGGCCACCGATCCGTTCCAGTCCGCTTCTTCGACGCTCAAGAAGGGCAGCACCATCACCTGCGAAGTGATCGAGGTGAAGGACGCCGGCATCGACGTGAAGATTTCGGGCACGGATATGACGGCGTTCATCCGCCGCGCCGATCTGTCCCGCGATCGCAGCGAGCAGCGTCCGGAGCGTTTCTCCGCCGGCGACATGGTCGACGCGGTCGTCACGCAGGTGGACAAGAGCGGGCGCAAGATCGGTCTGTCGATCAAGGCGCTCGAAATTGCCGAAGAGAAGGAAGCCGTGGCTCAGTTCGGTTCGACCGACAGCGGCGCTTCGCTCGGCGACATCCTTGGCGCTGCGCTCAAGGCGCAGACCAAGGACAAGGAGTAGGCCGTTATTTGCGCGAAGGCGCGCTTGAGCGGCACGGCCCGCGCAAATCATTGCGCGGGCCTCGTTCGAAGGTGAATGCATGACCCTGGATTCAGACATTCTCATCGACCGTCGCCGTCTCAAGCGCCGCCTGACCGTATGGCGCGTGCTTGCCATCGTGGCGTTCGTTGCCGCGCTTGCCTTCGCGGGCGCGCGCTCGGGCAGCGGCGACGGCGCATCCGCTTTCGGGATCGGGCGCGACCACATCGCCCGCGTCACGATCTCGGGCTTCATCGGCGATTCGAGATCCCGGCATGAATTGCTGGAAAAGATTCGCAAGGACGACAACGTCAAGGCGGTGATCGTCTCGGTGGACAGCCCAGGCGGCACCACGACCGGCGGCGAAGCCCTCTACGAGGATTTGCGCGAACTCGCGAATGCAAAGCCCGTCGCGGCGGTGTTCGGCACCATGGCGACATCGGCGGCCTATCTCGGCGGCATCGCCACGGACTATATCGTCTCGCGCGGCAACACCATCACCGGCTCCGTCGGCGTGATCTTTCAGTGGGCCGACGTTTCGGAGCTTCTCGGCAAGGTCGGCGTCAAGGTCGACGAGGTGAGGAGCGGCGCGCTCAAGGCGAAGCCGTCGCCGTTCTCGCCCGTGGACGAGGCGGCGCGTCAACTGACAGAACAGCTCGTCAAGGACAGTCAGGGCTGGTTCGTGGGGCTCGTCGCGGAGCGGCGCAAAGCCGCAGTGCCCTCGCTTGAGGACATCAAGACCGGGCGAATTTATACGGGTAGGCAGGCCGCGCAGGCTGGCCTTGTCGACGCGATCGGGGACGAGCAGGTTGCCATCAAATGGTTCACCGAAGCCCGCAAAGTGCCGTCCGGCCTGAAAGTGCGAGACTGGAAGCCCGGACAATCCATGTCCTCTCTGCTTTCGGCGTCCATGTCGAGCCTCGCGCTCAAGCTCGGTTTCACGTCGCTCGTGGACGCGGCCGTGCTCGAAGGGCTCGATCTGCTGAAGGACCGCCCGCTTGACGGCTTATTCTCCATTTGGCACCCTCAGCTCAGCAATGTGAGATAAAATGTATGATTAAGTCCGAGCTGATCGAGAAACTTGCCGCGACCAATCCGCATCTGATGCACCGGGACGTGGAAAAGATCGTAAACGTGATTTTTGAAGAAATTACAGGGGCGCTGACCCGGGGCGACCGCGTCGAGCTGCGCGGCTTTGGCGCATTTTCCGTCAAGCACCGCCCCGCTAGGGTCGGCCGTAACCCGAGGACCGGAGATCAGGTCTCCGTGCCCGAGAAGTTCGTTCCCTATTTCAAGACAGGCAAGGAGCTGAGAATCAGGCTTAATCCGCCCGACGCTCCTGCCGAGAAGCCGAAAGGCCGCAAGAAGGCAGCGAAGGCATCCTAACTCTGGCGACAGGCGGCCGCTTCGGTCGATGCATCCATGAAACGTTTCCTCATCTTCGTACTTCTTCTGATCATCGGCGCGGTCATCGCGGCTTTCGCTGTCGCGAACCGGCACGACGTCGCCTTTGTGGTCGATCCGTTCATCGACCGCGACATCGCGTACAAGGTGCATCTGCCGTTCTACTTCTTCCTGTTCGGCGCGGCTTTCCTTGGCGCTATCGGCGGCTGGATCTCGTCATGGCTCGGTCAGGGCCATTGGCGCAAAGCTGCCCGCGAGACGCACAGGGAGGCGGCAATCTGGAAGCAGGAGGCCGAGAAGCTGAAGCGCGGCCTTGAGCAGGCGCTGCCGAAACCGGGCGCGGCGCAGCAGCCCCAACAGCGCGCGCTTCGGTCCATCCGCTAGGACGTTCTCGCCAGACTTGCGGACGATCGCGTCGGGTCAGGCTCGCGTTGGGCCCGAGAGCCTTCGCCATCCAAGGCGCCGCTATCCGGCTTCCACGCTTCGGGCCGCACCTTCGCTTCGTGGAAGAACTCGGCCGGGAAGCCGTTGGCAAAGGCACCGATGGCACAACGCGATCCGTTGATCGGTCTCCGTGATGGGCCGACGCAGTTTTTCACGACAAGCATGAGAGCATGACCGTTTCCGTCAAGATCTGCGGACTTTCGACCGAGGATACGCTCGAAGCGGCGATCGGCGCGGGCGCGGACTATGCGGGCCTCGTGTTTTTTCCCAAGAGCCCGCGCAATGTTTCGCTCGACCGTGCGGCCGAACTGGCGACGCTGGCGCGCGGGCGGATCGCTATTGTCGCGCTGACCGTCGATGCCGACGACGCGCTGCTCGAAGCGATCAAGACCCGCGTCGCGCCCGACTTTTTCCAGCTTCACGGCCGTGAAAGCGCTGAACGCGTGGCCGACATCCGCCGCCGCTTCGGCGCTCGAATTATCAAGGCGGTCAAGGTCGGCAGCCTCGCCGACATCGAAGCGTCGCGAGCCTTCGAGGCCGCCGCCGACATCGTGCTGTTCGATGCGCCACCGCCCGGCGCACCCGACGCCCTTCCCGGCGGCAATGGCGTTTCCTTCGACTGGAGATGGCTCGCGAAGGCGCAACCGAGACCCGATTTTATGCTTTCAGGCGGCCTCGACCCTGATAATGTGCGCCTCGCAATTGCCACGAGCGGAACGGCAAGCGTCGACGTTTCGTCGGGCGTCGAGCGCTCGCCCGGCGTCAAGGATCCGGACCTCATCGCACGCTTCGTCCGCGCCGCCAAATTGGAACCAGTCGCCGCGCGCGCGGCGGAAGAGGATCGACATGGACCCCATCGCTGAAACGCCGCTGCATCTGAACAGTTACCGCACCGGCCCGGACGACAGCGGTCATTTCGGGCTGTACGGCGGGCGATTCGTCGCCGAAACGCTGATGCCGCTGATCCTCGAACTCGAAGCGGCGTATGAGGCGGCCAAGGTCGATCCCTCTTTCCATGCCGAACTCGCGGACCTCAACGCCCATTATGCCGGGCGGCCCAGCCCGCTTTATTTCGCGGAACGGCTCACGCAGCACCTCGGCGGCGCGAAGGTCTACTTCAAGCGCGAGGAACTGAACCACACCGGCTCGCACAAGGTGAACAACTGCCTCGGCCAGATCCTGTTGGCGAAGCGCATGGGCAAGAAACGCATCATCGCCGAAACGGGCGCGGGCCAGCACGGCGTCGCGACCGCCACGGTGGCCGCGCGTTTCGGCTTGCCTTGCGTGATCTACATGGGCGCGACGGACATCGAGCGGCAGAAGCCGAACGTGTTCCGCATGCGACTTCTCGGCGCGGAAGTGCGGCCCGTCATCTCGGGCACCGGCACGCTGAAGGACGCCATGAACGAGGCGTTGCGCGATTGGGTATCGAACGTCGAAGATACGTTCTACATCATCGGCACCGTCGCCGGTCCGCATCCCTATCCCGCGATGGTGCGCGACTTTCAGGCCGTTATCGGGCAGGAAACCCGCGAGCAGATGCTGGCGGCGGAGGGCCGTCTGCCCGACACGCTCGTCGCGGCCATCGGCGGCGGCTCGAACGCCATGGGCATTTTCCACCCCTTCCTCGACGATGCGAGCGTGAAGATGTTCGGCGTGGAGGCGGGCGGCAAGGGCCTCGATGTGCCGAACGGGCATTGCGCCTCGCTGAATGGCGGCAGGCCCGGCGTGCTGCACGGCAACCGCACCTATCTGCTTCAGGACGGCGACGGCCAGATCCTCGAAGGCCATTCGATCTCGGCGGGCCTCGATTATCCGGGGATCGGGCCGGAACACAGCTGGCTTCGCGATACAGGACGCGTCACCTATGTTTCGGCGACCGACCGCGAGGCGCTCGACGCGTTCCAGCTCTGCACGCGGATCGAAGGCATCATCCCCGCGCTCGAACCCGCCCACGCGCTGGCCTATGTGACAAAACTTGCGCCCACCTTGCCGCCGGACAATCTCCTCGTTATGAACATGAGCGGGCGGGGCGATAAGGACATCTTCGCCGTAGCCGCTCATCTCGGCATGGACATCTAGCGCACGCGCGCGCTCTTAAGGCTCAAGGCGATCATGCATCGGCTCGCGAAAGTCTTCGAAGAACTGGCGGCTCAGGACCGCAAGGCGTTCGTCACCTTCATTACGGCTGGCGACCCCGACCCCGCCACGTCCCTCGAAATCCTCAAGGGGCTACCGGCGGCGGGCGCGGATGTCATCGAGCTTGGCATGCCGTTCTCCGATCCCATGGCCGACGGCCCGGCGATCCAGCGCGCCTCGCTGCGCGCGCTTCACGCAGGCCAGGACATGCACAAGACGCTCGCCATGGTGCGCGCCTTCCGCGAGACGAACGAGACGACGCCCATCGTGCTCATGGGCTACTACAACCCCATCTATGTCTATCCGGTCGAGAGCTTCATCGCCGAGGCGGCCGAGGCGGGCGTCGACGGGCTGATCGTGGTGGACGTGCCGCCCGAGGCCGACGACGAGCTTTGCGTCCCGGCCCTGAAGGCCGGATTGAGCTTCATTCGCCTCACCACACCGACGACCGACGACCATCGCCTTGGCGCCGTGCTCACGAATACCAGCGGCTTCGTCTACTACGTGTCGATCACGGGCGTAACCGGCACGCGCGCACCCGATCTCGAAGCGGTGGCGAAGAATGTGGCGCGTATCAAGGCGAGAACCGCGCTTCCCGTTGCGGTCGGCTTCGGCGTGCGCACGCCCGAACAGGCGAGGTCCATCGCGAGCGTTGCCGATGGCGTCGTCGTCGGCTCCGCGCTCGTGGACACCATCGCCCAGAGCCTTGACGACAAGGGGCGCGCGACCGAATTAACGGCAAGCTCAGTGCTCGCTGTGGTCGAGAAACTCTCCGCCCCCTTGAAGGCGGCCTGAACACTATCAAAGATGGCCTCCCGCGCGAGGCGATGAAAGCGAAAAGCCGTGAACTGGATCAATAACGTCGTCCGCCCCAAGATCAGCGGTCTCTGGCAGAAAAGGGAGATGCCGGAGAACCTTTGGATCAAGTGCCCTGAAACCGGGCAGATGGTGTTCCATAAGGATCTGGAAGCGAACCAGTTCGTCTTTCCGCAATCCGGCTATCACATGCGCATCGGGGCTGTGCCGCGGCTGAAATCCTTCTTCGACGACGGCAAGTTCGAGACGCTGCCTTCGCCCGAAGTGCCCGCCGATCCGCTGAAGTTCCGCGATGAGAAGCGCTATGCCGACCGCATCAAGGAAGCGCGCACGAAGACCGGCATGCAGGATGCCTTGATCACAGGCGTCGGTCTGCTTGACGGCCTGACGGTTGTCGCGGGCGTGCAGGATTTCACCTTCATGGGCGGCTCGCTCGGCATGGCGGCGGGAGAGGCGATCGTCCTCGGCATGATGAAAGCCGTGGAGCTGAAAGCGCCCTACATCCTGTTCGTGTCGTCCGGCGGCGCGCGCATGCAGGAAGGTATCTTGTCGCTCATGCAGATGCCGCGCACGACGGTTGCGGTGCAGCGCCTGCGCGACGCGGGCCTTCCGTATATCGTGGTGCTGACAAACCCGACCACGGGCGGCGTCACGGCCTCTTATGCCATGCTGGGTGACATCCACATCGCGGAACCGGGCGCGCTTATCGGCTTTGCCGGGCCGCGCGTGATCGAGCAGACGATACGCGAGAAGCTTCCGGATGGATTCCAGCGCTCGGAGTATCTCCTCGAGCACGGCATGATCGATATGGTCGTCCACCGCCACGAGTTGCGCGACACGCTCGCCCGTATCTGTGCGATGCTGTCGGCGGATCGCCATTCGAGGGAAGCCAAGGCGCGCACGGTCGGCAGCTCCGCCGAGGCCAACGCCCCGAAACTGAACGGCGCCGCTTCCGATGCCAAGCTTCCGGCGACAGCGGAACAGATTGCGGCTTCTTCCGTTGAGCCAGCCTCGCCCGAGCCGGCCAAGACGCCGGCACCCGCAACGCCGTCATGAGCGGAGCGGGGCCTCGCAATACGCCGGATATCGCCTTGCGCCCACCCTCAGATAGTTTGCTTGCGCGCCTTCAGACGCTGCATCCCAAAATCATCGACCTTTCGCTTGGCCGTGTGGATCGGCTGCTGCGCGCGCTTGGCGACCCGCACCGCAGCATCCCGCCCGTGGTTCACGTCGCGGGCACGAACGGCAAAGGCTCTGTCGTCGCGTTCCTGAAGGCGATGCTGGAAGCGTCCGGCTATCGCGCGCATGTTTTTACCTCGCCGCACCTTATGCGCTTCCATGAACGCATCCAGCTTGCGGGGCAGGGCGGCGCGCGGCCGATCGGCGAGAGCCACCTGGCGGACATTCTCGCGCGCACCGAGGCGGCCAATCGCGGCGAGCCGATCACATTCTTCGAAATCACCACGGCGGCGGCGTTCCTCGCCTTCGCGGAAAACCCGGCCGACATCGTGCTTCTGGAGACGGGGCTCGGCGGGCGGCTCGACGCGACCAACGTCATCGACGAGCCGCTGGCAACGGTGCTGACGTCGATCTCGATCGATCACTGCGCTTATCTCGGCGATAGTATCGAGGCCATTGCCGGCGAAAAGGCAGGCATCCTGAAGCGCGTGCGCCCTGCCATCGTCTCGCGGCAGTCGGACGAGGCGATGCACATCATCGCCATGCGCGCCGCCGCCCTCGAAGCGCCCGTCATCGCGGGCGGAGCGAACTGGGACGTGTTCGAGCAGCAAGGGCATCTCGTCTATCAGGACGACGAAAGCTTGCTTGATCTGCCGCTTCCGCGCCTTTTCGGCCGCCACCAGTTCGAGAACGCGGGCACAGCCATCGCGACGGCGCGCAATCTCGAAGGCTTCCACGTGTCGGACGCCGCCATCGCGAAGGGGATCACATCGGCGGTCTGGCCCGCGCGGCTTGAACGGCTCGGCCCCGGGCGGCTTCACGCGCTCGCGCCGGAAGGCTCGGAAATCTGGGTGGATGGCGGGCATAATCCCGCTGCGGGCGAGGTGGTTGCGCGCGCGCTTGCCGACCTCGAAGAACGCGTGTCGAGCCCCCTTCATCTGATCGTCGGCATGCTGTCGACGAAGGACGCGGGCGGCTATCTTCGTCATTTCCAGGGCCTGACCGAACGCGCGGCCACAGTCGACATCGAGGGGCAGGCGTCGGCTTACAAGGCGGAGGAGTTGGCGAGTATCGCGCGCCGCGAAGGGCTCGCAGCCGAAGCCGCGGGGAGCCTTGAAGAGGCGTTCGCGAGAAGCCGTGCCGCCGCGAAAGGCCCCGTCCGCATCATCGTCGCCGGTTCGCTCTACCTCGCCGGGCTTGCGCTCGCGGCCCATGCGCCGGATGCGTCCGACTGATCGGCCTGCGCTGTGAAGCAAACGCGGAAAGAGCGAGCCCGGCTGATCGGGCTCGACCCATTTAGCGACTGGCGGACTCAGTGCAGTGAATTTGACGTTTGATTCACGCCCTCAGGTGACGCCCTCTTCAAACGTGAAATTCGAACTGCACCAGTACCACTTGGTTGTCCGGCCCTTTGGGCCAGAGCCTTAGCCCTTCTTGGAGAAGATCTTGCAGTAGCCATTCGGGCTGATGGTGCCATCCACGACGCGGCAGCTTGAGGGGGCCTGGAAGTGCTGGCACTTCGAGCACTGCTTGTCGCCGTTCGGCGATCCCTTATAGCCGACGGCCGACTGCGCCGCCTTCTTCGCCACCTGCGCTTCCGCGCTGCCCGCGACGAGGCCGGCCGCGCCGAGCGCGCCGAGCGCGTAGGCGCCGAATTTCAGAACTTCGCGCCGCGTGTTTCCGGCCTTTTTGCTGGTATCTTCCATGGGAGCGTTCCTTTTCCCTTTGTTGGTTAGCGTCTTGCCGTCTTCCGGTTCTTCTGTATTGGCAGCCGCCGCGTGTCGGCGTCGGCTGCGATGATCGAGCCACCTTAGGCGCATCGCTTGAAACGTGGGAGAAACATCCCGACAATAACAGACCGCTTGCCTGTTAGCACTTGCAACAGGCGCATGTTATAGTTTTCGCTTCAGTATAATCGGCGCTAATCGGAGCCTTCTGGCGAAGATAGACTTTATCGTGTGCTTAAGCTCGGCGTCAAGCCGAACGAGAATAATTCCAAGCTGGCAACCGTTAAATTTTTGCGGTCGGCCCGGACGGCGCGACCGCAGACGTCGGCGGCGCCCGAAACCGGGACGCCGACTTGCACTCCAGTCGCCGCAAACGGTGCCGTGCGCCGGGCCGCTGTGGGGACGCCATGGCCCGGCGCACGGAAGATGAAACACGGGTTGCGCCCCGCCGGAGAATTCGGGCGAGGCGCAGCGCTTACCATTTGATGTTCAGCGACGTGGAGACGGCATGGATGTCGTAGTTCGGGTTGTACGACGCCATGGAGATGTTGCGGGGCGTGTTGTCGACGAGATACATATACGGCGTCACCAGGTCGTTCTGCCAGTTGTCGACGCGCGAGCGATCCCAACTGTATTTCAGCTTCCAGTAGACATCGCCCTCGAAGCCGAGCTTGGTGATGAGTTCTGGGTCGAGCTTGTAGCGCGCCTGCGCATCGATACGCTGCAAGGTGGTGTTGACGGTCCGCCAAGGCTGACAGTTATTCCCGAGGGGAGCGTTACAGGCTGTTGTTCCGGCGAAATCCTTGTTCTTCCAATCCTCCTTGCCGAGCGCGATCGAATAGCTCGCGCTGATATCGAACCGGTCGTTGAATACGAAATTGGTGCCAACGATGAAGGTATCGACATCCTCCTTCATGTTGCTGAACCAGCGCGTCGTAGTGGCGGTGGCGCCCGTGCCAGAGTTGGTCGTCTGGCCGGTGCCCACGAGATCCTTGTCGAATTCCTCTCGCACATAGGCGGCAGAAACGGTCATGCCCGGCCCGAAGCTATATGACGCTTCGATCCCCGCGTTCCAGCTATTGTCCTTCAGCAATCCCAGTTCGTAGGTGGGAATCGCGTTGGTCGCGCCCGTCGGCTGGCCGGTGGTTTGATCGACAAGATTGATGGTGACCTGCTTGTTCGGGTCGGTCAGATAGTTGTCATTCCGCAGGCCGAAGCTCGGCGTGAGCGACAAGTTCGGCACATGGGGAATGTTGTCGAACGAGAAGAGCACCATCGCCTTCTCGCGGTCGCGATCCGCGAGGTCGAACTTGCGTGCGCCCCAGTTATTCAGGCCACCGCCCTGCCCCGTCGGAAACAGCGTCCGGAACCAGGACGCCGGGTCGTAGTCTTCGTAGCGGCGTTCCGAATATTGATAGCTCGCGCGGAGCTGACCGATGTCGTTCCAACGCGCGTCGCCGTAGACCTTGCCGATAAACTCGTCGGTCTGAAGCACCTCGCGCTTGTCGCGGTCGATCCGTTCCCACCCGACGGAGCCGCCGACCGAGGCGTTCTTCAGGACGTGGTAGGTCAGATCGCCTGACGCGTTTTGCTTGGTGTAGGAGTATCCGAAGTTTTCGCGAGTTGCCCCGAAGCCCCCATCCTCTGTAATCCAATTCCACCGCAAGACCGGCGTCTGGTTGTCGTTGTCGTAATAGCGATAGCGCAGCGTGGACTTCAGGTCGTCGGTAATCCGCGTGGTCAGCACATTGTTGACGAGCAGCGTGTTGACCTCGCCGTTCAGGCTGGTCGCGGCGTTTGTAACCCCGCCCCATATGGCGCCCGAGGTTGGCAACCCCACCGGAGCCGGCGGGGTTGCCGCGTTTTGGCTCAACGTAAGCCCAGTGTTGACGCTGGGGTCCTGAAACGGATCGTTCTGCCGCATGGTCGTGTATTGCACGGTGTTCATGAAGCGGGACCGGAACGGCAGGTCGATGCCGGCTGTCATGTTGCCGGTATACGCCTCGTTGCTGGGCATCAGACTGACACGCGAGCAAGGAGCATTAGCACTCGCGCCGCCGCCGGTCTGGGTAAGAGCCGTTGCACAAGTCGTGCCGACCGCAACAAACGGGTTTTCCACGGTGAACGACTTGTAGTCGTTATCGAACGTCGAAATGCCGCCGGTGATCTTCACGTTGTACTTGCCGTATGCCCAATCGCCGGACCTTTCGCCTGAGGCCTTGGCGTTTTGTGTGGTGTCGGCAACCGGTCGAGGAACCTGCACCAACACGGGGCCACCGCCTCCGCCCCAGTTCGTTCCGGCGATCTGGGTGCCTTCGCGGCGGTCATAGAAATAATTGCCGCGGAACTCCCAGTTCGGGGTCGGGGTCCAGCGCTGATCCGCCTCGAACCGGTCGCGATCAATCCCGATCTTGATGGTTTTCACATTTCTCTGAATATAAGCAGCAACTGGCTCCCCGTTCGGGGGAACGCCGATCTTCTCTGGAGCCGCCAGGTAGGTCGTACCGACGCCATTCCAGGTGCTTTGTGCGGTCGTGCTGAAAAGATGCGGGGTCTGATCCCACGTGATCGTCCCGCTGAGGGTGCCGGTGACGAACCAGTCGAAGAGGTAACGCTGGTTGTTGTTGCCGAGGTCCGTCGCGCGAAGCTCGGCGGCGTATTCGGCGTCCTTGGTCTGGCCGCCGACCGTCAGCCTCTCGAAATAGAAGCCCTGCGGAACGTTCCCGTATTCCTCGTATTTCGCAATGCTTTCCGCTTCCGGTCGATTGATCGTCGCCGTGGTCCAGGCCGAGCCTAGTTCCTTCGGCTTGTCCTTGAAGTAACGGCCGCCGAACTCGATGTCGCCCCAGGTGTCGAGTTCGAGCTTCTTCTCGGCCGCAGGCTCCGCAGGAGCCGGCTTGTCGCCCGCTCGGGCCGACTGCAACGCAATCGATGCTACTGCAATAGACAGAAGACTCGTCAGCACTATTCTGCCATGAAACTCCATAATCCCCTCCCGCGCCGCCCAAGGCGCCTCTCCTGATCCGTCTCCGCCCTTTCCCGGCCGGTCTGCCCAAAGACCGGCCAGGTTCTTGTTTTTATGTCGTTTTCCGTCCTAGCGATGCCATCTCGATCCGGACGGCGCGTTCGAGCCGTGGATGTTGGTGTGGCAGTTCTGGCAGGCTTGGCCAACCAGGCGACGATTGTTGGCGCCAGTGCCACCATCGGCAGGCGTGGTGCTCAGGCCAATCAAGCCCGGGTGCAACCCTCCGACGTGACACCGCTGGCAGAGCCGCTGACGCGCCACCACGAGCAGGCTGTTGTGCATGGAGCCGTGCGGTTCGTGGCAGTTCATGCAGTTCTCGCGAACCGGCGGATGTTCGAACAGGAACGGACCGCGCTTGTCGGCATGGCACTGGTAGCAGGTGTCGTTGACGGTCGCTTCCTTGAGCATCGCCGTTTCCGATGCGCTGCCGTGCGGGTTGTGACAGCTTGAGCAGCTGATCTTGCCCTCGATCATCGGCATGTGTGCGGAGCGGAGGCTCTGCGCGCGGCGATCCTTGTGGCACTGGAAGCAGGTGTCCTGAACGGTGCCCTTCGCGAGCTGGAAGCGCGGCGAAGTCTTGCGCATGACGGTGTGGCAGTCCGTGCAGGCGACGTCGCGCGTCTCGTGCGTGCTGCCCTTCCAGTAGGTGCGGTCGTTCTTCTCGTGGCAACCGAGGCAGACGGCGTTCGTGTCAGCGACGGACGTGCGCGGATCGGATTTGCGGAACGACCTGATGCCGCCGCCGAGACGTCCGCCGCCGCCGTTCACGTGCGCCGATGCGGGGCCGTGGCAGGTTTCGCAGTCCATCTTGCCTTTCGGCGTGTCCTTGCCCGCGTGGAAGTTGCGGCCCATCACGGTGAGCTTGAACTCATCGAAGAGATAGGCGTGGCAGACCTTGCACGGCTCCGAGCCGACATAATAGCGGCCTTCCGGATCGTCGGCGGCGGGGCGGATCATCGCCGCCTGGCCGTCAGCGGCTGAAGCGGCTTTCGCGGCCGGGACCGATTCCGCCACCATGATGAGATGCTCGGTTTCGGCATCGGCTGCACCGCTTGACCGGCGTGAGCCACCGACGAGACCGGCTTCCGGCGTGAACAGCGCATTGTTGAGAAGCGCCTTCGCGGGCGTCGTCTTCGTCGACGACAGTCCGGAGTGCGGGTTGGCACCCATGCTTCCGTGCGGGTTCTTTGCTCCGTGCGCGCTCTTTGCTCCGCGCGCGCTCTTCGCGCCATGAGCGCCAGCCGAGCCCATGCCCGAGATGTCGGGATGGCCCGCCGGGAGCGGCTTGTCGCCGGCCTGGGACTGCATCGCATACATGAAGACGTCGGAGCCGATGGCTGCGCTTTGCCCGGCACTCGCTTGCCCTGTAGCTAAAGCGACCAGAAGGCCGATTGCTGGCAGGGTCCAGATCGTTCGCAGTGGAAGGCGCAGCCGCCTCCGCACCGGCTCTTCACACGAAGAGCCGGCCAAATTCGAGAAAAACATTACGCCCCCTCCTTGCCCGTTTCTGCACGCGCGGACCGGATTGAGAAGCGGTCCTTTGTCGCTTGTAAATTACGCGCGCTGGTCAGATTATTACGAACAGGCAATCATATACGCAAGATCGCTTTCAATCGTTCTTTGGGCGCTGGAACGATTATAAAGAAATATCGGAACCGATGTTGCAGTATCGCAACAAAAATTCAAAACTCAGTAACTTATGCGACGAGAAATACTATTTTCGGTTGCGGATATAGCTGTATTACAAGTTAAGATTGCACCTGAAGACATGCAGCGCGCGCGTGAACCGAGGGATTGCCATCGGGGTGATCGAATCACCTCTAGCGAGGCTGTGGGGGAATGCTGCGGAAGACCGTGCGACCAAGCGGCGCCGAACCTCGTATCGCGGAGGTGACACAGGTACGCAGGCTCGGCTTGGCAGGCGTCAGTCGTGCGCGCCGAGATTCGATCTGGCATAGAACCGGATCCGATCAGGTTGACCCAACCCGATTGGAACGGGCTCTAGGAAGTGTGGACTCTTGGGATTCCCAAGGGCAAGCAAATCAGATTCAAGGCTGTCATTTGGGAGGCAGCCATGGGTGTTCTGGACCGTCTGGTTCTTCGAGACGATCA
>NZ_JAHFZG010000011.1 GCF_018619475.1 Rhodomicrobium sp. Az07
TCTCTCACGCCTCGTCAACGGCTGGCCGATGCGCAAAATCGATGAACTCATGCCTTGGGCCTATGCCGCCAGCCAAAACGCTGATCCCATGGTCTGAGAACACCGCTAACGGTCTCGCTGCGTGGTGCCGCGGTTGCTTGCGTTGCCCGTTGCCTCATGGCCTGCGACGGAGCGCGCGCGCGAACTCTTCCCGCGCAACGGGCAACGGCCTGCCGCTTTCGGCAAAGACATGCGTCGCCAGAAAATGGCCGGTGAGTTGCAACCCTGCTTCCACCTCCGCGTCCGGCAGAGCGGTCGCGCTCGCTCCATTCGCAAGAAAGGCAGGCAATGGAAGAAGGCGGTCCGCATAAGGTTCGCCCGCTTCGCGACAGACGGCCTGCCCCGATTTCGGCGAAACGTAGATGAGGTCGTCCGTGCGCCCGGTCGCGGCGCACGTCGCAAGATTGAGGCCGAAGCCGAGTTCGTTCAGAAAGCGCAGTTCGAAGCGGATGAAGGCGGCCGGAAAAGCCGCCTCGGAAGCCTGCGCAAGGCATTCCTGTGCCGCGTCGTACAGAGCCGGGTGCGGATCGCGTTCCGCCAGCACCTGCAAGAGCGCGGCCAGCGCCGTCATGCCCGCGAGCGCGGACGGATTGTCGAGGGCATTCGCCGCCGTGGCCCGCGCGAGTTCGACGGTGTAGACGCCGAGCTGATCGTCGAGACGGGCGCGCCATTCGACGCCGAGCGTATTCCCCGTTTGCAGGAGCGGCCGAAGTCGGCGCGAACGGCCGCCCTTCACAAGCCCCTTGGCGCGGCCATTTGCGCGCGTGAAAATGTCGGCGATAACGCTTGTCTCGCCATGCGGGCGCCCCGCGAGAAAGATGCCGTCGTCAGCCCATCTCATGGTTATGCGCCTCGCCGCTGTCAGTCGTCAAAGCAGAGCAAGCAGCGTTCCAGAGCGGCACCATGCGTCATTTCTTCGGAAAATCGAGGCCCATCTCGCGATAGCGTTCGGGATCGTCGGCCCAATTCTCGCGCACCTTCACGAACAGAAAGAGATGGACCGGCGTCTCGATGGCCTCCTCGATTTCCTTGCGCGCTTCCATGGAGATATGCTTGATCGCCTGCCCCTTGGCGCCGAGCACGATCTTGCGTTGACTTTCCCGCTCCACGAAAATCGTCTGCTCGATGCGCACGGCGCCCTTGCGAACGGTTTTCCAGCTCGTCGTCTCGACGGTGGAAGAATACGGAATTTCCTCGTGCAGGCGGATGAACATCTTCTCGCGCGTGATTTCGGCCGCCCACTGCCGCAGCGGCGCGTCCGCAATCTGGTCCTCGGGGAAGAGCCACGGACCGTAGGGCATGCGCGCGGCGAGGAAGGCGCGCAGATCTTCCACGCCGTCGCCCGATAGCGCCGAGATCATGAACAGACTGTCGAGCTTGAGCCGGTCGGATGCCTCGCCCGCAAGCGCAAGCAACTTCTCCTTGTGGATCTTGTCCACCTTGTTCAGCGCCAGGATGAGCGGGATCTTGAGGTTTGCCGCCTCGTTCACGATGGGATCGACGGTGTCGTCGAAGCCGCGCGCCGCGTCTACCACCAGCACGGCGACATCGGCCTCGCGCGCTTCAGTCCACGCGGTCTCCACCATCGCCCGGTCGAGCCGACGCTTCGGCGCGAAGATGCCCGGCGTGTCGACGAGCACGATCTGTGCTTCGCCATTGAGCGCAATGCCGCGAACGCGCGTGCGCGTCGTCTGCGCCTTGTGCGTGACGATGGACACTTTCGCGCCGACGAGCGCATTGACGAGGGTGGATTTGCCCGCGTTCGGTGCGCCGATCACCGCAGCGAAGCCGCACCGGCTGCCCGCGCCGGGCGCATGTCGCGTTCCGCTCTCTGCCGCCAACGCAGCGGACACTGGTCCGCCATCCTCTTCGGGCAGACGCCTGCGCTCATACTCAGGGATTTGGGTGTGATGCTCTTCCGTGGCGGGTGCGTCTCCGGCCGCTTCGTCGTTCTCGGCGTCCGGGAGCGCGTCGGCCTTGTTCTTCCTTGTCTCAGGCATTTTCCTGTTCCGTTTGCCCGACGCCTTCGCGCTTGAGGAGCGCTTCCGCCGCGGCCTGCTGTGCCTTCTTGAGCGATGAGCCGGTGCCGCGCTCCGGCTTCAATCCCCGCACCTTGACCTCGACCGTAAAGCTCGGCGCGTGATCGGCCCCGGAACGCTCCACCTCCTGATAATCCGGCAAGCCACGCTTCTGGCTCTGTGCGAATTCCTGAAGCGCCGTCTTTGCATCCGGCGCCGGCGGCTCGCTCGAAGCGATGAACGGCTCCCAATGGCGATGCACGACGGTTGCCGCAGCAGCAAAACCGCCGTCGACGGAAATTGCTCCGAGCAGCGCCTCCACGGCATCGGCGAGGATCACGTCCTTCTTCCGCCCGCCGGACCGCGCCTCGCTCGGCGCCATGACGAGATAGGGACCGAGTTCAAGCTTCAGCGCGACCTCGGCGCATGTCGTCCTGCACACGAGCGCATTGAAATGCCGGGCGAGTTCGACTTCGCGCGCCTTGGGGAAGCGCTCGAACAGCAGCGCGGCGATGGAAAGGCCGAGCACGCGGTCGCCGAGAAACTCCAGCCGCTCATTGTCGCGGCCGCCCTTTTCGCTGCGCGCACTCGAATGGGTGAGGGCCTCCGCGAGAAGACCCTTTTCCGTGAATTGATAACCGAGGGAGGCTTCAAGCTCCTCGATGCATGGTTTCCTGACAGGCAATTCAGTGAATCACGGTTCCGATCCGCGACCAGCGGATCTCAAGGGGCCAGCGCCATGGGGCGAACCACGTCGCGGACTCGTCAATGGAGAAGAATAACACACGAGCGCGGCCTACGAGATTTTCCGATGGCACGTAGCCGATGCCGTTTCCGTCGAAAAAGCGGCTGTCGGCGGAATCGTCGCGATTGTCGCCGAGGAAGAAATATTGCTGCGGCGGCACGACGAACACCTCCGTATCGTCAGCCGCGCCGAAGCGGCCGAGACGGCAGGTTTCCGAAAGCTTCTGCGTCAGATAGCTGCGTCCGCTGGGCAGCGTCTCGCGATACTGATGCACCGTCTGGTTCGGCCCGCATTTCGTGTCCATCACCACATCGGGCGCGCGCTCGCGCTTCACGGCCTCGCCATTGATGTAGAGAAGGCCGCCAATCAGCTGAATGCGATCGCCCGGCAGCCCGACGAGGCGCTTGATGTAATCGGTGGAGTTATCGCGCGGCGTCTTGAAGACGATGACGTCGCCACGCTCGGGATCGGATGCAAGAACCCGCCCGCTGAACATCCCGGCGCCGAAGGGGAACGAGTATTTGCTGTAGCCGTAGCTATATTTCGAGACAAACAGATAATCGCCGACGAGCAGCGTCGGAATCATGGAGCCGGAGGGAATATTGAAGGGCTGAAAAAGGAAGATGCGGATCACGATTGCTATGGCGATTGCCTGAAGAAGGACCACCGCGAGATCGAATGCACCGCTCTCCTTCTTTTCCTTTTCCTGGGTCACGTCGGTTTTCACGCTCATCATTCCGGTCCGGTTCAAGTCTGGCGCACCCGCGGCGCATGCGCGAGAACAAAAGGGGATGAGCGCGTTTCAACGCCAGATCGCCGCTGATTATGGGTGAGCCCGCTCAGGGCCTGATATAGCCGATGTCGCGCCGAAAGCAAGAACGGCGCGATGGCTCGATACGCGGCGCGTCCGCCGTATTCGACCGCCGAGTAAACCGCATACCACCACTGGCTGCATTTACTGCCATATTCCGCAGTTACACACGTACGGATTGTTGTATGCGCGCAATGGTGGATAAACTTAACGTGCGCAATCTTGCGTTGAATCGAATTATGGACGGGCTTCTATATCGGCGGCAAAGTCGGCGGCGCCTTCCTCGACAACAACAACAAGAATCGCTGGTACGACGATGACGGTCCTTGGCATAAGGAGCGCGCGATGGCTGGACGAGCGGCTTCGGTGATAATGTGGTGAGCCACACCTACAACGTTCACCGCCGCGACGACGACAAGAACTTCGCGTTGGGTGGTCGGTGGCGGCATCGATTTCAAGCCGGGCACGTTCGGCCTCTTCAACTTCCTCGGCTCGAATGTGAGCTTCGGCGTCCTCGGCCTGTATTACAACTTCGAGAACGCGAACAACCGCACCTGGGACGTTTACAACGACGAGGGTCACTACTGGCGCTACGGCCGGAAGGACGACCTCGACTTCTGGACCGTCACGGCGCGTCTCAACTGGAACTTCGGCGGCGACTACGCTGTCGCCGCTGTGCCCCTGAAGTAGGCTCGGCGAAAAAGATGGTAGGACCGGCGCAAAACGCCGGTCTTTTTTTTAATGTGTTAAGGAAGCGTCTCTCCAAAAAATCCGGCTTGGCCCTGTTGCACGGAATCAACAGGTCGGCCTCTCCACCCGCACGCAACCCTTTGATTTCAAACATCTTCAACCCAAACCGCACCCAACAGGCGCCCGCAAAACGTGTATCACTCGCTATCGCTATCTTGAGTTTAACTGCTGTCCATGTAAACACTCAGAGAGTGTAGCGTAATCATGTCATGCAATCTAGGCGGGATAGGAGTGAGGGTTATGTCTGTTAGTGTTATGCGGGCGAGTGCGTTCGCATTAGGTACGCTTGTGATGATCGGTTCTGCGAACGCGGCGGATATCTATAGCGGCGGCTATGGCGGTTACAAGGATGCGCCCATCATTGTACCGGCGCCCACATGGACCGGGTTTTACGTCGGTGGCCATCTCGGCGCGGCATGGACGAATATCGACACCCGGCGGAATACCTACTGGGACGGCGATGCCGATCTTCCCTTTAATTATGGCACTTTCGGCGGCAACGGACTGAATACAACCGGTGCTTTTGGTGGCGGCCAGTTTGGCTACAACTGGCAGACGGGCGGCAACTTCGTGCTCGGTATCGAAGTGGATATCGGCGGTCTTCAGGGCAACAGCGAGCGCACTTTCGCGGCAACGACTTACAACGCCCTTGATCCCGCCGGCATCGACAATCTGGCGCTCGTGAATGTGAAATCGCAAGGCGGCATGTACGGCGACGTGACCGGTCGCCTCGGCTACGCCTGGGGCAACACGCTTCTGTATCTGAAGGGCGGTTTCGCCTGGCTGGCGACCGATCTCAAGGTGCGCGCCGCCATCACAACGGACGTGGACACGCCTGCCTTTACCAATACGGCGTACTATAACCGGAGCTTTGACAACACCCTCACCGGCTGGACCGCTGGCGGTGGTCTGGAGTACCAGTTCAACCCGAATTGGACGATGAAGGTTGAATACCTCCACTTCGATTTCAGCCTCGACGACAACAACTGGAACTGGAACACCGACAATAACTGGAAGGTGTTCAAGGACAACGTGACAGCCGACACCGTTAAGCTCGGTTTCAACTATCGCTTTGTGTCTTCGCCGGCCGCTTATGTTCCGTTGAAATAGCACCGCACCTGTCTTGGTCGCGGGTGAGCGCAAAGCAGGATGCATCGTCGCTCATCTTTGTTCATGACGCAAAAAAGCGGAGACCGAAGGCCTCCGCTTTTGAAATCATGTCGCCCTCCTTGCCTGAAACGCCGGAAGCGTTTCAGGCGAAGCGGGACGTCAACTGAGAAGGTTCGGCAGGAACATCGCGATCTCCGGGAAGAAGCAGATCAGCACGATGCCGACAGCCATCAGGAACACGAAAGGCAGCGTGCCCCACATCACTGTCGAGAGCGGAATATCCGGGGCGATACTCTTGATTACGAACAGGTTCAGCCCGACCGGCGGATGGATTAGCCCCATTTCCATCACGATTGTCATGATGGCGCCGAACCAGATCAGATCGAAGCCCGCCTCTCTGAGCGGCGGCAGGATGATCGGAGCCGTCATCAGAATGATGGAAACCGGCGGCAGGAAGAACCCGAGAACCACGAGGAACAGGAGGATCGCTGTCAATAGTGCCCACTTCGACAGCCCGAGGGACATCAGCCACATCGCAGCGCTCTGGGAGATGTGCAGATAGCTCATCACGTAGGAGAACAGCAGCGAGAAGCCGATGATCAGGAGCAGCATCGAGCTTTCCCGCATCGTCCCCGAAAGGATCGGCATGACCCGTTTCGGTCGCCACACGCCATACATGATCGCAATCACGAGCAGCGCCAGCACGGCGCCGACCGCCGCTGTCTCCGAGGCTGTGGCGTAGCCCGAATACAGCACGAACATGGTTCCGGAAATGATGAAGATAAAAGGCGCAACCCATCCCAGCATCGCGAACTTTTGTGCGAGGGTATAGTGATGCTCCTGCAGGATAGAGGCGTTATCGATAACTTCGCCCCGCGCCGACGCTGCCCTCGCCCTGCGCTTGTCGAAGCTGTAACGCCACGAGGCGTAGCCGGCGAAAAGCACGATCAGCAGAATGCCTGGCCCGACACCCGCGAGAAACAGCTTGCCGATCGACACTTCCGCGGCGACGGCGTAGAGCAGCATGGTCACCGAAGGCGGGATCAGGATGCCGAGCGTGCCGCCTGCGGCGATGATGCCGGACGCCAGACCGGCGGAATAGCCGCGCTTGCGCATCTCGGGGATGCCAGCCGAGCCGATGGCAGAGCATGTCGCGGGAGAAGAGCCGGACATGGCGGCGAAAATCCCGCAGGCGAGAGTGTTCGCCACGCCGAGACCGCCCGGGATCTTGTGGAGCCAGGCGTGAAGCGCAGAATAGAGATCCCTGCCCGCGTCGGATCGCCCGATCGCGGCGCCTTGAAGAATGAAGAGCGGGATTGCAAGGATGACGACGCTCGCGAGTTCCTCATAAACATTCTGCGCAATGGTGTCGACCGACGCCCTCGGCATGAAAAGGAACATGAAGATCGTCGCGACCACACCCAGCGCGAACGCGATGGGGATGCCTGTGAACATTATGATGAGCGTGGCTGCGCAATAGACGATGCCGATCGTGGCGGGGGAATAGCCCGACAGAAGCGGCATGACCGGGCGTTGCCAGAGGATGAGCGCCAGCAAGCTCGCGACCGCGATCACCAGCATGATGATCGAGCGTTCGCCGACCTGAACCGCGAGTTGCAGCGCCAACACCGCGAAGCCCAGCGTCATCACGGCGTAGGGGATCCACATGGGCGGCCCCCAGGACGAGTGCGATGTGATATCCTCAACCCACGCTTCGTGCAGGAGAATGCCCGACTTCCAGGCGATGAAACCCACGAACAGGAGGGAAACAGAGTCGATAAACACGTCGCGGCGAACCCTCCAGCGCGCCGAAAGGAGCGAGCCGAACAACTCGATGCCGATATGGCCGCGTCGGGCCTGCACCCCCGCAGCCGAGAGGAAAACAGCGCCGCCGATCAGATAGATCTCCATTTCGTCCTGCCAGACGACACTGTTGCCAAGCGCATTCGCGGCGATGATGCAACCGGCGAGCAGGAAAGCGGAAACGGCGAGGGCGATTGCAGAGAGGTTGAAAAGAACGTCGACAAAGCGACGAAAGGCGCCCTTAAGGACGCCTTCGCCGACAAGACGCAAATCCTGGTCGTCACCCAGGATCGCGTCAGAGCTGAATTCACCTGCCGACATCAGGAGATCGATCGTGCACTGGCGAGAAGTTCGGCCGCTTCGGTGGACTTGGACGCGAAGTCCTTCCAAGCCGTTTCCTCCGCAATCTTCCTCCAGGCGGCAAGATCCTCAGGCGCCAGGTCGACCACGGACTTGTTGAGGCTCTGATAAAGCTTTCCAAGCGCCTCGTCGTCCTTCTTCGCTTCGGCGGTGCCGAACCATTCCATTTCCTGACCGACGTCTACGATAATCTTCTGCTGATCGGCAGGCAGCGAGTCGAAGATGTCCTTCGACATCAGAAGCGGCTCCAACATGAACCAGATCGCGCCGGTTCTTGCTGTCGTAACCGTGTTGCACAGTTCTTCGAGGCGGAAAGACATGAGGCTGGTGGACGAGGTCAGCGCCGCATCGAGGGCGCCCGTCTGCATGCCGAGGTAGATTTCGTTCGACGGCATGGTGGAAACCTGCGCGCCCGCCGCCGTCAGCATGCGGTCGAACTCGCGGCTGCCACCACGAATCTTGAGGCCTTTCACGTCCTCCGGAACGCGGATCGGCTTCTTGAGAGCCGCTGCCCCGCCGGCCTGCCACACCCAGGTGATGAACTTGACGCCTTTGGATTCGGCGATCGTGGAAAGGGACTTGCCGATAGGGGCGTCCTTCCACTTCGCGCCCTGCTCGTAGGAGGTGACCAGCAGCGGCATCAGGCCGAGGTTCATGGCGTGAATCTCGCCGCCGGCGTAGGGGGCCGGATAGAGCGAAAAGTCGAGCGCACCTTTGCGCAGCGCAGCAAACTGCGCGAACGTCTTCATGAGAGACGAGCCGGGATAGATTTCGAACTTCAGCGCGCCGTTCGTGCGCTTTTCGACCTCGGCAGCAAAACGCCGCACAAGGCGATCACGGAAATCCCCCTGATCGATGGTTCCGCCCGGGAATTGATGTGAAATCTTGAGCGTGCGGACGCCTTGCGCCCGAAGCAGCCCAGGCGCGGCAATGGAAAGGGCGGCGCCGCCGATGAATGCCCGTCTCGAAATCATGGCGTTCTCCAATTTTTTGTCAGGGAGGGTCGTTCCGTCCGCTTTCTTATAGCATCCGGCCGCCGCGGGAAGGGAATCATTGCCAGCCTAGACTTTTGTCTAAATTGTATGCAATGAAGTTGTTCGAAAATACAAAACATACGAAGTAACGAGCTTTGTTGCTCTTTTTTGCGCGCTTTTGCTGCGTTGCGGCGGCATTGGGGAGGGGGCAGGTCAAGGGGTGTGACGTTTATGCCCAGTGTTAGTTAACCATTTATTAACCAGCAAATCCGCATGCGGGTTGATCCCGGTTTTCCTTAACAATCTAAGGGAGAAAGCGATGTTGAAAACATCGCTTTTGCGCCAGGGCGTCATAATAGCCCGGGCTACGGAAGCCTATCGAGGAGGAAGCGAGGTTGTGCTGAAGAGGCTGCCGGCCTCTCAAGCACCTGCCCATATCGCCGTGCGTCCGGTGTCGGGCGTCGCCGCGAAGGCAAATTGCAACGCTCGCGGCCGCGATATCAGGCAGGGATCAAGCGTCGGCGGCGGCTTGAGCGTTCAGAAAACTATTTTTCTTCGCGGGACGTCCGCCAAGTTCCAGCCCCTCGTCCCAGTAAGGCGCCGGCCCATAGATGGACGCGAGGAAATCCACGAACACGCGAAGGCGCGTCGGGATGTACTGTTTGTCGGGGTAAACGGCATAAACGGCGACGCCTGGCGCTTCGCGGTACTGGGGAAGGACATGAATGAGCTTCTTCGAAAGCAGCTCGTCGCGGATCTGCCACGTCGCCCTGAGAGCGATGCCGCAATTCGTCACGAGCGCCTGATGAACGATCTCGCTCGAATTCGTCTTGATTTCGCCGGAAAGCTTGAGCGAAACATCTCCCTCCGGCCCCTGCACGCGCCATGTTACGTTGTTTTCGACCAGGATCTTGTGCTTCGTCAGATCGGCGAGCGTCTTCGGGGTGCCATGCTCCCTCAGATACTCGGGCGTCGCCACGAACAGCCTGCGGCAAGGCGCCAGCTTTTTCGCCACGAGGCTCGAGTCGTCCAGTTCGGAAATGCGGATGGCCACGTCGATGCCTTCGCGGACGATGTCGAGGAAATGATCGGTGGCGATGATCTCGATGCTGAGGTCGGGATACTGCTTCAGGAACTGGCCAAGATATGGTGCGATATGCAGCCTGCTGAACCCGGTCGGCGCGGTAATCTTGAGCGAGCCGCCCGCGCGCTGATGCCCGGAAGACACGAACTCTTCGGCTTCCTGCACCGTCGCAAGGATTTGAACGACGCGCTCATAGAAACCGCGTCCTGTTTCGGTCAATTGTAGCTGGCGTGTGGTACGATGAAAAAGTCTCGTTCCAAGGCGCGTTTCGAGATGGCTGATGCGCTTGCTGACGACAGCGGGAGAAAGGTCGAGTTCTCGGCCGGCGGCTGACATGCTTCCGGCGGTCACGACTCGAGCAAAAATCTCGAGGTCTGCAATCGAAGTCACAAAACCCCTCCTCTGTCACTTTGTATACAATCTTGTCTATTTGTTACACACATGGGATCGTTATAATTGGCCAGCTTGGGCTCCTGTCAAGTCCTTCAGTGCCGTGCAACAAAAGATAATGTTCAATTGCGTAGATAATCCGGCATTGTCGGGGGAGTGTAGTTATTTTCTGCCCGCAGCGATAGGCGGGTTGGTCGTAAAGGGTTTATGTCATGTCCGTCATCATGCCAAAAGAAGATCTCCGCACCTTGAGCCGAAGGCAAGCGATCATATCGGGGCTGTCCGCGGCCGTGGGAAGCGGAACGCTTGTTAGCGACGACGCGGGGCTTCGCGCCTTCGAAACGGACGCGCTTACCGCATACAGAACCTCGCCAATGGCAGTGGTTCTGCCGAGATCGACGAGCGAGGTTGTTTCTATCGCAAGGTTTTGCTTCGAGAACTGCGTCAAATTGGTCGCACGCGGAGCGGGTACCTCGCTTTCCGGCGGTGCGATACCGACGGGAGACGCCGTGGTGATCGGACTGTCCCGCATGAACCGGGTGCTCGACGTGAATTTCCCCGACCGAACGGCAACCGTTGAAGCGGGTATAACGAACCTTGCCATATCGAATGCCGTGGCTCATGCGCGGTTCTTTTACGCGCCGGACCCGTCGAGCCAGCTTGCATGCACGATCGGCGGCAACATCGCGATGAATTCCGGCGGTGCGCACTGTCTGAAGTATGGCGTCACGACCAACAATATCCTCAAGCTGAAGATGGTCCTGATCGACGGCGAGGTGGTGGAACTGGGCGGCGATTTCCTCGACGGCCAGGGCTACGATTTTCTCGGTCTCGCGACCGGCTCCGAAGGGCAGTTCGGCATCGTGACCGAGGCGACCGTCCGCATCCTTCCACAGGCGGAAGGCGCGCGCCCCATGTTGATCGGCTTCGATTCCGCTGAGTCCGCGGGCGCTTGCGTTGCGGCCATCATCGCCGACGGCCTTATTCCGGTGGCGCTTGAATTCATGGACAAGCCGGCCATTCGCATCTGCGAAGAATTCGCGAAAGCGGGTTACCCTCTCGACGTCGAGGCCATGCTGATCGTGGAAGTGGAAGGCTCGCCCGCCGAGATCGAGGACCAGATCGGGCGCGTCGGGGAGATCGCAAGCCGCTTCAACCCGAAGACACTGCGCGTCAGCCAAGGCGAAGCCCAATCGGCGGCCATCTGGAAAGGGCGCAAGGCAGCCTTCGGAGCGGTCGGACGCGTCGCGGATTATTTGTGCATGGATGGCGTCATCCCGCTTGGAAAGCTCGCCGAGGTGCTGAAACAGGTGGAGTGCATCGGCACCGGGCATGGCCTCCGGGTCGCGAACATCTTCCATGCCGGCGACGGAAATCTCCATCCGATGATCATGTACAACGCGAACGACGAACATGAAAAAGTGATCGCGGAGCAATGCGGGGCCGAAATCCTGAAACTCTGCGTCGACGCGGGCGGCTGTCTCACCGGCGAGCATGGAGTCGGTATCGAAAAGCGGGAGTTGATGCGCTATCAGTATTCCGAAGCCGATCTTCTCCAGCAGATGCGCGTCAAGGCGGCCTTCGATCCTCAATGGCTCCTGAATTACGGCAAGGTCTTCCCTCTCGATCTTCAGGAGCGTTTCGCCGCCGAGGCCCGCTCACATGCCTGACGTCACCATGCCGACTACCGAGGCGGAACTCACCGATTTCATCAAAGCCGCGCGAGCGTCGGCGATGCCGGTCGAGGTGTGCGGCTTTCGCTCCAAGCGCGAGGCGGGCCGCCCGGCGAATTGTGCCGCCGTGGTTTCGACCGCGAAGCTCGGCGGCATCACCTTCTACGAGCCGTCGGAACTTGTCGTTCGCGCTCGGGCCGGTACGCCGCTTCACGAACTCGAAGCCACGCTCGCCCGGAAAAATCAGGAACTTGCCTTCGAACCGGCCGACCTTTCCCGCATCTACGGCCCGGATTTCATGGCGGCGAGCCTGGGCGCGGTCGCGGCCATGAACATTTCCGGACCTCGCCGCATTCTCAGAGGCGCGGCGCGCGATTATCTGCTCGGCCTGCGCGCCATCAATGGAGAGGGCGAGACCATCAACACAGGCGGGCGTGTCATGAAGAACGTGACCGGAGTAGACCTCACGCGGGGCCTGTGCTGCTCGTGGGGGACGCTCGCGGTGATCACCGAACTGACCTTCAAGGTGCTGCCGAAAGCGCCGGAAGCGCGCACGGTGTTTTTTGTCGGGCTCGCCGACGAGGCCGCCGTCGGCGTGATGAGCGCCGCCATGGGCACGCCCTACGAGCTTTCCGGCACGATCCATCTTCACGGTTCGCTGGTCGCGCGGCTCGCCGATCCCGAAATTGCGCCCGCAAAGACCGCTCTCACCGCGCTCAGGCTTGAGGGGAGCCCGCAGAGCCTCGCGCACCGCGTGGAAAGGCTGCGGCGTCTCCTGTCGCCTTTCGGCGAGTCCTACGAACTCGATCACGAGCGGTCGCGTTACTTGTGGGCGGATGTTCGCTCCCTGGCCTTTCTCTCGGCGCAGTTCGACCGGCCGCTCTGGCGGATTTCGGTCGCGCCGTCCAAGGCCGCGCCCGTCGTGCGGGCGCTGTCCGCCTTCCTGGACCTCCGCGCCGCCTATGAATGGTCGGGCGGCCTCCTCTGGCTCGAACTGCCGCCCTCCGCCGACGCGAGCGTGACCGACGTGCGCCGCGTGCTCGCCGAATACAACGCGGATTCGATGCTCATGCGCGCGCCCCGTTCGGTGCGCTCGGGCATCGAGGTTTTCCACCCCCAGCCGGTCGCGAAGATGAACCTTGTGCGCGCGCTGAAGAAGTCGTTCGATCCGGCGGGGATTCTGAACCCCGGTCGGATGTACGCCGGAGTCTGAGCGCATGGAAACGAACTTCACGCTTGCGCAGCTTCGCGACCCCCGCATGAAGGAGGCCGACGCCATCCTGCGCAAATGCGTCCATTGCGGGTTCTGCATCGCGACATGCCCGACATACCTCATGCTTGGCGACGAACGCGACAGCCCTCGCGGGCGCATCTATCTCATCAAGACCATGCTCGAAGGCAAGGCCACCCCGAAACAGATACGCCCGCATATCGATCGCTGCCTGTCCTGCTATTCCTGCATGACGACATGCCCGAGCGGCGTGGACTATCGGCACCTGTCCGACTACGCGCGCCAGATCATCGAGACATCCTCCACCCGAGCGCCGGGAGACGAGGCGATCCGCAAGCTGATCCGCGCGGTGCTGCCTTATCCGAAGCGGTTCCGCGCCGCGCTCGGCGGCGTTTTCCTCGCGCTTCCCTTCCGGCGGCTCCTGATGCGCTCGCGCTTCAAGACCCTCGGGGCGATGCTCAACCTCGCCCCACGCGGCCGCGTCAAGAGCGGCGTCTATACACGCGCCGAGACAGTGAAGACGCAGAAGCCGCGCCGTGGCCGCGTCCTCATGTTGAGGGGCTGCGTGCAGCGCGTGCTGAAACCGAACATCAACGACTCGACCGTGAGGTTCATCAATCACATCGGTTACGACGTGGTGCTTTCCGAGGGCGAGGGCTGTTGCGGCTCGCTCACGCTGCATATGGGCAAGGAAGCCGAGGCGAAGGCGCTGGCCAAGGCCAACATCGACCTGTGGCACGATGCCCGCAAGAACGGACCGATCGACGCGATCGTCATCAACGCGTCCGGCTGCGGCTCGACCGTGAAAGACTACGCGCATCTGTTCGCCGACGATCCGGCCTACGCCGACAAGGCGCGCTATGTTTCGAGCCTCGCGAAGGATGTCTCCGAGTTCGCGGCCTCGCAGAAGATCGACGCGCCCGTCGGCTGGAGCGATATCCGTGTCGCTTATCAGTCATCCTGCTCGCTGCACCATGGTCAGCGCGTGATCGAGGAGCCGCGCCAACTCTTGCGAAATGCGGGCTTCACCGTTGTCGAAATCCCGGAGGGGCACATCTGTTGCGGCTCGGCGGGCACCTACAACATGCTTCAGCCGGACCTTGCCAAGGAACTCAGGGAGCGCAAGCTTCAAGCCATCGCGAGCGTGAAGCCCGATGTCGTCGTGAGCGGCAATGTCGGCTGCATCAGCCAGCTTTCGGGACCGTTCCCCATCGTGCATACCGTAGAACTGCTGGACTGGGCCTATGGCGGGCCGTGCCCCGAGCCGCTGAAGCATCTCGAAAGCCGCGTCCGACCGCTGCCGCGCGAAGGGGAAAGCATCGAAGCGGAAGGCGAGCTTGCGTAGGGCGAACTCAAAAGGAAGCTTGGCCGTCTCGGCGTATCGCCTGCCATAAAACGCAAAACTCGCTTCGAGAGCGGGATCTCATCGCAAAACAGGCGCCTCTTCATTAAGGTCGCTTCAGGTTTTTGTTCAACCGCTTCGGATGATCAGGCATGCACGTCAAGGCGGGGCGCACCCGATGGACTGTCATTCTCGCGGGCGCCTCGGCGGTCGCGCTGCCATGCTTTCTGGCGGTCCCTGTTTCGGCTGTCCCGAGCGGCGCCTTCGAGGCGATAAAGGCGCCAACTTCGATGGTGGTGGACGTGCGCCGCAGACAGCGCATCTACAGGCACAGGCGTTCCCGACATCCGGCGAAAAAGCAGGAGCCGCAAGGAAAAACGCGGGGCGCCGGTGGCACCACTCCGCCCGTGCCGTCCGTCGCCGCGCCACGCGAGCGGCTGCCGCTTCCTGCGTTTCCGCTCGCCCCGTCCGAGGCGACTTCGAGCGCGGCCTCGGAGCCGCTGAAGCCTCCAAAGCCCCCGGCACTGCCCGAGGCCACGGCAGCGGTTACGCCGAAGAGCGCCGTGCCGGTCGTGCAGGTGCCGCCCGCGCCGTCGCTCGCGATCTCCACGCCCGAAGCGCCATCGAAACCCGCCGAAATCCATGGCCCGCCACCCCCGCCGGTCGTCTGGACGCAAGCCGAAATCGAAGCCGCGCGGCGCGATTGCGACTGGCGTCTTCCCACGCTGGGCGTCGTCCATGACCGGCTCGACCCGCTGCGCGAGGGCGCTTGCGGCACGCCGGCTCCCATTCGGCTGAAGGCGCTCGAAGACAAGATCGGCCCGGCTGCCGTCTTCGCACCCGCGCCGACGATCACCTGCAAGCTCGGCGAAGCGATGCGGCGCTGGTTTGCCGAGGTGGTGCAGCCGAAGGCGAAGGAGCATCTGAACGCAACGGTAGTGCGCGTCGGCGCGATGTCCGGCTATGATTGCCGCTCGCGCAATGGCGGCTTCTCGCAGCGGATCAGCCAGCACGCCTATGCGAACGCGCTCGACATCGGCTCATTCGTCACCGCGCGCGGCGAGAAGATCGTGCTGAAGGAGCATTGGGATTCGGGCGACGAGCGCGCAACGTTCCTGCGCGAAATCCACGCGGGCGCATGCCGCATCTTCGGCACCACGCTCGGGCCGGAGGCGAACGAGGCGCACGGCAACCACTTCCATCTGGACATGACGGAGCGACGCACGCCGCTTTGCGATTTCACCGGCGAGCAGGCGCGCGCGAGGGAGGCGCAGCGCAAGGCGGCGGCGCTGGCCGCGAAGCAGGCGGCAACGCCTGTTCCCGTCAGCGTGTCGCCGTCGAAAGAACCGCCGGTCGTATACGGGCCGCCGCTCCCACCGGTTCCGCCAGCCGCGGGCGAGGCGGTAACCCCGAAAACCATTACAGAAAAGACGGGCGAAAAGCCGCGCGCGCGAAAGGCGGTCGAAATCCGGCGCAAACCGATCAGGCGTCGTGCGAGGTTGCCTTTCGGCCTCCGCTTTTAGCGGGAAAAAGCCGCGAAAACGCGAAGTCGCGGCGCAGGCCAGATGGCGAACCTCAGCCGCGCGGCGCGGTCGCCGCGGGCTTCTTCTCGCGGGCGAGCGTTTCAAGCGCCTGCTTGGCGGTCAGCTCGGCGTTTTCCTTCTCGCGCTGAACCCTGTCGAGCGACTCGTGAGCCTGCCGCGCCTCCTGCTGGGCTGCATCGAGCGCGCTCTGAAGCTCCGCCAGCTTTGCCTGGGCGTCTTTGGCGGCGTGCTCGGCGGCGTCCCGCGAGGTCTGTTCTTCCGCGAGCTTCGCCGAGACGGCTTTCGCGTCCTTTTCCACGACCTGCCGCGCGCGTTCTTCCGTCGCGAGCTTGTCCCGCAGGGCTTGCAATTCCTTTTCGGCCTTGTCCCGTGTTTCGATCACGAGCTTCGCCTGTTGGTCGGCCGAGGCGTCAACCTGCTGATATTGATAGGCAAGGCCCGCCAGCCCGATGGCCAAGGCGGCGATGAGAACGTTTCGGACCATGGTTGTCCTCTGATGCCGAACGATAGTCTGGATTCGTGAGATAACGGCTTATACAACACCGCCCGGCACGAGTTTATGTCATTTCGGTACACATAGGATTTTTTACCCTGATGTGTTTTCGATGCACGGTTCCGGCGGATCACGGGAACAGCGGTTGCTGGCCGATGCCCGACGTTTCCTCGAAGCCGAACATGATGTTGAAGTTCTGCACCGCCTGTCCGGCCGACCCCTTGACGAGATTGTCGATGGCGGAGACGACGATGGCCCGGCCGGGAATGCGGTCGGCATAGACGCCCATCATGCAGAAATTCGATCCGCGCACGAACTGCGTGGATGGCAGCGTGCCCTTGGGCGCGAGCTTGACGAAAGGCTCGCCGGCGTAGCGCTCGGCCAGCGCGGCGGCTAGATCGGCTGCGTTATGACCGCTCGCGAGCCGCACATAGCAGGTGACGAGTTCGCCCCGGCTCATCGGCACGAGATGCGGCGTGAAATTCACGAACACGTTCGCGCCCGCCGCCTTCGAGATTTCCTGTTCGATTTCCGGCGCGTGACGGTGGCTCGCGATCGCATAGGGCGAAAGCCCTTCGCCCGCCTCCGAGAACAGGATGTTCTGCTTCAGGGAGCGGCCCGCGCCGGACACGCCCGATTTCGCGTCGACAATGATGTCGGAGGCATCGATCAGCCTCGCGGCGACGAGCGGCAGCAGCGCGAGCAGCGTTGCGGTCGGATAGCAGCCGGGGCACGCAACGAGGCGCGCGGCCCGGATCGCCTCGCGATTGTGCTCGGTCAACCCGTAGGCGGCACCTTCGAGGAGATGCGGCGCGGCGTGCTCGCGGCCGTACCATTGTGCGTAGGTGGACGTGTCCTTCAGCCGGAAGTCGGCGGACATGTCGATCACCTTCACGCTTTCAGGCAGTGTGGCGATGATGTCCTGCGCGGTGCCGTGCGGGAGGCCGCAGAAAACGGCGTCGAGGCTCGACCAGTCGACCTCCTCCGCCTTGACGAGCGGAGGCGCATCCACAAAGCCGAGATGCGGGAAGACATCCGCGAGCGGCTTTCCCGCGTGCGTGTTCGCCGCGAGCGCCGCGATTTCGATGCCCGGATGGCAGGCGGCGAGGCGAATGAGATCCGCGCCCGTGTAGCCGCTCGCGCCGATCACGCCGATTTTGATTTTCTTGCCCGTGGTATTTGGCATATCAAGCCTCTTTGCGGACTCGCTCACCTCCATCGCCCGATGAGGTGCTGCTGGCATCGCAATAAAAAACCCGCCTTTCGGTGTAACACCGGAAGGCGGGTCGATCGACAGGAAATCGATGAGAGCGCCCGAAGCGCTCCCGCCATTTTCTGGAATTGCTGTTAGCGCTTCGAGAACTGGAAGCTGCGGCGGGCCTTCGCCTTGCCGTACTTCTTGCGTTCCACCACGCGGCTGTCGCGGGTGAGGAAGCCTTCCTTCTTGAGGATCGTGCGAAGCTCCGGCTCGTAATAGGTGAGCGCCTTCGACAGGCCGTGACGCACAGCGCCCGCCTGACCCGACAGGCCGCCGCCGGCGACAGTCGCGTAGATGTCGTATTGGCTGAGGCGGTTGGCGGTCACGAGCGGCTGCTTCAGGATCATCTGAAGGACCGGGCGCGCGAAATAAGCCTCATGGTCCTTGTCGTTGACCACGATCTTGCCGACGCCGGGCTTCACCCAGACGCGGGCGACGGCGTTCTTGCGCTTGCCGGTCGCGTAGGCGCGGCCGTGAGCGTCGAGCTTCTGCACGTGAACCGGACGCGAGCGGTCGTCGGCGACGGGAGCGGCCGCGGCAGCGCCCTTGTCGAGACCGGAAAAGGTCTTTGCGCTTGTCTCAGACATCAGCGGGCCCTCGCCACGTTCTTGGAGTTCAGAGCCCGGACATCGAGCGTCTCAGGATTTTGCGCCGCGTGCGGATGCTCCGGACCCGGATAGATGCGCAGGTTCGTCATCTGCTGACGGCCGAGGGGCCCGCGCGGAACCATGCGCTCCACGGCCTTTTCGAGGACGCGGCCGGGAAACTTGCTACCGAGCACTTCGAACGGGCGCCGTTCCTTGATACCGCCGGGATGGTTCGTGTGGCGGTAGTAGATCTTGTCGTGCAGCTTGTTGCCGGTGAAGACGACCTTCGCGGCGTTGATGACGATGATGTTGTCGCCATCGTCCATATGCGGCGTGAAGGTGGGCTTGTGCTTGCCGCGCAGGCGGTTCGCGATGATCGTCGCCAGGCGGCCGACCACGAGGCCCTCGGCATCGATCAGAATCCACTTCTTCTCGATATCGGATGGTTTAGCGGAAAAGGTTGCCATGAGAGAATGTCCGGACGGGCCGGGCTCCAATAAAAAAGGGGCCGCATGGCCCGATTGATGACAACAGATAATCGACGCGACACCCCGTGTCAACAGCACAAACCCACCGCGCCACGGACAATAGTTTAGCAAAAACAGTGGATTGCGCTATTGGTATTATGATACCGCTTCATATGGTGTCATGATACCTCAATGTGGCGGCACGGAATAGGTCGCCGTCGCATGCGCGGCAAGCTCGCTCTCGCCCTCGGAATGGAGCGCGATCTCGCCGACCGCGAGCCGCTTGCCGAGCTTCAGGATGCGCGCCTCGCCGATCATGTCGCGCGGTTCGGGCTTCCGAAGAAAGTTGATCGTGAGGCTCGTCGTCACCGCGAGCGCCACCGGGCCGATTGAGGCGAGCACGGCTGCATACATTGCCACATCCGCAAGCGTGAACATCGCGGGGCCCGAAATCGTGCCGCCCGGCCGCAGCAAGTGGTCGCCGTAAACCATGCGCATGCGCGCGAAGCCGTGCCGGGTTTCCTCGACCTTGTACGAGCGCCCCATGGCGACCTGCGGGAAGACCTGCACGAGAAAGGCGTTCACATCGGCCGCCGTCATCTTCGGCGGGATCAGCTTCGCGCTATCGTGGGCGTCCAAGATGGCATCTCCGTTATTTCACCAAGATTTCGCGGGATCACAAGTGTGTGCGTCAAGCCGGGGGGCGGAAGAACATGGATCTGGGCGTGAACGGTTTTCTGAAATTCGATCTGCAGAAATTGATGGGTGTCATTCTAATGGCACTCGCGGCGACTGTCAGTCCGACAATCGGATCGGCAGCCGCGAAGGATGGCGGACTCACGCGCGAAAGCGTGTCTCGCTTCCTCGATTCCTTCACCGAGATGCGCGCCATCGCGATCGTCGAGGGCGTTCAGGCGAGCGCGGATCAGGACGCCTCGAAAAATCCCATCGGCGCCGTCGTCAAGGCGGTAAGAAAATCCAGGCTCAAGACCGAAGCGAAGGCCATCGCCGGCAGGTACGGCTTCACGGATGTGGCCGATTGGGCAGACACGGGCCGCGCCATCGCTCAGGCTTATCTGCATCTCACGGTTGGGCCATCGCGGGGCGTGGCGCGCGATACGCTCGACAAGCACAAGGAAAAAGCCCTGAAGGAGCTTGAGAAGCTAGGTCTCCTGAACGAGAAGCAGAAAGCGAAGCTCAAGGACAATCTCGACAAGGCGGGCGAGGAACTCGCGAAGGAGCCTCCTCCGCAAAACGTCGCCATCGTGCGTGAGATGAAGCCTCAGATCGAGGCGACAGTGAAGCTCGGCGTGAATTGACCCCGCCGTCGGCGTGCGCGGGGCGCCGACCTTGGTCATCACATCGGTGAGCCAGACGTGACATGCTCGTGATGGACAAGGCGCATGATGGCCGCTCGGCGGAGGACAGACGAGGTCAAGCCCGGCGCGATCCTGCTCGCCGACCGCGCCTATGGCAGCGATGGCTTGCGCCACGCCCTCGAACTTCACGAATGCAGGCTCTAGCAGAAGTTCAGCGTGCGTTCAGCGACTGGCCGACAGCGTTCGAGATGGCCGGTGCAATCTCGCGCAAGCTTTGCTGCGTGCTCGCGTTAGTGCGCGTTTCGTTGGACGGACCGAGCGTGATCTTGAGCCGGTGCGTGTCGGTTCGACCCGCGCCCGCCATGGAGCCGTTGCCTGTGTGGCCCTTGAAGTGGACCAATGTCCAGCTCGGACTGATGTTTGCGCTCTTCACGACGGTGAACTCGATCGAATGCGTGATCGACTTGAGCGGAGCTTCACAGTCCGCCGATGGCACACCTGCCCTTTGACGGCACGTGAAAGCCGGCGGCGCTGCGGGTCGCGTGCTCTGCTTCGGCTGCGGCGACAGCAGGGCACGGTTGCCGCCTTCCAGCGGACCAAGCACCGATTTGATCCATTGCCGAAGCCCGAGATCGCTGTTCAAATCGCGTCCCTTGGGAAGATTGCAGTTGTCGAACGCGTCACGTCGGTGGACCCTGCTCGCAGGGTTGAGTTGCTCGTGCAACTCCGTGAAGTTCATGGAGAAGCTTACGCTCTCGGTCCGCGAGGCGGTCGTGGTTACGCCGCCGCCGAGACCAAGTGAAAATCCCCGGGAGAAGGTGCCGAGCGTGGCGGATCTGAAGGGCGTAAACGGGTCGAGCGCGGCGACCGAAGGTGTGATTGATGACGATTCATTGGCGATCAGGTCGAGGTCGACATTCGCGCCCCAGGTCTGGAACCAGGCGTATTCTTTGGGAATGTCGCGCGTTGCGTCGTAAATTTCGCATTTGACGCGCTTCACGACTTCGTTGATCGGAATACTGCCGTCTTCGCGCGCCTCGGTGCCATTGATCGGGCTGAGAGCAGGCACCGTGGTGCAACCGCCAAGTCCGACAAGCGCGCAAGATGCGCCGATGGAAAAAATGTGCCCAATACGCATGCAGAAATGCCCCGACCCAAGCCCGGGAAAATTTACACACGGCAGCTATCGAGTAACAAGGCGCCGCCTTTGCCGCTCTTGTTGATATCGGTCAAGAGCGTGTCATGAGGAAGCGACTGTTGCTTCTGGAACACCAAATAACAATTAAAGGTAGGTGATGACTTGCCGTAAAACTGCAGATTGTATCGCCTATGGGACGCGCGATTATTTCCGGTTCAGCCGCGCGATCAGGCTCGACGTGTCCCAGCGCCTGCCGCCCATCGCCTGTATCTCGGAGTAAAACTGATCGACAAGCGCGGCAAGCGGCAGCTGCGCGTCATTCTTGCGGGCCTCGTCGAGACAGATGGCGAGATCCTTCCGCATCCAGTCGACCGCGAAGCCGAAGTCGAATTCGCCCTCGTCCATCGTCTTCCAGCGGTTTTCCATCTGCCACGACTGCGCCGCGCCCTTTGAGATCGTGTCGATCACGGCGGCCACGTCGAGCCCCGCCTTTTGTGCGAAGTGAATGCCTTCGGCGAGCCCCTGAACCACGCCCGCGATGCAGATCTGGTTGACCATCTTGGTGAGCTGGCCCGCACCCGCCGGACCCATATGCTTCACGGCGCGGGCATAGGAAGCGATGACCGGTTCCGCGCTGGCGAAGGCATCCGCGTCGCCGCCGACCATCACCGTCAGCGTGCCGTTCTCCGCGCCCGCCTGCCCGCCGGAAACCGGAGCGTCGAGGAAGTGCGCGCCGCGCGCCTTCGCAGCCGCGTAAAGCTCGCGCGCGACATCGGCTGAATCGGTCGTGTTGTCGATGAAGATGGCGCCCGGCTTCAGGGCCCCGAAAGCGCCATCCGCGGCTGTCGTCACCTCGCGCAGGTCGTCGTCGTTACCGACGCAGGAGAAGACAAAATCCGCTTCTCTGGCGGCCGATGCGGGCGTCGGCGCATGGTCGCCGCCGAACTCGGCCACCCATTTTTCCGCCTTCGCCGCCGTGCGGTTGAACACCGTTACGTCGTGGCCGCGCTTCGCGATATGCCCGGCCATGGGATAGCCCATGACGCCAAGTCCGATGAATGCAACCTTGCTCACGAGCGCACTCCTTCTTCAGTCGGTGACGCGAGCTTACACGGGACGGAACGCGAGCACCTTGTCGATTCGCCGGCCGTCGAGGTCGATGACCTCGAACACCCATGAGCGCCAGCGGAATGTCTCGCCCGTCGCCGGGATGTGCCCGAGTTGAGCGAGCACGAAGCCCGCAAGCGTCGTATATTCGGCGTCGTCCACCGCCATGCCGTTGACGTCGAGCAGGCGCTCCACCTCGAAGACGGGCATCTGCGCGTCGAGCAGCCAGGAGCCGTCTTCGCGTTGAACGGCGGAAGGCCCTATGTCGGCCTCTTCTTCCGGCAGTTCGCCCGCGATCCCCGCCAGGATGTCGGCGGGGGTCACGATCCCCTGCACGGTGCCATGTTCGTCGAGCACGATTGCCATGTGAACGAGCGTGTTCTTGAACATCTCAAGCAGCTTCAGCACGTTCGTGCTTTCGTGAACATAGAGCGGTGCCTTGATCGCCGCTTCGAGATCGATCCTGCCGCAGCTGCGACACTGTTCGAGCAGCGTTTTTGTATGGATGACCCCGAACGTCTCGTCGACGTCGCCACGACAAACGGGAAAACGCGAATGACCGCTTGCGAAGATGTCGTTGAAAATCGCGTCTTCGCTGTCGTCGACGTCCAGCCAGATGATGTCGCGCCGGGGCACCATGATCGAGCGAACCGAGCGATCGGCGACGCTCAACACGCGCTCGATGATTTCCCGCTCGGCTTTTTCGAACACACCGGCCTCGGTGCCCTCGGCGATCATGGACTTCACTTCTTCCTCGGTGACTTCCGGCTCTGCCTTCATCGGGCCGGCGAGCCGGAGCACCGCATCCGTCGAGAGGCGAAGGAAGAACGAGATCGGGGTCGAAATGGTGGCCCAGACATTCAAGGTCGGCGCGACGACGCAGGCGATGACTTCGCGGTTGGCGAGGGCGAGCCTTTTCGGCACGAGTTCGCCGATCACGAGGGAGAAGTAAGAGATCGTGACGACGACGAAGATCGAAGCGATCCACCCGGCCCATGCGCCGAACCAACCGACTTCTTCGAGCGCGGCGGTGAGGCTCGGCGCGAGTGCCTGTTCGCCGTAGGCACCGGAGATGATGGCAACGAAAGTGATGCCGATCTGGACGGCGGGGAGAAAGCGGCCGGGATCGGCGTTGAGCGAGGCTGCGGCGACCGCGCCGCGCCTTCCGTCGGAGACAAACTTCTGGAGCCGGACGGGACGGGACGACACGATTGCGAGTTCAGCCGCCACCAGAAAGGCGTTCAGCAAAACGAGGGAGGCAATAACGAGGAGTTCGGGCCAGGGCATCGATGTGTGGGGTGTCGGTTTCTCGGATTGTTATAGCGAGTGTTCGCGACAACCGTACTAAAATGTGGGGTCAGCGCCAAATTTCCGCATAGGAGCCGACGAGGGTAATAATCGGGAGGAAACCGGGCTGAACCCGGCTTCCATCATCATGGGCGGAACTGCCTTCCGCATGCATCTCGCAGGAAGCATTTTGGCTCGGAGGGCCGCCCGAAGGCCGAGACTACCTCCGCTCACTCGGAGGATAGAGATGTTGATGCATTCGGAAAATATCGCTCTCGGGAAGGATTATGCACCGCATGCGTACTCCACCACCTGAAATCTGTTGCGAACGGTACCGTAAGAGACCTGCGAGAGCTGCTTTCAGCATCGGTCCTCCGACTGTCGCCTTGGGCTCTGTTCATCGAGGAGAAAGCCCGGATCAGACGTAATGAGCCTCCTCACGCTCAAGCTTTCCGCGCTGGATGGGGCTGTGCGGGCATTGATACGCCGGAAGCGCTTCGCCGCCGACGCCTTCGCCCGCGCGAAACGGCATGCCCGCGCGGCACTCGACGACGGCTTTCGCCGTCGTGGACGCAACACACTGCGCTAACACTCACAGTGTGCCTGCGACTTGGCCGTTATAGGCTGAAATCGTGAAGCACTGATGTTCAGTATAGCGTGATTCTATCGTCATTGCGCGGGCTTAACAAAAGGTTAACGGGCGCTAACGGAGGGTTAACGCATTCGTCCAGCGCGAGATTTCGCCGTCGCTCGCCGCACGTTCGACCGGCAGATTCGGGCGAATCGAACGTCAAAGCGGGCGCTTGATCCAGCGGCTCAACCTGCCGACGATCCCCTCGCGGAACAGCATCACGCAGATGACGAAGATCGTCCCCTGCACGATCGTCACCCACGCGCCGAGATTGTTGAGATAGGTCTGGATCACGATGATGATCGTCGCGCCGACCACGGGGCCGAAAATCGTTCCCATGCCGCCGACGAGCGTCATCAGCACCACCTCGCCGGACATGGTCCAGTGGACGTCCGTAAGCGTGGCGATCTGCGAAACGATGGCCTTCATGCCGCCCGCCAGCCCGGCAAGCGCCGCTGAAAGCACGAACACCATCAGCTTGTAGCGCTGCGTGCGGTAGCCGAGAGAGATCGCGCGCGGCTCGTTATCGCGGATGGCCTTCAACACCTGCCCGAACGGCGAATGGATGATGCGGTAGATCAGCAGGAAGCCCGCAAAGAAGATCGCGGCGACCACATAATAAAGTGTCGTGTCGTTGCGAAGGTCGATGAAGCCGAGGAAATAGCCGCGCGGCACACCCTGAATGCCGTCCTCGCCGCCCGTGAACGGGGCTTGCACCGAGAAGAAGTAGATCATCTGCGCGAGCGCCAGCGTGACCATGGCGAAGTAGATGCCCTGCCGCCTGATGGCGAGCGAGCCGACGAGCAGACCGAGCACCGCCGCCACGGCCGCCCCTGTCAGGATCGCGAGTTCCGGCGCGAAGGGCGGCAGCCCCACGGGGATGTCGAAGCGCCCGACGCCCGGCAGCCAGAGAGGCAGGGCGGCAAGGCCGCTTTTTGCCGTATGGGCCGCGACATAGGACGCCATGCCGAAGAACATCGCGTGGCCGAAGGAGAGAAGGCCGACGAAGCCGAGCAGCATGTTGAAAGCGCAGGCGAACAGCGCGAAGCACAGCAGTTGCGAGAGCACGAACGGGTAAAGGCCGAGCGCAGGCAGGATCGCCAGCAGCGCCGCCAGCCCCGCGAACAGCGTCGCGTGCAGGAACGAGGGTGACGCCGTGAACGGCCGGATCGCCTGCGAGGCGATGATGCGCGGTTGGTCGAGAGTCATCTAGCGGTCCGATTCCGTAAAATTCGCTGCACTAGGCGGTCCTCCCGAACAGTCCGGCGGGCTTTATCATCAGCACGATGGCCATGATGACGAAGATCGCCACGGAGGCCGCTTCGGGGTAGAAAACCTTCGTCAGCCCCTCAACGATGCCGAGCATGAAGCCCGTCACGATGGCGCCGAGGATCGAGCCCATGCCGCCGATCACGACGACAGCGAACACCACGATGATGAGATCCGCGCCCATGTTGGGATTCACCGAGTAGATCGGCGCGGCGAGCACACCCGCGAGGCCCGCCAGTGCCACGCCGAACCCGTAGGTTAAGGTGACGAGGCGCGGGACGTTCACGCCGAAGGCCGACAGAAGCGTCGGGTTCTCCGTCGCCGCGCGCAAATAGGCGCCGAGCTTCGTCTTCTCGATGATGAGCCACGTAGAGATACAGACGAAGAGCGAGGCCACGATGACCCAGCCGCGATAGATGGGCAGGAACATGAAGCCGAGGTTCTGGCCGCCCCTGAGTTCGTCCGGGATCGTGTAGGGCAGGCCCGACGAACCATACTGGTTCACGAACAGCCCTTGTATGATGATGGCGAGGCCGAAGGTAAGCAGCAGGCCGTAAAGGTGATCGGTGTTCTGATCGGAATCCGGCGCTTTCAGCATGTTCGTTGCGGAGAGGAACGAGGTGAAGAGCAGCGCGCCGATGGCCGCAATGCCGTAGGCGGCCGCCGGGTCGAGCGTGTAACCGGCGAGCGAAACGAGGTCCGGCACCGCGCCGCTAGACAGATGCGAGGCCGCGAGCGCGAAAAAGATCGCGATGAAACTTGCGATGAAGATCAGCGGGCGCAACTTGGAGCGCACGTTCAACTGCGAGATGAGGTTTCGCTCAAGCAGAATGCCGAGGCCGCCCACGATCAGCGGCGCCAGGATCAGCGCTGGCCAGTAGCCGATGGAATAGAGCGGGTTGTTCAGCAACAGATACGCCGCGAACGCGCCCAGCATGTATTGCGCGCCATGGGCGAAATTGATGATGTTGAGAAGGCCGAAGATCACCGCGAGCCCAAGGCTCAACAGTGCATAGAACGAGCCGTTGATCAGCCCAAGGAGAAGCTGCCCGAAAAGCGCCTGAGGCGCGATGCCGAGAAGATCGAAAATCAAGGGGTGTCCTCCGGGCTGTATGACGCCTCAGAATCGATGGAGCGACAGTGCAGGGCCGATGGAGGTCCGCCCTGCACTCTGCGGACTAGTTTGTCTTTACCAGAGGGCAACCGCCGTCCTTGAGGGGGCGAAAGGCTTGTTCAGCCGGTGTCGTCGCAAGGATCTTGTAGTAATCGTAAGGGCCCTTCGACTCCTCCGGCTTCTTCACCTGCACAAGATAGGAGGGGTGGATCTTGCGGCCATCGGCGCGCAATGTGCCCTTGCCGAACACCGGATCGTCCGTCGGCATTTCCTTCATCTTTGCGACGACCTTTGCGGTGTCCTTGTCCTTCAGCTCGGCGACGGCCTTGAGGTAATGCAAAACGCTGGAGTAGACACCCGCGTGGACCATCGTAGGCATCTTGCCGCCCATGCGTTCGCCGAAACGCTTTGACCAGGCGCGCGTCTCGTCGTTGGTATCCCAGTAGAAAGATGTCGTTACGACAAGACCTTGCGCCGTATTCAGGCCGAGGGCATGCACGTCCGAAAGGAAGACAAGGAGGCCTGCCAGATTTTGGCCGGCTTGCGTAATGCCGAACTCCGAGGCCTGCTTGATCGAGTTTATGGTGTCCGAACCGGCATTAGCGAGCCCGATAACCTTGGCTCCAGAGCCCTGAGCCTGAAGCAGGAACGAGGAAAAGTCCTGGGCCGGGAAAGGATGACGAACGGAGCCAAGCACCTTGCCGTTGGCCGCCTTCACCGCGGCGCCTGTATCGCGCTCCAGCGCATGACCGAACGCATAGTCGGCGGTGAGAAAGAACCAGGTATCGCCGCCGGTCTTAACGAGAGAGCTGCCGGTTCCGTTCGCAAGCTGCCAGGTGTCGTAAGTCCAGTGCAATGTATTGGCGTTGCATTTCGGGCCGGTGAGGTCCGACGAAGCAGCGCCCGAAACCATCGCGATCTTGTTCTTCTCGCGCGTGATTTCGCTCACGGCCAAAGCGGTCGTCGACGTGACAAGGTCGGCGACCATGTCTACGCCTTCAGTGTCATACCATTGGCGCGCGATATTCGAAGCGATGTCGCCCTTGTTCTGGTGATCCGCCGAGATCACATCCGCCTTCACGCCTTGCCCGATCTTCTTGAAGTCCTCGATCGCCAGTTCAGCGGCCACAACGGACCCCTGCCCCGCCAGATCGGAATATGTGCCGGACTTGTCCGTCAACACCCCGATCTTGACGCTGATCTCCGCGTTTGCCACGGAACAAGTCGCGAGTAATGCGCTCGCCGCCACCATCAATAATTTGAGTTTCATTTTGAGACACCTCCCAGTTTGCCTCACACAAGGCTTTCTCACACGCCCAAATAGGCGTGAAGCTTGTTCATGTTCGCGTCCAGTTCGGCGTTCGGAATCATGTCCACGACCTTGCCTTGCTCGACCACGAAATGGCGGTCGGCAACGGTCGCGGCGAAGTGAAAATTTTGCTCGACCAGCACGATGTTGAACCGGTCCTTCTTCAGCTCACGGATCGTGCGGCCAATCTGCTGCACGATGACAGGGGCGAGGCCCTCGGTCGGTTCGTCGAGAAGCAGCGTGCGCGCGCCCGTACGGAGAATGCGGGCGATGGCGAGCATCTGCTGTTCGCCGCCCGAAAGTTTGGTTCCCTGGCTTTTCCGCCGCTCGCGCAGGTTCGGAAACATCTCGTAGATGCGTTCGACCGCAAGCCCGCCCGGCTTCACCACGGGAGGCAGCATGAAATTTTCTTCGACCGAGAGACTGGCGAAGATGCCGCGTTCCTCGGGCACATAGCCCATGCCGAGCCGTGCGATGCTGCGCGAAGGCAGGGCGATGGTTTCCGCGCCGTCGAATTCGACGGAACCGCGCCGCTTCGCGAGAAGGCCCATGATCGCGCGCAGCGTCGTCGTCTTGCCCGCGCCATTGCGGCCGAGAAGCGTGACCACCTCGCCCGGACGAAGGTCGAAAGTCATGCCGTGCAGCACGTGGCTTTCGCCATACCACGCTTCGAGGCCGCTCACGGAGAGCACGGGCGCGACCGCCTGCCGGATCGCCCTCGCTTCGGCCAAACCCCGTTCAGGCATGTCCCACCCCGATATAGGCTTCGATGACGCGCTCATCTTTCGACACGGTGGCGTAGTCGCCCTCCGCCAGCACGCGGCCGCGCGCAAGCACGGTAATGACGTCGGACAGGTCGGCCACGACGGAAAGATTGTGCTCCACCATGAGGATGGTTCGGCTTTCGGCCACCTTCGCGATCAGCGCCGCGATACGGCCGACATCCTCATGCGCCATCCCCGCCATCGGCTCGTCGAGGAGCATCAATTCGGGGTCGAGGGCGAGCGTTGTCGCGATTTCGAGCGAGCGCTTGCGTCCGTAGGACAGTTCGCCCGCGAGCGTCGCGGCGAAATCGCCGAGCCCCACCGCCTCAAGCAGGTCGAGCGCGCGGTCGTCGAGGTCGCGCAACGTGGCTTCGGAGCGCCAGAAATCGAAACTGTCGCCGCGTTTTCGTTGCAGTGCGATGCGCACATTTTCGAGCGCAGTAAGGTGTGGAAAAACCGCCGAGATCTGGAAGGATCGCACGAGCCCCTTGCGCGCCACGTCGGCGGGCGGCGTCTTCGTGATGTCCGCGCCCTTGTAGAGGATCGTGCCGCGCGTCGGCGTCAGGAATTTCGTGAGGAGGTTGAAGCAGGTCGTCTTGCCCGCGCCGTTGGGTCCGATGAGGGCATGAATGGTGCCGCGCCGAACCTTGAGATCGACGTCGTTCACGGCGACGAAGCCGCGAAATTCCTTCGTCAGGCCCGCTGTCTGCAAAACGATGTCGTCGGCCATCGTCCCCTCCCTTGCATGCAGGGAAGGTGCATCGGCTATGCGTTTATGTCATCCCCGACGATAGTCGCGGCGGTATGACGCGGGCTCAAGCGGCGCGGCGGGACGCGAGCGGGATCGGCGCCGTTCGTGCGCGCGAACGCTTCAGCCGCTGCGGCGGATCGAGCGCAAGGAGCAACAGCGCATAGGCGGTGCGTTCGCCCGGCCAGCGGCAGAGCGCGGCGCGGCTGGCGAGCGTCGGTCCCTCTCCGGTGGCGATCCACAGCGTATCGCTGGCGGTGCGGGTGCGGGGCGAGGCGAGGCGTTTTGACATGCGGCGCAGAATGGCGCGGTCCACATCGGCGAGGAGATCGAGAACGGGCATGGCGTGAAGCTCGGCCTTTTTCCAGCCGAACCGCGCGGCGCGGCCCGAGACGCGAACAATATCGAGGTCGCGGCCGAGGAACAGGACGAGATCGAAAACTTGCAGAAGGCTTTCGGCGGTCGGGGGAGAAGCGGGCGGTTCGGCGCGGAGGGGCGGTTCGATCGTCGGCTCTGCGGGGCGTCTCTTTTCGGCGCACAATCGCTTCATCTTGCGCCCGAGCGCAGTGAAAGCGGTCATCTCGGCTTCGGTAAGCGAAGGCGCGGGCGGCGGCGCGCCGGTCTTCGCGAGGCTTTTCTTGCGCCCCGCCCGCCTTCTTGAGGGCTTCGGCGTGGTGAGAGCCACCGGCGGGCAGAAATTCTCGTCCGTCTCGGCGACGATGAGGCCCTTCTGGCCATCGGCAAGATGAAGAACTTCAGCGAAGCAGTCGAGCGGCGGCCTGACGCCGAGCTTGAGGGTGATGCTGCCCGCTGCGTCGCCCTCGGTCAGTCGCGTGAGCTGGCGAACGAAGCGCTTGGGAAGCGCCTCGGTGAAATCCTCGGCGCGAAGTTCGAACGACGCCCGCGCGGCCGGGTTCATCCAGGCGACCGTATTCCGCGCGCCATTCCATATGAAGGCCGCTCGGGGAGAAAAGAGGAGGTCCGGCAGGGAAGGTCGACCGGTTCTTGTTGTATGCGGGCTTTTTGCCAAGGCGCGAGTTTCCTGCCGAGTTGTGCTGAAGCAGTACAACCAGACTCGGGATACGCAACATGGAACGTGTTCGCCGCAAAAAGCAAGCGCGCGGAAGACCATTCTGGCCGGCTTTCGAGGCGAACTGCCGCATTGAAACCAGGGAAGAGGCGAAAAATGGTGCGGTGCACAAAATCTGCATTGCAACGCACCAAATCTCCATCTATATAAGACACAGCGAAGATGACTCGCTGCCCGAAGCCCCGGACCCGAGCCTTCCGCCAGGAGAACCGCCATGAACCAGCCCCTCGATTTTGAAATTCCTTCTTCCGTCCGCGAGATTGCTTCCAAGAGCGTCGACCAGGCCCGCGAAGCCTATAACCGCTTCATCGAAGCCGCCCGCCAGGCGAACGATGTCGTGTTGAAGTCTTCGGACGTGTTCGCCACCGGCGCGCGCGAACTCAACGAGAAGGCTGTCAAGTATACGGAATCCAATCTTCAGGCGCAGTTCGAGCTGGCGCAGCGTCTCTTGCAGGCAAAAGACCTGAAGGAAGCGATCGAAATTCAGAATCAGTTTGCCCGCCAGCAAATGGAAGCTTATGCGCAGCAGGCTCAGGAATTGACGCGTCTCGTCGCGCAGTCGGCGCAGAAGGTCAACCCGACCAACCAGTACTAGACTATCCGAGCGATGCGGACACGGTTCCGCTTCGGGAACGCGACAAGCCGTTGTGGAGGCTCCCCGTGAAATAGGGGGGTCTCCAGTCGGTGACGATTTGCGCGTTCGGCCCGATTTCACCTGCGACGAAATTCTGGTGTCGAGACTTCTCCATGCGCACGGAGGATTTCTTCGGCAAAACTTCCCTGCGCGACAAGGGCCGCCCTTTCCCCGCCGCAATTTTTTCCATCGCTGCCGTGGTTTGAGGCGGCGCATCTTTCGCAGCGAAAACCCAAAATGACGCCTTGAATTCCGCGAAGAAACGCTGTTTATTGCTCTCTCCTTCGCCGCTGTAGCTCAGTTGGTTAGAGCACCAGATTGTGGATCTGGGGGTCGCCCGTTCGAGCCGGGCCAGCGGTACCATTCAAATCAAGGGGCCAGAGCGGCCTGAGCTTGCAAGCAACTCACCCTCTGGTCGGAACGAAACTCCCGCGTGCCGCTGGTCCGCTTGCCTTCGCCTCGAATTGATCCCGCCGCCGTGAACCAGCCGGGTTGGTCGAAGGAAAAACCGAAGCGCGGGTTGTGATAGCGCTTCAAGTCGTCGGATTGCGCCGCCCGCCGCCAAAACTCCGCCGCAGACCCGGCCAGAATCGTGCACCTGTTCATGCCGGACGCATCACCGCCCTCCGGCGTTGTCGTCACGATTGATGATGGTCACGGCGTGTTCGGCACACGACATGAACGCGCTCAGATATGAATGACCCGCCCATAGGCGTCGAACACGCTTTCGAGCATCGTCTCGGACAGCGTCGGGTGCGGGAACACCGTCTCCATCAGTTCCGCCTCGGTCGTCTCCAGCGTCTTCGCCACGCCAAAGCCCTGAATGAGTTCCGTCACCTCCGCGCCCACCATATGCGCGCCGAGAAGCTCGCCCGTCTTCGCGTCGAAGATCGTCTTGACCAGCCCCTCCGGTTCGCCGAGCGCGATGGCCTTGCCGTTGCCCTGATAGGGGAAACGGCCCACCTTGACCTCGCGGCCGTCCTTCTTCGCCATCGCCTCGGTGATGCCGATGCTCGCCACCTGCGGATGCGAATAGGTGCAACCCGGAATGTTGCGCACGTTCAGCGGATGCGGATCGCGGCCCGCGATCTTCTCGACGCAGATGATGCCTTCATGGCTCGCCTTGTGGGCAAGCCATGGCGGACCGGCCACGTCGCCGATGGCGTAGACGCCGGGCACGGTGGTGCGGCAGAACTCGTCCACCACGATGTGCGTGCGGTCCGTCTTGATGCCCAGTTCTTCCAGGCCGATGTTCTCGACATTGCCCACAATGCCCGCCGCCACGATCACGCGGTCGAACTCAGCCGCTTGCGTCTTGCCGTCCTTCAGCGCGAGCGTGGCCTTCACGCTGTCCTTGCCCTTTTCGAGCTTGTCGACCTTCGCGCCCGTGTGGATCGTCATGCCCTGCTTTTCGAAGCTCTTGCGGGCGAGGGCTGAAATTTCGTCGTCCTCGAAGGGCAGGATCTTGTCGACGATCTCGACGACCGTCACCTTCACGCCGAGCGCGTTGTAAAAGCTCGCGAATTCGATGCCGATGGCGCCGGAGCCGACGACGAGCAGCGATTTCGGCAGCGCGTCGGGCACCATCGCTTCCTTGTAGGTCCACACGAGCTTGCCGTCCGGCTCTAGCCCCGGCAGCACGCGAGCGCGCGCGCCTGTCGCGATAATGATGTGCTTCGCCTCGACTTCGGCGAGCGGCTTGCCGTCCTTGCCCGCCACCGCGACGACGCCGCGCGATTTCATCCGCGCCGTGCCGTCGATCACCGTAACCTTGTGCTTCTTCAGGAGATACGCCACGCCGGACGCCAGCTTGTTCGCGACTTGCCGCGACCGCGCGACGATCCTGCCGAGGTCGAAGCTGATCCCCTCGGCCTTGATGCCGAATTCCGCGCCGTGCTGCGCGAGCCGCAGCACCTCCGCCGTCCGCAACAGCGCCTTGGTCGGAATGCAGCCCCAGTTGAGGCAAATGCCGCCGAGGTGTTCGCGCTCGATCACCACCGTCTTGAGCCCAAGCTGCGCCGCGCGGATCGCCGCCACATAGCCGCCCGGCCCGCCGCCGATCACCGCGACATCGAATGCTTCCGCCATCTGTCCCCCGAAACCGGTCCCGTTGAGCGTTGCCGGTATGCCGATCTACGCCAGCATCGTCACCGGCTCCTCGATATAGCCCTTGAACGCCTGAAGCAGCCTTGCGCCGAGCGCGCCGTCCACAACGCGGTGATCGCACGAGAGCGTGCAGCCCATGGTCGTCGCGACGACGATCTGGCCACCCTTCACCACCGCGCGCTTCTCGCCGCGCCCGACCGCGAGGATGGTCGCGTGCGGCGGGTTGATGACCGCGTCGAAATTGTCCACGCCGAACATCCCGAGGTTCGACACCGCCGTCGTCCCGCCCTGATATTCGTGCGGCGCGAGGCGGCGCTTTCTCGCGCGCTCGGCCAGATCCTTCACCTCATTCGAGATGTCGGCGAGCGACTTCTGCTCGACGCCGCGGATCACGGGCGTGAACAGCCCGCCTTCCACCGCGACCGCCACGCCGACATCGCTCGCCTTATGCAGGAGGATGCCGCGCTCGGTGAAGGTCGCGTTCGCGTCCGGCACGCGCTGAAGCGCGAGGCCGAGCGCCTTGACGATGAAGTCATTGACCGAAACCTTGAACGCGCCGGGCTGGCCGTCCTTCGGAGAGCGCATGTTGATGCGCTGGCGCGCTTCGAGCAGCGTGTCGATCTCGCATTCGACGAACAGGCGGAAATGCGGGATCGTCTGCGTTGCCTGCGTGAGGCGCGCGGCGATGGTCTTGCGCATGTTGTCGAGCGGGCGAAGCTCGTAGGTGCCCCTCTCGTACATGGCGATGATCTGGTCGTCCGGGATCGCGGCTGCGAGGCGAGACGGCACCAGCGCGCCGCCGTTCTGTGCGGGCGCGGCGGCTGCGGCGGGCGTCGCGGTGCCGGACGCTTTCGCCTCTTCGATGTCGTGCTTCACGATGCGGCCATGCGGGCCGGTGCCCTTCACGGCGCCGAGGTCTATGCCTGCGTCCTTCGCGATGCGGCGCGCGAGCGGCGAGGCGAAGACGCGGCTCCCATTCGCGCCATTATGGCCGTTGACTTGCGAGGCGGCGGGCGCGCCATTCGCCTTCTCGACTTTCACCGGTTCGGCCTCCTGCCCGGCCTTCGCGGGCGCGGGCTGCGGCGGCTCCGCGCCGTAGCTCTTCAACGCGGCGGCGTCCTCGCCTTCGCCGAGCAACAGCGCAATCGGCGTGTTTACCGCCACGCCCTCGGTGCCTTCGGCCACCATAATCTTGCCGATGGTGCCTTCGTCCACCGCCTCGACTTCCATCGTGGCCTTGTCGGTCTCGATTTCGGCGATGGCATCGCCCGAAGCAACCTTGTCGCCCTCTTTCTTAAGCCATTTCGCGAGCTTGCCCTGCTCCATGGTGGGCGAAAGGGCGGGCATCAGGATCGGTGTCGGCATGGCATTATCCCTGAAGCGCGGGGCGGCGGATCTGCCCGCGAAGAACAAGTTCACAAACCTAAGAAGCAGCATCGCCCGCGTCGATCACGATTTGGGCCGCGCGGCGTCCCATCGGCTGGGTCGCCTCGCCGCGCGCGAGCTTCGCGTCCGCGATAGCTTCGATCTCGTCGTCGATGTCCTCGATGAGGGTCTTGCGGTCGACCGGTCGGTCGGCGGGCATGCGGTAGCGCGTGTTGAGATAGGCGTCCGTCACGATCACGAAATAGTCCGTGCCCGAGGCTTCGAAATCCGCCGCGTGGCCGTCGCCATATCGTGACCATGGGGAGCGCTTCTGCATCGCGGTGTCAGCCCTTGTAGCAGACGGCCTTCACGGCCTCGACGACGCGGTCGGCATTCGGCAGCGCGAGCTTTTCGAGGTTCGCCGCGTAGGGCATCGGCACGTCTTCGCCGGAAACCTTCGTCGGCGGCGCGTCGAGGTAATCGAACGCCTTCGCCACCACCTGCGCCACGATCTCGGAGCCGACGGAGCACACGGGCCACGCCTCTTCCACCGTCACGATCCGGTTCGTCTTGCGGACGGAGGCGAGCACGGTGTCGATGTCGAGCGGGCGAAGCGTGCGAAGGTCGATCACTTCGGCGTCGATGCCCTCGGCCTCAAGCTGCTTTGCCGCGTCGAGCGCGTAGACCATGCCGCGCGACCACGAAACGATGGTGACATCCTTGCCCGGCCGCGCGATCTTCGCCTTGCCGATGGGTACGAGCCAGTCGTCGCCCTTCGGCACGGGGCCAGCTATGCCGTAAAGGATCTCGTTTTCGAGGAACACCACCGGGTTCGGATCGCGGATCGCGGCCTTGAGCAGGCCCTTCGCGTCGGCGGCGGTTGACGGCGCGATGACCTTCAGCCCCGGCACATGCGCGTACCACGCGGAATATTCCTGGCTGTGCTGCGCGCCGACGCGCGCGGCCGCGCCGTTCGGTCCACGGAACACGATAGGGCAATCGATCTGTCCGCCGGACATGTAATGCGTCTTGGCCGCCGAATTGATGATGTGGTCGATGGCCTGCATCGCGAAGTTGAACGTCATGAACTCGACGATGGGGCGCAGGCCCGCGAAGGCCGCGCCGACGCCAAGCCCCGCGAAACCCGCTTCCGTGATCGGCGTGTCGACCACGCGGCGCGCGCCGAATTCGTCGAGCAGCCCCTGCGTGATCTTGTACGCGCCCTGATATTCGGCGACTTCCTCGCCCATGACGAACACGTCGTCGTCGCGGCGCATTTCCTCGGCCATGGCGTCGCGCAGCGCCTCGCGCATGGTGATCTGCACGAGTTCCGTGCCTTCGGGGATTTCCGACGCGGCGTCCCAGGCAGCGGGCGCGGCATCCTCGCGGGCGTCCTTTACACGCACGTCGACGGAAGCGCGCGCGGCTTCCCCGCCGCCGGTCGCGGCGTCCGCCGGGGCATGTGCCCCGTTCGTCTTGCCTGCGCGGTTGAGCGATGCGCCTGCTTCCTCGCCGTCCGCCACGATGATCGCGATGGGCGTGTTGACCCTTACGCCCTCGGTGCCGGCGGGAATGAGGATCTTGCCGATCTTGCCCTCATCCACTGCCTCCACTTCCATCGTGGCCTTGTCGGTCTCGATTTCCGCGATTACGTCGCCGGAGCGCACCTCGTCGCCCTCGGCCTTCACCCATTTCGCGAGTTTGCCTTCCTCCATCGTGGGAGAAAGAGCGGGCATCAAAACTTGTGTCGCCATCGTTCTACCGCCGCGTCTTTGCCATGAAGGAAAGGGAAGCCGCGAACCCTGCGGTCGCGCCTTTACACAACATCGTCATGTGTCTTTCGCCGTTCTGAAATTGTGCTCATCGCTCGGATTTTCCTAAGCTATCTCACAACGTTGGTATAAAGCTCGGTCACGTCCGGCTCGGGATCGGTCTGCGCGAAATCGGCGGCCTCGTTCACGATGGCACGGATTTCCTTGTCGACAGCCTTGAGGTCGTCTTCCGTCGCGCGGCGGGACGCAATGAGACGCTGACGCACCATCTCGATGGGGTCGTGCTCGTGACGCATCTTGTCGACCTCCTCTTTCGAGCGATATTTCGCCGGGTCGGACATCGAGTGGCCGCGATAGCGGTAGGTGAGCATTTCCAGGATGTACGGCCCCTTGCCGGACCGCGCCCATGCGACGGCCTCCTCGCCCGCTTCCTTCACGGCGCGCACGTCCATGCCGTCGACCTGCCGGCCGGGGATGTTGAAGCTCGCGCCGCGTTGCGACAGATTCGTGAGCGCGGACGCGCGGTTGATGCTTGTGCCCATGCCGTACTTGTTGTTCTCGACGACATAGACGACAGGCAGCTTCCACAGCTCCGCCATGTTGAAGGCTTCGTAGACCTGACCCTGATTGGCCGCGCCGTCGCCATAGTAAGTGAGCGAGACATTGCCGTTGCCGCGATACTTGTTCGCGAAGGCTAGCCCCGTTCCGAGCGGCACCTGCGCGCCGACGATACCGTGCCCGCCGTAGAAATTCTTTTCCACAGAAAACATGTGCATCGAGCCGCCCTTGCCGCGCGAGTAGCCGCCGCGCCGCCCGGTCAGCTCCGCCATCACGCCTTTCGGGTCCATGCCGCAGACGAGCATATGGCCGTGATCGCGATAGGCGGTGATGACCTGATCGCCTTCGCGGACGGTCATCTGCATGCCGACGACGACCGCTTCCTGCCCGATGTAGAGGTGGCAGAAGCCGCCGATCTGGCCCATGCCGTAGAGCTGGCCCGCCTTTTCCTCGAAGCGGCGGATGAGAAGCATCTCGCGGTAGGCGTGCAACTCCTCGTCGCGAGACAATTCCGGCGGATGGCCTTTTGGCGAGGTTCCGTTTCGAAGATCGTCGAGCATGATGCGCCTCGTCTTTGGGGGGAGAATGCGCGGTTCTGCCGGGTGCGCTGATTCGTCCCGCAGTCATCTTTTTAGATACGGGTTTTGCGAGGCGCGCGCCACCCGGTTATCTCGCACAAGCGAAGGTTATCGAGCGGCTTTTCCCCCGCTTACGATCACGATATCGGCAGGCCGCGCAAGATCGAGAAGAGTGCGGGCCTGCTCGTCGAGAAGATCGGAGTGCGTGGACGCCTTGGGGCCGAGCAGGTCGGCGTCCCGTTCGAGCCTCGCGCGCTCCCGTTTCAGCGCGGTGAGATCCCGGTTCAGATCAACAATCTTGGCGCGCAGAAGCTCGTTCGCGATCAGGCCATGCGGGCCGCGAACGGCCTCCGACGCCACATAGGCGATCGCCGACAGACAAAGGACCAGCAGGCCGAGCTGCCGCAAAAGACGCCCGTTTCGCCGCTGTGTCATGCTCCCTCCATCTTCCCGGCACTAATTATGATCGAGGGCGAATACAAAACCGTTAACGCTGCTTTCGGCGGCAGATTGCCGGTGCGTCGCCCGGCCGCAGCAGGGATGCCTAATCTTTGTTAAAATAGAAGCGGTTAGTCCACAAAGTTAGGGGAAACTTAACGCGCAAACTTTAATCGAATAATATGGGCGCTCCGCCCTCGGCGAGCCCTTCCGTAGGGAGAAATGGACATGTCTGACAGCACTTCGCGGAAATTGGCATTCCTTATTGCCGGTCTTCTGGTGTTGGGAATCTGGATCAAGGCACAGGATCAGAAGAAAGTGCACGTCGCCGCCGCGCCATCGGCAGCAACAACAATTAACGTTCCCGCCACACAGCCGCAGCTCGCCCCCGGCGTCAAGGCAGTGGCCGTGCCTGCCGAAAAATGCGCCCTCACGCTGACGAACGGCGGCACCTTCGCGCTTGCGACCCCGACCGCCTGCAACGGCGTCACGATTGCGTCGATAAAGCTCGGCGTCTCCGAAAAGCCCTGCTCCGAAAGCAAGGTGTCGGACTTCCAGAGCGTGACCAGCAGCACCTACTACAAAGGTGAATTCGGCTTCTATCTCGGGAAAAGAAACCCGCGCCGCTGCCTCGTCGTGCAGGAAATTATGGGCGCGATCTGAGCGGAAGCTCTCAACAAGCGACAGCCCGCGCGCACGAAATGTCGGCGGCTACGCTCGCGTTGTTTCGCCGGCGCGCGCTCGTCGCGAAAGCGCGGACGAGTGCTCTGATGGTTGGCGAACGTGCCAAAGCGCCCTCGTCGCGTTTCATGGAACGCGACGGAGCGGCTTTCCAGGCACAAGCCTTATGCGACCGGGATTCAGAACGCTCGACGACTCAAATTTGATGCAGGGGCGGGGGGGAAGGCGATCAGGTCTGAGCAGCTGTGCGTCGATCGAATGGGATGACCTTGCAGTCGGTGGGCCGAATCAGAGGAACGATGCCCTTCGCCATGTTGGCGCGATCCGCTCCCTCGACATGCCAGACGACTTCCGAGTTGAATCGATAGGCGTAGGCTTCGCCGTCGCTCATCGGAACGCGATGGATCCCGTGCTTCGAGCGGGCCATCCGAATCGCGGCCTCAAGCGCCTTCATCTGATCTTCATTCAGGAAATCCGTGAACACGGCTTCCGCCTCCTTGTATGACGGAGCAACCCTTAAATCCCTTTAATGGTTTTGGTCATAACCTGCCTACCAGTTCCATACAAGGATCGTCGTTGATAATTGCCACGAGACCCAACTTGGCGACTGTTGTGCACAGTCTCGTCGGGGTTTGCGAACAATTGTAACTTTCTTTCGCCCCACCACAATTTCGCCCGAATGCGACGGATTTTCGATGCGTTAACGAATGTTAACGTGTCAATCCATCAATCGACAGAGAGAGCCCATCCCGATGAAGCGTTTTGTCCTGCCCATTCTCCTCGCCGCCCTGCCGCTCGCAGCCGCCGACGCAGGTGAAGAAGCGCTTATCGGTCAGGCCCTCCATAGCGCGGTCGCTGGAAAAACCGTCTATATCAGCACGCCTATGGGTGAAGTGCCGATCCGCTATGCCGCAAACGGTCAGGTGAGCGGGCGAACCGAACTAGCCTTGCTCGACGGCGAGACCACGACGAAGGATAGCGGTCGCTGGTGGGTCGCGGAGAGCAAGCTCTGCGTTCGCTGGAACCGCTGGATGTCGGGCGAGACGCATTGCTTCACCATGAAGCGCCTCTCCCCGACCGAGGTCCAGTGGCGCCGAGACGACGGCAAAAGCGGGCGCGCGAGGCTCGGATAATCGAACGCGAGACCCTCAATGGACCCTTAAGCCGCAAACGGCGCCGGGGTCTCTTTTCGGATCGTGTCTACGCGGCGCGGCGCTCGTGCCTGCCCTCGCCCACCTCTTCGATGATCTTGGCCGAGAACGCATCGAGGTCTGACGGCTGGCGGCTCGTGATCACTCCGTTGTCCGTCACAACGGCCTCGTCCACGAACTCCGCGCCCGCATTGGCCAGATCGGTGCGGATCGTCTTGTATCCTGTCGCGCGCTTGCCTTTGACGATGCCTGTCTCGATCAGGAGCCACGGCGCGTGGCAGATTGCTGCCACCGTCTTGCCTTCCGTGTAAAAGTCCTTGATGAAGGAAAGTGCCTGCGGATTGCCGCGCAGAAGATCGGGATTGATCTGCCCGCCCGGCAGCACGATCGCGTCGTATTCGCTGGCGTGGGCTTCGGCGAGCGCACGGTCCACCTTCACCGGGTTGCCCCAATCCTTTTCGATCCAGCCCCTTATTTCGCCCGTCTCCGGCGAGACCACTTCCACGGTCGCCCCCGCCTCACGAAGCTTCCTCTGCGGGACTTCCAGTTCGGATTGCTCGAAACCGTTCGTCGCGAGGATGGCAATCTTCTTGCCCTGAATGTTGTCGGCCATCTTGTCCTCCTTGGTTCGCGGCGCGGGAGGTTGATCCATGCGCGTGCGCCGGGTCTGTGTCCGCATGGCGCGCGCACGGCGTTGTTGCGCGTCCCGCGTCGAACTGCGCGTCATGAAAAGCGAACGTTCCGGCGCACCGGCTGTTCCAGGCGGATGCTTCGCGGCAAGACGTCGAACCGGCGGTTAATCCGGCGAAAGCTCCCAGCTTCCGATAATCCTCGGCGTGAGCAGTGCAACGATGCGCTTCAGCTCGCAGCTGTTTCGGATCGCCATCCTCACGCCCTCGTCGGACGCCTTCACCGTCCCGGGCTCCGTGCAAACCGCCGGGTTGCCGATGGTCAGGCGGATGATATCGCTCGAAAGCTCGGAAAGCTTCCAGCCAAGCGGAAGCGGGAAGGCGCGATGGTCGAGCTGCACGACGATCATGCGGTCGCCCAGCGCCTTGCTCGCCTCGGTGACCGCCTTGCGCGATTGCAGGTCGCGCACGGAAAGCAGCGTCGTCAGGGGCGATATGGTGTCGTAGATCCAGCTTCGCACCGGCTCAAGCCCCGCAGGCTCGACATCCTTCGGGGTCAGCGCCTTCAGCTTGTCCGTCAGCGCGATGAGATAGACGTCGACATCGTCGCCGCCGATCCGCTTCACCTCCTCGTAAAGCTGGAGCGCGGTCGCCGTGGCCGAGGCGTCGGCATAGCCGCCGTCGACGAAGGTCAGGCGCTGACCGCCCCCGAGTTCGAAGACGAAGGGGGGCATCAAGACCGGAAAGCGCGCGCTGATCACAGCCGCGCCGATCAGCGAAGGATCGGGGGCTTTCGCATCCACGTCGCGGAAGGAATAGAGGGTGCCGCCGCCGAAGGAGTGCAGATCGAACGGAGAAAACGCCACGCGGTAGCCCGTTTCGACCCAGGTCGCGTTGAGAAGAAGCGCGGGCAGGTCCGGGTTAGCGGCGTCGGGCCAGATTGTGGAGTAAGGCGCGGCGAGTCGGGCGATGCAATCCTGTCCATCGCATGGCCCGCCCTTGCCGTCGTTGCCGGACGGATCGCTTGCCATGAAGCTCTCGACGAAGCTCCGTTCGAGGATCGCGTCTCGCCCCATGGCGACGAAGGGCAACCCGTCGCCCGGAGTGCCCGGCACCCGCATGCTCGCCATGTTCGCGGGGAATAAGCCACGAATGAAATCCGGCATCAGAAACGCCAGCACCGGGCTGATGTGGTCGGCCTGTGTGATCGTCCGCAGCCGCTTCGTCAGTTCACGCGGCTCGACGAAATCGCCGCAGCCCGGTTCCACGTCCTCCGCCGCTTTGGGCGCGCGCCCGCTTGCCTTGCTTTCGGCGAAGGCGGCCGTGAACAGGCTCGCGCCGACCGCGCCGCCCGAAACCGCGCTGATCGCGAACACGTGCCGCGCAAACGCCGGGCAATGGTCCTGCATCGTGGCGAGGAATGCCCCGGCCGATGACGCCGCGTAGATGCCGCCGCCCTGCGCCGCGACGATGAAGACGGGATAGCGGCCCGAACCAACGGGCTTGCGCTGATGCAGCCACGTCTTGAAGGATGTTTCCAGATCGGCCGTCGCGTGCTCAAGCGCCGCCGCGCGCAGCGGAGGAGTGCCGGGCCGCTCGGCGACGATCCCCCTGACGAGAAAGACGAAGGCGAGGAGCGGTAGCGCTGCCACGACAGCGTAACGGACTCCCGACGGGAGCCACCCCGTCGACAGGAGCGCCCATGACGGCAGCGCCCTCAGTAGCCAAAGAAAGCTCGTCAGCCCGATGACGACGACGCGAACGAGGACGGCAATCTCAATCAGCACCAGCGCGGTCGTGACGAGCGGTCCGACAAGGCGCGTCGCATCGAGTGTCGTTTCGGGGGCCAGCACCGGAACGATGGCAAGCGCAAGCGCAAACGCGGAGCAAAACCGCACAAGCGCGGCGTGGCTCGCGCTTCGAAGCATGAAGGCAAGGACTGCGACCCACATCAGGGCCGTCGCGCCGCCGCTCGCGATCACGAGGTCGGGCAGATCGGAGAGCGAGCCGAGCGCGTGGCCTTGCGGGAGACCGCCGCTATCGAGAAGGCGTTCCGCATCGAGGACATGCCGATAGACCTGTGCAAGCCCCAACAGGATGCCGATGAACGGAAAGCTCGCGGCGATGGCGCAGTAAATGTCGCGCAGCCGGAAAATGCGGCGGTCGAAATGAATATCGGCGTGTTCGGGATAGATACGGTCGATCCGGCGCGTCACCTCGACATGGTTCCACGCGTGGAGAAGCGCCGCGAACAGCCCCACCGCCAGAAGGCCGACGCCGCCGCGCGCGATATCCTGGCTCTCGATCAGAGCCAGATAGATTTCCTGCATCTGCGGCACGAAGGCGAACAGACAGGCCGACGCGATCCCGATCAGGATCGGCGTGACGTAAAACGTATCCGAAAGATAACGAAAGACACGATCCCAAGGCATGCCGCGCCGCATGCGCCGCGCGCGAAGCAGGCGAAGGCTCACGCGCCTCCGCGGAGTGATCGACAAGCCCATTGCTGCCCCCCCATAGCCGAGACGCTATTCCTCCGCCTCCACCTCGACGGGCGCAACCCCGGTCGCGGCGTGGATTTCGTTCTTCAGGCGGGCGAGATCGCCTTCGGAATAGGCGACGAAGTAGATTTCGCGCAAAGCCGATTTCGGATTACCGGCGAAAAATTCGCGCGCGCCCTTGACGAGAACCGGCACCACCTCGCTCACCGGGAAACCGCCCTGCCCCGTGCCGAACAGCGGTATCAGCGCCGAACGGCAGCGCCGTTTTGAGATCGCGAGCAGCACGGCCTCAATAGACCGCTCGATATTGGCGAGCGTCGTCGATATGCCGGTGCCGATGTCGCCCGCCACACTCGCAACGTGGAAGATGCGCTTCACGTTATGCGTTTTTTCGAGTTCGCCCGGCTCGGTTTCAAGCACCGTGCCGGGTGTCACGAAGTTGCGGCCGCGCATGGCCTTCGTGAGTTCCAGTCCGATCGTATCCTCGTAGATGGACTTGCCGTCCTCATGCTTCTTCGCGCCGAGCACGCGGATCGTCGCCGACACGGAGCGCCGAAAGAAGCGGTCCATCTGCATGTCGGTGTTTTCGGAGTTGACCCACGCCTCAACATCTTTGGTGGCGGAGACATTGCCGGTCTTGATGCCGATCTTCTGGCGCGGATTGAGTTCGGCGACGAAAGTCCGCGAGGTCCGGGAGTCGTATTCGGCGGCGAGGCTGCCGCGCCGCGCCATCAGCCATTGCCCGGCGATGATGAGCTTCGGATCCTGGAACTCGCCCGCGACGACCCTGTCGAAAAAATCGTCGATGTCGAACTCGACGATCTCGATGTCCTCGCCCTCGGTCTCGTTGCCGCCGCCCTTCTCCGTCTGGTCGACCTTGCGAACCTCGGCATAGAAAAGATGGATGATTTCCGTGCTGCCGCCGGGCGACGAGAAATATTTGCCGATGGGTGTCAACCGCGTGAGCTGATAGCCGGTTTCTTCCTGCGTCTCGCGCATGACGCAGTCGTAGGGCGTTTCGAGTTCGCCGCCACTTGGCGCATGGAGCATGCCGGCGACGGCCTCAACCATCCAGCCGCGGCCCGGTTCGCGCAGATGCACCGGCAGGCGGAACTGGCACACCGTGATGATCTTCCGCCGCTCGGGATCGTAAAGAAGGGCGCCCACGGCATCGCCGCGCTCGAAGACGAGCGTCGAACGCGGCTCGCTCATCTGGCCGTCGAACCGTTCGTGAGAGATGAGATAGTCGTCGACCTTGAAAAACAGATCGAGAACGCGGGCGTGCTCCGTAATTTTCACCCGCGACGGCTTCGCCTGCTCAGGCATGGGCGGCTCTCCCTGAAAATTGAAAAAGCAAACACGACAATCGCCACGGCGGCCGGGCTGGAGTGTGCCGCAATCGTGTCAGGACAGAGGCGCCGCATTCGGCGTTTCAACGCAGCGGCGTAGCGCGCCCAGCCGTTCGAGCGAGGTCACGCCCGCGTCGTCGATCCCGCAGGGCACGATGCCCGCGAAATGCGCAAGGTCCGGCCGAACGTTGATCGCCGTGCCGTGAAACGTCACCCAGCGGCGCACGCGAACGCCGATGGCCGCGATCTTGTCCGCGCGCGCGCCATCGCGCACCCAGACGCCCGGCCGGTCGTCGCGTGCTTCGCCCGCCACGCCGTAGTCCGCGAGGGCCGCGATCACCCAATCCTCAAGCCGACGCACATGGCGGCGCACGTCGCGGCCGCGTCGGTTCAGATCAAGGAGGACATAGGCGACGAGTTGGCCCGGACCGTGATAGGTGTATTGCCCGCCGCGTCCCGCCGCATAGACGGGAAAGCGCGTGGCGTCGAGCAGATCGGCGGCCCTGGCACTGGTGCCCGCCGTGTAGAGCGGCGGATGTTCGAGGAACCAGACAAGTTCCGGCGCATCGCCTGCCAGAATGGCCGCCGCACGCGCCTCCATGTCGGCGACCGAGACCTCATACGGCACGAGGTCGGCGCTTTCCCGCCACTCGACGCCGGTTACATCGCCAAGCGCGTCACGGTGCGCAATGAGCCTGTTCGCAAAAGCGGCGACGGCGTGATCCACGTAATTCTCTCTCCCGGCTATCCGCGCCTTTACTGAAGCGTAACGCCTCCACGCCATACTTCAACCTGTCTCGCGTTACTGCGGGGCTTGGGGCGTTGTCCCGCGTTCGCCCCTCCAAAGCCCCGCAGCCGACGAGAACTCACCGAACTCCGATCAAGAGCCTGGGCGCGCGGTAACATCGCGTCAACGCTTTCGAAAGTCGCCTGCCGCGCATCGGCGAAGCTATGGAGTTCGTGCCGGCCATTTAATCATTCACTCAGGGGTTGACGGTCTCATGGACGGCAATCTCCGCTCGCCGCGCGCTTTCGCATGTATACAATACGACGGGCGCGCGGCCGCTTTGTACGCAATGAACCACCCTTGTAAGACAATACAATTTGCCACTCGCTTCTCGCGTGAAATTACCGGCGACCCGCCCGCTTTCTGATTTATATCAAGTTCCAACCAAACTTGGGATGTTACGATCTTGCGATATGGGGGCGTGGGTTTTTTCGCGTCTTTTTTTTATGATACCAATGAGTTCAACTAAGGGGCATGGCAGTTTTTCATGCCCTCGACCCCCGTGCCAGCGGGCGATTTCAGCCACTCGATAACGTGACAGGGGAGCTTTTAACGTGGCACCATCGGCCCAGCCAGAACTGAAGATCGTGCCCATCGAAGCCGGGACGAGTTTGAGAACTCTTGCATACGATGCCCTCAGAGTCGCCATTACGCAGATGGACATTTACGGTCAGATCGAGCCGATTCGTCTGGATGAGAGGCAGCTTTCGCAGAAGCTCGGCGTCAGCCGGACACCGATCCGCGAAGCGCTCACCCTCCTTGAACAGGAAGGCTTCGTGCGAGCCGTGCCCCGCCGCGGGATTTACGTCGTGCGCAAATCGAAGCGCGAAATCTGCGAGATGATCGTGGTCGCCGCCGCGCTCGAAAGCCTCGCGGCCCGGCTCGGCGCGGAACGGGCCACGGAAGATCAGCTCAAGAAACTTTTCGAGCGCTTTGAGAAGATCAACCACGAAGGCTCATCCGAACTTCTGAACCCGTTTTCGCCGGCGAACCTCGACTTTCATCGTGCGATCATCGCGCTCGGCGGCTGCGAACTGATCAGGAAGACGACCGAAAACCTGTTTGCGCACATTCGCGCGATCCGGACGATCTGCATCACGCATGAAGAGCGGCCGGGCCACATCCTCGCCCTCTACAAGGAGATCGTGGAAGCGATTTGCCAGCGGGACGGCGACAAGGCAGAAAAGCTTGTGCGCGACTACACGCTGGACCTCGCCGCCTACGTGGAAAAGCACGGCTTGTTCGCGGAATAAGCGGCGCGCATCGAATGCGCATGCAGGCGGCGACCGGACGCGCTGAACGGAAAAGCGTCTGGAACGTTATGAAGAGTGGCCGAATTAAAGAAAGCGCTCCCATGACCGGACCCTACACTGTCGGCGTTTTTGTCGGAAGCTTGCGCAAGGACTCGCTTAATCGCAAGCTCGCCAAGGCGCTCGTCGAACTTGCCACCTCCGAGTTCAAGTTCGAGTTCGTCGATATCGCCGCGCTGCCGCATTACAACGAAGACGAGGAGGTTGATACTCCTGCCGCGTGGAAGGAATTTCGCGCGAAGGTCAAGCCGCTCGACGCGCTGTTGTTCGTTACGCCCGAATATAATCGCTCGGTGCCGGGTGTGTTGAAGAACGCGCTCGATGTTGGGTCGAGGCCCTATGGCGAGAGCGTGTGGGAGGGCAAGCCCGCAGCCGTCGTGAGCGCGTCGCCGGGAGGAATCGGCGGTTTCGGCGCGAACCATCACCTCAGGCAATCGCTGGTGTTTCTGAATGCCCCCGCCATGCAGCAGCCCGAAGCCTATATCGGCGGCGCCAACAAGCTGTTCGATGAAAACGGGCAGATCGCCAACGACGGCACGCGAAAATTCCTGCACGGTTTCATGGAAGCCTTTGCGCACTGGGTCGAATTGCACGCGAAGACAGTTTGATGGAACAGGCGAGCGAGGCGTTTCGGGCGTCCCAGCCCGGCCGTCGAGCTACGCGTGGCCGCCGTCCCTGAAAGCGAGGGTGACGAGGAACCCGGGCTGCCTTGCGAACATTTCCCGGCAAAACCCATGCAGAAACCTGTCGGAGACTTCATGACAACGCTTTATTACGCTCCGGGCGCATGTTCGCTTGCGCCTCACATCGTGCTGGAATGGATCGGAAAACCCTACGAAGAGCGCCGCGTCGGCTATCAGTCGCCGGAACTCCTCGCGGTCAACCCGGCGGGCGCGGTTCCGGTGCTCGAAGATGACGGCTGGGTGCTGACGCAAGCCGGCGCCATCCTTCATTACCTCGCTCACAAACACCCGGAAGCCCGTCTGGGCGGCGAGGATGGATTGCGCGCCTCCGCCGAACTCGATCGCTGGTCCTCGTACTTCACCGGCGACCTGCACCCGTCGTTCTTCCCGATCTTCATGCCCTACCGTTACACGAAGGACAAATCGGACGCGGCGCAAGAAGCCGTGCGCGAGGCGGGCCGCGACCTCGTTCGCAAGCGTCTCAGAAGCCTGAACGACCATCTCGAAGGCCGCGAATGGATCCTGGATGGCGGCCGGTCGGTGGTCGACGCCTATGCATTCCCCATGATCCGCTGGGCGAAGGGCATGCTGCCCGAGGGCACGGGCGCATACCCGAACATCGAAGCCCTGCATGACCGGATCGCTTCGGACGAGAAGGTGAAGGCGGTTCTGGCGCGCGAAGCGGCCGAAAACTGACACCACCTGTTCATCGCGTTTTGTCTTCGCGACGCGCCTCGGCTGCCGGTTCTTCGCCATAAGGCGCGTCCTCGTAAGCATTTAAAAGCCACGAACACGGTGTTATATAAGAAAGAAGACAGGTGACGCCGTAACGAGGCTAGTACGCGACAATGGATCAACCCGTAAATCAGAGGGAAAAAGCGCGCCTTCACGTGAGTCTCGCCTTGCCCAACGGCGGCCGTCTCGACGAGGAAGACATCGCGCTTATCGAGACCGTGCAGAGGTGCCGCTCGATCCTCGGGGCAAGCAAGCTGATGGGTATTTCCTATCGCAAGACCTGGCTGATGACGGACGCGTTGAACCGCACCTTCGAGACGCGCGTGTTCGACACTTTTCCCGGTCGTCGCGGCGGCGGTGCCGAGGTGACGCCGTTCGGCGAGCGCATCGTGGCGGTGTTCCGCTCCGTCGAACGCCGCTCCGCGCGCGCGGCAGCCGCGACGCTCGAAGAGCTTACTTCGTCTCTCGATTGGGCGTTTGAGACGGGAACATCGAGCGCGGCTCTGGAAGAGACGCAGGATTCACGTTCATCTGCGTGATGGCGATGGTCTTGATCATCGCCCATGCCTTGAGGCCCGGTTCGAGCGCAAGCCGTTCGACAGATTCCCACGTGACAAGCGAATGCAGATTGCAGACGCCGAGATCGAACGTGACGCGCGCGAAAGGCGCGTCGAGATATTCAACCTCGACGATCGTTCCGGGCAACCGGTTGGTGATCGACACGTCCATCGGGCGCGACAGCGCGATGGAAACGTCGCTCGCGTCGATCTCGACCGCGACCCCCGTGCCCGGCTCCGCCTCGACGCGCGGCACGCGCAATTCGAACGCACCGAGAAACAGCGTCGTCACGCCGGTCTTGACGTTATGATGATGCACACGCGCTTCGAGCGTGGTTGAAAGCTTGAACCTGTTCTTCGGCGCGCTGGCGGTCGGCAAGGGATGTTCCACGGATCGAGTGTTCCGAGCGTTGGGCTCGCAATCGAATTGCGATACAGCGGTTTGCAAAAAACATGCAAGCCCGGCTTGCCATTCAGGGCGCAGGCGGAGCCACAGACCGCGCGGATCCGCCTGATAGAGGCGCGCGACGCCCTGTTTCCGAAGTGTGCAACCTCAAGCCGGGCTGCGCACGACACGGATCTTCTGCTCGCGAACCTTTTTCCGCAGCGTGTTGCGGTTGAGGCCGAGAAGCTCCGCAGCCTTGATCTGATTGCCGCGCGTGGCCGTCAGCGCCGCCGTGATCAGCGGCGCTTCCACATCGCGCAGCACACGGTCATAGAGGCCCGGCGGCGGAAGCTGGTCGCCGAAGCCGCCGAAATAGTCCGTGAGATACGCTTCCATCCACTCGTTCAGCTTCGCCTTGCCGGATTGCACCGCATCCATCGGCGGCGGGCTCGAATGGGCGGATAGTTCGTTGTCGACGATGTCGGCGGAAATCAACTCCTGCGAGTAGAGCGCGGACAGCCGCCGCACGAGGTTTTCAAGTTCGCGCACATTGCCGGGCCAGGTGTGGCGCTTGAGGCGGTCGAACGCCTCCTGCGTCAAGGTCTTCGACGGCAGGCCGCTTTTCTCGGCGAGCTTGAGGAAGTGGCGCACGAGGTCGGGCACGTCTTCGAGGCGCTCGCGCAAGGGCGGCATGCGCAGCGGCACAACGTTGAGGCGGTAGTAGAGGTCTTCGCGGAACAGGCCCAGCGCGATCTGGTTTTCGAGGCTCTTGTTCGTGGCGGCGATGATGCGCACGTCGGTCTTGATCGGCACGCGACCGCCGACCGTCATATATTCGCCCTCCTGAAGCACGCGGAGAAGCCGCGTCTGCGCCTCCATCGGCATGTCGCCGATTTCGTCGAGGAACAGCGTGCCGCCATCCGCCTGCTCGAAGCGGCCGACCGAGCGTTGCGCCGCCCCCGTGAACGCGCCCTTCTCATGTCCGAACAACTCGCTTTCGATCAGTTCGCGCGGGATGGCGGCCATGTTGATGGCGATGAACGGTCCCTTGCGCCGCTGCCCGTAATCGTGGAGCGCGCGGGCGACGAGTTCCTTGCCGGTGCCGCTCTCGCCCGTGATGAGCACGGTGAGGTCAGTGTGCATGAGCCGCGCCATGACGCGGTAGACGTCCTGCATCGAGGGCGAGCGGCCGATCAGCGGCAGATTCTCGCTCTCTGCGTCGGCCTGCATGGACGACTTCGCCACCTTCGGCTCGCGCAGCGCGCGCCCCACCACGGCCACGAGTTCCTTCAGGTCGAAAGGCTTCGGAAGATATTCGTAGGCGCCGCGCTCTGCCGCCGTGATCGCAGTCATGAACGTGTTCTGCGCGCTCATCACGATGATCGGCAGTTCGGGGCGGATCCGCTTGATGCGCGGGATAAGGTCGAACGCGTTTTCGTCCGGCATGATCACGTCGGTGATTACGACGTCGCCGTCGCCCTGCGCGATCCAGTTCCACAGCGTGGCGGCGTTGCTCGTCGCGCGCGCGCTGTAGCCGGCGCGGGCAAGCGCCTGGTTGACGACCGTGCGGATGGCAGCGTCGTCATCGGCAATGAGTACGTTTCCGCGGCCCATCAGATCGCCCCCGTCTTTCGCGCGGATGGCTGATACATCGGCAGAAGCATACGGAAGGTGGTCAGCCGGCTTCTCGATTCGCATTCGATCACTCCGCCATGGTCGCCGACGATTTTCGCGACGAGTGCAAGGCCCAATCCCGCGCCCTTCGCCTTCGTCGTCACGAAAGGCTCGAACAGGTGCGGCTTCACGTCTTCGGGTACGCCCGACCCATTGTCGGACACGCAGATTTCAAGCGGCAGCTTCACGCTCGAATCGGAATTCGGCAGGCGCAGCGACAGCCCCGGACGGAACGCCGTCGACAGCGTGATGACGCCGTCGTTCTTGTCGCCGATGGCTTCCGCGCTGTTCTTCACGAGGTTGAGCAGCGCCTGAATGAGCTTGTCGCGATTGCCGGGCACGGACGGCAGGCTCGGGTCGAAACTCTGCTGGATGGTGATATGCCGCGCGAAGCCCGCGCGTGCGATGCGCTTCACATGGTCCAGCACGGAATGGATGTTGACGGCGTCCTTGCTCACCGGGCGCTCGTCGCCGAACACTTCCATGCGGTCGACGAGATCGCGGATGCGGTCCGTCTCATCGGTGATGAGCTGGGCGAGCGGCTGGTCTTCCTCGGACGCGCCCGCTTCGAGGAGTTGCGCCGCGCCGCGAATGCCGGACAGCGGGTTCTTGATCTCGTGCGCGAGTACGGCGGCCATGGCGGACACGGAGCGCGCGGCACCGCGATGGGTCAGTTGCCGCTCGATCATCGCGGCCATGTTGCGCTGCTGAAGCATCAGCAACACGTAATCCTCGCGCTCATTTAGCAGGGAAGCGAACACGTCGACCGAGCGGGGGGCCCTATCCGGCATCGCAAGGTCGAGTTCGTATTCGTTCACCGCGCCGCGCGTGTTTCGGACCTGATCGGCGAGCGCGGTCAAGGGGTTGGCGAATGCCACGAGCGCAGGCAATGAGCGCTTTTTCAGCAGCGCTTCGCCAAGGCCGAAGAAATTCTCGGCGGCGAAATTCGCGAATACGATGCGATTTGTGCCATCGACAACGACGACGACATGGGGCAGACCCTGCACCAGCGCCTTGAAATCGAGCGGTTTGGCAGCGTCCGACGTCTTCTTCGTCTTGTCGCGAGGAGCCATGGATTTCAGCAAGCGAGCCTTGTCCGATGAATGTGGCAGGCTAGCCGAGGCTGCACCTTGTCCTGCCCAAATGCTGGGCAGATATGCAGATCGACTAAGTTCTAGGCATTGTAGCAAATTCGGCCCCCGTGTCAGCAGGCAAATCTCAAGGCTCGCGAAAGCTCTTGGCGGTTTTAGAGGCAGCTTATAAGGTTTCCGCGCGTTTCCTCCTTTTCGGTTCGTTCAAATATGCAAGAAGAAGACCAACATCCGCCGGTCAATGCGGCGCTGATCGTGGCGGCGGGAAGCGGCGTACGCGCCGGGCAGAAACAAGGACGGCCGAAGCAATATTGCTTCGCGGGCGGCAAGCCTATCCTGCGGCGGACGCTTGAAGCCTTTCTTTTCCATCCGGAAATCGCCGCTGTCGTCGTCGTTATCCGCGCGGGCGACGAAGCGCTTTATGCAGAGGCGGTGGCGGGGCTCGATACGGACAAGCTTCTCCGGCCCGTCCCCGGCGGCGCGACGCGCCAGCTTTCCGTGAAGGCGGGGCTCGACGCGCTCGAAGCCGTCAAGCCGCACGCGGTCTTGATCCACGACGCCGCGCGGCCGTTTATTTCAGCGCGTTGCATCTCCGACACGATTTCGGCACTGTCATGCGCCGACGGCGCGATCGCGGCTGCGCCCGTCACCGACACGCTGAAGCGGGGCGAGGATGGCCGAAGCGCAGGCACCGTGGACAGGGTTGCGCTCTGGCGCGCGCAGACGCCCCAGACATTCATCTACGAGAAGATCATGGCGGCTCATCGCGCAGCGGGCGAGCGCACCGATTTCACCGACGACGCCTCTATTGCGGAGTGGCACGGCCTCTCCGTGGCGCTCGTCTCGAACACGTCTGAAAACATGAAAATCACGACTGCGGAGGATCTGGCGATGGCGGACATGATCGCGAATGGCGGAGTGGCGCTCCCGGATGTGCGCGTCGGCTCGGGCTTCGACGTGCATGCCTTCGAGGAAGGCGACCACGTCACGCTGTGCGGCGTCAAGATCCCGCACGACAAGGGGCTGAAGGCGCATTCGGACGGCGACGCCGGTTTGCATGCGCTCACCGACGCGCTTTACGGCACCATCGGCGCGGGCGACATCGGCGATCACTTCCCGCCGTCCGACCCGCAATGGCGGGCGATGGATTCGACCGTGTTCCTGAAGCACGCCGTGGCAATGGTGGTGGAAAAGGGCGGGCGCATCACGAACGCCGACGTGACGCTCATCTGCGAGCGGCCCAAGGTCGGTCCGCATCGCGACGCCATGCGCGCGCGGATGGCGGAAATCCTCGGCATCGAGATGGAGCGCGTGAGCGTGAAAGCGACCACGAGCGAGCAACTCGGCTTCACCGGCCGCCGCGAGGGCATCGCCGCGCTTGCTTCCGCGACCGTGGTGTTCGCCGCGCGCTGAGGGCGATGCATGCTTGCCGGGTCTGATATCCGCCGCCGAACGACTCCATCCGGCGGCGGAATTCTTAGCGCATGCCGAACGCATCGTAATGGAAGTTGCGTTCAGCGAAACCGCGCGCCTTCAGGCCGTCGAGGATGTTGCCGGCGAAGCCTTGCGGGCCGCAGAACAGCACGCTGACGTCATCCACCGTGCCTGTCGTTTCCGCGACGGTGCGGGCATTCAGAAACTCTTGTCGCTCGGCGACCATGACTTGAAGCGTCACACCGGTTTCCTCGCATAGCGATCGGAGGTCGGCGGGCCACTTGGCGTTTTCGGCGGTAGCGGCGCAATACCACAGATCGACTGGCCTGTCGGTGCCACCATTCGCCGCCAAATGTTCGAGCCGCGCGAGGAACGGCGTGATGCCGATCCCGCCCGCGATCCACACCTGCTGTGTCGTGGCGTGGTCGAAATGGAAGCCGCCATACGGGCCTTCCAACTTCACCGTCTGTCCCACGCTGATCTTTTCGGCCAGCTTCGTCGTGTAGTCGCCTAGTGCCTTGATACCAAAACGGAAATTTGTTGCGTCTTTCCCTGAAGACGCAAAGGAAAAGGGATGTGGCTCTGGGTCGTGGTCGAAGCGTAGAAACGCGAACTGCCCCGGATTGTGCGCCATGGCATAGCCGCTCGTCGCCCCAAGTCGGATGTCGAGGACGCCGCCATGGTCGCGGAATGCTGTCACCACTGCTTCGGCCCGCCGTGACAGGCCGATGAACCCCAACAGGCCCTGCAACACCGCGATGGACCCGGCGAGGGCAAGCGCTAGGACGATGTATCCGGACGGCGTCGCGAACCAGTCGGTTTTCAGCATGATGGTCGCCGAGTGCCAGGCGAAAACGAGATAGGCAACTGCAAACGCCTTGTGTGTGAAGCGGAAGTAGCGATAGGGGATCCGGTTGCTGAGCGCGACGATGGCTAGAATGATTGCTGCGTAGATCATATATTCGGCCGCCACGTTGCCCGACTTCCAGAGCGTAACCTGCCAGTCGGGCTGTGCCGCATGCCCGCCTTTCACCTTTTCCGGCCAGATGCCAAGGCTATAGGTCCATTTCGGCGTCTTCTCCACGAGCCAATGGAGCGTGCCCGTGCTGACCGCCCAGATGCCCGCCCATTTATGGATGATATAGCCCTTGTCTAGGCCGCCCGTGAGGCGTTCCAGCATCGGATTTCGCGTCGAGATGAGAACCACGAGCGTCATCAAAACGAAGGAAATGGTGCCCGACAGCAGCACGATATCGTGCCGCCAGCTCCAGAAACCGGAATCGCTGAACGCGCCGAAAGCATTTGGTGCTATGGCGTAAATGAAAATGCCAAGAAGAATGGAGCCGCTAATCCAGCGGTTGGTTCGCGACATGAAGTTTCCTTTGTGTGCTAGTCTCAACGGATTGGACACGCGCGAAGCAGCAATCCTCCCGCAGCGTGTGTGTTGGCTTTACCCGTTATGGACGAAGGGGCGTGACTTCCTGCTGTTGCCGCGTGTCAGCGAACGGTCAGGAGCCATCGCGAACGGCAATCCGCGCCGATGTTCGCGCAGAGCTGACACTCGCGCGCGCGGGATAGCGGCACGCCAGCTATTAAAGGAGGCTCCAATGGGTGAGTTGAACGAGCGTATACAAACGCTGGCAGAGGAAGCGCTGGCGAAGGCGCGGGAGAACCAGCTTTTCATCGCGACGGCGGAATCCTGCACCGGCGGGCTCGTGGCGGCGGCGCTGACCGCTGTGCCCGGCTCGTCGAGCGCATTCGAGCGGGGTTTCGTCACCTATTCAAACGAGGCGAAGGCCGACATGCTGGGCGTCGATCCGGCGCTGATCGCGGCGCACGGCGCGGTGTCGCGTGAGGTCGCGCTCGCGATGGCGAAAGGCGCGCTCGCTCGCTCGCATGCGGGGATTGCCGTTTCCATCACAGGGGTCGCGGGACCGGACGGCGGCAGCGTCGAGAAGCCCGTGGGGCTTGTGCATTTCGCGGCGGCGCGGTTGACGGGGGACGGCGTGCGCCTCTTTCACCGCGAGGAGCGCTTCGGCGATATCGGCCGCGAGGGGGTTCGGTCGCGCTCCGTGGAAACGGCGTTGGCGCTTCTCATCGAAGCCGCCGCGCTTGGCTGATCCGCCTGCCGGGCGTTCCTGCGGGCTTCCCACGCGATCCAGATTGCAAACGCCGCGCCATCCCTTATCTTCGCCTGTGAACCAAAGGCGCATCCATGGTAACTCTGATCGACAAGCGCGACGGCGAGGCCGAGCGAACCGGCGAAGCTCCGCGCCATCCCGAAAAGGCGCATCGGCCCGATACGCCCGTGCTTCGCAAGCCCGCATGGATCCGCGTGAAGGCGCCCGGCTCGGCAGGCTATGCCGGAACGGCCTTCATCGTGCGCGGCAACGGCCTCCACACCGTCTGCGAAGAGGCGGGCTGCCCCAACATCGGCGAGTGCTGGGAAAAGAAGCACGCGACCATGATGATCATGGGCGACACCTGCACGCGAGCCTGCGCCTTCTGTAACGTCAAGACCGGCATTCCGGGCGCTCTCGACGCGGTGGAACCGGAGAACGTGGCGCGCGCGGTGGCGACGCTCGGCCTCAATCATGTGGTGGTGACTTCGGTCGACCGCGACGACCTCGACGACGGCGGCGCGGCTCATTTCGCCGCCACGATCCTCGCCATCCGGTCGGCGGCGCCCGCCACGACGATCGAGGTTCTGACGCCGGACTTCCTGAAGAAAGGACCGCGCCCGCTCGAAACCGTCATCGCGGCGAGGCCCGACGTTTTCAACCACAATCTCGAAACCGTGCCCGGCCTCTACCTCGGCATTCGCCCCGGCGCGCGTTACTTCCATTCGCTGCGCCTCCTTCAGCGCGCGAAGGAACTCGATCCCACCGTGTTCACGAAGTCCGGCATCATGGTCGGCCTCGGCGAGAAGCGGAACGAGGTGCTTCAACTGATGGACGATTTGCGCTCGGCCGACGTCGACTTCCTCACCATCGGCCAGTATCTCCAGCCGACGCGCAAGCACGCCGCCGTCGACCGATTCGTGGAGCCCGCCGAGTTCGACAGCTACAAGGCGCACGCCTACGCGAAGGGCTTCCTCATGGTGGCTTCGTCGCCGCTCACGCGCTCGTCCTATCTGGCGGGCGACGACTTTGCGAAGCTGAAAACCGCGCGGCTTGCAAAAACGACCCATGACGCCGTAAACACCGTGTAAGGCACGCGGGCCGCTCATGCGGCGAAATACCCTCTCGCCATGAAGGCGCGCTCGCCTCATCCCTTGTCATACTGGTTGCAGGTCGCGTGGAACGCCCCGGCCTTTACTCAAGCTTGAGCCGCTGATGCCCAATTTCGAAACGACCCGTCGCGTCCAGCATTCCGCCGACGATATGTTTGCCCTCGTCGCGGACGTGGAAAGCTATCCGAAGTTTCTGCCGCTCTGTTCGGCATTGCACATCGAGAAGCGCATTGCGGACGAGGACGGCGAAACGCTCATTGCGCGCATGACCGCGTCGTACAAGCTGTTCAGCGAGAGTTTCACCACGAGGGTGCGGCTCAGGCCCGAGAACCGCGTGATCATGGTCGATTATCTCGACGGCCCGTTCCGCAAGCTCGAAAATCGCTGGACGTTCGTTCCCGCGCCGGACGGCACCTGCCGCATCCTGTTCTATCTCGACTACGAATTCCGCTCGCTGCCGTTGCAGATGCTGATGGGATCGGTGTTCGACAAGGCTTTCCGGAAGTTCTCGACCGCGTTCGAGGACCGCGCCGACCAGATCTATCGCGGGCGTGCTGCCGCGGAAGGCCCGGCTTCCGCCACCGGTTAGGCGCGCGCGCCGTCTTGCTCATCGCCTGAATTCGCGAGACTAATACATAGCCCGCTGTCAGGCAGACGCTCCACTTATCGTCCCAAATTCCGGGACCGCCTCTCTGTACAAAGTGCCGCGGAGCATGTTAGGTAAGTCGAGCAATTTCGAGCGAGGGAAAAAATGCGCAAAGTTGCTCTTGCCGGTCTGGCCGCCCTTGCGGTCTCTCTCTTGGCGCCGACGCACGTTTGGGCGTGGTCGAGCGAACCCATCGAGCAAAACAGCGGTGCCGCAGCCGCTCTGAACGACGACGACAAGCTGAAGGCCCTTCAGGACAAGGTCGACGGCAAGGGAGAATTCAAGAGCGGCTTCTACGTTTCGGGCGGCGCGGCAAGCGGGCCGTTCGGGAGCCACTTCGGCGCCCAGCGGCAGAACCCGGCGAACGCAGGAGTGCCTTACGGATATTCGCCTATGCCGGGGTTCCGCGGGATGGGCCGCTAGAAGTCAGAAGTGGATCTGCAAGCGTCGTGCCTGCTGGCGCGGCGCGTTTTCTAGCGCGACCGGAGCGCAGAGCGCACTCGCATCTTGCCGCGATCACGCTTCCGCACAGAGGCGCGCTCAAGTAGCCCATTCCACGGCCGATCTTGATCCGTCGATCGTACACGTTCGACCTGAACGGCCCCGGTTGAGAATTGCCCCGATCACGCGGCTTTGAAACCCGATGAGGCGACCCGCCTCCCGCGCTTGTTGCGCAATGCAGCATTTCGCCTGTAATCTCTCGCCAACATTATCGAAGGAGACGCATCCCCGATGCCCATGGAGGCCAACGAAATCGAGCGCCTGATCAAGGAGCACCTGCCGGATGCCGAAGTGCAGATCGAGGCGCTCAAGAGCGACGGCGATCATTATGCTGCTCTCGTGACATCGTCCGCCTTCGCGGGGAAGTCGCGCGTGCAGCAACATCAACTGGTTTATGCCGCGCTCAAGGGTCGGATGGGGGGCGAACTTCATGCCCTCGCGCTCACGACCAAGCTCCCCGGCGAATAGCGGCGGCAGCCGAGAGCGAAGAGCTACTGCCGCGCCTTGTTTTTTCGACGCGCGGTTAACACCTTAGTTCCGACATCGCACAAGGAATGCAAGCATGAGCGAAGACGTCCAGAGCTGGATCAAGGAGCAGGTCACGAGCAACGACGTGGTCCTCTTCATGAAAGGGACCAAGGAGTTTCCGCAATGCGGTTTCTCAGGCCGTGTCTCGCAGATTCTGAATTTCCTCGGTGTGACCTACAAGGATGTCAACGTCCTCGCCGACGATGGAATTCGCGACGGGATCAAGATTTACGCCAATTGGCCGACAATTCCGCAGCTCTACATCAAAGGGGAGTTCGTCGGCGGCGCCGACATCGTGTCCGAGATGTTTCAGTCAGGCGAATTGCAGAAGGTGTTCACCGACAAGGGTGTCCCGACAAGCAAGGCGGCGTAGCGAATTTGACATTTGAGCCGCGTTGCTGCGAGTTCCCGCTCAAATGTCATCTTCAAAAGCTCAAGCGCGGCGCAAGGTCCGACAGGTCGGGTTTCAGGGAAACAGAAGTTTTGCCGCGATCGTGACCAGCGCGCCCGTCGCAAGCCAGAGCGGCAGCGCGATGGGCCACCGGCTTGGCCGTGGCGACGTTTCGCGCGCCTTGTCGGGATCGAGCGCATCGACGATCTTCGCGCCGCGTTCGATCAGGTCGGGCGCATGCTTGAGCGCCACCGCCAGAGCGTTCACGTTCGACACAGCATCGCGGATCTGCGCCCTAGGGCCGAGCTGACCGGTCAGCCATTCGCGGACGACCGGCTCGGCCGCCACCCAGATGTTGAGCTTCGGATCGAGCGAACGGGCGACCCCCTCAACAACGACCATCGTCTTTTGCAGGAGCAAGAGTTCCGGCCGCATCTTCATCTGGAACACTTCCGTGTTCTCGAAAAGCTGCGTGAGCAGGCGCGCCATGGAGATTTCTTCCGACGGACGCCCCATGATCGGCTCACCGATGGCCCGCAGCGCCTGGCCGAACGCCGCCACGCTCTGGTTCGCAGGCACATAGCCGGCCTCGAAGTGAATTTCCGAGGTGCGATAATAGTTGCGGGTGATAAAACCGTAGAGGATTTCGGCGAGGAAGCGCTGTTCCCTCGGACCGAGGCGCCCCATGATGCCGAAATCCACGGCGATCAACGCGCCGTCGCTCGGATCGACGAACAAATTGCCCTGATGCATGTCGGCGTGGAAGAAGCCGTCGCGGATTGCATGCTTGAGGAAGGACTGGATCACCATGAGGCCGAGCGCCTCCATGTCGACCCCGGCCGCCCGCACCGCCTCCACATTCGTCAGCGGGATACCGTCGATCCAGTCGAGTGTCAGCACGCGCTTCGACGTGCGTTCCCAATCGACGCGCGGCACCCGAAAGCCGACATCCCCGCCCTTCGCGATATTGTCGGCCATCTCGGAAATCGCGGCGGCCTCAAGGCGCAGATCCATCTCCAGCACAACGGACTGGGCGAGAGTATCGACCGCTGCCACCGGCCGCAGCCGCCTTATTTGCGGAGAAAACCTCTCCGCCGTATGCGCCGCGAAATAAAAGCTCTCAAGGTCGCGCTCGAAGCGCTTTTCGACGTCCGGCCGAAGGATCTTGACGGCGACAGCCCGAGTGGTGCCGCCGGGCGTGCGCACGGCCGCCTTGTGAACCTGCGCGATGGAGGCCGCTGCGATAGGTGGCCCGAACTCCACGAAAACGTCCTGCCACCGCTTGCCGAAGGACGCTTCGATCTCATGGTGAGCCTTGTCGCCCGAGAACGGAGGCAGTCGATCCCGCAGCGAGCCGAGCGCGTTGGCGAGATGAGGCCCCACCACATCCGGCCGCGTCGCCATAAACTGCCCAAGCTTGATATAGGTCGGCCCGAGCGCCCGGATCGCCTTCGACAGCCGTTCCCCTCGCGCTTGCTGTTTCGCGGCCGACTCCCGCGCGTCTCCGCGCAGAATGCGCAGCGACGCGGGCAGCGTCACAGTATCGGGGACGAATCCCACGCCGTACCATGCGAGCGTCGCGCCGGCTTTCGTCAGTCGGTATGTATTCCTGATGGTTTTGAACATGAGCGGGGGTGTGGAATTGGATTAGGTGCCGATTAGCACGTGCGAGGATTAATGTCAGGTTTTTGAATCGCCGCAGTTTGAATTTTCGCGGAAAATTCCCCTGCGCGCGACGTATCGAACGAAGCAAAGAGCGAGGCTAGGCGGCCTTGTTCTTTTTCCGCCCCTGACCGAACGATCGCTCACATGCCGAGGGTGACCTGGACGGGAGTGTGATCCGAAGGTTTGTCCCAGCTTCTCGGCGTGCGGTCAATGCTTGCGGTGCGAAGCCGGGAAAACGCCTGTGGCGACAGCAGGATGTGATCAATGCGGAGGCCGAGATTCTTCTGCCATGCGCCCGCCTGATAATCCCAGAAGGTATATTGCCCGCCGCCGGAATTGCAGGCCGCCACCGCATCCGTCAGGCCGAGGTTGAGGATGCGGCGGAACGCTTGCCGCGATTCCAGACGGAACAAGGCATCTTCCGTCCACACAGCCGGATTATACACGTCGATGCCGCGCGGAATGATGTTGTAATCGCCCGCGAGCGCGAACGGTTCCTCATAGGCGAGAAGCGTCCGGGCGTGCGCCTTGAACCGCGCAAGCCACGCGAGTTTGTAATCAAGCTTCGGCGAAGCCACGGGGTTGCCGTTCGGCGCATAGACCGACGCCACCCGAAACGCTCCGCCGCCCGGAAGAGAGAGAACGGCCTCGATGTAACGCGATTGCTCGTCGGTGTCGTCGCCGGGCAGACCGACGACGGTTTCATCGATGGGCAACTTCGACAGGATGGCGACGCCGTTGAACGATTTCTGCCCGATGACGGCGCAATTATAGCCAAGCTCCTCGAAGGCGCCGCGCGGAAATGCCTCCGTCTGGCACTTGATCTCCTGAAGGCAAAGCACATCGGGGCGCGCGCGCTTCAGCCATTGCACGGCGGCGGCCTCGCGCTGCTTGATGGAGTTGACGTTCCAGGTCGCGACGGTGAGCACGACGCCTCAGATCGAGAAGGATGTGCCGCACCCGCAGGAGGCGGTGACATTCGGGTTCGTGATCTTGAACGACGATCCCATGAGGTCGTCGATGAAATCGATCTCGGAGCCAGCCATGAACGGCACCGACACGGGGTCGATGACGACGCGTGCGCCAGCTTTCTCGATCACGATATCGTCCTCGGCGGGCGCGGGCACGATTTCGAAATTGTAGCTGAACCCCGAACAGCCGCCGCCTTGCACGCTGATACGCAATGCATTCTCGCCTTGCGCAGGGCCGACGATCTCCCGAATACGGTTGGCGGCGCGCTCGCTCACGCTTATGTTGACTTCCGTGGTCATGACGATTGTTCGCCTCTCCTGAACCTTGACCTCAGTTTGGATGTTCGCGCGTCAATGTCAACCGCGCGGGGAGCGCGCATCCCCGCGACGAGGCATCGGAGACGAAACCATGGCCGAGCTTGCCCCGTACGCGGCACATGCCGAAACGAGCCTCGGGCGGCTTCACCCCGAGGCGCCCTGCCCCACCCGCGACGTCTATCAGCGCGACCGCGACCGCCTCGTTCACTCGACCGCGTTCCGCAGGCTGATGCACAAGACGCAGGTCTTCATCTGTCACGAGGGCGACCATTACCGCACGCGGCTCACCCACACGCTGGAAGTGGCGCAGATCGCGCGCACGCTGGCCCGAGCGCTCGGCCTTAACGAAGATTTGACCGAGGCCATCGCGCTCGCCCACGATCTCGGCCACCCGCCTTTCGGCCATGCGGGCGAGGACGCGCTGAACGAGGCCATGGCGGCCGTCGGCGGCTTCGATCATAACGCGCAGAGTTTGCGCATCGTGACGTTGCTCGAACACCGTTACGCAGCGTTTCGCGGCATGAACCTGACGTTCGAAACGCTGGAAGGCATCGTCAAGCACAACGGCCCGCTTGTCGCCGCCGATGGGCGCCCGCTCGCGCGCTACGCTGAAACCGGCCTCCCGCTCGCGATCCGTGCCTACGCCCGCGAACAGGATCTGCGGCTTCATACGCAAGCGCCGCTCGAAGGCCAGATCGCGGCGCTTGCCGATGACATCGCCTACAACAATCACGACATCGACGACGGTTTCCGCGCCGGATATATCACGGTGCGCGAGATGGAAGAGGTGCCTCTCGTCGCGCGGATGCTGGCGGAGGTGCGCGCGCGCCATGGCGATCTCGCCGATGCGCCGCTCGTTTACGAAATGAACCGGCGCATGGTGGCGGCGATGGTGCAGGACGTGCTGGCGGAGACGCGCGCGCGGATCGCTGCCGACGCGCCTGCGTCCATTGATGACGTCCGCAGCGCGCCCGAGCCGCTCGCGCGGTTCTCGGACGGCATGGCGGCGAGTATCGCCGACCTGCGGCGCTTCCTGTTCGCGCGGGTCTACAAACACCGCGACATCGTGAAGAAGATGACGGATGCGCAAGCGATCCTGCGCGAGCTTTACGATTATTTCGCAGCCAATCCCGCCGAGATGCATCGCGAAGCCGCGCGCGTGGCCTCGCTGTCGGACGACACGGCGCGGCTTCGCGCGGCGGGCGATTTCGTGGCTGGCATGACCGACATGTTCGCGATCAAGGCTTATGCTGCGATCAGAAGCGGCCTCGCGAAAGGCGCGCCGCTATAGAAGCGTGGATGCGCCCGAAACGGTTCGGTGCCGCTTCGAGCGCCGCGTTTTCTACTCCGGCTTCGGCACGTCGTTCGTGCGGACCGGCAGGATCGGCAGTTCGACCCGCGGTTGCTCGCCGGTGAGCGTCTTGAGGAAGGCGACGATCAGCTTCGTGTCTTCGTCGGTCAGCTTCTCGCCGAGTTGTGAATCGCCCATGACGGCGACGGCCTGCTCAAGCGACCACACCTGCCCGCTATGGAAATAGGGTGCGCGCAGAGCGACGTTGCGAAGCGGCGCCGCGCGGAACACATATTCATCCGAGGCGGTCTTGCTGACGGCGAAGCGGCCTTTATCCCCGAGCGGCAGGATCTCCGCGCCGGGCTTCTGGACCACGCCGAACGGATAATAAGCGTTGCCGCCGATGTTGATCCCGTTGTGGCAGGCCGCGCAGCCCTTGTCCATGAACAGGCGAAGGCCCTTTTTCTCAGTGTCGTTCATGGCCGTTTCGCTTCCTTCGAGGAATTGGTCGAAGCGCGCGGCGGGCGTGATGAGCGTGGCTTCGAAGGCCTCGATGGCCTTTGCGAAATTATCGAACGTGACCGGTTCCTTCTCGCCGGGGAACGCTTTCTTGAACGCGTCGACATAGCCGGGCATCGCGGACAGCGTCGCGACGACATTGGCAGGCGTGTTGTTCATTTCGACGCTCGCCTGCACCGGGCCTTTCGCCTGTGCCTTGAGATCTTCGGCGCGGCCGTCCCAGAATTGCGCGACGTTGAACACCGAGTTGAACACGGTGGGAGCGCGGCGCGGCCCCTTCTGCCAGCCGTGGCCAATGGACGTCGGCCCCGCATCCACGCCGCCGGTGCCGAGATTGTGACAACTGTTGCAACTGATGATCTGGCTGCGCGAAAGGCGCGGATCGAAGAACAACATCTTGCCGAGTTCGATCTTGTCGCGCGTGACGGCATTATTCTTCACGGCCGGAACCATCGAGGGGATCGGCTTGAACACGGCATTTGCGTCGGCGCGCAGTTCGTCCGCCGATGCCGCTGCCGGCAACGCAAGGCCAAGTGCCAGAGCCAGTGAGAAAAGTCTCTTCATGAGCCCACTCCTTTTTTGAAAGAGGCAGACCCATTTCTGCGCCTTTCGGCGGAAAGCTCATTGAGCGAGGTCAAAGTTTAGAATGATTTAAAGGAGAAGCTTATTTTCCGAAGAGAGCGCGCTCTGACAAAGTACGCGAACGCGACTTCGCGGGATGGCTCCTGCTTCGCTTCCACCGCGAGCGCCGCGATGTCCATCTGCTGGGGCTCGAAACAAACTTGTATGCGGGTTAAGCTTAAGACGCATTAGCGTAACGTTGAGCATCTATGGTGCGGCAAGCCCGGCGGTGTGAGGAGAGCGGTGCATGGACGCGGTGACGGTCGAATTTCAAGCGAGGCGGAAGGCATGCCTGATCCGCTTCGTCGCGGGACTAGGCGCGGTGGCGGTGGCGGTCGTCTTCTGCTTTTTCTTCGTCGACCGGCAGATCGCCGGGCTGCTCCGGCCGGATTTCTACGGCGATCCGTTTTTCGTTGCGTTGACCTTCATCGCGAAGCCGCTCGCGCCCGCAGGCGCGATTGTTCTCGCCCTTATCGCGACGCGGAATTACCTGCGCGGCGGCTCGCTGACGCCCCGCGAGGATGAGATGCTGCGCCTCTCCCTCGCCATCGTGGTCTCGGCTGCGCTCGCCGTTCAACTGAAAATCCTGTTCGGCCGGACGTGGCCGGAAACGTGGGTGAACAACAACCCGTCCTGGTTCGTGAACGGCGTCTACGGCTTCTTCCCGTTGACCGACAGCCGGGGCTTCGCCTCATTCCCATCTGGCCACACGACAATTATCGCGGCCTTTGCCGGTGCTGTGTGGCGGCTCTGGCCGAAGCTGCGTTTCGTGGGCGTGATCGCGACGGCGCTCGTCGGCATCGGGCTTCTCGGCGCGACGTATCACTGGTTTTCGGATATCGTCGCGGGCGCGGTGCTCGGCTTTGTAACGGGCCTCGCCGCCGCGAGCATAGGCAAGACTCAGCCGAACGCCTCATAGAGATACGGAATCAGAATGAAGCCCGCCAGCGCGATCAGCGAAAGCGCGGTGCCGATCACAACGAGCGCATGCGGTCTGCCGAATCCGCGCCGCTTGCGGAGAGGCGGTTCGCCGGGTAAATCGCCGCTCTCGAACTTCGTCCCGGCATTCTGCCCGGTATGTTCCGGTTCGCGATGCGCGCGGTGCCGGGGGTGATGCGTCGGATGGGTCATGGCGGAGCTTTCCTTTTCAATGCATCCAATGCGAAGGCCCGCCCGCTGTTCCGTAAAGGATGTTGCGGAAGCTTGGCTTTTACCCACGGCGTTAACGCAGGGTGCGAAAGGCGTTCTTCGCGGCAACACGAAACGAAAGATGAGCAAACTGCCGAAAATAAACCAAATTTGAGCTTGACGGCCCAAGCCCACGCCCCTATTTTGCGCACACTCTGGTGGCAGGTCGTAAGCAGTTTTCGCGCGCTAAGGCGTGCTTTCGCTTAAACACTGCCGCGAAGACACCGGACAACCTTATTCCCGAGACCCAAGAGGCTGTGCCTCCGAAGTCTTTTCGTCTTCATCGGACTGGAAGGCGGAAGTTTCCGTCCCCGGTCCCTACGCCGTTTGATTTGGAAGCGTTGATGCCAACGATACAGCAATTGATCCGCAAGCCGCGCGTCGCGCCGGTCAAGCGAAACAAAGTGCCGGCGATGACGGAGTGCCCGCAGAAGCGTGGCGTCTGCACGCGCGTCTATACGACGACGCCGAAGAAGCCAAACTCCGCTCTGCGTAAAGTGGCGCGCGTCCGTCTGACGAACGGCTTCGAAGTGACGAGCTATATTCCGGGCGAAGGCCATAACCTTCAGGAGCACTCCGTGGTGCTGATCCGCGGCGGCCGCGTGAAGGACTTGCCGGGCGTTCGCTATCACATCATCCGTGGCGTGCTCGACACGCAGGGCGTGGCGAAGCGCAGGCAGCGCCGTTCGAAGTACGGCGCGAAGCGGCCGAAGTAAGACTGAGGATTTGAAGCAATGTCACGTCGGCACAGAGCTGATAAGCGCGAGATCATTCCGGACCCGAAATACGGGGACGTGGTCATCACGAAATTCATGAACAGCCTCATGTTCGAGGGCAAGAAGTCCGCGGCCGAGACCATCGTCTATGGTGCGCTGGGCCGGATCGAACAGAAGGCGAAGCGCGATGGAATTGAAATGTTCCACGAGGCGCTGAACAACGTTAAGCCGGCCATCGAGGTTCGCTCCCGCCGTGTCGGCGGCGCGACCTATCAGGTGCCGGTGGAAGTGAGAAACGAACGCCGTCAGGCGCTGGCGATCCGCTGGATCATCACCGCTGCGCGCGGACGCAACGAAAACACGATGGAAGAGCGGCTTTCCGGCGAGTTGCTGGATGCCGCAAACAACCGCGGCACCGCAGTAAAGAAACGCGAAGACACGCACAAGATGGCGGAAGCCAATCGCGCGTTCTCGCATTACCGTTGGTAACGAATCAGAGACGGCAAGGGCTTGGTCATGGCGCGTCAAACTCCCATCGAAGACTATCGCAATATCGGCATCATGGCTCACATCGATGCCGGTAAGACGACGACGACTGAGCGCATCCTGTATTACACGGGAAAGAGCCACAAGATCGGCGAGGTGCACGATGGCGCCGCGACGATGGACTGGATGGAGCAGGAGCAGGAGCGCGGCATCACGATCACGTCCGCCGCGACGACCGCTTACTGGAAGGGCAAGCGTATCAACATCATCGATACGCCCGGCCACGTGGACTTCACCATCGAAGTCGAGCGCAGCCTTCGCGTGCTCGATGGCGCTGTCGCGCTTCTCGACGCCAACCAGGGCGTTGAGCCGCAGACGGAAACCGTCTGGCGCCAGGGCGACAAGTACAACGTGCCGCGCATGATCTTCGTCAACAAGATGGACAAGATCGGCGCCGACTTCTACGCCTGCGTGCAGTCCGTGATAGACCGTCTCGGTGCGAAGCCGCTCGTGTTGCAGCTTCCGATCGGTTCGGAAAGCGACTTCAAGGGCATCGTCGATCTCATTCGCATGAAGGCCGTGGTCTGGGACGACGATATTCTCGGCGCGAGCTTCCGCGACGACGATGTCCCTGCCGACTTGCTCGACAAGGCGAAGGACTATCGCCACAAGCTCGTAGAGACGGTTGTCGAACTCGATGACGAGGCGATGGAAGCTTACCTCGACGGCAACGAGCCGGACGAGGCGAAGCTGAAAGAGCTCATTCGCAAGGGCACCATCGGAGCTCAGTTCTATCCGGTGTTCTGCGGCTCGGCCTTCAAGAACAAGGGTGTCCAGCCGCTGCTCGATGGCGTGCTCGATTACCTCCCGTCGCCGCTGGACATTCCGCCGATCAAGGCGATCGACGTGAAGACCGGCGAAGAGACCGTTCGCAGGTCGTCAGACGATGAGCCGCTTTCGATGCTCGCGTTCAAGATCATGAACGACCCGTTCGTCGGCTCGCTCACGTTCTGCCGCATCTATTCCGGCCGCGTTGAAACGGGCATGCAGCTCATCAACACGGTCAAGGACAAGAAAGAGCGTATCGGCCGCATGCTTCTCATGCATGCGAACAGCCGGGAAGACATCAAGGAAGCATTCGCGGGCGACATAGTCGCGATCGCGTCGCTGAAGGATGTGATCACGGGCGACACCCTTAGCGATCCGCTGAAGCCCGCGATCCTCGAACGCATGGAGTTCCCGGAACCCGTGATCGAGGTCGCGGTGGAGCCGAAGACGAAGGCCGACCAGGAAAAGATGGGCATGGCGCTGAATCGCCTCGCTCAGGAAGATCCGTCCTTCCGCGTCACAAGCGACGTCGAGAGCGGCCAGACGATTATCAAGGGCATGGGCGAGCTTCACCTCGAAATCATCGTCGACCGCATGCGTCGCGAGTTCAAGGTGGAAGCGACCGTCGGTGCTCCGCAGGTGGCCTATCGCGAGACGATCACGCGGAAGCAGGAAGTCGACTACACCCATAAGAAGCAGACCGGCGGTACCGGCCAGTTTGCGCGCGTCAAGATTATTCTGGAGCCTCAGGAACAGGGCGCAGGCTTTCTGTTCGAGTCCAAGATTGTCGGCGGTTCGGTGCCGAAGGAATACATTCCCGGCGTGGAAAAGGGCGTGCGCAGTGTGCTCGACAACGGCATTCTGGCAGGCTTCCCGATGCTTGACCTGAAGGTGTCGCTGATCGACGGTGCGTATCACGAAGTCGACTCGAGCGTGCTTGCGTTCGAAATCGCATCGCGCGCCGCCTTCCGCGAAGGTGCACAGAAGGCCGGCCCGAAGCTGCTTGAGCCGATCATGAAGGTCGAAGTCGTCTCGCCGGAAGATTACGTCGGCGGCGTCATCGGCGACCTGACCGGCCGTCGCGGCCAGATCCTCGGGCAGGAAATGCGCGGCAACGCCACGGTGATCAACTCCATGGTTCCGCTCGCGAACATGTTCGGTTATGTGAACACTCTTCGCTCGATGAGCCAGGGGCGTGCGCAGTTTACCATGCAGTTTGACCACTATGCGCAGGTTCCGCAGAACGTGGCAGAAGAAGTCCAGGCGAAATTCGCCTGATAAGGCAACAAAGTCAGGAGCTTTATACCGACCTAGTCTCTAGTTCGGGATGAAAGAGGAAGAACGGAGAGCCACATGGCCAAGGCAAAATTCTCGCGCAGCAAGCCGCATCTGAACATCGGCACCATCGGTCACGTGGACCATGGCAAGACGTCGCTGACGGCCGCGATCACGAAGGTGCTGGCTGAGACCGGCGGCGCGACGTTTACGGCTTACGATCAGATCGACAAGGCGCCTGAAGAGAAGGCCCGCGGCATCACGATTTCGACGTCGCACGTCGAGTACGAAACCGCCAACCGTCACTATGCGCACGTCGACTGCCCCGGCCACGCCGACTACGTGAAGAACATGATCACCGGCGCCGCGCAGATGGACGGCGCGATCCTCGTCGTGTCCGCTGCGGACGGCCCGATGCCGCAGACCCGCGAGCATATCCTGCTCGCCCGTCAGGTCGGCGTTCCGGCGCTCGTCGTGTTCATGAACAAGGTCGACCTGCTGGACGATCCGGAGCTGCTCGAACTCGTGGAACTCGAAATCCGCGAGTTGCTCTCGAAGTACGACTTCCCGGGCGACGACATCCCGATCGTGAAGGGTTCCGCCAAGGCGGCGCTCGACGGCGATGCCGGCGAACTCGGCCGTGAGGCGATCATCAAGCTGATGGAAGAAGTCGACGCTCACATCCCGCTGCCCGAGCGTCCTCGCGACCAGCCGTTCCTGATGCCGATCGAAGACGTGTTCTCGATCTCGGGTCGCGGTACGGTGGTGACGGGTCGTATCGAACGCGGTGTGATCAAGGTCGGCGAAGAAATCGAGATCGTCGGCATCAAGCCCACTGTCAAGTCGATCGTCACGGGCGTTGAAATGTTCCGCAAGCTGCTCGATCAGGGTGAGGCTGGCGACAACGTGGGCTGTCTGCTCCGTGGTATCGACCGCGAAGCGGTCGAGCGCGGTCAGGTGCTCTGCAAGCCCGGCTCGGTCACGCCGCACACCAAGTTCACGGCGGAAGCCTACATTCTCACGAAGGAAGAAGGCGGTCGTCATACACCGTTCTTCACGAACTATCGCCCTCAGTTCTACTTCCGCACGACGGACGTGACGGGTGTGGTTCAGCTGCCGGAAGGCACTGAAATGGTGATGCCGGGCGATAACGTCTCGATGGAAGTCGAGCTGATCGTGCCGATCGCCATGGAAGAAAAGCTTCGCTTTGCTATCCGCGAAGGTGGCCGCACCGTCGGCGCCGGCGTGGTTGCCAGCATCATCAAGTAATTATTAAAGGGACGACGGAGCGGGCGCTCCAAGAACGGAGCGCCTCTTCTATTGGGAGTTTGATATGGCAGGCCAAACCATTCGCATCCGGCTGAAGGCGTTCGACCACCGCGTGCTCGACGCCTCCACGAAGGAGATTGTCAATACCGCGAAGCGGACGGGTGCGGATGTGCACGGGCCGATCCCGCTCCCGACACGCATCGAGCGGTACACCGTGAACCGCTCGCCGCACATCGACAAGAAGAGCCGCGAGCAGTTCGAAATGCGCACCCACAAGCGCCTGATCGACATTGTCGATCCGACTCCGCAGACGGTTGATGCGCTCATGAAGCTCGACCTCGCGGCGGGCGTGGATGTTGAGATCAAGCTTTAGCGCGCGTCGCTGAAGGTTTTATGACGCTGCGCCCCGTTTGCGGGGATTAGGGCAAGGCCCGCGCGGCAACGTTGGATGCGCCGACCGCAGAGCGGAGGGCGCGGGTTGAACAAAGAATTCAGCCGCTTTCGATGGCGGCGAAGGAAACTGAGGCAGACCGATGCGATCGGGATTGTTGGCACAGAAGGTTGGCATGACGCGAATCTTCACCGAGTCGGGCGAGCATGTGCCCGTGACGGTGTTGAAACTCGATCAATGCCAGGTCATCGCGCACCGGACGCAGGAAGCGAACGGTTACACGGCGATTCAGGTCGGCGCGGGGTCGCGGAAGGTCAAGAACGTGACGCGCGCCGAGCGCGGTCATTTCGCGAAGGCTCAGGTTGAGCCCAAGGCGAAGGTGGTTGAGTTCCGCGTGACGCCGGAGAATGTCATCGAGGTCGGCGCAGAGCTGACGGCGGATCATTTTCTCACGGGGCAATTCGTCGACGTGATCGGGACCAGCATCGGCAAAGGCTTTGCCGGCGCAATGAAGCGCTGGAACTTCGGCGGTCTGCGCGCTACGCACGGTGTTTCTATCTCGCACCGCTCTCATGGTTCGACCGGTAATCGTCAGGATCCGGGCAAGACCTTCAAGGGCAAGAAGATGGCCGGTCATATGGGCGTCGATCGCGTCACCACGCAGAATTTGCAGGTGGTGAGGACCGACGTCGAGCGCGGCCTTCTCCTCATCCGCGGCGCCGTTCCCGGCGCAAAAGGCGGCTGGGTCATGGTCAAGGACGCCGTGAAGAAGCCTCTTCCGAAGGACGTTCCCGTTCCGGGGGCGTTCCGCAAAAGCAACAACGATTCCGCGGCTGCGGAAGCGGGGGCATAAATGAAGGCGGAAGTCATCACCCTTGACGCTTCCAATGCGGGAAGCGTGGAATTGGACGATGCGGTGTTCGCGCTCGAACCGCGCGCCGACATCCTGCAACGCATGGTCCGCTACCAGCTGTCGAAGCGCCAGGCCGGCACTCACAAGGCCAAGGCGCGCAGCGAGGTGAGCGGTCCGAACAAGAAGATCTACAAGCAGAAGGGCACAGGCCAGGCCCGTCACGGCAACGACAAGCCGCCGCAGTTCCGCGGTGGTGGTCGCACCGCCGGCCCGGTCCCGCGCAGCCACGCGCATGATCTGCCGAAGAAGGTGCGGGCGCTCGCGCTGAAGCATGCGCTCTCGGTCAAGGCGAAGTCGGATGCGCTCGTCGTGCTCGACAAGGCGGAGGTCGCCGAGCCGAAGACCGCGCAGCTTCGCGGCAAGTTCGCCGGCCTCGGCCTGTCGAATGCGCTGATCATCGACGGCGCCGCGCTGCAGGATAATTTCGCGCTCGCCGCACGCAACATCCCGAATGTGGATGTGCTGCCGGTTCAGGGCATCAACGTGTACGACATTCTGCGCCGGGAGAAGCTCGTGCTGACCCGCGCGGCGCTCGAAGCGCTGGAGGAGCGGTTCAAATGAGGGAAGAAGAACTCTACGACGTGATCCGCTCGCCGATTATCACCGAGAAGTCCACGCTGGTCTCCGAGAACAATCAGGTGGTGTTCAAGGTGGCGATCGACGCGACGAAGCCGGACATCAAGGAGGCCATCGAGCGCCTCTTCAACGTCAACGTCGTGGCCGTCAACACCCTGATCCGCAAGGGCAAGGTCAAGCGGTTCAAGGGCGTCAAAGGCCAGCAGAGCGATTTCAAGAAAGCGATCGTGACCCTGAAAGAGGGCCAAACGATCGATATAACGACAACGCTGTAAGGCAGACTTCGGTAAGGGCGCATTCGCCATGGCATTAAAGAAATTCAACCCCATAACGCCGGGTCTTCGCCAGCTCGTTCTGGTCGACCGTTCCCAGCTGTGGAAGGGCAAGCCGGTGAAGGCGCTGACCGAGGGGCGCGCCGAGAGCGCCGGTCGGAACGTGCACGGTCGCATCACTTCGCGGCGTCGCGGCGGCGGCCACAAGCGTAATTATCGCATCGTGGACTTCAAGCGGCGCAAGTTCGACATCCTCGCGACGGTCGAGCGGCTCGAATACGATCCGAACCGGACGGCGTTCATCGCGCTGATCAAGTACGAAGACGGCGAGCTGTCCTATATTCTCGCGCCGCAGCGCCTCAATGTCGGCGACAAGGTCGTCTCCGGCAAGAAGGTCGACGTGAAACCGGGCAACGCGATGCCGCTGGCCAACATGCCGATCGGCACGATCATCCACAATGTGGAGATGAAGCTCGGCAAGGGCGGCCAGATCGCGCGCTCCGCAGGCTGCTACGCCCAGCTCGTCGGGCGCGACCAGGGCATGGCGATCCTCCGCCTCAACTCGGGCGAGATGCGCATGGTACAGGCGGATTGCATGGCAACCGTCGGCGCCGTGTCGAACCCCGACAATTCGAACCAGAGTTTAGGCAAGGCGGGCCGCAACCGCTGGCTCGGCAAGCGGCCGAGCGTCCGCGGCGTCGCCATGAACCCGATCGACCATCCGCACGGCGGCGGCGAAGGCCGCACCTCCGGTGGCCGTCATCCCGTCACCCCGTGGGGCAAGGGCACCAAGGGTAATCGTACCCGCAAGAACATTCGCACGGATAAGTTTATCGTCCGCGCCCGCCACGTGAAGAAGAAGTAGAGGCCGCGATGACACGCTCAGTCTGGAAAGGGCCGTTTGTCGACGGCTACGTAATCGCCAAGGCGGATGCCGCCCGCGATAAGAAATCCAATGCGCCGATCAAGATCTGGAGCCGGCGTTCGACGATTCTGCCGCAGTTTGTCGGCCTGACCTTCGCCGTTCACAACGGCCAGAAGCATATCCCGGTGCTCGTCTCCGAGGATATGGTCGGCCACAAGTTCGGCGAGTTCTCGCCCACGCGCACCTATTACGGCCACTCCGCCGACAAGAAGGCGAGGAAGAGGTAGCCATGTCGAAGCCGAAAACAGAGCGGCGGATCAAGGACAACGAGGCTCAGGCAGTCGCGCGTTCGCTTCGCGTGAGCCCGCAGAAGCTGAACCTCGTCGCCCAGCTCATTCGCGGCAAGAAGGTGGACAAGGCGCTCGCAGACCTCACCTTCTCGCGCAAGCGCATCGCACAGGACGTGAAGAAGACGCTTCAGTCGGCCATCGCGAACGCTGAGAACAACCACAATCTCGACGTCGATCAACTCATCGTCGCCGAGGCTTATGTGGGCAAGAACCTCGTGCTGAAGCGCTTCCACGCCCGCGCCCGCGGCCGCATGGGACGCATCGAGAAGCCGTTTTCGCAACTCACCGTGGTTGTGAGAGAAGTTCAGGAGCAGGCCTAATGGGTCAGAAAGTCAACCCGATCGGGCTGCGGCTCGGCATCAACCGCACCTGGGACAGCCGGTGGTACGCGGACAAGGACGAATACGGCAAGCTTCTGCACGAAGACTTCCGCATCCGCGAATTTATCATGAAGCAGCGCCGTCAGGCGGGTATTTCAAAGGTCGTCATCGAGCGCCCGCATCGCAAATGCCGCGTGACCGTGCACACGGCGCGGCCCGGCATCCTGATCGGCAAGAAGGGCGCGGACATCGAAAAGCTCCGCGGCCAGCTTGCCAAGTTCACGACGTCAGAGGTGCATCTGAACATCGTCGAAGTTCGGAAGCCCGAGCTTGACGCGACGCTTGCCGCTGAAGGCATCGCCCAGCAGCTCGAACGTCGCGTTGCGTTTCGCCGCGCCATGAAGCGCGCGACCCAATCGGCTCTCCGTCTCGGCGCCCAAGGCGTGCGCATCTACGTCGCGGGTCGTCTCGGCGGCGCGGAGATCGCGCGTATGGAATGGTATCTCGATGGTCGCGTGCCGCTGCATACGCTGCGCGCCGACATCGACTACGGCACGGCCGTGGCCGAGACTGCCTATGGGGTGATCGGCGTTAAGGTGTGGATCTTCAAGGGCGAAATCCTTGAGCACGATCCGATGGCCCAGGAGCGTCGGTCTATGGAAAGCCAGGAAAGCGGCGGTCCGGGTGGCGGTCGTCCGGAAGGACGGGGCCCACGTCGTGATCGCGGCGATCGCGATCGGGATCGCGGCGGACGCGATCGCGACCGCTAAACGGAAAAGGCTAAGACCCGCAGCCTTGTTGGCGCGGCTTTGGATCATGGTGTGAGCGATGCTGCAACCGAAAAAAACAAAGTTCAGGAAGGCCTTCAAGGGCCGGATGAATGGCAATGCCAAAGGCGGCACGTCGCTTAACTTTGGCAGCTACGGCCTGAAGGCTCTGGAACCGGAACGCGTGACGGCGCGGCAGATCGAGGCGGCCCGCCGCGCGATCACCCGCCAGATGAAGCGCGCGGGTCGCGTATGGATCCGCATATTCCCGGACCTGCCGGTTTCGAAGAAGCCGACCGAAGTTCGCATGGGCAAGGGCAAGGGCTCGCCGGAATTCTGGGCGGCGCGCGTCAAGCCGGGCAAGATCATGTTCGAGATCGATGGTGTCGGCGAGGAAACCGCTCGCGAGGCTCTGCGTCTCGGTGCGGCGAAGCTGCCGATCCGCACCCGCGTGGTTGTGCGTCTCGGCGAAATCGCGGCTGTGAAGGAATAAGGCGGCCATGAAACTCGAAGACATTCGCAAATTCACGCTGGATCAGCTTGAGGATGAACTCGTCAAGTTGAAGCGCGAGCAGTTCAACCTTCGCTTTCAGAAGGCGTCGTCGCAGTTGAACAACACGGCGCGCGTCAGAGATGTCCGGCGCACCATTGCGCGTATCAAGACGGTCGAGCGCGAGAAGCGCGTCGCCGAAGCGCAAAGTTAAGGAAGAAGAAAATGCCGAAGCGCGTTTTGCAGGGTGTGGTGGTCTCCGACAAGAACGACAAGACCGTTGTCGTGCAGGTCGAGCGCCGTCTGACGCACCCGGTTCTGAAGAAGACCGTGCGCCTGACGAAGAAGTATCATGCGCACGACGAGAACAATGCTTTCCATGAGGGCGACGTGGTTCGCATTCAGGAAAGCGCTCCGATTTCGAAGAACAAGCGCTGGGTCGTCCTCGATCCGGCGACATCCGGGCCATCGTCCGAGTGATTGAACGCGGGGCAGGCCAAGAGCTTCCTCGTCTGAAAGGTGAACTGCAATGATACAGATGCAAACTAATCTGGAAGTCGCCGATAACAGCGGCGCGCGCCGGGTCATGTGCATCAAGGTGCTCGGCGGCTCGATGCGTCGGACGGCCACGATTGGCGACGTCATCGTCGTCAGCGTCAAGGAAGCCATCCCGAAGGGTCGCGTGAAAAAGGGCCAGGTGATGAAGGCGGTGATCGTGCGCACGTCGTTTCCGGTGCGCCGTCCCGATGGCAGCGTGATCCGTTTCGACTCGAACGCCGCCGTGCTCATCAACAACCAGCGCGAGCCGATCGGTACGCGCATCTTCGGACCGGTGCCGCGCGAACTCCGCGCCAAGCAGCATATGAAAATCATCTCGCTCGCGCCTGAGGTGCTGTAATGACGCAGCCTAAGCTGAAAATCAAAAAGGGCGACAAGGTTGTCGTCCTTGCCGGCCGCGACAAGGGCAAGCACGGCGAAGTGGTGAAGGTGTTCCCGACGGAAAATCGCGCCGTGGTTCAGGGCGTGAACGTCGTTCAACGTCACCAGAAGCAGTCGGCTGCGCAGGAAGGCGGCATCGTCGCCAAGGAAGCGCCTATCCATATTTCGAATATCGCGCTGGAAGATCCGAAGGATGGATCGGCCACGCGCATCGGTTTTAAAATCCTGGAAGACGGGCGCAAGGTGCGGGTCGCCAAGCGTTCGGGCGAGACGATCGATGACTAATCAAGCGGAAGCCACGAACGGGTACGTGCCCCGGCTCAAGACACGCTACATCGAGGTCGCGCGTCCGGCCCTGATGGAAGAATTCAAGTACTCGAACCCCATGCGGGTTCCCGAGATCACGAAGGTTGTGCTCAATATGGGCATCGGCGAGGCAACGGCCGACCGCAAGAAGGTCGAGCAGGCGACGCGCGACCTGACGCTCATCGCCGGCCAGAAACCGGTCATGACCAAGTCGCGCAAGTCCATTGCGGGCTTCAAGCTCCGCGAAGACATGGCGATCGGCTGCAAGGTCACGCTTCGCAAGGCTCGCATGTACGAGTTCCTCGACAGGCTCGTCACCATCGCCCTGCCCCGCGTCAAGGACTTTCGCGGCCTGAATGCGAAGAGCTTCGACGGACGCGGCAATTATGCGATGGGCATCAAGGAGCACATCGTTTTCCCGGAAATCGACTACGACAAGGTCGAGCAGATCTGGGGCATGGACATCATCGTGTGCACCACGGCCGAGACTGACGACGAGGCCCGCGCACTTCTGAAACAATTCAACTTCCCGTTCCGGCAGTAGGGCGAGGGAGGAGCACTATGGCTAAGACAGGCATGATCGAGCGCAACAACAAGCGTCGGCGCATAGCGGCGCGTGATGCCGAGAAGCGCTCGGAGCTCAAAGCAATCGCGACCGACAGGGATCTGCCGATGGAGGAGCGCTTCGCCGCGCGCCTCAAGCTCGCGCAGCTTCCGCGGAATGGCTCGCCGACGCGCATTCGTAATCGCTGCGAGGTAACGGGACGTCCGCGCGGTTTTTACCGCAAGCTGAAGATGTCGCGTATCGCGCTTCGCGAACTGGGCAATCAGGGACTTATCCCCGGTTTGTTAAAGTCGAGCTGGTAGGGATCACAGAGCAATGACGGTTTCCGATCCACTGGGCGATATGCTGACGCGGATTCGCAATGCGCAGATGCGCAGCAGGCCCAAGGTTTCGACCCCTGCGTCGAAGCTGCGCGCACGCGTCCTCGACGTTCTCCGGGAAGAAGGCTACATCCGCGGCTATGCCGAGATCGAGTATGGCGGTGGCAAGACTGAATTCGAGATCGAGCTGAAATATTATGATGGCGCTCCCGTCATTCGTGATATCAAGCGCGTCTCCACCCCCGGCCGCCGCGTCTATTCGAGTGTGCAGGATTTGCCGACCATCGCAAACGGTCTCGGCGTTGCGATCCTCTCTACGCCGAAGGGCGTGATGTCGGATACGCGCGCCCGGGCCGAGAATGTCGGTGGCGAGATTTTGTGCAGCGTGTTCTAAGCCAAGGCTGGAGCACGACAGCGAAGTTTTCTGAACGGCCGGCGAGACGCTCATAGGCGGTCTTGGCCGGAGCAGCAGGAAGAAGAAGAAGGTTTTGGACGATGTCCCGAATTGGCAAGAAGCCGGTCCCCGTCCCGAAGAACGTGACGGCGACGGTTGAAGGACAGACAGTGACGGTGAAGGGGCCGAAAGGTCAGCTTTCGCTCACCCTCGTCGATGACGTCGAGGTGAAGCTGGAAGACGGTGCTATTTCCGTCAAGCCCAGAACCGACACCAAGCGTGCCCGCTCGATGTGGGGCATGTCGCGGTCGCTCGTGGAAAACCTCGTTGTCGGCACGACAAACGGTTTCACCCGCACGCTCGAAATCACCGGCGTCGGTTATCGCGCCGCGATGGACGGCAAGGCGCTGAAGCTCCAGCTTGGCTACAGCCATGACGTGATGTATTCCATCCCGGAAGGCATTAATATTGTCGTCCCGAAGCCGACCGAGATTACGATCTCCGGCATCGAGAAGGACAAGGTCGGCCAGGTAGCGGCTGAAATTCGCGGGTTCCGCGGTCCCGAGCCTTACAAGGGCAAGGGCGTTCGCTATCAGGGCGAGTACATTCAGCGCAAAGAAGGCAAGAAGAAGTAAGGACGAACGATGGCCTCTCCGCTCTCCAGTTACGATCGCCGCAAGGCTCGCGTTCGTCGCAGCCTGCGCCGGGCGCAGGGCGACCGTCCTCGCCTGTCCGTGTTCCGCTCGTCGAAGAATATCTACGCTCAGATCATCGACGACACCAAGGGATGCACGCTCGCTTCGGCTTCGAGCCTCGACGCCGAGTTCAAGAGCAGCCTGTCGAAAGGCACCGATGTCGCCGCAGCTGCGGCGGTTGGCAAGCTCGTCGCGGAACGCGCGATCAAGGCCGGCATCAAGGATGTCGTCTTCGATCGCGGCGGCTACATGTATCATGGGCGCGTCAAGGCGCTCGCAGACGCCGCTCGCGAAGCCGGGTTGAACTTCTAAATATACGCCTCGGGCCTCCGGTCTGAGACAAATGAAAGGGTACGCTCGTGGCTCGTGATCCACGTGAAAGAGGCAGAGAACGGGACCGCGACGATCGCGACAGCGAATTCGTGGACAAGCTCGTTCATATCAACCGCGTCGCCAAGGTGGTGAAGGGCGGTCGTCGCTTCGGTTTTGCCGCTCTCGTCGTCGTCGGCGACCAGAAGGGCCGCGTCGGCTTCGGCCATGGCAAGGCGCGTGAAGTGCCGGACGCCATCAAGAAGGCGACTGACGCCGCGAAGCGCAGCCTCATCCGCGTTCCGCTGCGCGAAGGCCGCACGTTGCATCATGACGTGCATGGCCATCACGGTGCGGGCAAAGTGTTCCTCCGCGCGGCGCCTCCCGGCACCGGCATCATCGCGGGCGGCCCGATGCGCGCCGTCTTCGAGACGCTGGGCGTTCAGGACGTCGTGGCGAAGTCGATCGGCACGTCGAACCCCTACAACATGGTTCGTGCCACGTTCGACGCGCTCAAGCATGAAGACAGCCCGCGCGGCGTCGCGGCGCGTCGCGGCAAGAAGGTGAGCGAGATCGTGACCCGCCGTCGTGACGGCGCAGAAGGCCAAGCCTCCGCTCAGGCTGAGGCGTAAGGGAGGCGATCATGGCGGAAGCGAAGAAGACGCTCACCATCGAGCAGATCGGCAGCCCGATCCGCAGGCCATTCGATCAGCGCGAGACGCTGATCGGCCTTGGCCTGAACAAGATGCACCGCCGCAAGGTCGTGGTCGATAATCCGGCCATCCGCGGCATGATCAACAAGGTTTCGCATCTCGTGCGCATCGTTGAAGAAAACGGTGTGCCGGTGGACGCAAAAAAGCGATAAGGGAAGCGCAACGCGCGGCCCGGAGACGGAATTATGAAGCTGAACGAGTTGAGAGACAATCCTGGCGCCACGAAGGACCGCATCCGCGTCGGTCGCGGCATCGGCTCCGGCAAGGGCAAGACGGGCGGTCGCGGCGTCAAGGGTCAGAAGGCGCGCTCTGGCGTGGCCATCAAAGGCTTCGAAGGCGGCCAGATGCCCATCCATATGCGTCTGCCGAAGCGTGGCTTCAACAACATCTTCCGGCTCGACTTTGCCCACATCAACCTCGATCGCGTTCAGGAGGCCATCGATGCGGGCAAGCTCGACGCCTCCAGGGTGATCGATGCTGAAGCTCTCGTCGAGAGCGGCGCGCTCCGGCGCGAACGCGACGGCGTGCGGCTCCTCGCGCGCGGTGAAGTGAAGTCGAAGCTGGCCTTCAAGGTGGCGAAGGCTTCCGAAGCTGCGGTCAAGGCGGTCGAAGCTGCGGGCGGATCGGTGGAAATTACCATGCCGCGCGAGGATCGCCTCGCCGGTGACGGCAAACGCGCGGTGCGTCGCCGGGCTGCGCTGGCGAAGCGCGAATCCCGTGCTTCAAAGGCAGACTGATTTTGGCCGCGCTACGTTCCACGACGCCGGATCGTTCGCACGGCTCTGTGAGCTTAAACAGTGACGAATTAACGAGCTAAACTCGCGCAGACGCTCCGGGCGCACCCGCGCCCAAAGCGCCGCAACCGGAGTCGCAGTCATGGTTTCCGCAGCGGAACAACTCGCCGCTAACCTCAAGTTTTCGACGTTCGCAAAGGCCGGTGAACTCAAGCAGCGGCTTTTGTTCACGCTCGCCGCATTGCTGATCTATCGGCTCGGCACGTTCATCCCGTTGCCCGGGATCGACACGACGCTGCTCGCGAAGCTGTTCGAAAGCGCCCCGAACACCGTGTTCGGGATGCTGAACGTGTTCTCGGGCGGCGCGCTTTCCCGTTCGGCGATCTTCCTTCTGAACATCATGCCGTATATCACGGCGTCGATCATCATTCAGTTGCTGACGTCCGTTGTTCCGACGCTGGAAGCGCTGAAGAAGGAAGGCGAGTCCGGCCGAAAGCAAATAAACCAGTACACGCGATATCTGACCGTGCTGATCGCGACGGTACAGGCGACGCTGACGGCGCAGGGGCTGAACAGCTCGGCGCTCGAACCCGGCTGGTTCTTCCAGCTCACGACGGTCGTTTCGCTCGTGGGCGGCACGATGTTCCTCGTGTGGCTCGGCGAACAGATCACGGCCCGCGGCATCGGCAACGGCGCATCGCTCATCATCTTCGCGGGCATCGTGGCGGAAATGCCGACCGCGCTCTATCGCATCCTCGAACAGGGCCGCAGCGGTGTGCTTTCGCCTGCTGTCATCCTCGGGCTGTTCGTGATGATGGTTGCGGTTGTGACGGTCGTGGTGTTCTTCGAACGGGCGCAGCGCAAGCTGACGATTCAGTATCCGAAGCGGCAGGTCGGCAACCGCATGTTCCAGGGCGACAGCTCGCATCTTCCGCTGAAGCTGAATGCCTCGGGCGTTATCCCGCCGATCTTTGCGTCGACGCTTCTCTATCTGCCCGCGACGATCGAGCAGATTGTCGGCAAGTCTTCGGAGACGCTGAACCAGGTGCTCCCGTATTTCGGGCCGGGCCAACCGCTTCATATCCTGTTCTACATCGCGCTGATCGTCTTCTTCTGCTTCTTCTATACGCCGATCGTCATCAACCCGAAGGACACGGCCGAGAACCTCAAGAAGTATGGCGGCTTCATACCCGGCATTCGACCCGGCCAGCGCACGGCGGAATATATCGACTACGTGATGACCCGCATCACGCTCGTTGGGGCGGCCTATGTGTCGGCGGTGTGTATCTTGCCTGAAATTCTGTCCTATCAGATGCAGGCACCGTTCTACTTCGGCGGAACTTCGCTTCTGATCGTGGTCAGTGTCACCATGGATACGGTCGCACAGGTGCAGAGCCATCTTCTGGCGCATCAATATGAGGGCCTGATCAAGAAGGCGAAGCTTAGGGGAGCGAAACGTCGATGAACATCATTCTGCTTGGCCCTCCCGGCTCCGGCAAAGGCACGCAGTCGAAATATCTGGAAGATAATTTCGGCCTCAAGCAGCTTTCGTCCGGAGACATGCTGCGGGCGGCCGTTTCGAACGGCACCGAAGTCGGCAAACTGGCGAAGTCCTATATGGAGAGTGGCCAGCTCGTTCCGGACGAAGTCGTCATGGGTGTGGTTTTCGAGACGCTGGAGAGCTTCCCGGCGGACAAGCCGGGGTTCATTCTCGACGGCTTCCCGCGGACGAATCAGCAGGCCGAGGAACTCGACGCGTTTCTCACGAAACACGGCAAGACGATCGGCGCAGTGATCCTCGTGGATGTACCGGACGATCTGCTCGTCAAGCGGATCGCAGGTCGCTTCACATGCGGAAGCTGCGGCGAGGTCTACAACGACTTCTTCCGTCTGCCGAAAGTCGAGAACACGTGCGACCGTTGTGGTAGCACCGCGTTCAAGCGGCGCTCGGACGACAAGCCGGAAACGGTGAAGGAGCGCCTCGATGTCTACCACACGCAGACGAAGCCGCTGGTCGACTATTACAAGGCGCAGGGCAAGCTGAAGACGGTGAACGGCGACGCGCCGATCGAAACTGTAACGCGTCAGATGAACGACATCCTGGGCGCGGCGGGCTGAGGCCTCCGCGCATCATTCGAGGCGCAAGATCGTTCGCAGACTTTCTTGCGCATTGCGGCTGGACTAATTAGCAAAGGGTGACTATATTGGCGCCCTTGGCTCATGATCTGCGGTTGCCTGGAGGTTTTCGCCTCGCAGGCGCCGTTGTCTTATTTTCGGTATGAGCGGACACCCGCTCGAACTAGCAACACGACGAGGACCACGTGGCACGTATCGCGGGTGTGAACATCCCTTCCAATAAGCGCGTTGAAATCAGCCTTCGCTATATCCATGGCATCGGGGCGAGATTCGCGAAGGAAATCTGTGACAAGGTCAGCATCCCGGTGGAACGCCGGGTCAACGAGTTGAGCGACGCAGAGATCCTGCAAATCCGCGAAGTCATCGACCGCGACTATGTTGTCGAGGGCGATCTTCGTCGCGAAGTTGCGATGAACATCAAGCGGCTGATGGATTTGGGCTGCTATCGCGGCCTTCGGCATCGTCGCGGGCTGCCTGTACGCGGCCAGCGGACGCATACGAACGCGCGCACGCGGAAAGGTCCGGCCAAGCCTATCGCCGGTAAAAAGAAGTAAGGGCTGGCTTTGAAGGTGGCGCGGCCCGCTCACGGCGTTTCGTCGGATTGTGGGTCGCGTTGTAGCTTCGATTTTTTGGGACTGGGACGATGGCGAAGGAAAAAGCGCGCGTCAAACGCCGCGAGAAGAAAAATATTGCATCGGGCGTTGCGCACGTGAATGCGAGCTTCAACAACACGATGATCACGATCACCGACGCGCAGGGCAACGCGATTTCCTGGTCGTCTTCGGGCGCGATGGGCTTCAAGGGTTCGCGCAAGTCGACGCCCTATGCAGCGCAGGTTGCGGCCGAAGATGCAGGCCGCAAGGCGCAGGAACACGGCATGCGCACGATCGAGATCGAAGTGAGCGGCCCCGGTTCGGGACGTGAGTCGGCTCTTCGCGCGCTCCAGGCCTGTGGCTTCCAGGTCACGTCGATCCGCGATGTGACCCCGATTCCGCACAATGGTTGCCGCCCGCGCAAGCGCCGTCGCGTTTAAGTTGCGATGCCGGTCCGCCGACGGAGCGATTGGCGCCCCGTTTCGATGAGCGGGTGCGAGGCGAGGCCAGGGCAAGCTTCGCATGAGTTAACGAGCGCGGGGAACCTCGCGTTCGATGCCGCCGTATAAGGAAAGAAACGTGCTTAACAAGAATTGGCAGGATCTCATCAAGCCGGGCAAGATCAACGTGATCCCCGGTGCGAATCCGAAATACGTGGCTTCCATCGTCGCGGAGCCGCTTGAGCGCGGCTTCGGCCTGACGCTCGGCAACGCGCTTCGCCGCGTTCTGCTGTCGTCGCTTCAGGGCGGCGCGGTCACGACAATTCACATCGACGGCGTGCTGCACGAATTCTCGTCCATCCCGGGCGTTCGCGAAGATGTCACCGACATCGTGCTGAACGTCAAGGAAGTCGCCCTCCGCATCCATTCCGAGGGCGTGAAACGGATGGTGCTGCGCAAGGAAGGCCCCGGCGTGGCCCGCGCGCGCGACATCGACGCCGGTCCGGACGTTGAGATCCTCAATCCCGACCACGTTCTCTGCACGCTCGACGAAGGCGCGACAGTTCGCATGGAACTGACCGCCGCCATCGGCAAGGGTTACGTGCCCGCCGAGCGCAATCGCCCGGACGACGCGCCAATCGGCCTCATTCCGGTCGACAGCCTCTACAGCCCGGTCAAGAAGGTCTCGTACCGCATCGCGAACACGCGCGAAGGGCAGATCCTCGATTACGACAAGCTGACGCTGGACGTCGAGACGAACGGCGCGGTGTCTCCGGAAGACGCGGTGGCGCTTGCGGCGCGCATCATTCAGGATCAGTTGTCGATCTTCGTGAATTTCGAAGAGCCGCGCAAGGAAGTCGCCGAGGAGCGCATCCCGCAACTCGAATTCAATGCGGCGTTGCTCAAGAAGGTCGACGAACTCGAGCTTTCGGTGCGTTCGGCGAACTGCCTGAAGAACGACAACATCGTCTACATCGGCGATCTCATCCAGAAGACCGAAGCGGAGATGTTGCGCACGCCGAATTTCGGGCGTAAGTCTCTGAACGAAATCAAAGAGGTGCTCGCCGGCATGGGGCTGCATCTCGGCATGGAAGTCCCGAACTGGCCGCCGGAGAACATCGAAGAACTGGCGAAGCGCTTCGAGGACCATTACTAGATCGGCCTGTGCGTCAAATCGGAGATGATTGGACGCTGAGAACCTGATCGACACCCAAGACTTGCAGCGTGGTGCCGCGCCTGATGTACGGTACGACGCTGTAACAGACCAATCAGACCGCGGGGCGCAGTCCGGCGCGGCGAAGTTTGAGGACGAGACAATGCGTCACCGTAGATCCGGTCGTAAATTCAATCGCACGGCGAGCCACCGTCAGGCCATGTTCGCCAATATGGCCGCTGCTCTCATCAAGCACGAGCAGATCGTGACCACCCTGCCGAAGGCGAAGGATCTGCGCGGCGTCGTCGAGGCGCTGATCACGCTCGCGAAGCGCGGCGATCTGCATGCGCGCCGCGTGGTGGCGTCCCGCCTTCGCGACGAAACGCAATTGGCGAAGCTGTTTGCAACGCTCGCTCCGCGCTATGCGGATCGTCCGGGCGGTTATACCCGCGTTCTGAAAGCTGGCTTCCGCTATGGCGACAATGCGCCGCTCGCGGTCATCGAGCTTGTGGATCGCGACGTCAATGCTAAGGGGCTGGATTCCGGTCCCGTGCAAGACGTCGAGGACGAAGCGGAAGCGGCGTAAGCCGGTCTACCGAGCGGCAGGCGCGGATTCGCAGGCTGCGAGACACGTTTCAGAAGTTTAGTTTCCGGCCGCGCGATCGATGCGCGGCCTTTTCTTTGCATCCGGGGCGTCGGACTTTGATCGCAAGGTGAGAAGGCCGACGCGACGCAGACACCCGCCCAAGAAGTTGGACGTGGGTTGCTTGCGATAACTCGTCATCCTCCCAAGCCTTGATGAGCGTTCGATTTTCTGTCCGCGCGATGTCTTTCTGCCCCGCATGCAAAGCGTCAGGGGAGAAGCTGTGCACGCAAGCAAATCCCTTGTGCGCTTCGTCGATCTGCGGTCTTCGCGCCACTTTTCGCAATTCGATGCATTTTTGCGGCACAGACCCGACGATCTTTCATCACGGATCGGTTATCTTCGGCGCGACCATCGGCGCAGCGAGCGATTCTCACGCGCCCAATCATAACAATCGCGAAGGTAGCGGCGGAGAACGCCCCCGCGCAGGAGGGACTCGGAGTGGAGCACATCGAAGCCGATATCCTGATCATTGGCGCGGGCGGGGCGGGCCTGCGTGCGGCGATTGCCGCCGCCGAAGCCGCGCCCGGCCTCTCCATCGCGCTGGTTTCGAAGGTTTACCCGATGCGAAGCCACACGGTGGCGGCGGAGGGCGGCTCTGCGGGCGTGTTGCAGGACTCCGACAGCCTTCAGGCCCATTTCGACGACACCGTTTCCGGCGGCGACTGGCTTTGCGAGCAGGACGTGGTGGAATACTTCGTCGAGCACTGCACGCCGGAAATGATCCAGCTCGAACATTGGGGCTGTCCGTGGAGCCGCAAGCCGGACGGCGATATCGCCGTGCGGCGCTTCGGCGGCATGAAGATCGCGCGCACGTGGTTCGCGGCGGATCGCACGGGCTTTCATATCCTGCACACGCTGTATCAGACGTCCATGAAGTACCCGTCCATCAAGCGGCTGGATGAGTTCTTCTGCACGGACCTCCTTGTTGACGATGGCCGCGCGCAGGGTGCCGTGTTCCTCAGCCTCGCAACCGGCGAGTTCACCGCCGTCACCGCGCGCGCTGTCATCATCGCAACGGGGGGCGCGGGCCGAGTGTACCCGCAGAACACCAATGGCGGCATTGTCACCGGCGACGGCATGGCGCTGGCGTTCCGTCACGGCGTGCCGCTGCGCGACATGGAATTCATGCAATATCATCCGACCTGCATGCCGGGCAGCGGCGTGCTCTTCACCGAGGGCGCGCGCGGCGAAGGCGGCTTCCTGCGCAACAAGGACGGCTACCGTTATTTGCAGGATTACGGCCTCGGTCCGGCATTGCCAGAGGTCCGCAACAAATACATGGAGCTTGGCCCGCGCGACAGGATCAGTCAGGCGTTCTGGCATGAGGAGCGCAAGGGACGCACCATCGAGACGGCGCATGGCGATGCGGTGCTGCTCGACCTCACGCATCTCGGCCGCGACAAGATCCTCGAACGCCTCCCGCAGATCTACGACCTCGCGAAGGATTACATGGGCGTCGACGCGGCGGAACAGCCGATCCCCGTGCGTCCGGCGGTGCATTACACGATGGGCGGCATTCTCGTGGACGGTCGCACCGCCGCGCCGCTGCCCGGCCTGTATGCTGCGGGCGAATGCTCCAGCGTCGGCATTCACGGCGCGAACCGACTCGGCTCGAACTCGCTCGCCGAGCTTTCGGTGTTCGGCCGCGTGGCTGGCGAACAGGCGGCGGCCTTCGCGCAGGACTCGTCGAACGGCGACAAGGGCCGTCTTCTCGATCAGGCCCGCGCGGCGGAAGGCCGGGCGCTCGCGCTGCTGAACCGGCAGGGCAAGGGTGAACGGCACGCGGCGCTGCGCGACGAGATGACGGCCGCCATGGAGCGCGGCTGCGGTATCTATCGGCTCGGCGACGAGACGCAGCAAACCTGCGATACGCTCGCCGACCTCAAGAAGCGCTATGCGGATGTCACGCTCGACGATCATACCCGCGTTTGGAACACCGACTGGACCACAGCCATCGAACTCGGCTTCCAGCTCGACGTGGCGGAGGTCATCGCGTATTCGGCGCTGGAGCGCAAGGAGTCGCGCGGGGCGCACCAGCGGCTCGACGGCTACGAGAACCGCGACGATGAGCGCTATCTGGCGCACAGCCTCGCGCATTATCGCGACGGCGCGGCGCCGGAAATTACCTATGCGCCCGTGTCCATCACCAAATCGCCTCCCGGCCAGCGCGCCTACGGCGAAGCAGGCGTCAAACTCGAAGAAGCGAAGGCGCACAAGCATGACTGAGCGCGCGGACAAGACCATTGAATTGCGCGTCTTGCGCTACAATCCGGTGACGGACGAGAAGCCGCATCATCAGAGCTTCACCGTGCCGTATACGAGCGACATGTCGGTGTTGCAGGGGCTTCAGTGGATCAAGGACACGATAGACGGCAGCCTGACCTATCGCTGGTCGTGCCGCATGGCGATCTGCGGAAGCTGCGGCATGATGATCAACGCCGAGCCGAAGCTCGCCTGTCACACGCTGCTGCGCGATCTCGCGCCGGGGCCGGTCACGGTCGAGCCGCTGAACCATTTCCCCATCGAGCGCGATCTCGTGGTGACGGTGGACGACTTCGTGAAGAAGATCGAGAGCGTCACGCCCTGGCTGATCCCCAAACACCCGAAGCCGGTTTCGGAAGGTCCGTATAATCAGACGCCCGCGCAGATGGCGGCCTATGAAAATTTCAGCGCCTGCATCAACTGCATGCTGTGCTACGCAGCCTGCCCGCAATATGGCGAGAACCCGAAGTTCATCGGCCCGGCCGCGATGGCGATCCTCCAGCGCTACGATGGCGACTCGCGCGACGGCGGCAGCGCGCTGCGCATCGATGCGGTGCATGGCGAGGATGGCGTGTGGGGTTGCACGGCGGTTGGGGCATGCAGCGATGTTTGCCCCAAGGCGGTGGACCCGATGCACGCCGTCAACCAGAACAAGATGAACACCGCGCTCGACTACTTCCTGCGCTTCTTGAAGAAGAGGGACACGAAATGAGCGAACGTCGCCCTTATGTGCGCCCCATGCCCCGCGACTGGTGGGCGCGCTGGCCTTTCCGGCATTACACCGTCCGCGAGCTTTCGGGCGTGACCATCGCGATCTACGCCGCCGTGCTGCTGTCCGGGCTGGTCGCGCTGTTGCAAGGCCCTGCCGCCTGGGACGCCTGGCGCGGCTGGCTTGCCTCCCCCGCCTCGCTGGTGCTGCATGGCGCGCTGCTCATCGCCATGCTCTGGCATGTGCGCACATGGTTTCAGATCCTGCCGAAGACGATGCCGAAGCTCATACTCGGAGGCACGCCGGTGCCGCAAAGAACCATCACGCTGATCGGCACATCGGTCGCGGTCATCTGTTCGTCGGCGCTCGTCGCATTCGTTCTGTGGAGGCCGTTTTGATGCCGCACGCTCCCGAAAAGCGCAGCAACGCACCGATCTTTTGGCTTCTTTTCGGCGCGGGCGGCACGCTGTCGGCGCTGTTCGGCGTCGGGCTGATCCTCGTGACCGGTTTCCTTGCGCCGCAGGGCATCGGCATCGGCCCCGACGCGTTGAGCTACGAAAACGCGCTTGCGTTCACGCAAAACTGGCTTGGCAAGGCCGCGATCTGGGCTGTTATTTCGCTGTTCTTCTGGCACGCGGCCGAGCGGCTTTATCTCACGCTGAAGGACATGCATGTGTTCAGCGACCTTGGGCGGCGGCTTCTGACTTATGGCGTCGCCGCCGTGGTGACGGTGGCGACGGCGGGGCTTCTTCTTGCCATCGGGTTTTAGACGGAACGAGCCCTATCTCCCGTATTTCTCCCAGTGCGGGCCGAATAACTCGGCTTCCGTCGGGCGCTTCTCGGGGATAGGCGTCACAAGATGCGTGATGTTGAGGAAGTGGCGGTAGTTGAGATTTTCGGAGATCGAGTTCTTCTGCCAGCTTCCGCAGCCCATACTGAGCGTAAACGGCAACCCGGAATCGAACGAACCCCCATGGGCGAAAGTGTGCGCGAAATTCACGAGCACGCGCACCACGTCGAGATCGGCGGCGAGTTCGCGCGCGCGGTCCATGTTCGCCGTGTGGATGCCGAGCGAGTGCCCGCGCCCCTGATGATCGAGAATGCGCCGCACGATATCCTTCGCGTCGGCAAAGTCGCGGGCGCGATAGACCGTCAGCACGAGCGAAAGCTTCTCGCTCGACAGTGGAAAATCGGGGCCGATGCCGGTTTCCTCCACGAGAAAGAACCGCGCGGCGTCCGCATCGCGAGGCAGGCCGAACGCCCGCGCCAATACGCCTGCATCCTTTGCGATGAGGTGGCGATTGAGCTTGTGGCTCTGCCATAGCGCGGCTTCGATATCGGCTCTCTTCTCCCGCGCGCAGAGATAGGCGCCCGCGCGCTCCAGCGCCGCAATCGCGCGCTCATAGACGGCGTCGACAATCACCACCGCGTTTTCCGACGAGCACGACGTGGAATTATCGAAGATCTTCGATCGCGCGATCTTCGCGGCCGCCGCGTCGAGATCGGCCGTTTCGTCCACGATCACCGGCACATTGCCCGTGCCGACGCCGATGGCGGGCGTTCCGCTCATATAGCCGCGCCGCACATTGTCCTGCGAGCCGGTGACGACCACGAGGTCGACCGCCTCCATCATTGCGCGCGTGAGATGCTTCGTGACGGGCTGCGGCAGCACTTGAAGCAGGTCTTCGGGCAGGCCGATGTGCGCCAGCCCTTCGCGCATGAGTTCGACGGCGCGCGCGGTCGTCGTGTAGCCGAGCGGCGACGGCGCGACGATCATCGCATTGCGGCCCTTGATCGCCATCATCCCCTTGTTGGCCGCGGTGGCGCCCGGATTGGTTGACGGCGTGACGGCGCCGACGACGCCGATGGGCTTCGCATATTTGACGATGCCTTGCGCCGGGTCTTCCTCGATCACGCCGACCGACTTCACCCGCAAGAGATCGCGCAGCGTGCCGAAGGTCTTGCGCTGCTTCTTGTCGATCTTGTCGGGCACGTTGCCGAGGCCCGTGTCGGCGACGGCGATACGAGCGAGTTCCTCCGCGTGCTCGGGCTTGTAGATCGCCCAGGCCATGGCGCGCACGGCTTCATCGACGCGCGCCTGATCGCTCCCGGCGAACGTCGCCTGCGCGGCGCGGGCGCGCTCCATCAGCACCGCGACTGCGTTCCGGCTTTCCAAATGTGGCCTCTCGGCATCGCCCGCTGACATCTATTTTCCGATTGCCGCTGTTTCCGCTGGAAGTTGTACAGGGGCGCGAGCCATTTGAGGAAGGTGTTTTCGCTCTGCCGCTCGCCCGAAAGGCGGATATCGCATGGCCGGCGAAGTTGCGGGCGCCATGGCGCGGGCGGGCGATATGAATTTCCCCGCAACGACCAGGGCAGAACCTCTTTTCCGAGGTTGCCGATGCTGCCGGTTTGGCAGAGACTGCGCCGCGTCCGGGCAATCCCGATGAGGAAACCGGAGAAGACGAACGGCTGACTTCACACTTCACACGCGCCCGTTGCGCTTCGCCGAACGCACGCGCGCCTTGCGGAACCCAACCCGATGAAGAATGCCATGATCACCCTCAATGCGGGGTCTTCGTCGCTGAAATTCGCGCTTTTCGATATTCACGGCGATGGGATCGTCGAGGCGTTTCGCGGGCAGGTCGAGGGGCTGCATGGCGACGCCGCGGAGTTCTCCGTCAAGGCCGCGCCGGGTTCGGAGATGCCGTCCTTTGCGCCGAGGCCGACCGTCTCCGCATCGCATGTGGCGGCGCTTCACGAGGTGCTGGATTTCGTGCATCTATATGGCGGCGGCCGGAAGATTGTCGGCGTCGGCCACCGCATCGTGCATGGCGGCACGATGTTCACGAAGCCTATTCGCGTGGACGAAGACGCGCTTCTGGAAATGCGCACCCTTATTCCGCTGGCGCCGCTGCATCAAACACACAACATCCGCTGTATCCTCGCCGCGCGAAAGGTGTTTCCGGAAGCGGTGCAGGTTGCCTGTTTCGACACGGCGTTCCACCGCACGCATAATTGGGAGAACGACACGTTCGGCCTGCCGCCGGAATATTACGATGCCGGTGTGCGCCGTTACGGCTTTCACGGCCTCGCCTATGAGCACCTCGTGGACGAGTTTCGCAGCTTCGCGCCCGAAATCGCGGAGGGGCGCGTGATCATGGCCCATCTCGGCAATGGCGCGTCCATGTGCGCGATGAAGGAAGGGCGCAGCATCAGCTCGACCATGAGCTTCACGCCGCTCGACGGCCTCGCGATGGGAACCCGCTGCGGGCAGATCGACGCCGGGGTGGTGCTGCATCTGCTGACCGAGCGCCGTATGAGCGTCGACACCGTGACGCAACTTCTTCATCGCGGCTCGGGGCTCAAGGGCATGTCGGGCTTTTCGCATGACGTGCGCGACCTCGAAAAGGCGGACACGCCCGGCTCGCGCGCGGCGCTCGCCTATTTCGTTCACCGCGCCCGTTATGAAATCGGCGCGCTTACCGCGCTCCTCGGCGGGTTGGACGCGCTTGTGTTCTCGGGCGGCATCGGCGAACATTCCGCCGATCTTCGCGGGCGGATTTGCGCCGATTTCGAATGGCTCGGCCTTTCGCTGGATGCGGAGCGCAATGCTCGGGCCGAACGACTTCTCAGCACCGATGCATCGCGCGTGAAGGTTTTTGTCGTCGCCGCGAACGAGGAAAAGACCATCGCGCAGCACACGCTGTCGTTCCTGCCCACTTCACAGAAATAGCGCGCCCGAACCGTGGGCGCGTCGCCGCTCGCGATGTCCGCGCTTAGTCCTGCGTAAGCCGGTAGCCGAGGAAGCGCTGGGAGTCGATCGGGTCCGAGCCGAGCCGCTGACGCAGCCGCTTGCGCAACTTGCTGATGTGGCTTTCGATGACGTTCTCGTCGATGCCGTCGTCGAACAGCCCGTAGACGAAGTTGAAAATCTGCGACTTCGTCACACGGCGGCCCTTGTTCGCCATGAGATATTCGAGAATGCGGCGCTCGCGGCGCGGGAGCGGTAGCGGCTCGCCGTCGACTTCGGGGTCGCGGCCATCGGAGAAGACGCGGATGCGGCCCGACAGCGGGTGCGCCTCGGCGTCCTGCTGCGAGCGGCGGCTGATGGCGCGGATGCGGGCGAGAATTTCGCGCACATGCACGGGCTTGCGCACGACGTCATCGACACCGGCGGCGAACAGGTCGAGCGTATCGTTCAGCGATTTCGTCTCGTTCATGGCGATGACGGCGGCACCGGACCGCGACTTGATCTTGAGCGGCACTTCCTCGCGATTTTGGAAGTCCCCAAGCAGAAAAGCTTCAACTGCGTCGATATCCGGCTCCGGTGCCGTATTAACCCATTGCCGGAAGTCATGCGGCGCAAGCCCGGTTGCGGAAACGCCCTCCCGGCAGAACCAGGCGGCATAACCGTTCAAAACGGTTTCGCGTTCATCGACGATGACAATCATGGCTTTTTCCGATTCGAAACAACTAAGGTCTGCTTAACGGCTTAAACGCAACCTGTGGCTGCATCAACCTCTGATTGTCTCGATCGGCGGAACGCAATCCGTTAACTCGCGAAGCGTTGCAAGAATGCCTCGCTTCAACTTGGGGTAGGTTTTGCGCAAACTTCGAGGGGGACTATCCCGGCGGGGCCGGGCGTCGCGTCGCAGGCGGACGCGCAAAACCCGGCGGCATGGGCGCCACCGGGCAGGACCATCAGCCAATCGCTCGAAAGCGCGTCAGCGCTGCTCGGTCGTGAAATAGGAGGATAGTTCGCCGAAAAGCTTGGCGGTTCGATCCGACGCATAGCGTGCGGCGTGCGATTCCGGCTGCTGGGCTTGCGATTCGAGTTCCTCGTTCAACGTGTCGGCCATGCGATCCTCGATCGACTCGATCAGCGCAATGACCGCAGCCTCGATTTCTTCCAGACCGCTCAGCAGAAGTTCCGACTTGTCGCCATCGTCGAAACAATCGAATGCCTTGTGCCGATGTCGTGAGACGGTGCTGAGAATGTTCGACAGATCGCGGCAAACCTCCGCGTTGAGACCGGGCACGCCGAGCGCCGCGCGATGCAGCCGCGAAATGGAGCGCAGGAGACGGAGCGTCTCCAACCCGCGATTGCGCTCCACGTAGGCTCGCAGGAAGCGGCGGCCCTTTTCTGTTGCAAGCAGGGCGCTTTCTATCGCGCAGTAGTCGGCCTCCGACAGGGGAGCCATAGGAAGGATTGTCATACTCGCCGCCGGGTGTTCGAAAATCGGTTGTAGAAACACTACCGGGTAAACCTTTCCAAACGCTTGACAAAATCGCACCGTTTCTTTGCGTCTCGTTCTTGTCATGGTTCGCTGGCAGGAACGGGCTCCGTGAAGGTTTGCGACAGTTTTTCACAGACTCGACGCCCGATCCTCGCTATGGCTTAACAATTCTTTCAGAAGTCTGACGGGAATGCACGATAACGAGGCAGTTCTGGACCGGAGTACAAGACCGGCCCTCCGCTCCGCCGAGGAGCGCGGGACGCGTCGGCTTGTCGTGTCCGGCGACTGGACGCTCGCGACGCTGCGCGAGGCACAGGCGGCCGTCGACGGCGTCGAAGCGCCGAACGGCCCCGCTCACGAGATCGACATCGGCGATATGCGGCGGCTCGATACGGCGGGCGCGTTGACGCTCGTCGGTCTCAGGGATGGCAAGTCCGCCGCCGCAACCGCCGATTTCTCTTCCGCACGCGCTGAACACCGCATCCTTCTCGACGAGATTGCGCGCGCCGCCCCGGCCTCGTTCGAGCCGCCGCCGCCGCGCGCGGGCGCAGCCGTCGAAACACTCCGCCGCTTCCTCTCCGCCGCAACCGCCATCGGGCGCGACGCCGTCCGCCTCACCATGTTTCTGGGTGAAACGACCGCAGCCTTGGGCCGCGTCGTCGCGCGACCGAAACGTTTTCGCGTGAAGGCGTTCACCCACCAGCTTCAACAGACCGGCCTTTCCGCCGTGCCGATCATCGCTCTGGTGAGCTTCCTCATCGGCGGTGTGGTGATGCAGCAGGCCGCTTTCCAGCTTCAGAAGTTCGGCGCGGAGACAATGTCCATCGACATGCTGGGCATCCTCGCGCTTCGCGAACTGGGGGTGATACTCGCCGCCGTCATGGTCGCGGGGCGCTCGGCCTCAGCGTTCACGGCGCAGATCGGCACCATGAAGATGCGCGAAGAGATCGACGCCATGCGCACGCTCGGCATCGATCCCATCGAAACGCTGGTGCTGCCGCGCGTGCTCGCGCTGATGATCGCGCTGCCGCTTCTGGTTTTCCTGGCCGACGTCATGGCGCTGGCGGGCGGTGCCGTCATGGCGAAGCTTTATCTATCGCTCGACACCGAAATGTATCTGCAACGGCTGAACAGCGCCGTGCAGGCGAAGCATCTTTATGTCGGGCTGATCAAGGCTCCCTTCGCCGCGCTCGTCATCGGGCTTGTCGGCTGTCTGGAGGGCCTGAGCGTTCGCGGAAGCGCGGAGTCGGTCGGCACGCAGGTGACGACGGCGGTGGTGAAGGCCATCTTCCTCGTGCTGGTCCTCGACGCGGTGTTCGCGATTTTCCTTTCCGCGGCGGGGTTCTGACATGGCGACACCGCACCTGGACGACGCGCCACAGCACTACGCGATCCGCATTCGCGGGCTGACGAAACATTTCGGCAGTCAGCTCATTTTCGAGAATCTGAACCTCGACGTGCGCGCCGGCGAAATCCTCGCCATCGCGGGCGGATCGGGCACCGGCAAATCGGTGCTGCTTCGCACGATCCTCAAGCTTCTGCCGTTCGAAGCGGGCAGCGTGGAAATTCTCGGCAGCAACTTCGCGTCGCTCTCGAAAACCGAGCGCGTGAAGGTTGAGCGGCAAGTGGGCGTCCTGTTTCAGGATGGCGCGCTGTTCTCCTCGCTGACCGTGCTTCAGAACGTTCAGGTGCCGATGCGCGAGCATCTGAAACTGCCGCAGAAGACCATGGACGCGCTGGCCCTGCTCAAGATCGCGATGGTGGGGCTTCCCCCGAACGCGGCGTACAAATACCCGTCGGAACTGTCCGGCGGCATGAGGAAGCGCGCGGGGTTGGCGCGTGCGCTCGCGCTCGATCCGCGCATCGTCTTCCTCGACGAGCCGACCTCCGGCCTCGATCCCATCGGCGCGGCGGCGTTCGACCGGCTCATCCGGAGCCTGCAAAGAACGCTCGGCCTCACCGTGTACATGATCACCCACGACCTCGACAGCATCTTCGCCGTGTGCGACCGCGTGGCGGTGCTGGCCGACAAGCATATCGTGCGCGAGGGCGCGCCGATGGACCTCGTCCGCGATCCCGGCCATCCGTGGGTGCGGGAGTATTTCTGCGGCGAGCGCGGCCGACAAATCGCAAAGGCATCCTGAGATGGAAACACGGGCAAACTACCTCATCGTCGGCGTCTTCGTCCTCGGACTGATCGCGGCGCTGCTCGGCTTCATCTACTGGATGAAGCATGACGCCGACGGCGGCGGCGGCAAGGAATATCACGTGATCCTCGAAGGCTCGGTTCAAGGCATCACGGTTGCCTCTCCCGTGATGTTCAACGGCATCCGCTACGGAGCGGTGCGCAAGATCGAGTTGGTGCCCGAGGATACGCGGAAGGTGCGCATCCTGATTTCGGTCAGGCAGAACACGCCGGTTCGCACCAACAGCCACGCACGCATCTCGCAGCAGGGGCTTGCGGGATGGGTCGCGATGGAAATCACGCCCGGCACGCCCGACATGCCGATGCTTCAGGCGAAGCCCGGGGAGACTATTCCCGTGATCCTTGCCGATCCGGGCGCGTCCGGCTCGCTGTTCGCGGGGGTTTCCGACGCGGCCGGTCAGGCAAGCGCGCTCGCGGTGCGGCTCAACAACCTGATCGCGAACAATGAAGCCTCGCTCCGGCGCACCATCGCCAACCTTGAGGCTTTCACGGCGACCGTCGCGGAGCATAGGGGCGAGGTGGGCGAGATCGTCAAGAACGTGCGCGATGTGTCGGCGCGATTGAACGACGTCACGGCGAAAATCGACACAGCCGTGGATCGACTGGCCGGATCGGCTTCCGATCACCCCGATTCTGTTGTGTCGCAGGTGCAACAGGCGGCAGCTTCTTTTCGCCAGCTTTCGGAGAAACTCGACAAGACGCTCGGCGACAGGTCGGGCCCGATCACGGCCCAGGCTGAACGCTCGTTGCGCGAATTCGAGCTTTTTGCCAAGGACGGCAGGCGCTTGGCGGACAGCCTGGATCGGGTGGTCCAGAAACTCGATCGCAATCCGACGGGCTTTTTGCTTGGCGGTCAGCAGTCGCCCAAATACTAGAGCCCGTTCCGATCTGATTGAATTGCAATCAGATGGGTAAAACGGTCTCTTCTTGACTATTAGAGACGGATTTACCGATGGACCCGGGTCAAGCGGAGCGAATTTGACATTTGAGTCCCGGTTGCCGCGATCTCCCGCTCAAATGTCAAATTCAAAAGCTCTGATAAATTCGGTAAGTTGCTAATGATCCTTTGATTCCGATGTTTGCCCCAGGTGCAACAGACGGATGCAAATGTCGGGATCGGACCACTGGAGCTTCGTTTTGCGCTTCCTGGAAACACGGACAAAGCTCTATACATCTGTTTCGTCGCGTTTTCTTAACGCGATCGGTATCGTGCAGAAGCGCTTCCGGGATTGCAGGAAATTGAACCATTGAAGCGGGCGCTGTCGCTTATATTCGGTAGGGCGAATCGAGAGGGGCATTGGGCATCATGCGATTGATGCGTGAGATAGCCGCCATTGCGGTGGCGGGGATGTTGAGCGGGTGTGCCGTGGGCGGGCTCGTTGGCGCCTCCGCGCCTGCGACATTCGACCTTGAGGCGCCGCAGGTGGAGCGGATGCGCGCTCGCGGCATTCAGATCACCGTTTACCCACCGGTCGCGGTCAAGACCATCGACACGGTGGAAATCCTCGTAAAGGGCGGGAACGGCCGCGTCGCTTACTTTTCCGGTGCGGCCTGGGGAGACCGGCTCCCCGCGCTGTTTCAGGCACGGCTCGTCGAAACGCTTGCCAATTCCGGCGCCTTTCGCGCGGTGCTCACCAATCAGGACCGCGTGACGGGCGATCTGTCCCTGGCGATCGAAATCCGCGATTTTCAGGTTGATGCCACCTCCGGCGCCGCGGAAGCCGTGGTCGATGTCTACGTGAAACTCGTGGATGAGCGGACCACCTCCATCGTCACGACGAAGCGCTTCCTCGCGCGGGTGCCCGCCGCTGGGTCCGATCCGAACGCCGGCATTCATGCTTTGAATGTCGCATTCCAGCAGGTGGCCGTCGAAATCACCAAATGGATTGCGCGCCGCGGCTGATCCGAGCGAGAGCCGTGCAATGTGGTCGGCGTCTTGTTGCGTTTGCGATGCGAGCGCGCGCTGTAGCGCCGCCGGGTCCGGCTATGGGATGCCGATGCAAATCGTCTTTTCGAAAGACGGCAGCTTTTTCAATCTCTCGTAATAGCGAGTAACGTGGGGCAGGTTCGGGCGACGCAGGGGAAGGTTGAGCCAGCGATGCACCGCCATGCCCAGCGCGCTGTCGGCGATTGTTATTTCCGCCCCCGCGACATACGCGCCTGTTTTTTCCAGCCGATTGTCGAGAATCGCAAACAGCCGGTTTGCTTCGGCCTCGCGTTCCGCCGCATCGCGATCCGCGAACTCACCGACCTTGAGAAAATGTCGCATGAAGAGTGCCCGAAGCGCGGGCGAAACGTGGTCCAGCTTCCAGTCGAGCCACTGATCCACAAGCGAGCGGCTTTGCAAATCGCCGGGATAATAGCCGGGCGGCCCGTATTTTGCGGCGAGATAGCGCAGAATAGCGTGACTTTCCCACAATGTGAACGACTCGTCCTTGAGCACCGGCACCAGGCCGTTCGGATTGATATCCAGAAATTCGCGCGTATTCGTCGGTCTGAATGCACGTCCGTAATCGATACGGCGATACGGAATGCCGGCATCTTCCATAAAGAAAAGCACCTTCCTGACATTCCACGCTGTCGGGCGTCCGTAAATCTCGATCACTGCTTGCTCCTCAAGGCGCGATCCGACCGTCAAACTTTTCAGGCTTCCGTCAAACTACGAGGCGAAGGCACGGTTTTTCTCTGCATCGCGAAACATCACTATACTTGGAGCCCTAGATTAATTCTTTTTTTACGTGCGTTCTCAAGGCTTAAGGGACCTCTGAGCTTGTGGCAGATTGACACAAATCCCGCTTTTTCTGTCAATTCTCATTGACACCAAATGCCTCTGGAATATGGTCAAGCCGTAGAGCCGCACGCGGCCCTCACAGAGAAAAACCTGATCCTCGAAGGAGTTACACATGGCTGACCCAAATAAGGTTTATCCGACCGGTTTGACGCTTGCTGAAGCCGAAGAGCTGCACGGCTACGTCATCAACGGCACGCGCGTGTTCGGCGCCGTTGCGCTCGTTGCGCATTTCCTTGCGTATGCTTTCACGCCTTGGCTTCACTAATAACTCTTAGCAAACTGGAGAGCTCAAAATGGCTGATACTGATGGTCAACATGGCATCTGGCTGGTCGTCCCCCCGAAGGTCGGTCTCCCGCTGCTTCTCGGCACCGTGACACTCATCGCTATCCTCGTCCACGCCGCGCTGATCGGTCACACGACCTGGTTCCCGAAGTACTGGAACGGCTCGGCTGCGAAGGTTGCGGCGATCGAAACTTCCATCGTGAAGTAAGTTCGCTTGACGCCGTCTGGCGGGTTTTGCGGCTGCCATCGAGTGGCCGCATCCACGTCAGGCGGCGTTTTCGATTTCATAGCCTGCGCAGCAGCGTCGCTTCTTCTGCACGCAGGCGCCATTGTTTACAGGCCGGGCAGAGCCATGACAGGCAGCGCGGCATTATTTTTGTCGGAAGTTCCCCTGGCCCCCGGACATGCTCGGCTACGAGTCCGAGCACGACGCCATCAACGTCTACCTCAAAAATGCCGTCGTTTGGCTTTAGAAGTGGCGGTCGGCTCAGGCAAGAGTCAAAAGGGCCTGCCAGTCGCGTTTCGCTTTTAATATCAATTGCTGCAACACGCGTGATTCACAGTTTCTCACCAACGTAATCTCGCCCTGACTAAAGAAGAACTACGTATTTTTTCTATCGTTACTTAATTGATCGAACGGCATGTTGCGCTTCGTCAGTTTATCCGCGACTTTTTGCGCCGCTCGCCCCGTTTTCTAGCTAAACCAACCTTGCGTCATAATGCCCCAAAGCCAATTACGCCTGTCAAATCCGGTTGACGCATGCGATTGTCAGCATATGCTTACACCCGAGCTGCCATAATAATACGTCCGCTCGACAGGCAGCTTGTGAGCACCCGCGTGCGGGTTCCAGCACGAAAAACCAGCAGGTCCTTTTAAGGAGGTACTATCATGGCTGATCCGGTGAAGGTTTATCCGACGGGTCTTACCTTGGCGGAAGCCGAGGAGTTGCATGGCCACGTCATCAACGGCACTCGCGTGTTCGGCGCGATTGCGGTCGTGGCGCACATCCTGGCCTACGTCTACACCCCTTGGCTCCACTAATCTCTCTCATCCACTAATTAGGAGAATTCACTATGGCTGATACTGATGGCCAAGCCGGCATCTGGCTCGTCGTCCCCCCGAAGGTTGGTCTCCCCCTCCTTCTCGGCACCGTTGCTCTGATCGCGATCCTCGTGCACGCCGCGCTGGTCGGTCACACGAGCTGGTTCCCGAAGTACTGGAACGGCGCCGCTGCGAAGACCGCTTCGATCGAAACCTCGGTCGTGCGTTAATTCGCTTCGTCTCGCCGCCCGTCCTAGCGGCTCGGATCCTTCGGGGTCTTGGGCCTGCTCTCGCACGGGTTTAGCGAGGCGGCACTTTTCGGCGTCTCCCGTCCGCGGGAGACATCGAACGGCTTGCCGGGGCGACCGGACGCCGTCGAAGCCGGAAGTTATAAGCCTGCGCGCGGCCCGCAAGGCTGCTGTCGCGCAGGCTGCCGTTGGAGACACGGCAGTTTGAGGGTAAGCAAGCCGCTCTTGCGGCAATCCAGCGCAACTTTCGCGGCCGAATGGCCAAGAGGCGGACTGGGCACGACACGGTCAGGAAAAGCGGTGCGAAGGCGAAGGGGTCGTCTTGCAGCGCTTTTGGGGCGTTTCTGAAATCAGCGCTACTTTCCGGTCGCATATTCGGCGAAGGTTTTCCCGAGGCCATAAAGGCCCCTTCAGTTGGAGTTGCTTGATCGATGACTCGTATAAGCCAGCGAGTGACGACGTTCATATTCACCCGGGGAACGCAGTTTCTGCCCTTCGCGGACGCTGCGACGCCCGAACTTCCGCTGTCCCGACTCCTGCGCCTGTCGCTGTTTCAGGTTTCGGTCGGCATGGCGCTCGTGCTTCTCGTCGGCACGCTCAATCGCGTGATGATCGTGGAACTGAACGTTCCCGCTTCGGTGGTCGCGATCATGGTGGCAATGCCGCTGTTTTTCGCGCCGTTCCGCGCCCTCATCGGGCACCGCTCCGACACGCATAAGTCAGTCCTTGGATGGCGGCGCGTGCCGTTCATATGGCAGGGCACGCTCGTGCAGTTTGGCGGCCTCGCCATCATGCCTTTCGCCATTCTGATCCTGTCCGGCCAGGGCGACATGCAGGTTCCGGCTTTCGTCGGGCATCTTGCCGCCGGCTTGGCCTTCCTGCTCGTCGGCGCGGGTCTTCACACCGTGCAAACGGTCGGACTTGCTCTTGCCACCGACCTGGCGCCGAAGGAAACGCAGCCGAAGGTCGTCGGCCTGATGTATGTCATGCTGCTGTTCGGCATGATCGTAAGCGCAATCGTCTTTGGCTATCTTCTGACCGATTTCTCGCCGGGCCGCCTGATCCAGGTCATCCAGGGCGCGGCGGTCGCGACATTGGTGTTGAACACTGTCGCGATGTGGAAGATGGAGGCGCGTCGCCCGTCCCGACTGCTGACGGAAGAGGAGCGGAACAAGAAAGACCCGACGTTCCAGGAATCCTGGGCTGTGTTCGTCAAGGGCGGTAGCGCGATCCGCCGCCTCGCCGCCGTCGGTCTGGGCACTGCGGCGTTCAGCATGCATGATGTGTTGCTGGAGCCCTATGGCGGCCAAATCCTGAATCTCTCCGTGAGTTCGACGACGAAGCTGACGGCCATGTTCGCAATCGGCGGCCTCTTGGGCTTCGCGCTCGCCTCCCGCGTGTTGAGCCGAGGCTTCGATCCCTTCCGCATGGCCTTTTATGGGGCGTTGATAGGTATTCCGGCCTTCCTCGCTGTGATCATGGCAGCTCCGGCGTCGCAGCCGTGGCTTTTCGTGGTCGGCACCTCGCTGATCGGATTCGGAGCGGGGCTCTTCGGCCACGGCACGCTGACCGCCACCATGAACCTCGCACCCAAGGATCAGACGGGCCTCGCGCTTGGAGCCTGGGGCGCGGCGCAGGCGACGGCGGCGGGTTTCGCTGTCGCAAGCGGCGGCATCATCCGCGACGTGGTCTCCGGTTGGGGAGACCAGTCCTTCGGCCCGGCGACCGGATATATCGTTGTCTACTCGCTCGAGATTGTTCTTCTCGTCGCGGCGCTGATCGCCATGATCCCGCTGCTGCGCACGAGCGCCGTCGCTCCCGTAAAGGGCGCGCCGCCCGCAAGCGACGTGCGGCACAACCCCGTAACTCTGGACGCATAAACTGCTTCCGGCGAAGCGATGCCGCTTCGCCGGAAAAACCGGATGTGCGAAATCGGGGCCTTCCGCGCATCAAGCACGCGCATTACCCTGCGGCGGCGCGCCGATCGTTCCAGGCGACCGCTGCGAGTTCGTTCCCGCCCGCTCATGAGGGAACCGGCTCGGTTCAAGCTCCCGCTGGCGGCGTCCACTTCTCGCGCATTGTGACGAGTTCTTCCGCCATCGTCGGATGCAGTGCGATTGTGTCGTCGAAGTCGGCTTTCGTCGCGCCCATCTTCACTGCTATGGCGATGGCCTGAATGATCTCCGCCGCATCCGGCCCGAGGATATGCACGCCGAGCACGCGATCCGATTCGGCATCGACGATCAGCTTCATGATCGTCCGCTCCGGTCGCCCGGCGAGCGTGTTCTTCATCGGACGGAAAGCCGACTTGTAGATGTCGACCGCGCGGAACATCTCGCGGGCCGCCTCCTCGGTGTAGCCGACCGTGCCGATTTCGGGTTGCGAGAAGACCGCCGTTGGCAGGAAAGCCAGATCCACCGGGTTCGGGTTGTTCTTGTAGACGGCCTCGATGAAGGCCATGCCGTCGCGGATCGCAACCGGCGTCAGGTTCACCCGGTCGGTCACGTCGCCCACCGCGTAGATGCTGGGCACCGAGCTTTGATAACTGTCGTTCACCATCACGCGGCCGTTCCAGCCGCATTTGACGCCGAGTTTCTGAAGCCCGAGCCCAACCGTGTTGGGACGGCGCCCCGTCGCGAACATCGTCAGATCGCAAGCGATGCGCGTGTCGCGGTTCGTCGCCACAACCAGCCCGGTGCCGGTCTTCTCGATGGCAACCGGCTCTGTGTTGCAGGTGATCGTGACGCCGTGCTGGCGCATGATCGAGGTGAGCCCCTCGCGCATGTCGTGGTCGAAGCCGCGCAGAATTTCGCCGCCGCGATAGACCAGTTCGACATCGACGCCGAGGCCGTTGAAGATCCCGGCAAACTCAACCGCAATATATCCGCCGCCGACGATCACGATCTTTTTCGGCAGTTCTTCGAGGTGAAACGCCTCGTTCGAGGTGATGGCGTGTTCGATGCCGGGGATGTCGGGCAGGAACGGATGCCCGCCCGTCGCGATCAGGATGCGTTCGGCGGTGACGGTGCGATCCTCGGCCAGAAGCCTCACGGTGTGCGGGTCCACCACTTCGGCGCGGCTGTTGAACACGGTGCCGCCCGCCGCCTCGACGCCGCCTGAATAAAGGCCGCTCAGGCGCTCTATTTCCTTGTCCTTCGCCGCCACAAGCGCTTTCCAGTCGAACCGCTTGCCCTCCACCGTCCAGCCGTAGCCGTGAGCGTCGTCGATGGCGCGGCCGAATTCGCTCGCGTAAACGAACAGCTTCTTGGGCACACAGCCACGCACCACGCAGGTGCCGCCGAATTTGTATTCCTCGGCAATGGCCGTCCGCACGCCGAGTTTCGACGCGAGGCGCGCCGAGCGAACGCCGCCCGAACCGCCGCCGATGACAAAAAGATCGTAATCGAATCGCATGAGTTTCTTTTTGGTTGCGGGCTCATGCGATGATCGCACGAGCCTCATTGATCGCCAAACGGATAGCGGCTTGCCTGCCGCCGACGTCAGATCGGCGAGCCGGTCTTGTCCAGATCGTCGAGCGAGCTTTCAAGCCCCCGCCGCGTCTCCGGCGACAGGCGATCCGCGAGCTTGTCGCGCCATTTGTCTATCAGCGCCTGCCACTCGTCTGTGACTTTCTCACCGTCGCTCTTTGCCCGCTCGCGCACCTTTGCCTTGCGGTCGAAATCGTCGAAGGATTTCTGCGCTTGAAGGATGTCGTCCTTGGTAAAGGCCGTGGCGGCGACAACCGTGTTGCCGAGGAGATCGAACCCCTTCGCAAACGACGGTGTGAGAACGAAGCGGTGCAGCGTTTCGAGATCCTCGTCCGACAGGACCGACGCGACAACCGAGGGCGCAAGCGCGAGCACAAGCGCCTTTCGCATATTGTAGGTGAATTCGAACTCGTCGAGCTGCGCCGCCAGTTTCGCGCGCTCTTCCTCGGAGACGGGAGCGGTCGGCAGATACACGTCGCGGGCAAAGCGCTTCGCGCGAGCCACCATGTCTTCCAGATGCGAGATGCGTACGAGGTCTTCGACGACCGCCTGCGCCTTGCGAACTCTCGCGGCGGAGGGCACCGAAACCGGAGTTCCGTCAAGGCCGGGGAGCCCCTTCAGGTTTTTCGCGGCATCGAGCTGTTTCGCCCAGGCCGAGAATTCCGACACGATGCGGCTGTCTTCGTAGGTGTAGCCGGTCACGAGCTTCGACGCCGCGTAGAGAACGTCGAAGCCCTTCCGCACCGCGGGAAGCTCCAGCATCGCGCGCACGTCGGCAATTTCATCGCGGCTCGCCTCGCGCGCAAGCTGCGCGGCGAAGTCCGACACGATCGCGCCGCGATTTTCCGCAAGCGCAACGTCGAGTTCCTCACCCGCCTTGCGCATATAGTCCATCGCGGTGAGAAGCTTCGCGAGTTGCGCGGTCATCTCCGGGTTCGGGTCAGGCATGCCGGGATATCCGCCCTCAATGATTTCGCGCATCATCGGGATGTAAACGTCGCGCAGCGTGCGTTGCAAATCGCCGTAGATTTCCGCCGCGTGGCTGGCCGTGAGAATATCCTCGATCAGGGCCTGCGCGAGCCGCTTCGCCTCGGGATCGACGGGCTTTGCTCCCGGCTCGGCGGGCGCGGAAGCGGACGGCGGCGATGGTTCCAGTGCAAGGGCCACGCCGCCGGTGACGGCGGCGCAGGCCAAGAAAAATGCGGGGATCATCGATCTCAAGCGCATGCAATTGCTCCTGTATCAGCCCCGCCTGGCAGAGCCTTCTTGCGGGAACCGCGAAGGCTCTGTCTTTTGTAATGCGGTTTCATCAGCGACGACGTTCGCCATCGCTGTGAAAACGCTCCAACGGCACGCGGCTCGCTCAGTCCTCGTCTTCGTCGTCCGTTGCGGCGCTATAATGGCGGACGCCGTCTGGAGCCGCGAGGAAAACGTCATCCGCGATACCGAGGAACAGCCCGTGCTCGACGACGCCCGGCACGATGTCGAGCAGATCCGCGAGCATTTCCGGGTCCGGGATGGAGCCGAAGGCGCAATCGGCGATCAGATGGCCGCCGTCCGTGCGGAACGTGTCGCCCGAGGCGGTGCGGCGAAGCGCGATGCTGCCGTGACAGCCTGCGTCTTCGGCGGCGGCCTCGATCATGGCGAGCGTGGCAGCCACGCCGAAATCCGCGATTTCCACAGGCAGCGGAAATTCGCCGAGTTGCTCCACATATTTCGACGCGTCCGCGATGATGATCACGCGGTCGGAGGCGAAGGCGACGATCTTTTCGCGCAGAAGCGCGCCGCCGCCGCCCTTCAGCAGGTTGAGCTGCGGGTCGATCTCGTCCGCGCCGTCGATGGTCAGATCGACATCGGCGATGGTGTTGAAGTCGGCGATCTTGATGCCGCGTTCCTCCGCGAAGCGCTTCGTCTGCTCCGAGGTGGCGACGCAGGTGAGATCGAGGTCTTCCGTCTTCAGCCGCTCCGCGAGGAGTTCGATGAAGGCGGAGGCCGTTGAGCCTGTACCGAGGCCGAGCACCATGCCCGGCTCGACGAATTTAAGCGCTTCGGCAGCTGCCTGGCGCTTCAGAGTTTGAATGTCGGTCAATCCGAAAGTCCCCCAAGATACATGTATTTGAGTTCGAGAAATTCCTCGACGCCGTGGCGTGAGCCTTCGCGGCCGAGGCCAGATTCCTTGACGCCGCCGAAAGGCGCGACTTCTGTCGAGATAATGCCTTCGTTGACGCCGACAATGCCGAATTCGAGGCGTTCCGTCACGCGCCATACGCGCGCAACGTCGCGAGAATAGAAATATGCCGCAAGGCCGTAGGGCGTACCGTTGGCAAATGCGATGGCTTCATCCTCGGTCTTGAAGTGGAACAGCGGCGCGACCGGGCCAAAGGTTTCTTCCGTGGCCACACGCATGTCGGGCGTGGCGTCCGTCAGTACTGTCGGCTCGAAGAAGGTGCGGCCGAGCGCGTGCTGCTTGCCGCCGACGAGAATTTTTGCGCCTTTGGCGAGCGCGTCCGCGACGTGGTCTTCCACCTTTTTCAAGCCGGCTTCGTTGATGAGCGGGCCTTGTTCGACGCCCGCCTGCAAGCCATCGCCAACCTTGAGCGCAGCCACGCGTGCGGCGAGCTTCGCGGCGAAGGCATCATAGACGCCGTCTTGCACGAGAATGCGATTCGCGCACACGCAGGTCTGGCCCATGTTGCGGAATTTGGAGATGACCGCGCCTTCCACAGCCTTGTCGATATCCGCGTCGTCGAACACGATAAAGGGCGCGTTGCCGCCGAGTTCGAGCGAAACCTTCTTCACAGTGTCCGCCGATTGGCGCATCAGGAGCTTGCCGACGCGTGTCGAGCCGGTGAAGGTGATCGCGCGCACGAGCGGGTTTGCCGTCAGTTCAGCGCCGATAGCTTCTGCATCGCCGGTCACAATATTGATGACGCCGGGCGGAAAGCCTGCCTGCTCGGCAAGCGCGCCAAGCGCCAGCGCCGTCATCGGCGTATCGGGCGCGGGCTTAACGACCACCGTGCAACCCACCGCGAGCGCGGGCGCAACCTTGCGTGTGATCATCGCGAAGGGGAAATTCCAGGGCGTGATCGCGCCGACCACGCCGATGGGCTGCTTCATCACGATGACGCGGCCGCCCTTGCGCGGTGAGGGGACGGTTTCGCCATAGATGCGCTTGGCTTCTTCCGCGAAAAACTCGACGAAAGCGGCGCCATAGGCCACTTCGCCGCGAGATTCCGCCAGCGGCTTGCCCATTTCGACCGTCATGAGGCGCGCAAGAGATTCCGCGTGCGCGACCTGCAAATTGTGCCAGCGCTTGAGGATGGCCGCGCGCTCCTTGGCGAGCAGTCCGCTCCAGGCGGGAAAAGCCTTGTGCGCCGCATTGATGGCGTCGCGGGTTTCCGCACGCCCGAAATTCGGCACACGCGCAAGGAAAGCTCCGGTTGCGGGATTGACGACCGGCAGGGCAGGCTCGCCAACCCATTCGCCGCCGATCAGACAGCGATCACGGAGCAGCGACTTGAAGATCTGGTCCATGACACTCCAAATTAGCCGATCTGACATAATGCCGCGCCGCTCTTGACACTACAAGCGCACCAAATCGGCATCTGTTCCCCAAAAGCAACAAACTTTTAACAAATCCACTTCAATCTCAGGATGCATTTGATCTTGTTTGCAACCGATCATAAATGTGGGCCAGCAGCCTTGCGAGCGTCGCAGGCAAGGAACGACGGAGCCCCCCAATGACGAGCGTCTTATCACCGGTCCTGTCAGAAAGCACTCCCAATTCTCAAGCCAAGGCCGCCGAAGACGCGGATATCGCATTTCTTTCTCAGCAGGATAGCCGTGAATACCTCGCCGACATGCTAAGGGAACTTAGCGTGATCGCTGGCCACGCCGAACTCAATCGGGCGCGCGATCTGATCGAGGCGGCTCTGGCCGAGATAGAGCCACAGGAATCCTAGAGCGGGTGCAGTCGCGGCGAGCGTGGCCGCAGTGGCGTGACGAGGGTCACATGATGGACGCTCGGATCATTCGATGGCGCCGCGTCGGGCCGCCCAATCTACATCCCCGTGCCGCAAATCAGACGCGGCACGGGGATGTAGGTTTCTGTTGTCGATCAGCTTCTCTGCGTCAAATCGAGTCCGATTAAACGCAGGCTGATCTAGGTCGACGCCCGCTCGGAAGTTAGGCAATTCGATGCTGGCCATTCCCGGCCAGCATCGTGATTACGCAGGAACGAGTCCCGGTCGGATGCCCGTGAACTAGATCTTCTTGTTGAGTTCCGTCTGGATGTCGATCGTCACCTCGTCGGAGACGAACGGCGCGGCTTGCGAGACGCCAAAGTCCGTGCGCTTGATCGCCGTTGTGGCGCCGATGCCGAGCGTCGGCTTCTTCGACATCGGATGCATGCCGTCGAAATTGAGCGTGACATCGAGAACCACCGGCTTCGTCACGCCCTTGATCGTCAGGTTACCCGCGACCTTACCGGTTTTCTCGCCGGTGCGCTCGAACTTGGTGCTCTTGAAGGTCGCCTCGGGGAAAGCCTTGGCGTCGAAAAGCTTGTCGCCTTTCATGTGATCGTTGAAAACAGGGACGAGCGTCTCGATGCTGTCGGTCTTGAAGGTGATGGCGACCTTGCTGTTCTCCGGCTTGGCCGCGTCGTAAAGAACTTCACCTTCGTAGTTCTTGAATTGCGCACATTGGCGGCTGATGCCGAGATGATTCCAGCAGAAGCGGACGGCGGTGTGGCCGGGATCAAACGAGTAGGCCACAGGCTCTGCGGAAGCGATAGTGGTGGCCGCGAGAAATGCGGGAAGGGAAGCAATGACAATCCTGCGTAGCGACATGCCGAGTCTCCATCTTGTTAACCTTATGAGGCTCACAACAGGCGGGCTTCGCGGCCAACAGATGGCAACTTGTCGGCGAGTTCGTGATTTAATGTATCTTATTTTTCATGTTGACTGGTCGACCAGGAACGGGTTTCCCTGCCCGCAGTCTTTGCGCGATATCTCCTCTTGCCGTTCCCGCTAGCGTCAAGACATCGCCTTGTGGTCCGTCGCGGCGGCGAGTTGATCCGGAGATGCGTTCGACTTAATCAGGTCGCGCATTTTGCACGCGTCTACGTCCCAAAATTCCGCCGCCGTGATTTCGACGCAGAGCAGCGCGATGCGCGCATCCTCCGGTCCCTCGGGAAACCATCGCTGTGCCTGGCCGGTCCACAGTTCGCGGATCCTGGCCTCGTCGCGGGACGTGCGCGCAACGCCTGAAACAGAGACGAAAATCTGGTTCGCGGGGTCGCTGTAGCTGACATTCACCTGGCAATCCTTCCGGATCTCATCAACCTTTGGCGAGTCCCGGCCAGTAAAGAACCATAAACATCCATCTTCGGCGCGCTGCGTCGCCATCGGCCTCGCCCGCAAATGGCCGCTTTCGTCGGCTGTCGTGAGCATGCCGACCTCAATGGCGTCTATCATTGCGGTGAGTTTCGCGAACCCTTGCTGATGCGTATCCATCCTGTCTCTCCTTCCGCTTCGGCGGGCCGCGAGAGGGAACGTCGTGTCGTGTCCCGCTTTCTGCGCGCGCCTTCTGGAATCTCAACAAGATGATCCGTCGCCCGTTCCGATGCGCCCTATCTGGCGTTCGCCTTAAGCTGTGCATCAATGCAGCCACGGTCCTATGCGGCATGCCTCGCGAAAGATAAAAGTTTCATAAAACAATCATCGCGTTTTTCGTGTGAGTAGGTCGAATCGATGGATGACAAGGCGTTTCACAATTTCTGGGAGCGAATGCTCCTTTCCACTCTTTACTCGCTTGGCATCCTGGGGCTTGTCGGCTTTTCGGTCTGGCTGGCGTGGAGTTCGCTAACCGACAAGGGGAGTGCGAAGCCCGCGACTGCCACTGCGGCCACTCCGACCTACGCGGCGACGTCCGACGGCGGCACACTGGATCGCGATGCCGTAAAGGATAATTTTCGCCGCCTCCTGTTTTCCGGCGTAAAGCCATGCGCTGTCAGAAACAAGAAAATCTCCGACATCTCGGAGTGCAGCGTGTTCGGTATCAAACTCAACGACAGTTTTGCGTCCGTAAAGCGAACGGTCGACGGTTCGGGTTTCTTCGCGGAGCCCGCGGCACTGCATGAAACGTGCCGCAACGGGCGGAAGCAATGCACGCAACGACTGTTTCTTGACAACGGCAATTTCACGCTCAGTGTCGAATTCGAGCCCGAGGACGTGAATCCGCAGGACCATATGACGGCCTCGAAGATCACCGCGATCCTGTCGCCCAAAGACAATCCCTACGCGACTGCCCAGAGCCTGAGACCGGCTTTCCTGACACTCTTCGGAAGACCCGACAGGTCGGAGAAGGGGACGGACTACTGGGGCAATTCCTCCGCGGATACGATCCGGCTTTACGGTCACGAGGAGAGAATCTGGGTTATCCTTGAGAAGCCCGCAAAGGGAGGATAGGCACGCTGTAGAGCGGAAAACCCGAAGCGAACCGCCTGCGGCGCGAGATCGTGGCCGCGACGGCGCGGAAAAAGCTCAGTTCGCGCGCAACCAAGACCCCCGTTGCTTTCAGCCTCGCAACCGCTCGAGCGCCACGTCCAGCAAGGCGGGATCGCCGCAAGCGATACAGCGCCCCGCCGCCTGCGCCTCGCCGCCGTCCCATGTCTTAACGGCACCGCCTGCCTTCTCAACGATGGGGATAAGCGCAACGATGTCGAAGGGCTTCAGGCACGCCTCTGCCACGATGTCGATCTGGCCGAGCGCCAGCATACCGTAGGCATAGCAATCTCCGCCGAAGCGGCGCATGCGCACGGAAGCGGCAAGCCGATCGAACTGCGTTGCGTCCTCACCCTCGAACATGTCCGGCGTCGTTGCCGTCAGCAAGGCGTCGCCGAGGCTCGCGCATGTCCTTGTCTTGCAGCGCCTGAGTCCGTTCGGCCCGCGGTACCACGCGGCCTGCTCGTCGCTCCAGAAACGCTCGCCGATGAAAGGCTGATCCATGACGCCAAGGACCGGCTTGCCCTGATAGAGAACGCCGATCAACGTGCCCCAGATCGGCAGGCCGATGATATAGGATCGCGTGCCGTCGATGGGATCGAGGCTCCAGACATAGTCTGCGCCCTCGTTTACCGGCTCGAATTCCTCACCGGCGATGCCGTGATCCGGGAAATCGCGGCGCAGAATGGCGCGCATCGCCTCTTCCGCGCCCCTGTCGGCAACGGTTACGGGATCGAAAGACGCGCCGCCCTTGTGATCGGCATTTGTTCCGATGCGAAAGTGGGACAGAGTGACGCTACTCGCCGCATTGGCGAGCCTGTGTGCTGTTTCAAGCAGCGAATCAAAAGCAACCGGCACGTCGGACACTCCCCGTTTTGTCGACATACTGCGTGAGATGGTACGCAACTTGGCAGATATTTCGCACAGGCGGCAAGGGCGGACAGTTTGTTGCGAAAACGAGCATTGCGGCCCACATCACAACTGTCTCTTGTGTTTTGTGCGTTGCAATGCAATATTACTGCGGTGCGATATGCGTTCATTACGCGTGTCGCTGCCCTCCTTGGGCGTTTCCTCCCTAGACTTGGGGCCGTTCAATTATCTTGAATGGCCTCTTTTTTTGCCTGGTCCAAACCGGATTTCGCGAAAGCCGAACAGCATCCTCTCCGAGAAACCTTCCGCACACGCTCTCATTCAGCGGCGACCTTATAACCTCCGCTCCAGCGCGGCAACTCCTGCACGAGCGTGGCCACGAGGTGCGACATGTCGCGCTGGAGGCTCGTGAAGGCGGGCGTCTTCTCGAAATTCTCCTCATTCATGTAAATGCTGCGGTCGACCTCGATCTGAAGTGCGTGGATGCCCTGCTGCGGTTTGCCGAAATGCTCGGTGATGTAGCCGCCCGCGTAGGGCTTGTTGAGGCCGACGCGATAGCCGAGCCCTTTCAGAAGGGCCATGACGAGGCGCGTGATTTCAGGCGCGCAGGACGCGCCGAAACGATCCCCCAGCACAAAATCCGGCCAGCCGCCGCGCTCGGCCTGCTGCGACGGCATCGAATGGCAGTCGAAAAGGAACGCCGCGCCGAAGCGCGCACGCGACGATTTCAGCAGGGTGCCAAGCGCCTCATGATAAGGCTTGTAGAGTTTTTCGATCCGCACGAACGCCGTGTCGAGCGCGAGCGGCCCCGGATAGATCTCCTCTTTCTCATTCACGATGCGGGCAATGGTGCCTAGCCCGCCGATGGCGCGCAGCGACTGGCTGTTGACGAAATCGGGCAACCGCCCGTTGAAAAGCAGGGGATCGAGTTCGTAAGGCTCGCGGTTGATATCCACATAAGCGCGCGGGAAATGCGCATGCATCAACACGGCGCCATGTGCCGGGGCGGCCTGAAGCAACTGATCGACATAGGCGTCCTCGGACTTTCGCAGAGCCTGCGCGGAAAGCCTCGACGCGGAGAGGAAGACGGAGGGATAAACCCTTCCGCTATGGGGCGAATTGAACACGATCGGAACGCGCTGGCTTTGCGCACCGAGGATCGTGAAAGGCGGATCGAGTTCCGCCGCGATACACAGGGCTTCGTCTTGCGGCATTAAAACCGTTTGCGAGGGCCAGGGCCGGATCGGATTGCTTCGCTTAACTGTCTCAAAAACGCCGACCGAACGCAATTGCGATCTGGCTTTCGCGGCACAACTTCCGGGCGAAGCGCCAGTTCGCCGCTGGAATTGTGGGAGGAACGCCGACAATGACCGATTCATCGCGCGCCGCTCCGGCTCTCGTCCTTTTCCGCCGCGACCTGCGCCTCGCCGATCACTCCGCCCTCACCGCCGCCGCCGAGACGGGCGCGCCGGTTATCCCGGTCTACGTTCTGGACGACGAAACGCCGGGGCGCTGGCGTCTGGGCGGCGCAAGCCGCTGGTGGCTTCATCAGTCGCTCACATCGCTTGCGTCGGACCTCGAAGCGCTTGGCTCGCGGCTGGTGCTTCGGCGCGGGCATACGGAGCGCGCCTTGCTGCATCTGATCGAGGAAACCGGCGCACGCTCGGTGTTCTTCACGCGCGGCTACGAACCGTTCCAGCGCGCACTCGAAGAGCGGCTGACGGCCACGCTCGAAGCGCGCGGCGTTTCGCTGCGGCGGTTCGGCGGGCAAATTCTCGTCGAGCCGGAAAGCCTCGCGAACCTCGCGGGCGAGCCGTTCCGCGTTTTTACGCCATTTTTCCGGGCACTATCCCAGCGCGGCGTCCCTTCGACGCCGTTGCCAGCGCCGCGAAAACTCGCCGCGCCAGACCGCTGGCCGCGCTCGGATGCGCTGGAAAGCTGGTGCCTCGAACCGACGAAACCCGACTGGGCGGGCGGCATCCGCGCCGCATGGCAGCCCGGCGAAACGGCAGCGCGCGAACGCCTCGCTCACTTCATCGAAACCGCACTCGCATCGTATCGCTCGCGGCGCGACGAACCCGGCGTCGATGGCACGTCGCGGCTGTCGCCTCATCTGGCGTTCGGCGAAATCGGCCCGCGCCAGATCTGGCAGGCGGTGCAGGCGGCGGAAGCGGCGGGCGATCAAGCTGCGGCCGACGCCTATCTGCGCGAGGTCGGCTGGCGCGAATTCTCGTATCACCTGCTGTTCCATTTCCCGCATTTGCCCGAAGCGCCGTTCCGCCCCGAGTTCGCGGCGTTCCCATGGCGCGACGACGACAGCGCGCTCGAAGCGTGGCGGCGCGGGCGGACGGGCTACCCGATCGTGGACGCGGGCATGCGCCAGCTCTGGCAAACGGGGTGGATGCACAATCGCGTGCGGATGATCGTCGCCTCGTTCCTCATCAAGCACTTGCTGTTGCCGTGGCAGATCGGCGCGGACTGGTTCCGGGATACGCTCGTCGACGCCGATCTCGCGAACAACGCCGCAAGCTGGCAGTGGGTGGCGGGGTCCGGCGCGGACGCGGCGCCCTATTTCCGCATCTTCAATCCCGTTCTACAGGGCGAGAAATTCGACGCGCGCGGCGATTATGTGCGCATATTCGTGCCGGAACTCGCCAAACTTTCCGCATCGCTCATCCACAAGCCATGGACGGCGAGCGCGGTGGCCCTGCGCCGGTACGGCGTCACGCTCGGCGAAAGCTATCCGCATCCTGTCGTGGATCACGCGGCGGCGCGGGCAAGGGCACTTGCCGCATTCGCAACCGTGAAGAAATAGCGAGGCGGACGGCTAGCAGGCGCGGAACTTGCCGGGCTCTCGTCCGTTTGCTGAATGACATTCCAGCTTGAAGGAGCACCAAAATGCGGAATTTCATTATCGGCGCGCTTGTCGTCGCGCTCGTCGCGATCGCGGCGTTCTATATCTACGATCAGAATACGGTCAGCGTCGAGAAGCCGTCCCTCCCTGACGTTAGCGTCAACTAACCTTCGGCCAGCGCAAGAACGCGTGAACTGCGCCGGAGCCCGCTGGCGCGCACTTTTTCTCACAGCCTCCCAATCCCCATATGAGCGGGACAGAAAGAGGTGGCGATGTTTCCTTTCAGCAAGAAAACCCAAATGCCGGACGCCGCGACCGCACTTCCCGGCCGCGACGCGCCAATTCCAACCACCGATACCAATATCGTGAACGGCGCCGCGCTGAAGCCGCCCTATCCCGAAGGCAGCGAAGTCGCGATTTTCGGGCTGGGCTGCTTCTGGGGCGCGGAGCGCCGCTTCTGGCAGATCCCCGGCGTGATCGTGACAGCCGTGGGCTATGCGGGCGGCTTGACGCCGAACCCAACCTATGAGGAAGTCTGCTCCGGCCGCACGGGCCACACCGAGGCTGTGCTTGTGGTGTTCGATCCGAAGAAGGTCAGCTATGGCGAGTTGCTGAAAGCGTTCTGGGAATCGCACAACCCCACGCAGGGAATGCGGCAGGGAAACGACGTCGGTACCCAATACCGCTCGGCGATCTACACAACGAATGACGAGCAAGAGCGCGAAGCGCTTGCGTCGAAGGAGGCTTACCAGAAGGCGCTGTCCGCGAAGGGCCATGGCGCGATCACGACTGAAATCGCGCCCGCAGGCGAATTCTACTTTGCCGAGGGCTATCATCAGCAATATCTCGCGAAAAACCCCGGCGGCTATTGCGGCCTTGGCGGAACCGGCGTTTCTTGTCCCGTCGGCATTGGCGAAAGCTCGCCTGCCTGAAACCGGCCTTGTGGATGGACGGTGACGGACTTATAAGTCCCCCGATCTAAAATGCGCTTTTGTTCGCCCGCTCTGTAAGCGGGCGTTCTTTTGTCTCGGGGCGCGCCCGCATCGCCCTCGATCCCACGCGAGCAGACCATGTCCCTCATGACCTATCTTTTCATCGCGCTCGGCGGAGCCATTGGCAGCGTTGCGCGCGCGGCTGTCTCGGACGCCATGGTCCGCCTCACCGGACCGTTTTTCCCGTGGGGCACCATACTCATCAACATCACGGGCTCATTCATCATCGGGCTTTTCGCAGCGCTCTCGGTGGCGGGCAGCCGCTACGGACTCCACGGCGACGCGCGCGCGTTCGTGATGATCGGCATGTGCGGCGGCTACACAACCTTCTCTTCGTTCAGCCTGCAAACCTTCGATCTCCTTCGCGACGGCAAGCCGTGGACGGCGCTGGCGAATGTCGGCATTTCGGTCGTGATGTGCCTTGCGGCGGTTGCGCTCGGCTACATCCTGGCGGCGGCGGTCGTGGCCGACACGCGACCCTGATCCGCGGCTTTTGCGGACTCTCGCGGATATGTCGAGCCGCCCCGCCGTCTCCCCGATCATATCAGTCGAGCAGCGGCGGAGCGCGATGCGCCCGTTTTGGGTGCGGCCGGGCGCAACGCAGCTCTGATTGAAAGTGGAGCAGTCCGCCAGCGGACCTGTCGCCGCATGCCGCCGGCTTCGGCAGCAGACTCTTTCCTCCAATTGAAAAGTCTCCGTTCGCCGTTCGTTGGCGCTGATGCGCGAATTGCCCGATCCCGCGCACCGCTCATGCTATTTTCGCGACCAAACAAGCTTTCGCGAGGTCGCGTCATGAACATTTTCGAAGCCATCACCGCCGCTCTGCATCAGGCTGGCCAGCATGGTCAGCAGCAGCCGCCCGTGCAGCGCCAGTCCGCGCCGCAGCCGCAGGCAAATCAGGCGGGTTCGGGCCCGGCCATTCCGATGTCCTTGCAGGACATTCTCAATCAGGCGGGCTTCGGCAATCTGACGGTGATCGTCGACAAGCTCAGCAAGGGCGGCCTTGAAGAACATGTGAAGTCCTGGCTCGGTCAGGGCGACAACCTGCCGGTGGAGAAAGAAGACCTGCGCCACGCGCTCGGCGATCAGGATTTGCAGCGCTTCGCTCAGAAGATCGGCATTCCGCCCGAAAAAATCCTCGACATCCTTCAGAAGCATTTGCCCGAGACCGTGGACAAGGCCAGCCCGAGCGGCCAGATCGTTCACCCCTACGGGCAGACGCACTAGGAAGTGTGGACATTTATCGGATCCACAAGATGGTTGCTGCGAGAGCGATCATGGAGCGGTAGTTTCGGGCGGTTTTTTCATATCTCGTAGCGATGCGTCGAAACTGT